>NZ_JAZDQE010000003.1:0-647286 GCF_037963805.1 Cohnella sp. 56 | reverse complement strand
ATTGCTCCGTGTTTCTCAGCAAGGTCATGCGACCTCGCTGCCTATCCGGTCTTAGCATTCGTTTCCGAATGTTATCCCAGTCTGAAGGGCAGGTTGCCTACGTGTTACTCACCCGTCCGCCGCTAACCAAGTTCGAGAGCAAGCTCCCAAACAAGATCCGCTCGACTTGCATGTATTAGGCACGCCGCCAGCGTTCGTCCTGAGCCAGGATCAAACTCTCCATAAAAGTGCTTTTGACGAAAGACGTTTCGTTAGAAACGACGACAGTCAAACGCACCAGGGTAGTTCGACTTGCTCATTTCATTGCTGGTATAACTTTTGCTTCCACCCCGAAAGGCTTCAGCGTCCGTTTGTTTTAACGCTCGATGTTCAGTTTTCAAGGAGCAATCTTGTTCACTATCGCCGACCTTCGAACCCTCAAGTTCTTCGAGCCAACAGCAGTTAACTTTATCAGGTTCGTCCGGGCTTGTCAACAAATTCTTTTGAAGAAGTTGTTTGCCTCAGCCTCGCTACGGCCTGTCCCCTCGAAGGGGCGAGTACTAATATATCAAGCCGCGGCGAGAAAATCAACTGTAAATACTTGTATTCTAAAAACACGATTGACTAATAAATCCCCATAGATTAAGTTGGTTTTAAAATATCTGAATTCATTAAGGAGGGCACGTTCATGCGTGAGGTACCTATGCCCTATATTAAATCGAACCAGAGCGGTATCGTTGTTGTGGTTCTGTTGTCCTTTTGGTTCGCGCCGCTCTGGCTATTGACCGCCCTGTGGGCGATCCAGGTCGTCGGGCTTGCCACGCAGGGCAAGTATAATGTGTTCATAAGACTGGCAAAGCCCTGGCTCTCGGTCGCCGGCAAAGAAACGCAGGCCCAGGAGCTGGCCCGCTTCAACAATGCGCTCGCGGTCATTTTCCTGAGTCTGGCGGCTATCAGCTTCTCGCTGGGCTGGACCGTCGCGGGATACGCATTCACCGCTATGCTGCTTGCCGCAGCCGGAGCCGCACTGCTCGGCTATTGCGTCGGCTGCACGCTTTACTTTCAATACAAGCAGTTCCTCGCAAGACGCCGCATCAAACATTCATAATTAGGAAAAGGCCGCCATCCTCCGAATTTATCGGAAGAAAGCGGCCTTAGTTCACTCTACTGCCTCGCCCGACTTCAGACGACGGCTAAATCTAGGCAGCGTCAGCCCGTAGAATACGAAGGCGAGCAGTAGAATAACGAACAACGCGCCATAGATCTCGCGCAAGCCGCCCGCACCGGGATACAGCCAAGCCACCATGCCAGCGCCGCTGCCTGTCCCGCCATCAGCAGCGGATCGTACAAGGCGGACACGCGTCCCAGCTGGCGGCTCTCGATCAGCGACGGCAGCCATCCGCCCAACGCGATATTGACGGGCGCCATCGCGAATCCGACGAGAAAAACAAAAGCGAGATATACCCACACATCGGTCGCTTCGAGTAGTCCCACGGAGCCGAACTGCGAGGTGATCGTCGCCAGAAACAGGCGCACGAAGCTGCGGTTGCGGATAAGCTCTCTCATTCTCCCACCCCTGCTTCCCGAAGGCCGAGCAGATGCTTGAACGTTTCCTTGAAAGCGACGATCTGAGCGTCCGTGCGCGCGCCGTCGGCTCCGAACTGCGCGGCGTCGGCCATGATGCCGCCCTTGAGCGAGATGAACATGCGTGCCGCCGTATCGAGCGGGACGAGCGGCTCGAACTGTCCCCGCTTCACGCCTGCCTGCAGCATCTGCACGGTTCGCTCCGCCGCCTGCCTGTAGCGGGTCTGCATCAGGTCCCCGTATTTTTTTTGCGCCAGCCCGCCATCCTCGTCTCGTACAGAACGGGGATCATCCCTTCGCTCACAGGAATCAGTTCGTCCTGCAGATGGTCGAACAACGACTCCAGCGCCGCCCATACGGTCGGATGCTGCGACAGCAGCTCGCCGACCTGGCGGTCGTTGGCGCGGTCGATCTCCTCGATCTTCGCAAGCAGCATCCCCTCCGTGCTCGCGGAGTACAAATATACGCCGCCCCGCTAAGGCCGCTCTCCTCCACGACATCCTTCATCGTAGTCGCCTGATAGCCTTGCCGTATGAACACCCGCATGGCGGCGTCCAAAATTTCTTTTCGTTTTCCCTCGCGATGCTCGCTCGTTACCTTCGGGGACATGGCTGGCGCTCCCTTCGCACAAAAAATGACAAGTGTGTCGCTTTAAAGAGGCCAATGACACTAAAAAGGCCCTCCCGCATTCATCGGAAGGGCCATGCACAGCAATGGAAGCAATCGCAAAGTTAAACGTCGGGCATCTCCAAACCCAGCAGCTTCAACAGCTCCCGCTCATCCTCCAGCACAGGGACGCCGAGATCGCGCGCCTTGGTCAGCTTGCTGCCCGCGCTCTCGCCGGCGATGACGAGATCGGTCTTCTTGGAGACGCTGCCGGACACCTTGGCACCGAGCGTCTCCAGCCGCCTCGACGCCTCGTCGCGCGTGAGCAGGCTGAGCGTGCCGGTGAGGACGACCGTCTTGCCGAACAGCGGATGACTCGCATCCGCCACCTGCGCCGCAGGACGGTCGGACTCGGCCTTCACGCCCGCGGCGCGCATGCGGGCGATGCTCTGCTGCATGAGCGGGTCGCGGAAGAAGCCCGCGATGCTCTCGGCCACGATGCCGCCGATGTCGGGCAGCGTGACCAGCTCCTCGGCCTCGGCCGCCATCAGCCGGTCGAGGTCGCCGTAGTGGTCGGCGAGCGTGCGCGCGGTCGCCTTGCCCGTGTTCGGAATGCCGAGCGCGTTCAGGAAGGCGGCCAGCTCGCGTGTCTTGGACTTCTCGACGGAGGCCAGCAGGTTGTTCGCCTTCTTTTCCCCGAAGCGCTCCAGCTTGACCAGGTCGTCGAACTGCAGCTCGTACAGGTCCGCGGGATCGCGCACGTCCAGCGCCGCCAGCAGCTGTCCGGCCGTCTTGCCGCTGAACGTCTCGATGTCCATGCAGTCGCGCGAGGCGAAGTGCGTGATCCTGCCTACGATCTGCGGCCGGCAGCCGAGCCGGTTCGGACAGAACAGATGCGCCCCGCGCAGCTCCAGCGGCGTCCCGCATGCCGGGCAGACCTCCGGTACGGCGATCTCCAGCCCCGGCTCCTCGTCCGCCTTGCCGAGAATCTCGGGAATGACGTCGTTGGAGCGGCGGATGAAGACGCGTGTGCCGAGCGCATGCGTCAGGTTTTTGCGCGCGATGTCGCCGATATTGTTCAGCGTGCAGTTCTGCACGGTCACGCCGGCCAGCTCGACGGCCTCGACCCGTGCGAGCGGCGTCACCTTGCCGGTGCGGCCGACTTCCCAGGAGACGGACTCCAGCACCGTCGTCGTCTCCTCGGCTTCGAACTTGAAGGCGACCGCCCAGCGCGGGAACTTGTCCGTGTACCCGAGCGCCTCGCGCGTGCGCAGATCGGTCACCTTGACGACGGCCCCGTCGATCAGATAGTCCAGCTCGTGCCGGAACACGACGATGGCGTTCAGCTCCTCCGCAACTTCCTCGATATTGTCGTAATATCGCTCGAAGGCGTTGACGGGCAGTCCGTTGTCCCGCAGGAAGGCGAGTATCTCGCGATGATTCGTGAAGGAGACGCCCGACGCCTCCGAGTAGCCGACATTATAAAAGAAAGCGTCCAGCTTCCGCGAAGCGGTGACGGCCGGATTGAGGTTGCGGAGCGCGCCTGCGGCGCCGTTGCGGGCGTTCTTGAGCGGCTCGGCCGCCGTACGATTGTAGTTCTCCAGCACGGACAGACGCATGATGCCCTCGCCCTGGATCTCGATCGGCCCGCCTTGGTACGGTATAGACAGCGGGATCGAGCGGATTGTCTTCACCTGCGCGAGAATGCCCTCGCCGACGACGCCGTTGCCGCGCGTCGCGGCCTGGACGAGCTCGCCGTTCGCATAGGTCAGATTCAGCGTCAGTCCGTCGAACTTCTGCTCGATGACATACTCCGGCGGCGGCAGCGGCGTCTCCGGGTTGCGCGTATTGTAGTCCGCGACCAGCTTGGCCACGCGCTGCGCCCACGCCTGGAGGTCCTCTACGTCCTGCGCCTTGTCCAGGCTCCACAGTCTGGCCATATGGCGATGAGGCTCGAAGCCCTTCAGTATCTCCCCGCCCACTCGATGCGTCGGCGAATCCGGGAGTACGGTTCCCGTCTCCTTTTCCAACAGCACCAGTTCGTCGTACAGCAGATCGTACTCGCGATCGCTGATCGAGGGATTGTCCTCGGTATAGTAGCGGCGGACGTGAACATTCAGCTCGTCCACGAGCTGTCTCATCCGCTGCAGCGGCTCCGTCATGGTCATCGGCCTCTCTTGTTTGCCCGGCGCGCCGGGGGGATGGTGAAGCATGTTTGATTCAAGCGTCCCGATTATCGTGTAAAAAAGGAACAACCGCAATATACGGGAGGGCTAAATATGGATAACCAAACGGATCGATATAGCGATACGCAGGAAAGGCGCGAGTCGCCTGTCAAGGAGATCTACTACGTGTCCGTCTCTGCGGGCACGGTCACCAGAGATGAGGACCATACGACCGACCAGCTGTCCGTACTCGCGACGGCCAGTGAGATCGATCAGCTGATGGCGCTGTTCGCCAAGCGTGCGCAGAACGACAACGTCATGCACCTGCGGGCCATGATTCCTTACAAGTCTGCGGATCACGATCCGTCGACGGTCAAGTATAACGAGCAGATACTGGGCATTTACCGCATGGTGTTCAGGATCGGCACGGAGGAGACGCGCAGGCATCTCATCCATATGGACATTCTCAATGCCCTGAAAGATCCGGACACGCATCTGCCGGGCTATCACTAAGTTTTATGTAAAAGGAAAAGCCGCTGCGCCGCATAAGGTGCGGCGGCTTTTTTTGTTGTCGGCGCAAACTGTCGGGCGGAGCCGCGGCTTGAATCCGGTTGGCGGGACAGCGCAGGAATCACGCCGGGCGGACAATTGGCCGCATGTATGCAATTGTTGCCTGCAAGCGGGAGATTGAATCCGATAATAGCTGTAAATCTGCAGTTACCCTCCCGCCGCAGGCCGCAATGCCCGTTAGATCTTGGTCACGGGCGCGAACGCCGCGAGCAGGCGCTTAACTCCCACGGGCGCGGGGAAAGCGATCTGCAGCTCCGTATCGTTGCCGCTCCCCTTCACGGCGACAACCGTGCCCACGCCCCACTTGGCGTGCTGCACCTTGTCGCCGGCGGCGACGGACAGCCCTTGGCCTCCGCCGGCCGCAGGCTGGGGAGCCGCGGCCGGTCGCGAGCCGACGCCGTAGCTGGCCGGCGCCGAGCCCGCCGCCGGGCGGGCCCCGAAGGCGCCGCCGGTTTGCGGCCGAGCGCCGAACCCGCCCGCGCTGCCGCCCAAGCCACCCGCCTGCGGCCGGGCGCCGAAGCCCGCGGATGCGCCGCCGCCGAAGCCGCCGCCCGCCCCCGGCCCGCGCCCGCCGCCGCCAAGCCGCGATCCGAAACCGCCGTACGAGCCGCCGATGCGGCCGCCCGGCATCTCGGGTGCCTCCTTCAGACTATCCGGGATCTCGCCCAGGAAGCGCGACGGCGCATTCGCAGCCGTGCGTCCGTAGAGCAGGCGGCTCTGCGCGCAGGTGAGATACAGCTTCTTCTCCGCGCGCGTGATGCCGACGTAGGCGAGCCGCCGCTCCTCCTCCATCTCGTCGTTGTCCATGAACGCCCGGCTGCCGGGGAAGATTCCCTCCTCCATGCCGACGATGAACACGACAGGGAACTCCAGTCCCTTGGCGCTGTGCATCGTCATGAGCACGACGGCGTCGCCTTTTTCTTTGCCTTCCTCGTCGCCCATCGAATCGATGTCCGCGATCAGCGCCAGATCGGTCAGGAAGGCGACGAGCGACTTGTCCTCGTTGCGGTTCTCGAACTCCTGCGTGACGGAGAGGAACTCTTCGATATTTTCCAGACGAGCCTGGGATTCGATCGTATTCTCTCGCTGCAGCTCCATCCGGTAACCGGATAGCTCCAGCATCTTCTCCGTAAGCTCGGTCACGGACAAATATTCGACCATCGCGGTCAGATTCGCGATCAGTGCGCTGAACTCGGAGAGCGCCGCCTTGGCCCGGGCCTGGATATCGAGATGGTAGAGCCCGTCGCCGAGCAGACCTTCGCCTTGGCTGATCAGCTTGTAGATGGAGATGCCCTGGCGCTGCGCCTCCTCCTGCACCTTGCCCATCGTCGTATCGCCGAGCGCGCGCTTGGGCACGTTGACGATGCGGTTCAGGCTGATGTCGTCGTCCGGATTCGAGATCAGGCGCAAGTAGGCGAGGATGTCCTTGATTTCCTTGCGATCGTAGAACTTGGTGCCGCCCACGATCTGATACGGAATCTCCGACTTGATCAGAATTTCCTCCATCACCCGGGACATGGCGTTCGTACGGTACAAAATCGCGTGATGGTCGAAGCGGCGGCCGTTCTGCCTATTTTTGCGAATCTCGTTCGCTACGAAGTAGCCTTCCCCATGCTCGGAGTCGCCCTGGTACACCGTAATCTTGTCCCCGCCCGCGCTGTCCGTCCACAGGTTTTTGGCTTTGCGGCCCATGTTGTTTTTGATGACCTGGTTGGCAGCCTCGAGAATGTTGGAAGTCGAGCGATAGTTCTGCTCCAGCAAAATCGTGCGCGCTTCGGGATAGTCGGCCTCGAAGTTGAGAATATTCGTGATGTCCGCGCCCCGCCAGCGGTAGATCGACTGGTCGCTGTCGCCGACGACGCAGATATTGTGATGCTTCGCGGCCAGCATTTTGCAGATCATGTACTGGGCCTTGTTCGTATCCTGGTACTCGTCCACGTGAATGTAGCGGAACTTGTTCTGATAAAACTCGAGCACTTCGGGCACTTCGCGGAACAACTGGATCGTGAGCAAAATGAGATCGTCGAAGTCGAGCGAGTTGTTCGCCTTCAGACGGCGCTGGTACTGCGTGTACACCTTGGCTGCGAGCGTCTGGAAGTAGTCGCCCGCGCGCGCCTCGTATTGCTCGGGGGACAGCAGCTCGTTCTTCGCGCCGCTGATCATCGCCTGCACGGCTTTGGGCTCGAACTTCTTGGTGTCGATGTTCTGCTCCTTCATGACGCCCCGGATGACGGACAGCTGGTCCGCAGAATCGAGGATGCTGAAGTTGGAGCCGAACCCGATCCGCTCGATATCCCGCCGCAGAATACGCACGCTCATCGAGTGAAACGTGCTCACCCATACGTCCCGCCCGCTCGCGCCGATCAGCTTGGACACCCGGTCCTGCATCTCGCGGGCCGCCTTGTTGGTAAAGGTGATGGCAAGGATGCTCCACGGTGCGGCGATGCGCTTGGCGATCAGATAGGCGATGCGGTGCGTGAGCACGCGCGTCTTGCCGCTGCCTGCGCCGGCCATGATGAGCAGCGGGCCATCCGTGGCGACGGCCGCTTCGCGCTGCTTGGGATTCAGCCGGTTCACGGCTTCATCGATATTGAACATCGTCGTCTCGGACAACGGTTGCGCCGGTTCAAAAAACATGATGATAACGCTCCTTTGCTTTTGTAGCTTAAAGAGGGTGGACGGAGGAATCACACGCGCATCGCACTCGACATCGGACCATCCGGATCCTGCGTCTCTTCATAAGACAGATTCTGCGTCAGAATCAAGCTTCCGGAGGGCTATGCGTCAGGATCGAACATCCGGGCATGGCGCCTTCTGGAGGCTTCTGCGCTAGACGCCGCCTCCCGCACAGGCCGCACGCTTGACCGCGCCGACCGTCGCGAGCGCCGCTCGCAGATCGCTGTAAATCACATTTCCGACGACGATCGTATGCGCCGACTCCGCCGCCGCTCTCGCCTGCTCGGGCGTGGCGATGCCGCCGCCGTAGAACAGTCTCGCCTGCTGCAGACTGTCGCGCACCCGCCGAACCAGCGCCATATCGCCGAACATGCCGCTATACTCCATGTACAGCACGGGCGCTCGCCAGAGCCGATCGGCCAGCTGGCTGTAAGCGACGACTTCGTCCGATTCGAGCTGCGTCCTGGCCTCGGTAACTGTCGCCGCCGTGCACTCGCCGTTCAGGATGAGGTATGCCTGACCTGCGGTGAGCTCCCACGGCATGAACGCGCCATACTCCGCCAGCGCCTCGGCTTGTCGGCCGACCAGCCACTCCGTGCTTCCGGCGTTCAGCACCATCGGCACGAAGTACCCGTCGAACCCGGGCACGGCGCTGTCCGCACCGGTCAGCTCCAGCGCGCAGGGCACCTCGAAGCGGCGGATTCGCGCCAGCAGCTCCACCGTGTTGTCGTAGGTGATGCCGCTCGACCCGCCGACTATTATAGCGTCCGTGCCGGACAGGCATATCAGCTCCAGCGCCTCGTCCGGGATCTCCCGGTCCGGGTCCAGCTTGAATACGTGCCGCCAAGCAGCATACATATCCGAAAATGCGATCATGCGTTCCTCCACGGCGTTTACCCCTAGTCTACAGGAAATCGCTGCGGGGGGAAAGGCGAACGCCGGCGTTTTCGGGCGAAGATGTGTGTTAAGTTTTGACTATGACTTGTCGAGGACAGCGGGCCGCCCAAGTCTGACAAAACGTTCGCTCAGAAAGGTTCCGTTACACGATTCTATCGTGTATCTCCGCATCCGCAGCCCCAAAATGCCTCCGTTACACGATTCTATCGTGTATCTCCGCGTCCGCAGCCCCAAAACGCCTCCGTTACACGATTCTATCGTGTATCTCCGCATCCGCAGCCCCAAAACGCCTCCGTTACACGATTCTATCGTGTAGCTCCGCATCCGCAGCCCCAAAATGCCTCCGTTACACGATTCTATCGTGTATCTCCGCGTCCGCAGTCCCCAAACGCCTCCGTTACACGATTCTATCGTGTATCTCCGCATCCGCAGCCCCAAAATGCCTCCGTTACACGATTCTATCGTGTATCTCCGCGTCCGCAGTCCCCAAACGCCTCCGTTACACGATTCTATCGTGTATCTCCGCATCCGCAGCCCCAAAACGCCTCCGTTACACGATTCTATCGTGTATCTCCGCCTCTGCAGCCTCAAAATGCCTCTGTTACACGATTCTATCGGTGTATCTCGCTTATCGTTTAATTAGTACGTTGCCCCCAAGCAACCCCCGTCCCTTTACACCTAATCGGTAATGATGATTTCGCTTTTCGCTGCCTCCAACCAATTCGATCCAGCCTTCCTTTAACATATCCCGCAAAACGCTGCGAGTCTTATCCTGCTGCAACAGCAGCCATTCGCGAGCTTCTCTCTGGGTAAAACTTGCGCCTGAAGCGGCATTCCTCACCACTTCACGCATATATACCGGCAAACCTAATAGTTGGTCTCCACCACTTCCATAACGTCCCAACAGCTCATATACCGCCCTCTTGCACATCTCCGGTTTCTTGTCCATCTCGTCCCGGCTGAAAGGCACATACTTGTACCCGATCAGCGCAAACGAACGCATGCGCATGCGTTCGAAGGAGAAACGGTCCCGCGTCATCAGCTCCACATGCGGCACGTAGCCGTCGCACTCGAACACGAGACCGAGCGGCTCGTAGTAGATGTCGGCATATAGTTTGACCCCGGTCGCGCTCACAATCTCATACTCCAGATGGAAGCCCTCAAGCGTCCCGAACACAGGCAGCAAGATATCGGTCAACAGTTTGATCGTGCCGCTTAAGTCCCGATTCAGCATCTCCAGGCGCTGACCTTTTGCGGAACTCCTCTGCCGCTCGATAAAAGCCGCGACGATTGACGACGGATTGGCGACGGAAGTCCCGCTTGCATGGCTGCTTAGATTGACTCCTGTATTGCCGCTCAACGTGCCGCCCGTATTGCCGCCAATCCTGTCATCCCTACTGCCTCCAATCCTATCACCTGTATTGCCACTAACCCTACCGCCCGTATTGCCGCCAATCCTGTCATCCGTACTGCCTCCAATCCTATCACCTGTATTGCCACTAACCCTACCGCCCGTATTGCCGCCAATCCTGCCAACTGGTTTCCCCCCACCCTTGCCTGGGGTTTTGCCTCCTTGAATATCCTCATGTCTCTTAACCATATTAACCATCCTCCAAAAAATAAAATGAACGCAAAAAGCCGCCGTCCCCGTACGGAGACAAGCGGCGTGTGCTTCACGCGTTATAGATCGATATGGCGTTGCTGTGGTGGTGCCGACGAACAGGCGCAGGCGAAGCCTCGCTATCTGCGCAGCTTGCTCTCGATATACGCCTTGAACGCGTCGCCGAGATCCGGGCGGTCCAGCGCGAAGTCGACGATCGTCTTGAGATAGCCGAGCTTCTCTCCCGTGTCGTAGCGATCGCCTTCGAACGCATAGGCGTATACGGGCTCCTGCTGGAGCAGCCGGAAGATGGCATCGGTCAGCTGGATCTCGCCGCCGGCGCCGGTATCCTGCGTCTCGAGCAGCCCGAAGATGGCAGGCGTCAAGATGTAGCGGCCCATAATCGCGATGTTCGACGGCGCGCGGTCCGCTGCGGGCTTTTCGACGACGCCCCTGACAGGGATGACATCCCGTCCGAGATCGGCGCCCTCCGCAGGATCGACGATGCCGTAGCGGGAGATCTCCTCCTCCGGCACGCGCTTGACCGCGAGCACGCTGCTCTTCACCTCATCGTAAACGTCTATCATCTGCTTGAGACACGGCGTCTCGGAGCGGACGATATCGTCGCCGAGCAGCACGGCGAACGGCTCGTCGCCGATGAAGTTGCGCGCGCACCAGATGGCATGGCCGAGACCCTTGGCTTCCTTCTGACGGATGTAGTGAATATCGGTGAGCTCGCTCGCATGCTGCACCTCGGAGAGCAGGTCGAACTTGCCCTTCTGGCGCAGGTTCTCCTCAAGCTCGTAGTAGCTGTCGAAGTGATCCTCGATCGCGCGCTTGCCTTTGCCGGTGACGATGATGATGTCCTCGATGCCGGAAGCGACGGCTTCCTCGACAATATATTGAATGCCGGGCTTGTCGATGATCGGCAGCATTTCCTTCGGCATCGCCTTCGTGGCAGGCAGGAAGCGGGTGCCGAGACCCGCTGCGGGTATGATGGCCTTGCGGACTTTCATGAGACAGGCATCCTCTCTATCTGTCGGCTAACCGTATAATTCACGATCCTCGTCGCGAAAATAGGTCATTCCGGTCGAAATGACGGGCTCAAGCGGCTCGGACGGAACCGATGCGTCGTGCGGTACAGGTGTCATAGGCGATACGGCAGGCGCGCAAGGCAAGCGCCCGACCCCGATGCATACGACCCCGTCCGCGTTCAAAGCGTCGGCGTCCAGGCAATTGCGCCCATCTAATATTATAGGCCGGGTCATCCAGCTTTTGTAGTCTTCTGCCGAAATTTTGCGGAAAGCCGGCCATTCGGTCACGACGATCGCGGCATCCGCGCCGCGCAGCGCCTCCTCGGCCGTCGCGCACAGCGCCAGGCCCGGCGGCAGCTGACGCTTCATGGCGCCGCCTTCGGCGGCGGGATCGTACGCGGTCAGCGCGATGCCGGGATAGCGCTTCTTGAGCACGGCGACGAGCCGCAGCGACGGCGCCTCGCGCAGATCGGCCGTGCCGGGCTTGAAGGCGAGGCCGAGCAGCGCGACCCGGCGCCGCGACAGGCCGCCGAGCGCGGACTCGAGCTTGCGCGCCATGCGCAGCGGCAGCGCCGCGTTGGCGCGGACGGCGGCGGCGGCCAGCGTCTGCGGCGCGCCCGCTTCGCTCGCGAGCCGCACGAGCGCGCGCGTATCCTTGGGCAGGCAGGAGCCGCCGTAGCCGAGCCCGGCCCCGAGGCAGTCCGGGCCGATGCGCGGATCGAGCCCCAAGATGCGGGCGATGTCCGGGTAGTCGGCCCCGGTCTGCTCCGCGAGCGCAGCCATCTCGTTGGCGTAGGAGATCTTGATGGCGAGCGCCGCGTTGGCCGCCAGCTTGGCCAGCTCCGCGCTCCGCCGGTCCGTATGGACGATCGGGGCAGACAGCCCTGCGTGAAGCCGCTCCAGCGTCTCGGCCGCCTCCGGCGAAGCCGAGCCGATGACGATGCGCGTCGGCGCGCCGAAGTCCTGTACCGCGAAGCCCTCGCGCATGAATTCCGGGGCGGACGCGACGTCGACGGCGCAGCCGGCAGGCAGGCGCGCCCGCAGCCGCGCCTCCAGCCGCTCGGCCGTGCCGACGGGCACCGTGCTCTTGATCGCGATGACCGTCCGCGATCCGGCCGGCCAGGCATCAAGCCGCTCGACCGCGTCCCACAGCTGCGTCAACCTCATCTCTCCATCGTCCCCCGCAGGCGTGCCGACCGCGATGAACACCACCTGCGCGTCGCCCGGCAGCGGCAGCGATCCGCTTCCGAAGCGGAGATGTCCCGTCTCCTGCCCCCGCTTCGTCAGCTCCGCGAGCCCCGGCTCCAGATAAGGCAGCTGGCCGGCGGCGATCCGCTCCAGCTTCTCCTTGTCGATATCGTAGCAGCATACCTCATGACCGAGGTCCGCAAACCCCGCCGCCGTCGCCAGTCCCACGATGCCTGCGCCGATTACCGCGATTTTCATATTAAGAAGCCTCCTCCGACTCTGATCGTTATGGATGCGCCGTCCGCTCGGCGATGCGCGCTTGCAGCAGCCGCTCGCTCCTGCATCGTGCATTCATTGTACCATCGTGCGCGCACGGGAGAATGCGGCGATGATTAACGGCATGTAAATTTAATGTCAAAACGGCCGGGTAAAAAAAGCAGCCGCCAGGGGAACCTCCCCCCGGCGGCATATATGGCATCTTGTTTACTTGACCAGTTGTCCCCGCGTCACGCCGAGCTGGTTGATCGCCTTCAGCTTTTTCCATACCTCGGTGCCGCTGATCCGGCCCTGCATCGCCGCGCGGTACAGCGCCAGCACCTCGCGCACCTTGGCCGCGTCCTCCTCGAGGAATTCGACCCGGTACGACGGCACGCCGAGCTCCTGGAACGTCGTCAGATACTCCGCGCCGGACTGCTCGATCGCATTGTACACCGTGTTGCGGCAGCCCTCGTCGACCCGTACCGGATGCGAGAACCCGATCCGGTCGCGCAGCGATGCGCGGGATTCCTCGCACGGCCGGCCGCAGTTGGTGAAGTCCGTCCCTTCGCTCATGAACGTGCAGTACACGCAGTGCTCCGTGTGGAACATCGGCATATGCTGGTGGATGACAAGCTCGAGCCGCGACGTGTCCGACAGGCGCAGCATGTCTACCATCTGCTGGACGTTCAGATCGTACGACGGCGTCACCCAGTCGAGTCCCGCCTCGCGGAACAGCTCGACCGTCTTGTGGTTCGCCACGTTCAGCGAGAAGTCGCCGATGAGCGTCGGATGCTTGGCGCCCGGATTCTCCATCCGTTCCTTCAGGTAAAAGTACAGCGCCCCCGTGTTGCGCACGAGCACCGCGTCCGGGGCGAGCTTCAGAATGTTGCGGTGGTAGCCGTTCTCGCCGGGCATGTGGATGCGCGGCGTCGCCAGCGCGATCGGCTTGCCCGCCGCGCGGCAGACCGCGATCGCGTCCGGGAACTGCTTGATGAACTCGAAGTCCGCGTAGATCATCGCGGCGTCCGTCTCTACGGCCGCCTGCACCTGCTCCAACGTGCGGCACAGCACGGTCAGCCGTCCGCCGCCCGCTTCAAGTACGGACGGCGCCGGATGCGGCGCATCGCCGTAGGCGTCGACCTCGCGCTTCGCGTACACCGGCGGGCGGTCGCGCAGCGGCTCGAGCTGCACTACCGCTTCGCGGCGGATACGGTTCAGCTCGCTCTTGGGCACGATGACGTCGCCCTCGAGCGTCACAGTCAGCTCGCCGAGGTGATAGAGCGAGCCGCCGAGACGGCCGAGCTGCTCCTCCAGCACCTCGCGGCCGAGCGGGCGATTCATGGCGCGCTCGAGCGGCATATCGGACTGGACGACGACAGTCGTGTTCTTCTGCGTGTCGGTCCAGATCGTGCGCAGCGGCTCGCCCTCGCGGCCCGATACGGTGACGGACACCGGGAAAGTGCGGTACGGCTTGTCCGTCTCGAACGTCGTGCGGAGGCGGCGGTCGAGCGCCGGGTCGCTCGTCTTCCAGATGCGGTCGCCGACGTGGAGCTTGGTCAGGTCGACGTCGTTGCGGCCCATGACGATCTCGATCTCGCCGCCCTGCGCGACTTCGCCCTCGAGCTTCGCCTTGCCGCGGCGCAGGTCGTAGACGCGGCCGCCCTCTTCCTTCTTGGTCGGGTCGCCGGCGTCGAACACGAGGCCGTCTCCGCGCTTGAGTGGCGCCTCGAGCAGACAGACGACGCTGTCGCGCGTCACCCGCTCCACGCGGCCCAGGTACACGCCCCGGCTCTTCGGGAACGTGCCCTCGACGAGCTGCTTGTTGTTCGTCCCTTCGAGGAAGCCGTGCGTGAACCCGCGCGAGAAGCTCTGCTGCAGCTCGCGAACTTCCTCCTCGGACGGCCGCGCATTCTGGCCCGCGAAGTACTTGTCGATGGCGCTGCGGTACTTGCTCACGACGTTGGCCACGTACTCAGGGCTCTTGAGGCGCCCCTCGATCTTGAACGACGTGACGCCGGCTTCGATCAGCTCCGGCATGATGTCGATCGCCGCCAGATCCTTGGGCGACAGCAGGTAGGCGATGTTGCCCATCGGCTTGTGCTCGCCGTCGACCATCAGGTCGTACGGCAGGCGGCAAGCCTGCGCGCACTCGCCGCGGTTCGCGGAGCGGCCGCCCCACATCTCGCTCGTCAGGCACTGGCCCGAGTACGAGACGCACAGCGCACCGTGCACGAATACCTCCATCGGCAGCTTCGCCTGCTCGCCGATCTTGGCGATCTGCTTGAGGTTGTTCTCCCGTCCGAGCACGACCCGCTCCATGTCGAACGGCTTGGTGAACTCGACCGCCTCCGGCGAGGTGATCGTCATCTGTGTCGAGCCGTGGATCGGGAAGTCCGGCGAGATCTCGCGGATCAGCTTGACGAGGCCGAGATCCTGCACGATGACCGCATCCACGCCGGCATTGATGCATGCCTCGACGAGTTCCTGCGCATTCCTCAGCTCGTCCTCGAACACGAGGATGTTGAAGGTGAGGAAACCCTTGACGCCGTAACGGTGCAAGAACGCCATAATCTCCGGCAGCTCGTCCATCTTAAAATTGTTCGCGCGCGCCCGCGCGTTGAACTTCTCCACGCCGAAAAACACTGCGTCCGCGCCGTTCGCGACGGCCGCGCGCATGCATTCCCAGTCTCCGGCGGGAGCCAGCAGCTCTATATCTTCACGCCGCACTGCGGCTTGATTGCTCATGTACGCTTAACCTCCATGCCGCCTCCGGGCGGCGTTCTCTCTATTAGTATAGCAAAGCCGGCACCCAGGACCAAAGGAAATTGCAGCCGTCAACAAAGAAGCGACGCCCTGCATGCTCGCAGAGGCGCCGCTGCCGGCCGGATCGTACCGGCCGTTAACCGTTGAATTTGAACGAAGCGACCGCATCGTCAATCAGCTTCTGATTGAACTCCGTAGCCGCAGCGTCATTAAGAACCACCTGGATCAGATAGATGCCGCCGTTTTTCTCCATCAGGTAAGACGTGATTTTGCCGCCGGCGGTAGAAGCGACGTTCTGAGACAGCGCCAGCTTGACGGCGGGCACGCCTGCCAGCGTGACGTCGGTGCGACTGTCCAGCTTCAACAGGCCCGAGCTTGTATAGGTCTTCACCATATATTCCGGATAGCCCTCCATCGCTGAGCCCTTCTCCATGGCGATCGTCAGATTAATGCCCGTCCCGTAAAAGTTGGCGATCTCCCGCTCCATGTCGACATTGACGCTCGTGCCGTAAGCGGTGTTCATCCACTCGCTCGGAACCGTTACGCTATATCCGTATTTTTTGCTTGTTTTGACGACAGTCTTGGTCTGATCGATATCATCGTAAGGGTCCGGCACCTGTCCGAACGTCTTCTCTACCTTGGCAAAATTGACCGTCATGCCGGTGCGAAGCTTGCTGACGATATCGGCTGCGTTCAGCTTCGGCATATCCCGCTCATAGCTGAAGTAGGTCTCATACTTGTAGTCGCCCTTGACGGCCATAATGCTGTAAGCATCCATCCAGGTTGTGCCGTCCTCGCTGGAGGCGAGCTTGACGAGCTTGGCCGGCACGCCGTTCCACTGGATATCCGTCGCCTCGAGCGGCTCCCGGTACTTCTCCGCGATGCGGTTCACGAGCGCCTCGGACTCGCGTTTGTACCAGGCTTCCAGCGAATCGCCCGCTTTGAGCGAGTTGACCTGGAAGGAGATCGAAGCATCGCCGCGGTAATAGCTGATCTTGCCGTCGGTGTAGCCTTCCTTCCATTCCGGCGGCAGTTGGACAGTGAGGCCGTAGTCCTCGTTTTTATAGGTGACGATGCCGTTTTTGACCTTGCTCAGATCCTTCAGCGCCTTGTTCCCCGCGTCGAACTTGGGTGCGAAGCTGCCCAGCAGCGCCGCGTTGGCGGTCAGCTCCGAGGCCGCTTTGGCCTTTTTGCCGAACATTACCACATAGAAGCGGTCATTCGCCTGAATCCCTCTGTATTCGTAGTAAAAGCCGTTTGCCGGGTCCTTGGTAACCATCGTCTGGAATTTGCCCATCGGCAGCGCGATTTCCTTGACGTTAAGCACCGTCTCATTGTCGACATAGTTCTTGAGACGATCCTTTTGTTCCTGGGCGTCCAGCGGGTCCTCCGCCTCGTCGACGGATATCCCCAGGTAGTAATCTTTCTTCACATCCTGAAAAGAAATAAAATCACCGGTACCCGACTGATAGTCCTGCGCCAGCCCCGTCGGATAATTCATCGACCACTGGAAGTAGCTGTCGCCGATCTTGGACTTGCCGGCATCGGTGTCGATGCTGCCCTTGCCGCCGACAGCCGCCGCAGCGCGGGGGCCCTTGATGACAATCTCCTTGGTCGACGCCGTGTACGCGACCTTGGCGCCCAGCAGCTCGGCCGCCCGCAGCGGCACCATCATGACGCCCTTGACGGCGACTGGCGCGGCCGGCAGCGTTTTTTGCACGCTGTTGACATATGCGTCCTTGCTGCCCGTTGTGAGGACGACTTGGAGGCCGGCATTATGCGTCAGCGTCATCTTTTTGTTGTCGGTCAGCTGCAGCTGCGCGCCGATTCCTTTGGTCAGGACGCTGAGCGGGATAAAGGTGACGCCGCTTTTCTGGAACGGCGGCTGTACGGCCGATGCGACGCCGTCCACCGTCATCTGACCGCTGCCGAGCTTCAGCTTAATGACGACCTGCGTCGTCGCGGCAGCCGTGCCCGTCGCTGCGAAGGCTGCCGTGGCGGAGGAGATCGCAAGCGTCATGACGAGCAGGAGGGACAGGAAAAACTTAGAATTCAATAAGTTCCTCGAATTAGACATAAGTGGATTAGGCTCCTTTTTATTGAGACAAACTCTTGGATAATACGACCTGCCGGGTCACGAGATCCCCGTCCGCCAATACGGTGACGCCGATCTTCCCGCCGGGCAGATAAGACTTGAGCAGCTCGCTCAGCTCCACAAGCGTGGCAATCTGCTTGCCTCCGACCGCGTAAATCTGATCGCCGACCTTGAAGCCGGCGGCCTGCGCCTCGGCGGAGACGACAGCGGTGACGGTCATCGGCTCTTCGGTGGGCAGCCCGACGACGGCGGACCAGCTCTCCTCGAGCTCCAGGCCGAGCGAAGGCCGCATGACCTTGCCGTACTTGGCGAATTGATTCAACACGTATTGGACCGTGTCCGCCGGAATGGCGAAGCCCATGCTGTCGATGTCGACGTCGACGAACTTCATGGAGTTGATGCCGACGACCTCGCCCTTCATGTTCACGAGCGGACCGCCGCTGTTGCCCGGATTGATCGCCGCATCGGTCTGGATCAGGTTGTAGTCGTCGGAGACGGACCGGTTCAGCCCGCTGATGACCCCGACCGTAGCCGTGTTGCGCAGCGAAAAGGACACCGGCGTGCCAATGGCGATCGCCGTCTCGCCGACCGTCACCTTGAGCGGCGAAGCCGCAAACTTCGCGGGCTTGAGTCCGCTTGCCTTGATCTGCACAAGCGCCAGATCGCTGGTCGTGTCGACCTGCTTGCGCGTACCTGCATACTCCTTGCCATCCGCCGTGACGACGACGATCCGCGTCATGTCCTGCACGACATGAGCATTCGTGACGATTAATCCATCCGATTTGATGATGACGCCCGTCCCGTGAGCCAATGCGAACCGGCCGCCCTCGGTGTCCGGCTTGCCAATGATGGCGACGACGCTCGGCGCGACCTGCCTGATGACGGACGGCACGTCCGCAGGCGTATACTTGTACGTCTGGCTCGCCTTGTCGTACGTCCCGGCGCCGCCAAGCGCCGCAGTCATGGCGGTGGCTTTGACATACACTTCGCCGCCGATGACCTTGACCGGGAGGCTGACACTGCTGGCCGCCGGCGCGGCCGCAATCGCCGAACCGGCCGTCAGCACCCCGAACGAAAAAAATGCGGCGCAGATCGCCGCTTTGCCGTTTAATCTGTTGAACAATCCGCTCCCCAGCTTCCCCTCGTTCAGTAAGTAAATACCTATTCACAATAGCAGAATCGACGCTCCGGCGATATCGGAGATAATGTCATAATATGTCGAATTCAAAAAAAGAGAACCGACGGAATGTCGGTCCTCTTGTCCTTGGATAATAGTTGGGGTTGTGCCCGGCCGCTTACCAGCCGCTGACCATCTTCGCGTCCGCAATCAGGAACACGATCAGGGACACCGCCGTGAATCCGATGGCGAAAATGTTCTTGTTGCCGCGCTGCATAACCAGCCGCACGAGTCCGACGATGATCAGAACCGTGATGATAACCATGAAAATGTCGAATACCGCGAACGTGCTTGCGGATTCAGCCGCATTTTCCGCGAGAAACATGGGTTGTCCTCCCTTATCTCATAACTTTCCCAGTATCCTCTATGTTAGCCATAAGCGCCGCCCGGCGCAAGTCCGAATCTGGCGTCGTAACAACTTTGTCACAATCCTGCCTCGGAATTATACGATGTCCATCTCCGCCAATATTTATGACACCGGGTCGAACGCTAGCGGGATCGCCTGGCTCCTCTGCATACCCGGCGCGACTGCGATCAGTTCCATCGCAGCCGCAGGGTTCAGACGGGCTGTCATGCTGCTCATCGCGAAGTCGCCCGCACTATCGGCGGTCGTCGAATAGGAGCCGTTGCCGGTCCTGAACATGACGATTGCCCCCGGCTCCGTTTTCCCCTGCAGCCAGAATCCCGCAGCGTTGATGCTCTTGCTTGTCAGCTCAAGAGAGGTAACTGCATCAGCGGCAGCTTTGGGTTGCAGCAGCAGCGGTTCGCTGGCTTGCCGGCCCGGCAGCTGGGCGACAACTTTGTAGGTTTCTCCCGCTTTCAAATGGATAGACGGGTAGAAGCCAAAATAAAAGTATCCGTCTTTCTCTTGCGCGCCGCCCTGCGTCAGGATCATACCCGAAGCATTGCTCAGCGTCACCCAAGCCCCTGGTTCTGCGCGTCCTACAAAATCAAGCGAGCTGTCGAACAATTCTCGTACGGACGCCGGTGCTGCCGTCTGACCGCTGACCGCCTGCACGCGAGTCTTGACCTGTTCGCTCGGCAGCATCCCGATCAGCGTCGCCGCGATCGTCAGCTCGTCGCCCTCCTGAAGCAGGAAGTCGCCAGGCAACCCGATGCGAACAAAGGAGCCGAAGTCGGCACTCGGAAAGACCGTGTATTCTGCTCCGCCGTTCAACCTGAGCGTGTACAACGCGATATCCCCATTCTTCAGGAGATCCATCGTCCGATCCCCCGCGTAGACAGCGTGCAGCACACTCGGAGCTGGCGTCCTGTCCTGACCTGTCTCGACAACGAACATGTGGACGGCTCTTTCTCTCCCCGGCTCGGCAGCGTACAACGTCACGCCGCTATTCGCCGGCAAGCCCTCATACGAGGGGGATGTGCTCAGCTTGAACGTACCGTCCGTCACGGTCGTCGAGGTCGTGCCGGTCCCGAGCTGCAGGACAATTTCCGTGCCGATCGCGGCTCGTCCGGACACCAGGTAGCTTTTCTCATAAATCCGATGTTCGTCGACCTGCAATTCCGTCTGGCCTGATGCCGGCTCCGCCACGATTGCCTGGCGCTCGCTCGGCTGCTTGCCTGTCGCCTTGGCATACAGCTCGTATGTGCCGCCAGCCTGAATCGGCTGCAGCGGATGGAGCAGATCCATATAAAAATACCCGTCGTAATTGACGTATCCGAAGGCAATCTGTTCTCCTTGGTCATTCACTAAAAATGCTTGGCTGTCCGGCTCGCCCGTTCCCCGCAGGTTCAGTGTAGCCGGCGTGAACGAAAGGTCGCGCAATGCTATCGGTTTGGTCTTGCCGGACAATGGAGCAATCTCGAGCGTGACGGACTCGCTCGGGGACTTCCCGCGCACTGTCGCGATCAGACGCGCCGGTCCCACCGGCAGCGATTGGGAAGATGTCCAGCGGAAGACGTCATTCGACCATGTGCCCGATTCGGCCAGCACACGTCCATCGGCCGACTGAAGCTGCAAGCTTGATCCCGGCTCCACTGAACCGATCAGATCGAAGCCTTCCTCGGTGATGACGGAGTCCTTCATGAGCACCGGCTTCATTGTAGAGCTGCCCGGCGTCAGGATGACCGCGCTGATATCGCTCCTATATTTGCCTGGCGCAGCCGCCACAAGCTTAAAGACTGCATCGGCCGCTCCGCTCCAATAGCCCTCCAGGTAATACCGTCCCTCCTCATTTGCCGTTGTCCACGTAGAGCCGGAACCTTCAGGGTAAAGAAGCATGACTGTGGCCCAAGGGTCGGTAAGTCCGGTCAATTGAAACTCCCGGTTCAAAATCGATGAAGAAACGGAAGCGATCGCAGTCGTACCGCTCGCCTGCCCGATCGAGAGCGGGACTGTGTCGGAAGGCGCCTTGCCGATCGTATCGGCCGTCAGGCTGTAGGTCTGGCTCGCGCTTAGCGGCTTCCCGTCTCCGAACAGATTCATGAAATAATTAGTTGACGAATACGTATGGGCGGAAGCGACTGTCTGTCCGGCAGCATTGGTAATCGTGACCCGGCTATACGGCTGCGCTTGACCGATCCAGCTCAGCGATCCTTCGTCCAGCTTGGGCAGTACACCGACGTCTGTCTTGCCGTTCAGCGGCTGTACCTCCATAACTACCGGTTCGCTCTCCAGCTTGCCCGGCGTTAACGCCGTCAATTGAACTTTGCTCCCCGCCTTCAAACCGCCCTCGTCATCATAGAACATGAAGTCCGCACTCGTGCCGCTCTGCCAGTACAGCGTGGTGCCGTCCTGCTTCGCCAGCTTGACGATCGTATTCGGAGCCGCTTCCCCCCGGATGATCCAACCGTCTTCATAGACGGCGCTAACGGCATCGAGGACCGGTTGGTCCGTCGTCCCCGCAGGCGGCATGGCCGTAAACGCAACGGGTTCGCTGCGCGCCCAGCCGTCGGCTATCGCGATCAGATACGCGCTCTGTCCTGCCGGAATGTCGCGCCAATAGCCCACACTGTCCATCCTGAATTTGCCGGCATCGTCTGCGTAAGTGCCGTAGCTGCTGCTGTCGATCACGAGCTTAAGCCGTGCATGGGGCGCAGTCGTCCCTTTTATCACGAAGCCGTTCGTATAAAAGCCGCCTGACGTCACCGTCAATTCGGTGACACCGTTATTTGCGAGTACGACGATAGATGTCGGATCGCTCTCCGCCTTGCCTGATATGTCGGCCGTCAGGTACAACGTGTCGCCGGCATGAAACTGCACATTTTCAAGGCTGAAATAGACCCGGCCATCATCGCCGCCGCTGCTGGCGGCAAGCAGACGGCCGCTCTGGTCCTTCAGCCGGACGGTCGCATTCGGCTCTGCGCTGGCGCGAAGCTCGAACGAGCCTTCGTACAGCTCGTTCAAAGCGACCGGGCTGCCCGTCTGCCCGACGAGCGGCTCTACGAGGACGCTGACGGCATCGCTGGCCTGTCGGCCGAAGCCGATCGCACGAATCTCGATCGTGCTGCCAGCCGGCCATAAATGACGATAAAAATCGAAGAGATAAATCTGGCAGCTGCCGTCCGACGCGGCGCGTCCTTCGCCGATCATGAGGCCATCGGACGTCGTGGCCACGAGCAGGTCGCCTGCCGAAGCCCGACCGCGCACATAGGTGCTGTCCGCGTACACGGGGCTTGTAATAACCGGCGTGGCGGCGGCGGTGGCCGGTACCTGGAGCTGCGCCTCTGCGATCTTGCTGAGCGCGCGACCGGCTGTCTGGACTTGCATATGAACGATGGCGTCGGGATTGCCATCCATATACGCATAGTTATCAACAAGGCCATTTTCGTCAGCTTCCCATTGAAACCCACTGTTCCCGACTGTGATGCGCAAGGTTGCGCGCGGTACCGTCATGGCCCGTACCCACAGTACGCCGTCCCCGTAATATGCCCCTTCAATCTTAGGGCCGGGGAGCACTTCATCGGGCGAACGGGCCGTTAACGCCAACGCCTCGCTGGTCGACGCGCCGATCACGGTCGACGTCACGTTCAGCCTGGAACCCTCCAGCATGTCCGAAGGTTCCATATACCAGCGCGACGAACCGCTCGACCAGTCGCTGTCCAGATTCCATGTCGCTATCGATCCGTCCGATCGCTCGATGACCGTCAACCGGTACATGTTTTCGTTTTTCAAATTAATATAGAACCCGCCTGCGACCGGGTCCTCTACAGCCTGCGGCTTGGCCGCCTTCGGCAATTCCTCGGCGACGCGGACTGTGACAGGATCGCTCGGCAGCTTGCCGTGCTGGCGGGCGCGGATCGTGATCGTGTCGCCCGGGTTCATGCGTCTGGCGACCGCCGCGTAAAAATGATCGTCGGACGCCCGCGCGACAGCGTAGGATACCGATTCATCAAACTCAAGCGACGATGCCGGATCGAGTCTGCCTTCGATCAGAAGATAACCTGCTCCGGATTGTCCCGTCACGACCGGAGCGGCAGCCTTCGCGACAGCATGCAGCAACGGTACCGTGAGCGGCTCGCCGGCGCGCTTGCCGGGCGCCTTGGACTGCAGTGTCAGACGGTTGTCTTCGGTAAATACCTGCAAGTCGACATAGACGAGTCCTTCCGCGCCTGCCTCGGCGAACGCTTTGCGATCCCCGTCGCCGCCCGATACGCGAACGATGGCATACGGCTCCGTCCTGATCTCCATCCAATCGTCGCTATCGTAAACCTCGCTGTCGACAATCGGTTGGGCAGTCAGCTTCTCCGCGACGGCTCCCACCTCTACGCTCACGGGCACACTCGGCGCCTGACCCGGCGACCGCGCATACAGCCTCAGCTCACCTGCGGGCAACGGAGTACCGTCGGCCGGATAGAGATACACATATGCGCTATCGATCTCTGCTGCGGAGGCTGCCTCGTAGTGGGCCACCATCTTGCCCGAGCGGTCCAACAGATAGAGCGTCGCATCGGAGCGCGTCGTGACGCCGAGGAACCAGTCCCCCTCGTACGACGTACGGGCGGTCGGCGCCGCAGTCCGACCTTGAACGCCCTTGGCCGTCATTGCAATAGCTGAGCTTGGCTTTTTGCCTGGCGCCTGCGCCGTGACCGTGATCCGGTCTCCCGCTGCCAGTATAATGGAACCGTCGTACAGGAAAAACTGTCCGTCGGCTTGAGCAAGCGCCGTGGCCGTCTTGCCGCCCGCATCGGCCTTAATCGTCGCGCCGGCTTCCGCTGTGCCGGTCAGCAGGAGGGCGCCGCTGTATGCCGGCGCCGCGATCAGCGGCTCGGCTGTCTCCGCCAGTCCGGCAAACGCCGCCTCGACGGCTTCGAGCTTGTCCATGCCGCCAATCTCTTGGCGTACCGCACCTGCGGACAGCGCCTCATTCACCGCCTGCCGGGCTGTCAGAATGAGCTGCCCGTCGGACGCCGACACCGCGCTCGCCGCCGGCAGCTTGCCGATCGCCGCGGACGCGAGCTGCGTCTTTTCAGCCTTGAAGGCTGTCAATTCTGCGATCCGCGCCTCCGCAGCCACCAGCTTGGCCAGGCTCGGGATATGCTCGGCCGTAATACCCGGCAGCGCCAGCGCAGCGGAAGCCTTGGCTCGCGCTTCGGCGACCTTGCCGCTGTCGCCAAGCGTCAGTTGCCCGGCTTCGGGCAGAGCTGCGATCGCATCGCTCGCCGCCTGTGCCTGCTGGAGCGCGCTCAGCCGGGACTCTCCCGCCTTCAGCTTGGCCAGGTTGGAGATGTCCGTCTCGGCGGCGCCTCCTTCAAGAGCGGCCTGGACTTTGGATCTTGCCAGCTGCAAGGCCGGAATATCGGCAGGCTTGAGCTTGTCCGGCAAAGGCAAGGCAGCGATCGCCGCCAGCGCAGCCTTCACCAGATCTGCCTTTATGTTTTGCAGTTCGGTCAGCCGGGCTGTCAGCGCGGTCAGCTTGTCCATCCCGGACATGTCAGACGCCGTCGCGCCGAGCTGGATCGCGGCCGTCGCCTTGGTCTGGGCATCGCTGACGGCCCCGGCCTGCTGCAGCTTCAGCTCGGCTGCGGCGGGCAGCGCAGCGATCGCCTGGATCGCAGCTTGCACGGCCGTGTTTTTCTGCACCTCTAGCTCCTTGAGCCTGGCCTCCGCGGCGTTCAGCACGGACAGAGCTTCCAGCGTGGGCGGGATTGCGCCGAACAAGATCGCGGTGTCGACACTGCCGCGCAGCCACTCGATATAAGTGCGGTCGGACAGCGAGATCCGTTCGAACGAGGCCAGCTTCATCAGCTCTACCTGGACGGAGACTGCGAATTGCGCATTGCTGTCCAGCTTCTTTTCTAGCTCCACGAGTCGGTCTCTCGTCGCAACGTAGCGATCGATGCCGACAAAGTTTTTACTGGTAGCGCCGTTATCCTGGGCCCGCCTCATCGTCCGCTCCGCTTCGTTCACGAGCCACCGCGTCTGCGCGATCCCGTCGGCATCGATCGTCGCAGCGTCGGGGAGCTTGGCAAGCGCAGCGTTGGCATCCGCGATCATCTGGGCGAGCTGATCGAGGAAGCGGAGATCGAATTGTGCGCCGGACAACCGGGCGAGGCCCGTCAGCAGCGCATCCGGCACCTGCTCTTCCTCCCGCGCCAGACGCAGCGCTTCCTCGGCCGTCTTGAGCTTCCCTCTGAGATTGTCGCGGTCGTCGAGCCACACATCCTGCGGCAACGCCTGTACTGCCTCATTGAACGCGGCGGCCGCAAGCTGCTTGATCGTGCCCTCCGCTGCGACGAGCTTGTCCAGACCGACGATCTCGGCGGCGGGCTCGAGCAGCCATGCGCCTGTCGTCTTGGCGCGCGCCTCCCTGACGCTGAAGCGGTCGCCCAGCTTCAATCCAGAAACGCCCGGAAGCTTGGCAATCGCCGCCGCCGCGCTTGAGGCGGCCTGCTGCGCCAACGCATTGGCACGCGAGCCGGAGAGCTGGATAAAGAGATTGGCGTCGGAAGATTGCAAGGAATCGAGCCGGCCGTTCACCAGCAGTATCGCGCTCGCCTTCAGCTCGATCGAGGCCACTTGCGCAGACTCGCCGACGTTGACGCTCGCATCGCCTGCCGTCACGCTGATCGTACCGTCGAATTTGCCCGCCAGCTTGACCGAGGCAGGAGCCGCGATAACGATTGACGCAACCTCGCCTGCCGAATTCAGCTCCACGTCCGCCAGCACTTCAATCAGCGCCACGGTCGCTCCCGAATCGATGTTCAGCTTGGCGTCGTCCGCGCTCACCGTCACCTTGCCGTCAATGCCGCCCGCCAGACTGATCTGTTTGTTCGCGGCCCCGCTCTCCACACGGATATCGCCCAGGGAGCCGCCGTTTCCTTCCAGAATCGCGCCCGAGCCGACGCTCGTCTGTGCGACGCTCGTGCCTTGCTCCGCGACGATCCGTACGCTGGCGCTCTGACCCGCCGCATTGATGACCAGCTGCAGCCTCACCTTGACGCCGCTCAGGTGCACAGACTTGGACGCGCCGGAGAGGACCTCGATCGTATCCGCCTGCACATTGCGAAGCAGCAGCTCGCCGTCGGCGCCCGGATCAAGCTGCAGCTTGCCCCGGATAATCGCGGTGCCGGAGGCAGGGCCAAACACCTTGACGCCTCTGGCTACGCGGTAATCGCCCTGGTATTCGCCGGGTTCAATCGACGACAAAGTCGTTGCGCCGGTCATCGACTTGCCGGTGGATGCGCCTTTGTAGCTCAGCGCATATATCGTGCCCTGCTGCTGAATGCCCGTCGTCAGCACCGCCACTTTGTCGTTGCCCGCCTTGACCGAAGCGGCCGACACAGACAACGCAGGTGCGAAAACGAAGTCTTCGGCAGCTACGGCACCCACGGCTCTGTCGAATGTGACTTCGGCCGTACCGGTGCCGGTAGAGACGACAGACAAAACGGATGGCGCCGGCTGCTCAGAACCGCTGCCGCTGCCACCGCCTCCACCGCCGCCGGAACCGCCGCCGGGAGCCCCGCCTCCCGAACCGCCTCCGCCAGCCCCGCCGCCGGGAGCAGGCGTCTGTCCGGAAGTCCCCCCGGACGTTTCTCCGGTTTTCGGATCTTGCGGTTGGCCTGTCAGCTCCTCGGCTTTTTTCTCGTATTGCCCGCGATGCTCTACAAATTCAAAAGCAAGTCTTGCCAGCGCCTGACGATCCGCATGCTGCTTCGGATTGAAGCGGACGCTGCCGTCCTTGCCCGCCGTTCCCTGCAAAAAGCCGATCGAAAAGGCGAGCTTGACCGAAGGAAGCGCCCACGGTGCGACAGTCGACAAGTCCGATACGTCCGGCGTCGACCGAAGCTGTTCGGCCTTGTCCTGCAGCCCCATCGCTCTCACAAAAAAAGCCGCAAGCTGCTCCCGCGACACCTGTCCGTTCGGATCGAACCGGTCCGACGCTACGCCCGTCGCGATGCCTGCGCTCACGAGCGCTCCTGCGTAGCCCTTGTACCAAGCCGCAGCGGGAATATCGGCAAAGACTGCGGCCGCACCTGCATTTGGCTCAAGTCCTGCCGCGATCGACAAAACCTTCGATAACTCCGCCCGAGTCATGGCGTTTTTGGGCCTGTACGTGCCATCCTGGAATCCGGACAGAATGCCTCTGTCAACTAGCGCTTGTATCTCGCTGCGGGCATAGCTCCCGCCGATATCGGACAATGAAACCGATGCCGCTGCTTGGCTTCCGGCCGGAGCCGCAGCCGCTTGATTCGCGCCGAATCCGAGCGACTGCGCAAGCAATAGCATTGCTACGATTGTTGCCGTGATCGACTTCCACTTGCGAAATTTCCCGTTCATTAATTCTTTATGCCTCCCCAAATGGTGGAATTTTAGTGTAGAAGTCCTAAAAATATAAATTCAGTATAAGGGGCAACTGAAAGAAATACATCTTAATAATTCATTTAGACCCATTTTTTTCTGTCAGGCTGGACAAGCATAGACATCGCGCTTCAATTGTGAGATTCTGTGAACATCAGAGCAATTCAAATCAAATAACAGTCTATAGGAGTGAAGTCCGTGCGCGAACGTCCAGCTGTATCCGAGTACACCCCCTACCAGGCCCAATACGTCTCGCTCGTACCCGAAGGCGACCTGATCGAGATTCTGGAGTCGCAGAGAGCGCGCACGCTCAGCCTGATCGCCGGACTGACGGAAGAACAGGCGAACTACCGGTATGCGCCCGACAAGTGGACACTGAAGCAGGTCATTGGCCATATCAGCGACAATGAGCGCATTATGAGCTATCGGCTGCTCCGCATTGCGCGCGGCGACCAGACGGATCTGCCGGGCTACGATCAGGATGTGCTCGTGCCGAATGCACCCTTCGAGGGATGGAGCCTCGAGCAACTGGCCGAAGACTATCGCGCGGTCCGCGAGTCGACGCTTACCCTGCTGCGCGGTCTATCTGCGGACGACTGGAAGCGGATCGGCACCGCAAACGGCACCCCGATCAGCGCGCTGGCGCTCGCCTGCATCAATAGCGGCCACGAGCTGCATCACCTGCGGATTGTCGAAGAAAAGTATGTAAAGTAAACTTTGCGCACGCAAAAAAGCGGGGGTCCGTAAATTCGGGACTGCCCGCTTTTAATTTGACCGGAGCTGTGCCTGCCTACCGCAGCTCGCGATCCGTACAATCGATGACTGAGCGCGGATCGAGCGCCGACTGGCCTTGAACAGTCAATCCGTCGCCTGCACGCTACTTTTCATATGAACGCTGTAAGCCGCGAAGCCCGCCTTCTCCCAGAACGCGATGCCCCGGGCATTGCCTGCCAGCACATCGATCGTCAGGCGGCAGGCCGGGCCGAGCCGCTCCCGCAGCAGCGCGATGCCCGCCAGCCCGAAGCCCGCTCGCCGGTACGGCCTGCGGATCAGGTATTGCCTCAGGTAGACATCCCCGTCGTCCTGCCGGCGATACAGCGCATAGCCTGCCGCGTCCCCGTCCCCCATGCAGAGCAGCAGCGCCGTCCACTCGGACGAGTCCAGCCAGCCTGACATCCGCGCTTCAAGCTCGGCGTCCGTCATCGGATTGGCGCTGCCTTCGTCCTCGATGAGCTCGCGGTTCATCGCCGCCAGCAGCTTGAGATCCGCGGACGATGCTGATTTCCATGCGAGCGCAGTTCCGTCTTGGTTAGCGTTCATTGGCCAGCCCTTCGCCTGACAACAGCTGGATGCATTCGGCCCGGTTTCCAAAAGGATCTCGGAACTCGAAACGGTCATAGCCGGGGATCGGCACCGAATCCAGAATACGGACGCCATGGCTTTGCAGGTAACGCGAGGCTTCCTTGGCGTCGCCCACCTCGTACGCGACATGCGCCTTCGAAGCGGCGCGATCCACGCCGTCTTCGGTGCCGATATGAAGCGTCAGATTGCCCGTCCGTACCCACAAGCCGCCCCGTCCGGCCAGCGATTCGGGCTTCGGGACCTCCTCCAAGCCGAGCACGCCGCAATAGAAGGCTCTGGCATCTTCCTCCGCGCCGGTCGGAATGGTGATCTGTACATGATGAATCGCCATCGCAAGCGGACTTCTGGTCATCGTCAGTCTCCCTTCCGCCAATCGTACTTTTTCCCATACCCTCGCATTATAAATCGGATGGCCCCTCTTATCTACCATCTATAACCTTATTTCCCGCAGGCGACCATCTGCCGTTAACCCAAGTGACGAGGAACGAGATGCCGCCGAGCGCGAGCAGGACGAGCACCTTGAACAGCGTCTCCTCGCCCCTCAGATCGAGAAGCACGGCCTTAAGCGCCACTGCGACGAGTACGCCGGACCCGAACCATCGGAACAACCGCTGGCGGCTGTATGCGCCCCAGACAAAGAGCAGCAGCGCGTATACGCCCCAGACGAACGAGAGGCTGAGCTTGGTCAGCATATCTGCTCTGCCGCCCCAGTCGTAGGCATCGAAGATGCCGACGATCTGCACTGTCAGCAAGCCGAAGATCACCAGATGCGACATCAGTGCAAAAAAGTTCGATACGAGCGGACGATCCGACGCCGCCAGGCCGAACGCCCGCCGACCCGTCGAATAATAGAAGCCCAATGCCGCCAGCACGATCCAGGACAATGCGCCCCAGTTCAGAAACGGCACGAACGTCCCGAACCAGTCGCCGCGCGGGGTCCACCAAGTGACGGAGAACCAGTAAATGCCGACGATAAACCAGACCGCCATGGACAATACCTCCGGCAGCCAATGCTTGCGGAGTCGTCCGGCGGCAGCCAGCAGCATGGCCACGCCGGTCCACAGGTAGACGTTCAGCATCGGCTTCACGTCAAGCCCGCTGCCGAGCTGCGTGAGCGCGACCAGCGTCAGCAGCGCCCCGCACAAGCTGTGGCTGAGCGCATAGACGAGCGTGCGGCCGGATTGACGAAGCACGAAGGCGCCCGCCGCGAGGAAGAGTACACCGATGAACGCCAGCGTGTAGCCGTAGTGCAGCTCGCCTTGCAAAATGAGAAGCGCCCATACGCCGAAAAGGATGCCATTCGCCAGGCTGAGGTACATATTCATGCCGTCGAAGCAGCGCTTCAGGCGCCAGCTGGCGGCCAGGCAGCCGATATGATAGAAAAGGAAGGCTGCGACCGCATAGCGGATCGGCATGCTCCATATCCCTGCCGTGAGGGGATCGAACCAGAAGAAGTAGACGGCGTACAGCGCCCAGGTACCTGCAAAAGCCACAGCGCGCAGCTCGCTCCAGCCCTTCGCAATGCTGAGAGAGAAGAAAGCGGCGTTCAGTACGAGCAAATATAAAAACAGCGCGAACACTTGATCCGTCTCGGGCAGCATCAGCATCGGGGCAAGCAGTCCGCCCGCCAGCGCGATATTCATGAGCAGCCGCGAATCGAACCGCCAGGCGTAGGCCACAGCCAGCGCGGTCACGGCGGACATGCCGAGCAGCACGGTCATCGGCGCCCACAGATCGTACGCGATGCCGGCGAAGGAGATCGTTGCATACAGGACGCAGATGCCCAGTCCGATCGCAATCTCGCCCGCGACGGCATGCTTCAGCCGGATCGCGAGCTGCATGCCGGCCAGCGTGAAGCCCACGCCGCACAGCAGGCCAAGGCCGATCTTCATCGGATCGGTGATCCATCCCCGGTCGATCGTGTATCGGAACAGCGTAATAAACGCAGCCAGTATCAGCGCGACGCCGAGCAGCGACGTCCAGTGCTTGCGCAAATGGTCGGTCATGTCGATGAGGCCTCCTTCGGATGAGGGGAATTGCCCGCCAGCAGCCGGTCCGCCAGCTTGACGAGCGCGAGCAGCAGCAAGCACAGCGCCAAGGCGACGCCCTCCAGCTGCAGCAAATACCAGGGCCACGGGCCGAGCAGATCGAGCAGCGAGGCGGTCGGCGGCTTGCGGGCGAGGAACATGAAGTTCGTCCCGGCCAGCGCATCGGCGATCGCGGCAGGCACTGCAAGGAGCTGGAGCCAGCCGAAGGCGCGCAGGGCGGACCGCAGCGTCGGACGATAGCCCTCGACGATCGTCATGTAGAGGTTGGAGACGACGATCAGAATATGGCCGATGAAGAAATGCGCGAAGCCGAGCGTCGGGAAGGGAGCTGCGAGATCGGGCGTCGCGAGCGCCTGAACTGCACCGAGTATACCGAGGAAAAAGGTGACTTCGTAAAGCCTCCGGCTGCCGGTCAGCATCATAATTGCGGTAAGCCAGATCATGAGGCTGCACAGCTCGAACGGCAGCGCATAGACGTCCCACTCCCCGGTGACCGCGCGCTCCGCCAGCATCGTCGTCTCGACGACGGCGGCTGCGGCGGCCAGTCCGAGTCGGACCCGCCTCGCGCCGCGCAGTTTTCTCCGCCACAGGCATATGCCGGCGATTAGCGCAGCCATCAGCCCGAGCGCAGCCCAATGCGGCGCCGTGTACGGTTCGAATGCCATCTTCTCGTCCTCCCTCCGCTCTGCCTCACACCCTTATTTTAGGAAAGAAGGGCAAAAAAAATAGTACCAACTTTTCGTGGTACCATCGTTTTGCCTATGATAGCGAGCGGTCGTGCTGCCGACGTCAGCTGTCTTCCTGCTTTCCCTTCGCCTCGAACAGCCCCATCTCCCTGGCTTGCCTGGCCGCTTCTTTGGAGCCGGGGACGCCGAGCTTGCGGAGGATGTGGTTGATGTGGTTTTTGACCGTGCGGATGGAAATAAACTGCCGGTCCGCGATCTGGGATTGGGAGTAGCCGCGATCCACCATCTCGAGCAGCTGCAGCTCGGCGGGCGTGATCAGATCCTGCAGCTGCTTGACCTCGAACGCCCGCTCCAGCGCCTTGAGCCGCTTGAACTCCTCCCGCATCCGCTCGGCGGCGGCGGGACTGATCGGGGCTTCGCGGCGGGCGGCGGCCCGGACGGCATCGGGCAAGCCCTCGAAGTCAGACTTCAGCTGATAGTCGATCGCCCCTGCCTGGAAGGCGCGAAGGATCAGCTCCTTCTCCTCCATCGAGGTCAGCATGATGACCCGTGCGCCGCAAGCGGCCGCCGTCTCCTCGGCGAGCGCGATACCTTCCGGCGCGCCGTGCAGCATGATGTCCATGAGGACGACATCCGGCCATGATGACCGCTCCTCCTCCGTGAGCGCGCGGCGCACCTGCTCGGGATGCCCGCTGGCGAGCGTCACCGCCAGGTCGGACGGCTCGTTCAGATAGGCGGCCAGCCCCCGGCGCCAATCCTCGTCATCCTCGACGATCCACAGCTTGATGATGTCCATCAGGATAGATCCCTCCTCTCTCGACTGCCGGCGCCGCATCGATCGGATGAGCCCTGACGCTCCGCTTGGGCAGCGTCAGATAGACTGTCGTCCCTTCGCCGCGCCTGCTGCGAATGCTGAGCGCGCCCCCATGCTTGCGCATCACTTGATACGCATAGGGCAATCCGAGGCCGAAGTTGGCGCTCCCGCCCTTGGTCGTGTAGAAGGGCTCGAGCGCGCGCGCACGCTGGCTGCGCCCCATGCCCGGACCGGTGTCGGCCACTTCGATCGTCAGGTCGCGCCTGCCGGCGGACAGCCTGACCGTGATTGTGCCGGCCGCAGTCTCCGGCGAAGCGGCCGATGCTGCCTCCGGCGAGCCGGCCAGCGCCGCTTCCGGCACACGGACTGCGCCTCTCATCGCCTCCGCGGCGTTGGCGACGAGATTGTTCAGCGCTTCCCCCAGCTGCGCGGCATCGACCTCCGCTTGCCAATCCCGGGCGGGCAGCTCCAGCCACAGCCGGATGCCGCCGCCCAGCTGAGGCTGCAGCGTGGCGAGCGTGCCGCGAACGAGACCGCCGAGCGATACGCTCGACCGCATGAGCGCCAGGTCGCCCGTGCGCCGGTGTACGCGAGCGATCATCTCCTGCATATGCAGCGAGGCGGCCAGCATCGTCTCGATGTCCTGCAGCAGCTCGGGCTGTCCGGTCCGCTCCGCATACCGCTTCATTTTTTCCCCGAACAGCCGCAGCTTCCCTGCGTCGTTCTTCATCGCATGGTTCAGAATAGCCGTGCCCGAGTTGACGGCTCGCCAGGTCGTATCCAGCCGCCGCCGGTCGACCAGCAGCCGGATGCCCATGAAGCCGTAGCTGAACAACCCGATGAGGAACACCGCGACGGCGAGCGAAGCCACCCAAGCATTGTATACCCACATCCGCATCAAGCCCAGGCTCGGCAGCACATAGCTCATGACCATGAGAAAAAGCACCGGCGGGAGCACGGCGAGGCATACGATCCAGTAAGTCGGCGCAAGCGGCGTGTGACGCGGCCGCAGCAGCAAAATATGAAGCGCGCCATACAGGATGTACGGCACCGCCCACCAGACGACGATGTCGAAGGAAATTGGATAGCGCTCGGTATACCCGGGCGTGAGCAGCAGACAGCACGCGATCGGCAGCAGCAGAACGACCGGCAGGCCCAAGCGAACGGCGGGATGCAGACGAATCGGCCGAAAAGCCAGCGCGAACAGCAGGAAGGCGTAAGGAACGCCGTAGTAGGAACTGAGCGAAGCCCACGCCTGCAAATGATACAGCGGCCGCTCCCAGCGATCGCGGACGGCCCCTTCGGCCAGCGCAGGAATGATGTTCATGTCGAGGACGGCGGCCATCGCGCCCGCGCCGCTCAGAAAGGCGACGGCAGCCAGCCTGCGCGACGCAGACGAGCCCGAGCCCGCCGCGAGCAGAAAAAGCGCCACCGCCCACAAGGCCGGCCATACGAAAAGCATCCGACAACCTCCTTCCCTCGCTTCGCCAATCCAAATCAAGTCCGCACTGACCAAGTCTGTCCCCCGGGTTTCTTGCAGCCGGCGTCGTTGGCCGAATCAAACTCCGTCCGGGCTCGACTGTCTCGCAGGAAACCTTCGCAAATCCTCGGATGGCATGCCGTATTTACGCCTGCGGCGACCGCGTCAGAGATTTAATCGTACCGCCCTCCATGGCGATGATAACCCGCTCCGCCATGCCGACGAACAACCCGTTCTCCACGACGCCCGGGATAAGGTTGAGCGTCGTCTCCAGCGCCGCCGCATCAGCAATAACGCCGAAGCGGCAGTCCGCGATATAGTTGCCGTTGTCGGTGACGTACGGCTCCCCGCCGCTTGAGAGGCGGAGCTCGGGATGCCCTCCCAGCTCCGCGAGGCGCTCGAGCGTCAGCTTGCAGCCGAACGGCACGATCTCGACCGGCAGCGGGAAGCGCCCGAGCGCCGCCACTTCCTTGGAGGCATCGGCTACGATGACGAGCCGCTTGCTGTGGGCGGCGATGATCTTCTCCCGCAGCAGCGCGCCGCCTCCCCCTTTGATCAGGTTCAGGTCATCGTCGGCTTCGTCGGCGCCGTCAATAGTCAGATCGATGCCGCCCGGCGCGATGTCGTCCAGCGGGACCAGCGTGATGCCCAGCGAGCGCGCCAGCTCCTCGGACCGCACCGAGGTGGGCACGGCCGTGATCTTCAGCCCCTCTCTTACGCGCCTGCCGATCTCCATGATGGCCCAATAAGCGGTCGAGCCCGTCCCCAGTCCGACCAGCATGCCGTCCTCGACCAGCTTGACGGCCTCTTCGCCCGCCCGGCGTTTCGCGTCGTCTCCCATTTGCCGCACCTTCCTCGTTCTCGATTCTTGTGAATGTATATCCGCATTATAGCAATTAACCCCGTGTTTTTCTCATGTTAAACTGAAGTTGTCCCCACATTGTAGTCCCCAACTCGCGCATGAGGAGCCTTGCGATGTTTCTTAAAAAGCAAACCGTACGCAAAAACGGAAAAACCTATTGCTACTATCGGATCGTCTCTGCCTACAGAGACGACGAAGGGCGCACCCGGCACCGCACGGAGCGATACATCGGCGCGCTGAGCGACGAGGCTGCCGCCGAGCTGCGCAAGCGGCTGCAGGGCGGCGCGCACAGTGCGGCCGGATCTGCCGCGGGGCTGCGCAAGCAGCTGCGAGACGGCGCGTATAGTGCGGCCGGGCTTGACGCAGGGCTGCACAAGCAGCCGCGCGAAGGCGTGCGCGGCGCAGCGGCCGAACCTGCCGGGCGCGTCTCCGATCGGCATACCGCCGCTGCCGGCGCGGCCTCTGCCTTCCTGTTCCGCGATATGAGCGAGATCGTATATGCGCCATGGGCGCCATGGGAATGGAATGTGACCGACAGTGACGTTCTGCTGCTCGTTCGCGACGGCCAGGGCGAGCTTCGAATCCGCGGGCGCAAGCATGCGCTGCGGGCGGGCTCGGTCATCTTTTGTCCGGCTGGCCGCGGGATACATATCGGCAATCCGTTCAAGCAGCGGCTCACGCTCGACAAGATTGCTTTCGTATCGGTCGAGCACCCTGCCGTCTCCGGCATTCGGCCCGAGGAAGGCGACGGCGCCCCTGTACGTGTCATCGCGGCGCCTTGGCGCGCGAATGCATTCGCGCCCGCCTCTCCGGAACGTATCGCCCGGTGGGTGCGTCAGCTGCGCAGCGCCTCGACGGACAGCCGGGGCGATCCGATCGGGACGCAGCTCGCCTTTTACCAGATACTCGGCGCCGTATTCGAGCCTGGCGCTCCGGCAGCCGAAGACGGCGGAGCCGCGGGCTGGATCGACGAAGCGATCCGTCTTATCCGGGCCTGCTTCCACGAGCCGCTCTCCCGCGACCGCACGGCCGCCGCACTCGGCATCAGCCCGGCCCACTTCTCCAGGCTGTTCAGACGCGAGACGGGCTGCAGCTTCGTCGATTACGTGTGCCGGACGCGGATTCGGCACGCCCAGGAGCTGCTGCTGTTGTCGCCGGACAAGAGCATCGGCGAGATCGCCGAATCGAGCGGCTTCCAGAGCGAGCACTACTTCAGCCGCAAATTCAAGCAGGCCAAGGGCTGTTCCCCAACCGCCTACCGCCTCAGGCCGAGATCGTATGCCGCACTGTCCCCGCATATCGCCTCCTGCTTGCTGACGCTGGGCGTCGTGCCGCGAGTCGGCGTACTCGAGCCGTGGATGGAGGATGTTTACGGACGTCGGCTGAGTTTGAACGAGATGCGCGTCTTCGGGGAGCTTGGCGAGGAGGCGCTGCGCGCATTGGAAAAAGCCCAGCCCGATCTCATCCTCGCCGGCGAAGGCGACGCGCACTGGGAGCAGCTGCGCGAGATCGCGCCGGTCATCGCCGTTCCGGACCTGGACGACGACTGGCGCGAGCCGCTGTTCCTCATTGCGAATGCGGCCGGATTGCGCGATCGGGCGGCAGCCTGGGCAGACCGCTTCGACCGGCTTGCCGCCGAGGCCAGGCTGCGATTGTCCCGTGCGATCGGTCCGGACGACACCGTCGGCATCGTCAAGATCGTTTCGGACAAGCTTTACGTCTACGGCCGTTCGACGAGTATGGGCGGCTGCGTCATTTACGATACGTTGGGATTGCGCGCACCCGCTGCCGTCCGCGACGAACTGTTCAAGCCCTGCCTCCCGAACAAGCCGATCGAACCGCATGAGCTGCCGCATTACGCCGGGGATCGCCTCTTTTTGTTCGACTACCGTTCCAAATGGTATCCCGACAAGCCCGGCTGGATGCAATCCGACGCCTGGCTCGCGCTGACAGCCGTCAGGAACGGCCACGTTTATATGCCGAACCCGGATCTCTTCTATAGCTACGATCCGCTGTCGCTCGAGCTACAGCTCGAACACGCCGTGAGTATGCTGACATCACATTCAGGATGATCGCACAGCATCGATGTGCATGGACTTGGGCGGGTGTAAATGGATATGATTCAACTAATAATGATTCTCAATATCATGGAGGTTTGAATCTATGCTCGCTTCACCCCGCAAGTCTCTATTCGCGTCCGTCGCGCTGGCCGGCGCGCTCGTCGTGCTCGGCGCATGCGGCCAATCCGATACGGCACCGTCCGCTTCTTCCGGTCAACCTGCGTCTCTCCCGGCATCGACCGCTGCCGGTCCTTCTTCCGACACGCCCTCCACACGCATGCTTAAAACCGTCAAGGGAGAAATCGAGATTCCGACCGATCCGAAGCGGATCGTGGCCGGCTACTATCACGGGACGCTGCTGGCATTGGGCATGCAGCCTGTCGGCGGCAGCAAGGACTGGTGGATGGGCAGCCCGTTTTTGAAGGAACAGGAGGCGGCCATGACCGACATCGGATCCCCGGCATCGACGGAGAAGGTGCTGGCGCTGAATCCCGATCTCATCGTCATTAACGATACGCTCGTCGACCAATACGACAACTTTTCGAAGATCGCCCCTACGCTGCTGGTGGAGTACAGTTCCATTCACAACATTCGCGAAGAAGTGAAGGTGTTCGGGGAGTTGCTGGGAAAACAAAAAGAAGCGGATGCCTGGCTGGCGGGCTATGCCGCTAAAGCCGAACAGGCGCGAGAGAAGCTGAAGGATACCGTCAAGCCCGGCGCTACGGCAGCGCTGCTCGAGATCGACGGCAAGTCGCTCGCCGTCCTGGGCGACAATTACGGCCGTGGCGGGGAAGTGATCTACAATGCGTTGCAGTTCCAAGCGCCCGCGTGGATAAAACAAAACGTCATCGACAACGGCGTACAATATCAGGAGATCTCCATCGAGAAGCTGCCCGAGATTGCCGATACGGATTATATCTTCCTGTCCTCCTATACAGAGACGACCGCAGAGGAATTGCAGGCGCTCATCGACAACCCCGTCTGGAAGAGTCTCCCTGCCTACAAAAACGGCCATATTATACCGCTCGATTATAAAACCTATTTCTACTTCGATCCCGTCTCCGTGCTCGGCCAGGTCGATCGCCTGACGGAAGCGGTGCTGCAGCACAAATAAAAACGGCGGAGCGCCGGCCAGCCTCTCATAGGCTTGCTTCGCTCCGCCGCCCTCGGACAGCGTCACACCTCTACCGCAGCCAATGCCGCCTCGGTACGTGCCCTGTCCCGCTCCAGCACGGGCCCAAGATACTTGCCGGTGTACGACTTGGCGTTGGACGCCAGCTGCTCCGGCGTGCCTACGCCGACGATCGTGCCGCCGCCGCTGCCGCCCTCGGGTCCAAGATCGACCAGATAGTCCGCCGTCTTGATGACGTCCAGGTTGTGCTCGATGACGAGCACGCTCTCGCCCGAGTCGACCAGGCGCTGCAGCACCTGCAGCAGACGGTCGATATCGTGGGCATGAAGGCCGGTCGTCGGCTCGTCGAGAATGTACAGCGTCTTGCCGGTGCTGCGCCGGTGCAGCTCGGCGGCCAGCTTGACCCGCTGCGCCTCGCCCCCGGACATCGTCGTCGACGGCTGGCCGATCGTCATATAGCCGAGGCCCACGTCCAGCAGCGTCTGGAGCTTGCGATGAATGCGGGGGATGTTCTGGAAGAACGCCGTCGCATGCTCGATCGTCATCTCCAGCACTTCGGCAATGTTCTTGCCCTTGTACTTGACCTCAAGCGTCTCGCGGTTGTATCGCTTGCCCTTGCATATCTCGCACGGCACGTAGACGTCAGGCAGGAAGTGCATCTCGATCTTGATGATGCCGTCGCCCTTGCAGGCCTCGCAGCGCCCGCCCTTCACGTTGAAGCTGAAGCGGCCCTTCTTGTAGCCGCGGACCTTGGCTTCGTTGGTAATCGCGAACACGTCGCGGATATCGTCGAACACGCCCGTGTACGTCGCCGGATTGGATCGCGGCGTACGGCCGATCGGCGACTGGTCGATGTCGATGACCTTCTCCAGATGCTCGAGACCGAGAAGTTCCTTGTACTGACCGGGGCGCACCTTCGCCTTGTTCAGATCGCGCGCCAGCGTCTTGTACAGGATCTCGTTGACGAGCGTCGACTTGCCCGAGCCCGATACGCCCGTCACGGCCGTGAAGACGCCGAGCGGGAACTTGGCGCTCAGGTTCTTGAGATTGTTCTCCGTCGCGCCCTTCACCTCGAGCCAGCGCCCGTCGGGCTTGCGGCGGGAGAGCGGCACCGGGATAAACTGGCGGCCGCTCAGATAGGCGCCCGTCAGCGAATTGTCGTCGCGCATGACCTCCTCGGGGGTACCCTGGGCGACGACCGTGCCGCCGTGGATGCCGGCGCCCGGCCCTATATCGATCAGGTAGTCGGCCGCCATCATCGTATCCTCATCGTGCTCGACGACGATAAGCGTATTGCCGAGATCCCGCATATGCTCCAGCGTCTTGATGAGCCGGTCGTTGTCCCGCTGATGCAGGCCGATGCTCGGCTCGTCGAGGATGTACAGGACACCCATCAGGCTGGAGCCGATCTGCGTGGCCAGCCGTATCCGCTGCGCCTCTCCCCCGGACAGCGTGCCCGCGGCGCGGGACAGCGTCAGATAGTCCAGGCCGACGTTCACGAGGAAACCCAGGCGGCTGCTGATCTCCTTCAGAATCAGGTTGGAGATCTGCTTGTCCTTGGCGTTCAGCTCCAGCGCGTCGAAGAAGTTCATCGCATCGCCGATGGAGAGCGCGGTGACATGCGCGACGTTCTGGCTGCCGACCGTGACAGCCAGCGCTTCCTTCTTGAGCCGCTTGCCCTTGCAGCCCTCGCACGGCTTGGCGCCCATATATTCCTCGATAAACTCACGGATCCCGTCCGACGCCGTCTCCCGGTAGCGGCGCTCCAGATTCGGCACGACGCCCTCGAACTGGACAAGCGCGTCGCGCGTATAGCCGAATTCGTTGGTGTAGCGGAAGCGGATCTTCTCAGGGCCGGTACCGTAGAGCAGCAGCTTCATCTGCTTGTCGCCGAGCTCGGAGACGGGGACATTCGTCGGAATCTTGTAATGCTTGCAGACGGCGGCCATGAACTGCGGATAATAGGTGGAGGTGCTGCCCGCCCATGCGGAAAAAGCACCCTGCTCGATGCTCTTGGACTTGTCGTGCAGCAGCAGATCGGGATCGACGACCATCTTCACGCCGAGCCCGTCGCAGTCCGGACAAGCGCCGAACGGCGAATTGAAGGAGAACAGCCGCGGCTCCAGCTCGCCCATCGAGAACCCGCACACCGGGCAGGCCAGATGAGAGTTGAACATCAGCTCTTCCTTGTCGATAATATCGACGATGATCTGGCCGCCGGACAGCTTGAGCCCCGTCTCCAGCGAGTCGGCGAGCCGCGTCGCCACATCCTCCTTGACGACGATCCGGTCAATGACGACTTCGATCGAATGCTTTTTGTTCTTCTCCAGCTCGATCGGCTCGGACAGATCCATAATCTCCCCGTTCACCCGTACGCGGACGAAGCCTTGCTTCTGAATATCGGCCAGCAGCTTCGTATGCTCGCCCTTGCGGCCCGATACGACCGGCGCCAGAATCTGCAGCCGGGTGCGCTCCGGATACTCCATGATCCGGTCGACCATCTGCTCCACCGTCTGCGAGGTGATCTCGATGCCGTGCTCCGGACAATGCGGCTTGCCGATGCGCGCATACAGCAGACGCAGGTAATCGTATATCTCGGTCACCGTGCCGACGGTCGACCGCGGATTGCGGCTCGTCGTCTTCTGGTCGATGGAGATGGCCGGCGACAGCCCTTCGATCGAATCGACGTCCGGCTTGTCCATCTGACCGAGGAACTGGCGTGCGTATGCGGAAAGGGATTCCACATATCTGCGCTGTCCCTCCGCGTATATCGTATCGAACGCTAGCGAGGACTTGCCTGAGCCGCTAAGACCGGTCAGCACAACAAACTTGTCGCGCGGTATGGTCACGTCGATATTTTTAAGATTATGGGCGCGTGCGCCCTTGATGACGATCTGATCGCTTCCCACTGCGTAATCCTCCTGTCGTAACGGCCTGGCTCGCTATCCGCGCCGCCTCCGTTCACGTTCCCGTTCACATAAGAATATGTGTTCTCATCTCATTATACTTGCCGGTGAACTGGTACGCAAATGGAAATCCCAGCTATGCGACGGAAGCGCTTCTTAAGCTCCTTACACCGATTGGCTGCTGTTAGACCCAGAATGAGCGTCGGAACCCATTTATGAGCTGCTTATTGAAATGCAAAAAGCCCGCCGACGGCGAGCTGTTGGAGACCACTGTTATGACAAAGCATGCTAACGAAATGATTCCTGCCGACGGCGCTCGATAAAATTCTTCATATCTTCATGCGCCTGGTCGCGCTGCTCCGGAGGAATTGGTCTTGTCATGACTGCGTCCTCTAAAGGACGAACTGCAAGCGGACGGACGGTAACGGATGGCAGCCTAGCGTCAAGAGGCTTTGCCTTGCGCATGATCATCCACTCCTTTGATCCCAGTATACCTCAACCAGTCTTCTGGATTCAATCGGAGGAATAGCCAAATGGCGATTTTTGACATTCACGACTTCCATACCGTAATAGTCGATATAGTGAGCGATTAAATTCGACTTGGCCTGGAGCAGTACATACCCTTCACCGTTTTTCTCCAAGCTGGTTTTACAGGCTTTGGCAAACAGAAGCTCGCCAGCATTGATGAAACGCTGTGTAGGCTTTCGGTTAAATGGCGCTTTTTCGGCCAATGCAAGCTCGACAAAACCTTCTCGGATTGCTATGGAAACCAACCCTTGAATGGATGTATCGCCCATTATTTGAAGCTTATAAGCAGAGAAGGGTTGATTCGGTTGAAGATAAATTCCCCAATCAATCCCACGTGTCCAGCCATCGCTTTTCCTCAATTGCACCATGTCCTTGCGTGTCAGCGGGCTGAAGTCGGCATCGTAAACTTCACCGGCGCGATGAATCAGTTTCCAGCTCACATCGTCTCCTCCTTGCCGGTGAAAATGTTCGTCCATCTCGGCAAGCGAAGTATTGACCCTTCACTAGCATTCGCGAAGTCCTGCAGCAGCCCATCGATCCAAGCTTCCTGATGCACCTTTCGGCCTGTTTGCCGCATCAATCCGCACAGATCGCTATCCCAAGATACGCTCATGCTTCCCAGCCGTTCAAGCTCAGCGTTGTCGAATGCGGGTCCCGGACAGCGAGCGGACATTTCCAAGTATGCGACCGAATCGAACCGCCACGGAATGAAGCGCTCCGGCCACAACCGCTGCAGCGTCTGCGCCATGATCAGTCCCTTGATATCAAAATCCCCGGCGTAATAGAGCCGGCATGTTGGCGGCGATACCTCCAAGCAGCGCTGCATCCAGCGGATCGCCGCGGCGCTCGCGGGACCGCTCGTACAGATAAGCGCAATCGTGTAGCCGTCTGCTCCGAATTCGGCAATTCCGAACGCGTCTAGGATGGTGGAGAAGACCGCCGGATTCTCGACTGCATAAATACGTGAGCAGGAAGGGAAACGGCCTGCCGATTCGGCTTCGACCTGTCGCAGCGTCCAAACCGTCGGCAGCGCAGGGCGACCTGTCTGCGGGATGAACCAATGTACGATCGACGACAGGTCATCGTCCAGAATGCCGGCACGACGGTACAACTCGCGCAAACGCAGCGATTCCGAGCCGTCAACGCTCTCCATTCCTCGTTCGTCTGATGCGTCCGGATCACCCGCTCCGGATCGCTCCTCGTCGTTCTCCGCATCCGGCTCACTCATCAAATCCGACCCTGCTGTCTCCATGCCAAGCCTCCGCCCAAGCGCCGCTATCAGCAACCGGCCTGCCGGACGGTTCAGATCCAGCATGTGTGCGTCCCCGCTGACGCGGGCCGCGAGCACCGGCAGCCGGATCGGCTGCTTCTGTCCTTCGCGCTCTCCGATGCCCTGCAGCCAGCATAGCGCGCGGACTGTCGCTACCAGCGCAGCGCGAGCCGCCTCCGGGTCCGCTCTGTAGCATTCCCGCAGCGTACGCAGCCCCGGTCCCGTGCCCCGCTCCATCTCGTCCAGCCAGCTCGCTCCTGCCGACTCTGCGCCCAGCAAATTTCTCTCAGCTTCCCGCACTTCCTCGAACAGCCGCTGCCATAGCTGTCCTTCCCCTGCCTGCCGCTCGCTTCTCGTGAGCAGCGGCTTTCCTTCCAGGGCGAGATGCAGCTCGAGCAGACCGATTCCGAATGCCGACTCCCGCAGCTCCTGTTCAAACTGCTTGAGCGGGATCGGAATCGACTCGCCGGCGCGAAAGTATCGTCCGAAGAACTCGCCGAGCGCTTCGCATTCTTCCTGCGTCGCCTGCTCCAGCACCGCCTTCCCGCCGATCCGGCCAAGCGAGGCATACTTCCTCCACACGGCTTCCAATGCCTGCCGGAACCCTTCGCGGCTAAAGTATGCGGCTGCACGACGAAGCGAGTCGTTGTCTGCGTTCAACCGGCTTCATCCCTTCCGTGCACATATTCCTTCACCTGCCCATTCCACCGATAGTGGAACAACGTGACGAAATCGACATCCTTCGGACGGTAAATTTCGTAGATGGCCAGCTTCGGCACCGTATCGTAGCAGCCCCAAAGCACCTGCGACGTCATCATATAATCAAAGCCCATCTCCGTGAGCAGTTGGAACATATCGCGCATATTTTCCTCATCCACGCCGGCGAAGGCTTCGTCCAGCGAGATCAGCTTCGGCGCGTCCGCACGGGCGTCCGAATAACGCGACCAAGTGGCGGCGAACAGCGGAATGTACATCGCCATCGCCTTCTCTCCCCCGCTCAACACATTAAAACGCGAATCAGTAAGCGGCCGGTAGCCCGTCTGCTCACCTTTGCGATACTTCAGCTCGAACTGGAACCAGTTCCGGTAGTCCAGCACTTCGTACAAATGCTTGCGCAGCGACTCCTTCTCGCTTTGCGCCGACTGCTTGGCATAACCGATCTGCGAACGGAAATGCTGGATCATCGCATCGATCTCATCCTCGCGCAATCGGTGAGAGTCGCGCTTCAGCAGCTCGACCAGCGCGGACGTATCCAACTGCTGCTCATTTTGCGCCGCCTTCGGGTCCCAGTCCAGCTTGAGCCTGAGCCCGCTGGACGTATTGCGCTCTTCCATCAGCCGGTTCATCCGCCGGACCCAGCTCTCCGCCCGGTGAATGCGCTGGCGAATCGCCTTGCCGACGCTGCGAAGGATAATTTCCTCGTACAGCTCGCGATCCTTTTCGCTAAGCAGCAAGCGCTGCTGCTCCTCGTCGCGCGTCAGCTCCTCCAGCAGCAGCTGCAGCGACTGCGGGCGCGCGCGATCGCGCTGCGAACGAATTAAAATTCGTCCCGTCTCTTCGTCGATCTCAGCTTCCAGTACATAATCGGTCAGTACACCCCGCACTTCGTTGTATAGCTCAAGCAGCGAATTTTTCAACGTGTCCGCATTTCTGCCGGAGAACGCAGCGTCGTATCGCTGGCGAATATCGGCACCGAGCCGCACCGCTGCTTCTCGATCTTCGACAGACACGTACACATCGCGCCAATCCGGGACGAGCCGACGCTTCAATTCCCGATGCCAGCCGGCTGACGCCTCCTCCAGAAGCTGTTCCAGCTCCTCCTCGCGTTCCCTATACAATCGCACGCTCGCATCGGCCCGGGCCGACGCTTCCTTGGCTTCCTCCAGCCTCACCTGAATCGCTCGCAGCTCCCTGACCAGTCCGGCGCGCTCGGACTTGAGCGATACGATGCGGCGGGACACATCGGCCAAGCCCAGCTCCTCCATCACGCTGCGCAGCGACGCGACTTGGGCGCGCAGCGAGCGCAGCCGCTCGTCCAGCTCATCGATCATCGACTCGTCGTCCTCAATCGCTTCGGATAGCGATTGCCGCTCGGTCCGCAGCGCTTCAATGCGAACGGATGTCTCGACGCAGCGGCTCCAGAGCGAGTACAGCTCGCCGATCGCGCTCTCGTAGTCCTTCGAAGCCGACAAAGCCTCTTCCAAATCCTTCAGTCGCTTGAGCCGCGTCCAGCCGGCCGTCAGCTCGCTTAGCTGCCGCTGGGCTTCGCGCCATTCGACCGACTTCTCCTTGAAGCGTTCAACGACTCTACTCTCATGGTCAAGCGCCGCCTGCAAACGGTAGGACGTCTCCAGCAGCGACTGAAGGCTCTGCTCCAGCTCCGCTGCGGACGGGAACGACTCGGCTTCCGTGAGCAACAGCCGCTCTCGTTCCTGAAGCTCGGAGAGGCGCCCTTCCAGCCCTCTCAGCCGCTCGCCGAGCTGCTCCAGCTCGCGCTGCAGCCGTTCGATCTCCAGCCTTCTCGTCTGCTCGCGTGTCTCCTTGCCGATATATTCCGCCCGGGACTTGGACGCCGCCGAACCGGAGAGCGGTCCGAGCCGAAAATAACCGGAGCCGGAGACGACCGCGCCGCCCCCGTCAAAGTCTGCGACATCTCCCTCTTCGACCCAAAGAAATGTGCGCAGCGCCGTGTGGATCGTCTCCTCGCTCAGTCCGCTGTCCTCAGGCGGCGAGGGAACGAGCACATCCGCCAGCGTATAGCCGAACTCGTGCGGTGACGGCGCGATCCACACGTCCTCCTGCCCTTCCGCCGCCGCGCCGACCCTGCCGTCCGGCGAGATCCAGGCATCGAGCAGTCCGGCACGCTCGAGCGCTTCCTCAATCCGTGTCTGCCGTTCACCCCCCAGTCCCGTTCGAAAATCGCATACTGCATAAAGCGGCGCGCCGCTGCCCGCCGGCAGCCCGCTCCGGCGCCTGGCTCGCGCCTCGCTGCGAGCCGGCTCCGGCTCGCGGTAAGCTTCCCATGACTGCTTCTCCGATTGCAGCCGCTCCCGCTCGTCTTCAAGCTCCGACTTCCCGTGCTGCAGCCGCAGACGCTCCGCCGTCAGCATCTCCCGCTTCTCGGCCAGCGCCTCCGCCATCGGCGCCCGGATCGTCTCCGGCGAACGCGCATCCTGTCCGAAAGCCGTGATGGACTCGAACGAGCGGCGTAACCGCTCGTCGCCGTACGGCAGCTCGCGAAGCGATCCTCGCCATACGACGACGGCCTCGCGCAGCGCCTCCTTGTGTCCCTCCAGCAATCTGGCCGCCTCGGCCTGATCGCGTTCGCGCGTGTCGCGCTCCTTCCGCGCCGCACCCAGTTCCCGCTCCAGCTCGGCCGCCAGACGCGCCGCCTCCTGCTCCTCCCGCGCCTTGGCCAGCGCCTTCTCCAGCGCCTCGCGATGCCGGCGCAGGTCCCGCCGCCAGGGCTCGCGCCAGCCGTCGTGCTCCGGATCTCCTCGCTCCCAATAGCGGTGATAAACGGCATGCTCGGCAAATTCAAGCTCCTGCGCCACGGTCTCCAGCTCCTGCAGCGTCTCCTGCTGCTCCGCCGTCAAGCGGTCGCGCTTGTACGTCTGGTCTTCCAGTTCGCGGTCGACCGTCGCTTGCTTGACATTCTGCCTGTCCACGCGCTCCCGGGCCCGTTTTAGATGCTGCTCGGTATCCTGCTGAGCCGCGGTTGCAGCTTCCAGCTCGCGCTGCTTGCCGATCGCCTCATGGTTCTCCAACACGTCCAGCTCGGCCGCGATTCGCTTCAGCTCCGCATCCGCGCGCTCGCCTTCCTCGGCCGCCGCATGTTTCGCTTCCTCCGCTTCCGCAAGCATCGTTTCCATTCCGGATGTTTTCGCGCGCTGCGCGCCGTATTCTGCATGGCGCTCCAGCATGAGCGTCGACAAGTCGTACAGCATCCGTTTGTTGTAGCGATCGTACACATCGTTCAGCCGCTCCGTGTCGCGCTTGTGCAGACGCAGCTCGTCCAGCCTGTCGGCAATCTGGTCCATGTCCTCGAGCACCTCGGACAGCGGGCGGAGATCATCCTCCTGCAACGGCGGCAGCGAGCCGTGCAGAATCTCGTAAATCGCCGACGGCTTGAAGTCCTTGGACAGCTTCGGGCTGCGCAGTTGAATAAGCAGGTGAAGCAAGTCCTGGAACGATTCTGCGTCGGCGAAGCCGAACAGATGCTTGTTGACCATATCGCGATAGCCAGCCTGGTCATGAACGACCTCGCCGCCGGAGCCGATCTCCTTCTCCAGCTCCGTCCGGCCATACGGCACGCGCTCCTGCGTCTCCAGCCAGCGGTTCCGGTCGTAGAGCCAGAAGCTCTCGCCGATCCGTCGACCATTGTCGAGACGGAAGCCCCAGAACTGCACGGACGCCGCGCCCCGCCTTGCGCGCAGCCCGATGCCGATCGTCTTCGTCAAGCCGCGCGACGGCTGAACGAATTCCATCCACAGATAGCCCGTCACGTCCGTCTTGCCGCTGTCCGCTTCCCCGAGCAAATAATATTCGATTCGCCTGTCGCGCGAGCCAAACGGATCGAGCCGATGCGAGCGCTTGTCGCCGTCCAGCACGAGCGGCAGGAAGCTCTGCATCGTGACCGACTTGCCCGAACCGTTCGCCCCCCGCAGAATGAGCCGGCCTTCCTCCGTCTCGAAGATCTCCTCGTCGTAATACCAGAAATTCAACAAGCCGACACGGGACATGCGCCAGCGTTCCGTATCCCCTTCAAGCCGGTTCCGTTCGTCCGTCATTCGACCGTCCTCCTCCCGTTACTCTTGCCCGAAGTCCATATTCGCGTAGTCCGCATTCCATCTGGCGACCGCCGGCGACACGAGAATATGATTCGCGTCCTCCCGCTCGGCAAATCGCCACTGCTCCATATGCCCCACTACGATCGCCGCCAGCTCGGCGGAAGACGCTTCCCGGAATTCCTTGCTCCAATACATGCCGTAGCGTTCCTTGAGCTTCAGGAGCATACCCTCCAGCTCCGAGCGCTCGAGCCGAATAGAGCCGTCCGGCTCGACATAACGCGAATGGTCCTCCCTATTGAGCTGCCGTCGCAGTTCGCCGGCCATGAGGAGCACCAGGTCGGAGGCGCCGGACAATGTCGGGAACAGCTCCGCCTCGCCGGTCAGCTCGGGATGGAAGAACAGCAAGCCCTCGCGGTACCGCCGCCCCTCCATCCCGAGCATGCGCTGCAGGTTGTCCATAATATAGCGCCGCTGCGTCAGCACATAAGGCAGCAACTCCTCTTCCCAGTGACGATCCAGCACAACCGGCTCGAGCAGGAAGCGGCGGAAGACGCGATGTCGCTTCCGAGCATTGGTCCCGTCCAAGGTGTCAGCGTATCGGACCGGATCGGTCAGCTCCTCCATCGCGCTGTAAGCGGTCAGATCCTGCGGGAACCGCCGCAGCACATAGCGCGAATGCGGCGAGCATTCGTACAGCGCGTCGTTGCTTTCGTTGTGCGCCCAATCGTTCTCATTGCCGTCGACCAGCACGAGCACGCCGAGCGAGACGAGCTTTTTCAAGGCACGAATCATCGACAGCCGATGGTGATAGTGGCGCCAATCCGCAGCAAGCCCGCCCGTCGCCATCTGTTCGCGGACTTCCTCCACAATATCCGACAGCAGAAACTGATCCATCTCCGTCTTGCCTTCCAGGTACCAGAGCGCGTACGTAAAAAGTACGTAATCGCGGACCTCCCTGAATTCCTCAAAGCCCATCCATTCGTGCGCGACTACCGGCGTCCGTTCCAGCTTCGCCAGACTCCGGGTCACGATCAGCGAAAAGCCGGCCCGGTCCATGAACCATTCCCGCAACTCTTCGTAATGATCCTTGACTGAAAAGTACAGCTCCGGATCGTCTTCCTTCAGTATCCATGGACGGTTCAGCAACGCATGCGCACATGCCTGCTTGCGCTCCAGCGCCATCGCCGCATTCGCTTCAGACCGCAGCGTTCTCCCGGCCCGGCGAATCGCCGAGCTCCTCGCACCGCTCATTCCGCCGCACTCCCTTCGATCGCCGCCGCCGCTTCCCGCACCGCCTCCGTCAATCCGAACGCAAGCTCGTAGTCGGGCAGATGCAGCTCGCCATCCTCCGACCGCAGTACCGTCCGCCCCGTCGTGCGGGGGTTCAGCATCTCGATGCGAACGCCTTCCGGCGTCACGAACGTATGCTTGGGCGCCGACGTGCATCTGCCGATCCATTGGAGCAGCCGCAGCCTCATCTGCACAGTCACCCGGCCCAGCTCGGAGATTTGCAGCCGTCTCCGCTCCACCAGTTCACGGATCGCTTCCCACTCCTCCGCCTGGCGCTGCAGGTACGCTTCCCGCTCGCGACGCTTGCGCTCCGCATTTTCCGGTACCGGCTCCGTATCCGAACGCTGGCCCCGCTTTCGGCTGCGCGATCTGAGCGTACGGATCGTCGGCACTTCGTCCCACATCGACTGATCCGCCCGGTCCGACTGCCGCAAATCCTCTCCCTGAAGATGGCGCGTGCTGAACAGTCCGAACGTCAATCCAGCGAGCCGATGCGCGTCGCCCAGCTCCTCCAGCCGAGCGAACCATTGACCCAAGTACTCCAGCTCCTTCTTGCGGCTGACGCCCGAGCGCTTGCGCTCCTGCATGCGAATGACGCTGCGCACGATGCGCGCGATCGCGTCCTTCGTCGCCCGCTCCAGCAGCGTCAGCTCGGACGGCGCGAGGCCGTCGCCCAGAAACCAGCGCTGCAGGTTCGTCCAGCCCTGTCGCTGCTCCTCCAGCAGCGTCTCCTGCGACGGCATCTCCTCCAGCCGCGGCTTGTCCATCTCTTCCGCTGCGACCCGCTCCAGGAATGGCTCCCAGATGCCGGCGTTAACGCGCTCCAGATTGCCCTCAATCTTATAAGCGCTTCGCTGCAGCGCCTGAATGAAGTTCTGCAAATAATTGGTCAGCCGATCCTTGAAAACGAGAAACGACTCGGCGACCATCATCTCCTCCGCCTTCGCTGTCTGCAGGCTGGCGATATAATCGGCTGCGTTCTCATGCAGCTTTCTGAACGCCTCGTACAGCGTCGCCCACAGCTCCGATGCCGCGCCCGGGGTCGTCTCCCAATCCATCCGCCGAATCTTGAACAGCTTTTCCGCGATCGTGTCAAACAGATTGGATTCCAGCGAGCCGCCGTAGCCGGTTACTTTCTCCAGCGTCTCCAGCAGCCGCTCGATCTCGATCGAGTACGGACGCATCAGATACTGCATCTTCTTCTTCAAATATTCTTCAAGCGTAGCCGCACGGCCGCCGTCGTGCCTCGATGCCAGGTTGCCCCATTCCTCCAACTGTTCCAGATCCGATACGCACTGCTCCAAGGTATATTCGGAGAGCTCCGCCAAGCTGCTGATGCCCTCATAAACTTCCTCCGGCTTCATCCAGTATTTAAGCCTCTTGTACTCCTGATAGAAAAAACGCATGATTGCCCGATAGCGCACTACGTTATCCGCATTTGTATACTTCAATTCGGGCACGCTTCGCAGCGTACGATAACCAGCCTTACTGTCCATCTGCAGACCTCCTTCCGCCAATGCTATTCCCTCCATCGTAAGTAAGAAGCCGCAACTCTGACAAGAGCTTCCTTTTTTCGCAACAGAAGTACAGTCCTATGTACCAGTTCACCGTTGCTGTCTATTTTAAGCTTGTATAAGATACAAATATAGCGAGTCATGGCAGAAACGAGGAGTTAGATATGTCCAAAGAAGCTGCAAGCGGCCTTGAAGAGCAATTGTTTCGACAATTAAGAGGGTTACCCGGCGAAAAAAGGCAGAAACTGATTGACGATATCAATCGTTCGCTCGATATTGACGAGGCCACGATCCGGGAAAGAACGCATGCGAACAGACTCCGCTGTCCCCATTGCGGAACGACTGGGCAGATTGATAATAATGCGGCTTCGAATGTAATTATCTGTTATGGCAATGTGAAGCCCGGTAGCAAGCGGCAGCGATACATGTGCAAAAGCTGCAAATCGTACTTTAACGATCACACGGGAACTGCGTTGCATAAAACGAAGAAGCTGAAACTCTGGCCCGTCTTCCTCAAATATCTGCTGGACGGATTGCCGATCCGCCGCGTCGCCAGGGAAACGGGAATCAGTCCCACAACCGCACAAGCCTGGCGCAAGAAGCTGCTGACGCATCTGGCCGAGAAGCAGCAGGCATCCCTGTCCGGCATCGTTGAATACAATGAGCTTGCCGTTAAGGCATCCCGCAAAGGACAACGCAAGCCGCGTACATCCGACTCCGAAGCAAGCAAAAAGCTTATATTTTGCAAAAGCCGAGGCGGGAATGCTAGTGTCACTCTTTGTTCGCTGCAGGAGCTGAAGCAGCAATTCGCAGAGGCCGTCAACCTCTGGCATAGCGAACTTGCTCCGGCGACTCCGGCCTCAAGCGCCGAACGCAAGCTGCTGCATACCAAGCTGGCTGCCCCCTTCGCCGGACGCTTCGCCGAAGAGTATGCCCGCATGCGCGGAACCGCCTCCGACTACTTGCCGCTCTATGCTGCCTGGCACCAGTTTCAGGACGAAACGCAGCACTTTACTTTAAGAGAGAGGATTCGTAGATTACTGTTCGCTGGTTTATAAACATTTTTTTAATCAGAATATATCTGTAATAAATAAGTTTGATTGAGAGGGTTCCAGCTGCAAATACCAGTTGATATTTGGTACATGGACTGAAAACGTGTACTTACAAGGAAATTGACGCATATATGCCCAACAAAAAGCCCCCGCCCGGCAATAAGCCGGGACGGAGGCATCGTTTACATTTACATGCTTGCCTTGAGCTCCATCAGCGCGTCGCGCAGCTCGGCTGCGCGTTCGAACTGGAGGTTCTTGGCCGCGTCCTTCATCTCCGCTTCGAGACGATTGATGACGGATTGGCGATCCTTCTTCGTCAGCTTGTCGACGTCCTCGAGACCCGTCAGATATGCGCTCTTCTGCTCGGCGACCTTCGTCGCTTCGATGACGTCGCGCACCTTTTTGCGGATCGTCTGCGGTGTGATGCCGTGCTTCTCGTTGTAGGCGGTCTGGATCGTGCGCCGGCGCTCGGTCTCGCCGATCGCCTTGGCCATCGAGTCCGTAATTTTGTCGCCGTACATGATGACTCTGCCCTCGCTGTTGCGCGCGGCCCGGCCGATCGTCTGAATGAGCGAGCGCTCGGCGCGCAGGAATCCTTCCTTGTCGGCGTCGAGAATGGCAACTAGCGTGACCTCCGGCAAGTCGAGACCTTCCCGGAGCAGATTGATGCCGACGAGCACGTCGAACGTGCCGATACGCAGGTCGCGCAGGATCGCCATCCGCTCCAGCGTCTTGATGTCCGAGTGCAAATAGCGGACCTTGATGCCGACTTCCTTCATATAATCGGTGAGATCCTCCGACATCTTCTTGGTCAGCGTCGTCACGAGAACGCGCTCATCGCGCTCGATGCGGATGCGAATCTCCCCGAGCAGGTCGTCGATCTGCCCCTTCGTCGGGCGCACCTCGATGATCGGATCGACGAGACCGGTCGGCCGAATGATCTGCTGCACCATTGTCGGGCAATTCTCAAGTTCGTATGGTCCCGGCGTCGCTGATACGTAGACGAGCTGTTTGGCCTTGCCTTCGAACTCTTCGAAGCGCAGCGGCCGGTTGTCCTTCGCCGAAGGAAGGCGGAAGCCGTGGTCGACGAGCACGGTCTTGCGCGCCTGGTCGCCATTGTACATCGCGCGCACCTGCGGCAGCGTCACATGGGACTCGTCGATGACGATCAGATAGTCGTCCGGGAAAAAATCCATGAGCGTGTACGGCGTCGCGCCGCGTTCGCGGAACGTCAGCGGGCCCGAGTAGTTCTCGATGCCGGAGCAGAAGCCCATCTCCGCCATCATCTCAAGATCATAGCGCGTGCGCTGCTCCAGCCGCTGCGCCTCGAGCAGCTTGCCCTGCTCGCGCAGCTCGGCCAGCCGCTCCTCCAGCTCGCGCTCGATGTTGACCAGCGCGACCTTCATCTTCTCCTCGGCGGTCACGAAGTGAGACGCCGGGAAGATCGCGACATGCTCACGCGAGCCGATGATCTCGCCCGTCAGGACGTCGATCTCGGTGATCCGCTCGATCTCGTCGCCGAACATCTCGACCCGGATTGCGCGGTCGCCGACCGATACCGGGAAAATCTCCACGACGTCGCCGCGTACGCGAAACGTGCCCCGCGTGAAGTTCATGTCGTTGCGCTGATACTGGATGTCGACCAGCTTGTGCAGGATTGCGTTGCGGGACTTCTCCATCCCAACCCGGAGGCTCAGCCGCAGATCGCGGTATTCCTCCGGTGAACCGAGGCCGTAGATGCAGGAGACGCTCGCCACGATGATGACGTCGCGCCGCTCGAACAGCGCGGACGTCGCGGAGTGGCGCAGCTTGTCAATCTCGTCGTTGATGCTGGAATCCTTCTCGATATATGTGTCGGACGACGGAATGTACGCCTCCGGTTGATAGTAATCGTAGTAGCTGACGAAGTATTCCACGGCATTGTCCGGGAAAAACTCCTTGAACTCGCTGCACAACTGGGCCGCAAGCGTCTTGTTGTGGGCGATGACAAGCGTAGGCTTGTTCACCTTGGCGATCGTCTGGGCGATCGTAAACGTCTTGCCCGTACCCGTCGCGCCGAGCAGCGTCTGATGCCGCTTGCCCTCGTGGATGCCGGCTACCAGTTGCTTGATCGCTCCCGGCTGGTCGCCTTGCGGTTCGTATTCCGATTGCAGCTTGAATCCGGACGGCACTGCCATGCTTAAGCTCACCTCCGCGTCTTATAGACCAAAGTCCTATATCATACCCATGTCGGTCTGACCGATAAACAGGATAACCATTCCAGCCGAACGCCGAATATGTGTTCCCATATATTATATCGGGTTCCCGGAAACCAGTCAAAGGAGTGAGCTGCATGAAGCAGCGGATAGATCAAACGACCTCTTGGGGTATCTTGGCGGCACTGGCCGCGTTAATAGGAGGATTCCTGTGGGAAGGCGGGCATTGGGAGGGTCTCATCGAGAAAACCGCCCTGCTCATCGTGTTCGGCGGTACGTTCGCGGCCGTGGCGGTGAGCTACCCGGCTTCCCGACTGCGGCAAATTCCCGAATCGCTGAAGACCGTATTCCGCCCCGCCGCGCCGGATGTGCCCGCACGCATCGACGAGTTGGTCGAGCTGGCTACAATCGCCCGTCGCGAGGGCGTGCTCGCGCTTGAGAACAAAATCGCCGACCATCCGGACGCTTTTATCCGCAACGGTTTGCAAATCGTCGTCGACGGCACCGATCCCGAGCTTAGCAGGCAAATCCTCGAATTCGAGATCGATGCCGTTGAGCAGCGGATGGAAAATCAATCGAAAATATTCGAATCCGCCGGCGGCTATGCGCCGACGATGGGCATCATCGGCACCGTCATGGGGTTGATCCACGTGCTGAGCAATCTTGCGGACCCGGGCTCGCTCGGACCCGCGATCGCGGTCGCTTTTACCGCTACGCTGTACGGCGTCGCTTCCGCCAATATTTTATACCTGCCCGTCGCCTCCAAGATTCGCATTCGGGCTGCGGACAGCGTCCAGTTTATGGAGATGATGCTCGAAGGCATTCTGGCAATTCAGGCAGGGGAAAACCCGGCGCTCGTCCGCAAAAAGCTTACGGCCTTCATGCACACCGAGGAGATGTCCTTCGCGCGGAAAAAGGAGGAGTCCGAGGATGGCACGGAGACGGAACAGACGCAAACGAAGCGGGCATGAAAATCACGAGCGCTGGCTGATTACATACGCTGACCTGATCACGCTTCTCCTTATTTTCTTTATCATTATGTACGCCATGAGCCAGATCGATATTAAAAAATACGATTCGCTGGCCAAGTCGCTCCAGCTGGAATTCCATCGGGCTGACAGCATTATCGAGATGGGAAGCGGTCTTGAAGGCGGAACCGACGTGGCCAAATACGACACTCCTCCTCCGACCGCCACGCCTCCTCCCAGCGCTGCGGCCGATCTGGATGCAGAGATTGCCAAACGGCGCGAGCAAGCACTCCAAGATCTGCTGAAGGTGATCGAGACGTACGTGCGAGAGAACAAGCTTCAGCAGGACGTTTTTGTAGGGGATACACCGCAGGGGATCGCAATTCGTCTGTCCGACCGCTTCCTGTTCGACCTCGGCAAGGCGGATCTCAAGCCCGAGGCGAGACCGGCGCTCGACAAGCTGTCCAGCCTGTTCACGAAGCTCGACACGACGATCTCGATCCAGGGCCACACCGACAATCTGCCGATCCAGCCGGGGTCCGCGTTCCAAGACAACTGGGGCCTGTCGTCGGGGCGCGCGCTCTCCGTCCTCCGATACTTCGTAGACAGCCGCAAGCTGCCGGAAAAGCTATTCGAGATTGCCGGCTATGCGGACACGCGGCCGGTCGCCGCCAACGACACGGAGGCCAATCGCCAAAAAAACCGGCGCGTCGAAATTCTGGTCGTGCGCCAGGCGGAGACAGCCAAGTAAAGATGGTCAGGTCTTGAAAATCAAACGCCCGGTTCGACGAGGCGCTATGTCTGCTCGTCAACGGGACAAAAAGTCCGCTGCCAGCCATGCCAATTCTTCGCGGAATCTGGCAGGCGGACCTGTTAATTCATGAAGCATGTCCGGTCTGATCCACCAATCGCACTCCACCCAATAGAGCAGTATCTTCGCCCTGGCGATCCCGCTCTCGCACAGCGGGCGCTCGGACGCGTAGCCGTCCAGCCATGCCGACTCCATGAACTCGTCGTAATGCCCGTCTCTGTAGCAGCAGGACATCAGCGCCCGGGCGATATCGTGCTCGGGATAGTCGAAGCCCAATCTGTCGAAGTCGAGTACGGCCGCCAGCCCATCTGCGCGGACCAGCACATTGTCGGTCCACAGATCGCGGTGCGCGAAGCCGGGCGGCGATGATGCAAGCGCAGCCAGGTCGATCGATCGTGCCGCCTCCCGATGCAGATCCAACTGGGGCTGCCATGCCGCTGCTGCGCCCTGCGTCCGCAGCAGCGCTGCCAGCTCGTCCAGCCGGCTGAGACGTTCGCTTCGGGAGGACAGCACCGTTAGCGGTGACGTTTCCGCTGTCAGCGTGTCTTCGTTCAACAGCCGGTGAAGCCTCCCCGCCGCGCTGCCGAACTCACGAAGCTGCTGCTGTGAGAGACGTCCGGGCTGCGGCACATCGCCTTGAATATAAGCCATCAGATTGAATCGCTCGCCGCCTCCCGTCCGATGAAGAAGCTGCCCCTCCCGCTCGGCCAGTTGCGGACAAGGAAACCCCGCCCGATACAGACGCTGCTGCCAGGATAGTGCCGTGCGAAGCGCCGGCACCCTATCTTCCCCGTACCGGTCCCGATCGTATTGCTTAAGCAGATAGACTTCGCCGGCTGCCGTCTCGATTTTCCATTTGCGGTTCAGCCAGCCTCGCGCCACCGGTGAAGCATGGACGATGCTGCTGCCGACAATGGGCTCCGCAGCCTCAATCAACTCGCGCAATAGCGTATATTCCGTCTCCGTCCTCATAGACTCGTCTCCTCCGGCTCTTCGGCTTCGGATCGTTAACACATGTCAGGTTAGTAGTATAACATGCCGCCGAAGCGACCGGATGGCCGGAATAGCCGACTGCCAGTCGGCCGATTTTTGTGATATATTGTTGATAAATAGCTGAAGCGGCCCGCTGCACAGGGTCCAAGCGCGGAGAAGGAAATACACGAAGAAGGAGGAAGTCGGATATGGAGGCGGCGTTGAAGGCGATTCTCGATGCGCTGGCGGATCTGAAGAAAGATGTTGTCGGACTGCAAGCCGGACAAGATGCGCTGCGCGCGGAGCTGCAGGAATTCCGCGATTCGCAAGAAGTGTCCAACAAGCTGTTGGCCGGCGATAGCCAGAGAATTAAAACCCACCTTCGCGACTTCCGCAACGATATGAACGAGTTCAGGCGCGAGACCCGGGACTGGACACGGACGACGGACCGCAGAATCGACCGGCTGCGAGATCGACTGGACGGCGTGAAGGACGCGCTGCAATAGTTGCGTCAAGGCAGGCAAGGACGCTCGGCGCAATTCCGAAGCGTCCTTTTCTTTTAGCAATATTTTATCGAACAATCGCGGTTGAACGCTTATAATGGTAACAAATGCAGCGAACGGAGGATGGATATGGGAATTTTCGACTTCATTAAAGGCCAATTTATTGAGGTAATCGAGTGGCTCGACGATACCGGCTCGATGGTGTACCGGTTCCCCGTCTACGACAATGCCATCAAGATGGGCGCGAAGCTGGTCGTGCGCGAATCCCAGGCAGCCGTCTTCGTGAACGAAGGGCAGATTGCGGACGTTTTCGGACCGGGCACATATACGCTGAGCACACAGAACATGCCCGTGCTGACGGCGCTCAAGTCTTGGAAGTACGGCTTCAATTCTCCGTTCAAGGCGGACGTCTACTTCGTCAGCACGCGCAACTTTACGCAGCTCAAGTGGGGGACGACGAATCCGGTTATCATGCGCGACGCGGAGTTCGGAATCGTGCGGCTGAGGGGCTTCGGCAACTATGCGCTCAAGGTAAACGATCCTGCGGTGTTCCTCAAAGAAATCTTCGGTACGCAGCAGGATTTCTCGGCGGAAAATGTGGCGGGCTATCTGAAGTCCGTCATCGTGTCGGGCGTGAGCGACCTGCTCGGAGAGTCCAAAATTCCGGTCATCGATCTCGCCGCTTCGTACGATGAACTGAGCCGGGCAGCCACCGACAAGCTCCAGTCGCACTTCATGGCGATGGGGCTGTGGCTGACGGCGCTCACGATCGAGAATCTGTCGCTGCCGGAAGAGGTTGAAAAGGCGATCGACCGCAGGTCGTCGATGGGCGTCGTCGGCAATCTCGATCAATATATGAAGTATCAAACGGCAGAAGCGCTGCGCGAAGCGGCGAACAACCCGGCGGACGGCGCGGCGGGCACGGGCATCGGGCTCGGCGCGGGGATGGCAATGGGGCAAGCGATGAGCCAGATGATGCGTCAGGGCGAGCAGCAGCAGGCGGCCGGGAATGCGGGCGGCCAGGTGTCCGGCAGCGATGCTACGGGTGCGAGCGAGCGCGCGGCGCAGGTCGGCGGCGCAGCGCCCGCTCCTGCCGGCGATGGCGGTGCGGCGGCGGGCAAGAAGTTCTGCTCGGAATGCGGACAGCCGCTGGCGCCGGGCGCGAAGTTCTGCTCCAGCTGCGGAACGAAGGTGTAACGGCGGATGGCGATGGACGCAGAAGCCGCGCAAACGGCAATCCAGTTCCCCTGCAGCAGCTGCGGGGGGCCGATGCTGTTCGACGCGGACAGTGGGCAGTTGAAGTGTCAATATTGCGGGCGGCTGGAGGAGATTCCGAGCGACACCTCGGTCCCGCGCGAGCACGCGCTGGACGACGGCCAGGACGACGCGGATACCGACTGGGGCGTAGAGCAGCAGACGGTCAAGTGCAGCAATTGCGGCGGGGAAAGCCTGATTCCGGCCGAGCAGACGGCGACGCTCTGTCCGTTCTGCGGTTCGCCCAAGGTGCTGCCCCAGCCGGACACGGTGAATATTAAGCCGGAATCGCTCATTCCTTTCCGGATCGACAGAGACGACGCGGCGACCGCCTTCAAGGCCTGGAAAAAAAAGCTGTGGTTCCTCCCCGGCGCGTTCAAGAGGGAGAATACGAGCGCGCGGCTGGCGGGCATCTATATCCCCTATTGGACGTACGATGCGGACACGTCGTCGTCCTACTCGGCCGAACGCGGAGATTACCACTACCGGACAGTGACGAAGACGCGCGTCGTAAACGGCAAGACGGAGACGTACACCGAGCAGGAGCGGTACACGGTATGGCACTGGGTCAGCGGAGATTACGACCGCTTTTTCGACGATGTGCTGATTCCCGCTTCGGGCCAATACGACGCCAAGCTCCTCGAGCGTCTGGGCAACTTCGAGCTCGGCGCCCTGCTCGGCTACAAGCCCGAATACTTGAGCGGGTATATCGCCGAGCGCTATTCGATCGGCCGCTCCCACGGCTGGGAGCAGGCGCAGTCCCGAATCGACGATGCGCTGCGGAGCAACATCCGCTCCGAGATCGGCGGCGACGAGATCCGCTCACTCCATATCGATACCAGCTATTATAATCAGACTTACAAGCATCTGCTGCTGCCCGTCTGGAACGCCAGCTACATCTACAAATCCAAGCCGTACCGGTTCATGGTCAACGGTCAGACCGGCCTCGTCTCCGGCAAGGCACCGCGCAGCGCCTGGAAGATCACGTTTTTTGTACTCGCGTGCCTGGCCGTCGTCGGCGCGCTCGTGCTGTGGTATGCGAGCAGCCAGCAGACACCGCAATAGATGACAGGCCGAAAGGAGAGCGTCCTGGCACACGCCGCCGGGCGCTCTTCGTACGCTCGGGGGGCCGGTCGCTCGCCGCGCTCACTCGCCGACGATCTTCAAGCCGACGGCGGCGGCGATGACCAGCGCGAGGAAAAAAAGCCTGGCTGCCTGCCGCGACTCCCCGTAAAAAATCATGCCGAGAACGGTCGCACCTACAGAGCCGATACCCGTCCATACGGCGTAGGCGGTCCCCATGGAAATATCCTGCATGGCGACGGTCAACAGACTGAAGCTGAACAAAAAGCTGATACAAATGATGAGCAGGCCTATTAAATCTCTGCGCTTGCTCCAACGGTTCAAACCGACCGTCCCCGCCACCTCGAACAGACCGGCGCATGCCAGACAAATCCAGGCCATCACACAGCCCCCCTTTGCTCGCCGTCCGACTGCCGCTTCGGTCCGGAAGTCATCTTCAGTCCCACGATGCCGACAATCATCAGCGCGACGAGCGCCACTTTGGCTGCATTAAGCTCGCCCCCGTAGAATACAGCTTCGCCGACAACCGTGCCCGCCGCCCCGATTCCGGTGAACGCCGCGTAGGCCGTACCGATCGGCAGCACGCGCGTCACCTCCATCAAACTCCAAAAGGAAAAGCCGAGCGCCACCACTGTAAGCCCCCACTCCCACCAGTTGGCAGCGTGCTTCAGGCCGGATACCCAGCCTACCTCCGTCACGCCAGCCGCAATTAGCAGCAACCAATGCTTCATCATTTCCAGAACGCCTCCCTAGTCTAGGATGTCACAAAAAAAAGCCCGGAAGCATCGGCATGCCCGGCGCGCGACAGATCGTCGCGTACAGCCGTGCATTCTGATACTCCCGGGCTTTTGTCCCTCCGTGCCGCCTGCCGCCTCTCGCGACCAAGCGCGTCCTCCCTTGGACCAGACGACAGGCCGCAGCCCGCCCGGAACCCTAGAGGACGAATCCCATTCATATTAGCTGGAATGTATAACAGATGTCAACCCTTCCCTCCGCTCGGAGCCGATGCCAAAAGCATGACCGTCTCCTGCCGCTGTCCGGCAAGGATGACAATGCGGGGGCTGGGTCTGGAGCTCGTTCGGCGGTGATAGCCTGTTGTAGTGCAGGCGATGGGGCGGGCTCGAGCGCATTCGGGGCGATCGCCTGTTGTAGTGCAGGCGATGGAGCTTGCTCGAGCGCATTCAGGGCGATCGCCTCTTGTAGTGCAGGCGATGGAGCTTGCTTGGGCGCGTTCAGGGCGATCGCCTCTTGTAGTGCAGGCGATGGAGCTTGCTCGAGCGCGGTCGGGGCGATCGCCTCTTGTAGTGCAGGCGATGGAGTAGGCTCGAGCACGTTTGGGGCGATCGCCTCTTGTAGTACAGGCGATGGAGCTTGCTCGCACGCGTTCAGGGCGATCGCCTCTTGTAGTGCAGGCGATGGAGCTTGCTTGGGCGCGTTCAGGGCGATCGCCTCTTGTAGTGCAGGCGATGGAGCTTGCTTGGGCGCGTTCAGAGCGATCGCCTCTTGTAGTACAGGCGATGGAGCTTGCTTGGGCGCGTTCAGGGCGATCGCCTCTTGTAGTACAGGCGATGGGGTAGGCTTGGGCGCGTTCAGAGCGATCGCCTCTTGTAGTGCAGGCGATGGAGCTTGCTCGAGCGCGGTCGGGGCGATCGCCTCTTGTAGTACAGGCGATGGGGTAGGCTTGGGCGCGTTCAGGGCAATCGCCTCTTGTAGTGCAGGCGATGGAGCTTGCTCGCGCGCGTTCGAGACGATCGCCTCTTGTGGTACAGGCGATAGAGCTTGCTCGAGCACGTTCGGGGCAATCGCCTCTTGTGATGCAGGCGATGGAGCTTGCTCGCACGCGGTCGGGGCGATTGCCTCTTGCAGTGCAGGCGATGGAATATTCGCGAACGCGTCTGGATCGATCGCCGCTTGTGGTGGGCGCGCTCACTGTCTGCGGCGCTCGCCGCGCGGCGGCAGTCCAGGTACAGAGGCATCGGTCGGGGCAGAAGGCCGGGCCGATGTCGGCCGCGCAGCTTCCGCATTCGCGGGCCGAGCCGACGGCTGAGCCGCCGAGGCTGCCGCCTCCTCCACGCCTGCGGCCTGCCGGCCATCCGGCCTCTCCTCCTGCCGGTTGTTGTCCGACGTCGACTCATCCGGCCCGTCTATACTGCCGCGTCGGCTCCCGCGCCTCAGTCTGGCACCGGCCTGTCTTATCCCTCCCCGCAGCGAGGCCGAGCGCGGCGCAGCCACATACTCCGCATCCTCGTCGGGCGCGAGGATCAGACCGAGCTGGTGATGCTCGCCTGCATACTTGGCACGCTGCGCAAACTTCACGTTGCCGTCCCGATTGAGCACCTCGAGCTTGCTGAAGGCCGGCTGCAGCTGCAGCGCCGCATGCAGCTCTTCTTTGCTCCGCACGCGGACGCCGTTCGCCTTGCTCACCGTCTCGCCCGCCAACAGCCCCATCTCTGCCGCAGGCGTGCCGGGCAGCACCGCCAGAATCACGACGCCCCGGCCGTCCTGCACGTACACCGGCTGCCGCCCCCGCTCGCGCAGTCTCCCGAGGAGGACGAGCCCTTCGTGCAATCCGAAGGCGGCCAGCCCCGCCACAATCGTGAGCGGCTCCCAAAATGCGGCACAAACGGCCAGCCCCGCGATGACGATGCCGTAGAGCAGCAGGCTGCCGCTCGTCTCCTTCGCCTTGGCCTCCGGCCAGCGCGTCTCGGTCCGGTCCGTGAAGCCGATCAGCACCGGGAAGGCAACCAGCGTCCAGCCCGCGACCGACGCGGCCGGGCCGCCGCCCATGCCGAAGAGCGGCGTCCACGGCAGCTCCAGCCCGCTGCCGCCGCCAGCCGGCACGAGCCAGAGCAGGGGCACCGGCCACAAGCCGGACAATGCGTAGGCGCCGATCGGCTTGCCGCGCTTGCCCTCCAGGAACAGCGGCGTCGCATACCGCGCGCCCTGAAGCCGGACGAGCAGCGCTTCGGCGATATGCAGCAGTCCGGCCAACAGCAGCAGAGAAGGCGCATCGATATCCGTGAGCGCTCGCCAGATCCGGTCCCCCGTCTCTCCTCCGTCGGGCACGCCAGTCCAGCCCAGCACGGCTTGGACGACACTGAGCGCCCCGGCCGCATAGGCCAGGCAGACGTACCGAAGCTTGAACAGCGCGAGCACGAATGTGGCTGCCCATACGCATACGAGCGTCGGAGCCGTCAGCGGAGCGCCGGCCGCGAAGCCGAGCGCGGACAGCGCGAAGCCTGCGATGAAGCCCGCCGCGACGCGCGCTGCCGTCATAGGCAGCGCGCCGCGGAGCCGGACGTGGAACAGCCTGCGCTGCAGAACATTGCTCTGGCGCGAATGCCACCATACCATGACAAGCGCAATATAGAGAAAAGGCGACAGCAGCAGAGCGCCGAGGTTCTCGGCTGCCAGCCTCAACCAATCTATCGTCAGCTCCAAGCCGAATCCCGCCTTTCGAATATGATCAGCCGATCAGCCGCAGTGTATGACATATATGCCGTGTATACCGACCTTAAGTATTCGACAGCCGCAAGGATGAATCCTGCCAATGGAGGTACGGGCGTCTGTATGGCCGCCTCAGAGCATGCTCCCAATTTCTATATTCCGCTCCCCGGGCCCGCCCCTCCAACCTGTTCCAAGGGGATACCGTTCAAACGCTTCAAACAGCAGCAGCCGCCCCGGCCGCGCCCCGCAAAAAATGCGGTCGTAGGCGCCCGGCGAGCGGCTGCAATCATAGTTCGAGCTGCTGATCTACTTCAGATACGGCGCCGGGTTCACCGGCGTGCCATCCTTGCGGACCTCGAAGTGGAGATGGTAGCCGGTGGCCGTGCCGGTCATGCCGACGAGACCGATCTTCTCGCCGCGCTTGACGGTCTCTCCCTTTTCCACCAGGATGCCTCCCGGCTTCAGATGGCCGTACAGCGTCCACAGTCCGCCGCCGTGGTTGATGATGATGCAGTTGCCGTACCCGCTCCACGATTGGGCGACGATGACGGTGCCAGACTCGGCCGCATACACCGGCGTGCCTTCAGGAACCGCCATGTCCAAGCCCGTATGCAGCTTGTTCTTCTGCCCGGTCACCGGATGCGTCCGGTAGCCGAACGGCGAGGACAGCCTGTATTCGCGCTTGAGCGGCATGCCCAGCTTGCCGCCGGTATAATAGGTCTTGAGCTGCTTCTTCTGCTCGAGCAGCTTGGAGTATTTCTTGCCGAACTCCATCAGCGCGGCTTCTGCCTCCTCACTGATGTCCTCCGTCTCCTCTATCTTCTGATTGATGCTCGCGATGAACACTTCTTTTTCTTTTTCCTTGCTCTCGAGATCCGCCTTTTTGTCCGCCATGACGCTGTACAGCTGCTTGACCGAAGCGAGGTCGACTTCGACCTGCGCCTTCTTTTCCGTGACGAGCGCCTTGTAGCTCTCGGACTTGGACAGCACCTCTTTGTCCTGCTCCATGATGGACTGCAGCGACTGGAATCTGCCCAGGAAGTCGGAGAAGCTCTTGGCGCTCATCAGCACGTCCAGGTAAGAGACCGAACCGTTCATGTAGATGAGGCGGATACGCTCCTTGAGCTGTTTGTCGCGGTCCTGCCGCGCCGCCTCCGCGGATTCGAGCTCCGAGGTCGTCTTCAGCAGCTTGGACTCCGCGGCTTCGACCTTCGCTTGCGTAGCGTCGAGCTGGTCCGAGGTTTGCTGGATCTGGGCGATCAGCGTGTTGATATCGGTTTTGGCGACCTCCTTTTTGGTCGACAGATCCTGGTTCCTAAGCTCGGCCTTTTTCTTGTTCTCCGCCGCAGCGTTCATCTGTGCCTGAATTTCTTTGAGCTGGCGCTCGACTTTTTGCAGCTGCGTCTCGGCATGACTCTCGTAGGGGCGGACCAGGAATATGACGCCTACGAGCAAGGCCAGCACGGCAATGTATCTTTTAATCACGACATGTTCTCCTCCATCATCTTAGCATGTACGGCTAGCGCTACACCTTCAGATGCTTGCGGACCGAGACCACGCTGCCCCAGACGCCGATCAGCGTGCCGAGCGCGACGAGCGTACCGCCGACCAGCCAGCCAACCTTGTCCAGACCGACCATCTCGATCATCATCAGTCCCATATTGTAATGCGAATCGATCAGCTTCGAATAACCGTAGAGCAGCGCGCCAGTCGTGACCGCGGAGCCGACGATTCCGATCACGACGCCTTCGATGAAGAATGGCCAGCGGATGAAGTTGTTCGTCGCGCCGACCAGCTTCATGATGCCGATCTCCCTGCGCCGCGCCAGTATCGTCATTTTAATCGTGGTGGAAATGAGGAACATCGCCATCACCGCAAGCCCTGCGACGATAACGAGCCCGACGTTGCGGACGGCGTTGGTGATGCGGAACAGCTTTTCGACGTAGCCCTGACCGTACTTCACACTGATGATCGGCTTCGTGCTGTCCGTCTCGTTAAAAGCGAGTATCTGCTTGGCCGCATAGGATACCTGCTGCGCGTCGAACAGCTCGACCTCGAACTTGTCCGGCAGCGGATTGGCGTCCTGGTAGCCGTCGAGCGCGCCCTTCACGTCTTCGTCCAGATCGTTGCGAAGCTGCTCGAGCCCTTCGTCCTTGGAGACGAAGGTGACCTTCTTGACCTCCGCGATGTTGCCGATGCGCCGCTCCAGCTCGTCGATCTTGGACTGCCCGATATCGGATTCCAGAAATACATTGATCTGCACCTGACTGTCGAACTGGTCCGCCCACTGGTTCACGTTGAGCGCCAGCAGCATGAAGACGCCCAGCACGAACAGCGAGACGACGATCGATCCGATCGAGGCGAATGACATCCATCCATTGCGGAAGACGTTCTTGACACCTTCGCGGATATGGCGCACGAGGGTGCTAAACTTCATAGCCGTAATCCCCTCTCTGCTGATCCCGCACGATGGTGCCCCGCTCGATGGCGATGACGCGCTTGCGAAGCGTGTTGACGATCTCTTTGTTGTGGGTGGCCATGACGATGGTGGTGCCGCGGAAATTGATCTCCTCGAGCAGCTTCATGATGCCCCAGGAAGTCTCGGGATCGAGGTTGCCGGTAGGCTCGTCCGCTACGATGACCGAGGGACTGTTGACGATCGCGCGCGCGATCGCGACGCGCTGCTGCTCGCCGCCGGACAGCTGTGCGGGCAGACTGCCTGCCTTGTGCTTGAGCCCGACCAGCTCGAGCACTTCCATCGTGCGGCGCCGGATCTGGCGTCTCGGCGACTCGACGACCTCCATCGCGAAGGCGACATTCTCGTACACCGACAGCTTGGGCAGCAGCCGGAAGTCCTGGAATACGACGCCGATGTTGCGGCGCACGTACGGAATCTTGCGCTGCTTGAGCTTGCCGATGTTGAAGCCGTTGACGGACAGTTGGCCCTTGGTCGGCACCTCTTCGCGGTAGATGAGCTTCATGAATGTCGACTTGCCGGCGCCCGACGGGCCGACGACATATACGAACTCGTTGCGGTCGATCACGATATTTATGCCTTGCAGGGCGGGCGTGCCGTCCGGATAGGTCTTCCATATGTCGTGCATCTCGATCAAGGGATCACATCCTGTTCCTATATTCGCTTCGCAATCGGATCATCTATGTGAGTCGGGCGCTTGGCCCTGTATAATTCAGTTCCGCAGACTTTAGGTACTTCGACATCATGCAGGCAAATCCTTTATTTGTCGAGCTTTATCTGGGCGAACGCGCGCCTCGGCCGCCCGAATCCGGCCGTTTTTTTGCCGATTTTGATGTATTTGAGAATTTTTTAATCTGGAGGGAAACCTATGGGAAATCACGCTTCGCCCGGAAGGAGGAAACCTTCAAATGAATGGCCGTATCGTCAAGGCGCTCGCGGTGGCCGCCGCGTTGACCGTGGGCTTGAACGCCGCTCCAATGGCGGCATGGGGCTATGGGCAGATGAACGACGCCGCGTCTGCCGGCCGCTCGTCACCGTGGCCGATGGCAGCCGACTTCGCCTCGCAGGCGATCGAATCGGGCAAACAAGGCCGTGCGTTGCCCGACAGGATGACAGTCGGCGGCATGTCCGTCGGCGGATTGGAAGCAGACGATGCGATCGCCAAGGTTAGGACGCGGATTGAGGAAGCGCTGAACGGGACAGTCACGCTGAAAAGCCCGCGGGCCGGCAACGGCGCCAAGCGGGATTCTCAGGCGGGTGCGCCGTCGTGGCGCGAGCTGGGGCTGTGGCTGGATGGGGCCGGAGCGCTCCGGGCCATCGAGCGCTATCGGGACGCAAGCTGGCTGAACAAGCGCGCGGCGCGGCGCCTGCTCGACAAGGACTGGCCTGTCGAAGCGCGCTGGGATGAGGAAGCGTTCGCGGAAAAGGCCGAGGCGCTATGGGGAGAGCTGGCGGACAAAAAGCCGGTCGACGCCGTGCGGACGATCGATGCGGGCGATCGGGTCGTATATATCGCCGAGTCGGCTGGAGAGACGCTGGACATCGCTGCGCTGCTGTCCGCGCTGAAAAAGCGCGCGCCCGCTTCGTTGGCGGGGCGCGGGCAGGAGCAGCCCGGCGCCGCGGACGCGCCGCTGCGCCTCGACATTCCCCTGCCTGTCGCCCCGGTGAAGCCCGACATTACGACGGCATCGCTCAAGGCGGAGGGCATCGCGCGCAAGATTGCCGAATTTTCCACCTCGTTTGCGGCCAGCGGAGAGGGACGGACGCACAATGTGACGGCGACGGCCAACGCACTGGACGGCATCCTCCTGGAGCCGGGCGGCACATTCGATTACGGCGCAGTCGTCTCCAAGGCGAGGCAGAAGTTCGGGTATCGCGCGGCCCCCGTCATTATGAAGGGCAAGCTGGTTCCCGGCGTCGGCGGGGGCATCTGCCAAGTGTCCAGCACGCTGTACAATGCCGTCCTGCGCGCATCGGACCTGACGATTGTCGAGCGGCGGAACCACTCGCTGCCAGTGAACTACCTGCCTCAGGGGACGGATGCGACCTTCGCCGAAGGCTATATCAACTTCCGGTTCCGCAACGATACGGGCAAGCGGCTGCTCATCAAGACGGCCGTGCGCGGCAAGCGGCTGACGGTCAAGCTGTTCGGCACGATGCCGGACAATGTCCGGTACGCGCTGGAGACGGTCCGCGAGCGTGAGATCGCGCCACGGATCGCGTATGTGAGCGACCCGGGACTCGCGATCGGCATGACGAGACTCGTGCAGCAAGGCAAGGCCGGCGCAGTCGTCGATACGTACCGGCTCAAGTACGTCGACGGCAAGCTTGCCGAACGCCGCAAGCTGGACCGTTCCGCGTACCGGGCGCAGGACGGCATCGTCGCCGTCCATCCCGCCGACCCGCGGCTCGGCGGTTCGTCTGCGCCTGCACCTGCGCCGGTACCCGAACGGCAGGGGCAGACGCCTGCGGAGCCGATGTAGGGGGAAATAGAGGTGATTTGTACAAACAAGGATGAACGGCGGACTCGGCAGACGAAAAGCGGGGCCGGACGGCAGCCGGAAAACTATATCGGCCATGACGATCGACGGCAGTCGTCGTGGGGACGATCCGGCTGCACCCTGCAGGAGTAGGACAGCCGGTTGGTCAGGTCGACGAGCGTCAGCCGGCAGCCGTGCTTCGCGCCCGTGTCGATGCCGATCCGATCCGGCCCCAGCCACAGCTCGCCCGCGGCCGCCCCGAGCTTGAAGGTCGGCGTATGGCCGAATACGACCGTATATGGGAGCGGGCTGCCGTCCCCCCAAAATTCGCCGCGGATCTCCGTCAGATCCGCGGCGCTCTGCATGTCCGGCGGCAGGCCCGGGCGAATCCCGGCATGGGCGAACAGGTACTCGCCCTCCTGCCAGTATAACGGCGTAGCGTTCAGGAAGCGCAGCTCCTCGGCATCCGAAGACAGCCCTTCGCCGCGCGCCGAAGCGTCGAGCAGCCACCGCTCCATATTGCCGAGCACAGCCCGCGCGCCTTGCCGGACGAGCGCCATCGCTGCCCCGAGCGCGCTCCAGCTCTCCGGTTCCCGGTTGATAAAGTCGCCGAGCAAGTACAGCCGGTCCGCGCCCGGCGTATAATCGGCCATGCGCAGCAGAGATTGCATTGCCGCGGCATGGCCGTGAATATCCGAGATGACGAGAATGCGGGTCATGAAGATCAGTCTACCTTTCGCTGCCGGCAGGCGCCGGGTACAAGTAGGTCTCGTCGACCGGGATGCGCAACCAGCCGCGCGTACCGGCCTTCAGAGGCTCGTGGTGGAAAAGAGAGAGCAGCACGCCGCTCTCAAGCTCGGCGAGCACGCGCCAGCGGTTGCCTTCGAAGGCGCTGTGCGCGATGCGGGCGGCGAGCCGGTTGAAGGCACCGGCGGCGCACGTCTGCCGTGCGTCTGAGACGATCGGCTCAGCGGATGCGGCCAGCTCAGCGGCGGCAAGCAGCTCGCCCGCTTGGACGTCCGCCGTCTCCCATGCGGCCGCATCCGGCCGGAACAGCGCGATCGCCGGACCGGCCGACTGGCGGCCGCTCCAATCGGCGGCCGTCCGGCCGCGCAGGACGGCTGCCTCCGTCCGGACTGCGGGCGCAGCCTCCTCCTCGGCGACCCGGCCCGCGAGCCGGTTGCCCGCGCCGAGCAGCGAGGCGACGGAAGCCGTCGCCGGCCCGCGGTAGCATGCCTCGGGGCTGTCGATCTGGTCGATGCCGCCGCTGCGCATGATGACGAGCCGGTCCGCCATCGCGAACGCCTCCTCCGGGTCGTGCGTCACGTGGAAGACGGTCGTCCCGAGCCTTCGCAGCAGGTAGGACAGCTCGGTCCGCATCTCGATCCGCAGCCGCATGTCGAGGTTGGACATCGGCTCGTCGAGCAGCAGCAGGTCCGGCTGCGTAGCGAGGGCGCGGGCCATCGCCACGCGCTGCTGCTGGCCGCCCGACAGCTGTGCGGGCAGGCGATCGGCCAGCGGCGTCAGATGCAGCAGCCGCAGCAGCTCCTCTACCTTCGTACGGATGTCGGCAGCCGATGTCCGCTTTCTTTTCAGACCGTACGCGATGTTCTCGAAAACGTTCATATGCGGCCACAGCGCATAGTCCTGGAACACCATGTTGATGCCCCGCTTCTCCGGCGGGACGAGCCGCGTCGCCGTCGATACGGCTTCGCCGCGCAGCCGGATCTCGCCGCCGTCGGGCTGCTGCAGGCCGGCGATCAGCTGCAGCAGGGTCGACTTGCCGCAGCCGGACGGGCCGAGCACACTGATGATCTGCCCGCGGGACACGCTGAAGTCGATGCCCCGAAGCGCAGGCTGGCCCGCATAGGACTTGTGGAGCTGGCGGATCTCTAAGATGGGATTCAATGGCTTGGCCTCCTTGCTTCCTTCGGTTTGAACAATCGCTCCATGATGAGGATGAGCCCGACGACCACGCCGCCTCCCGTCAGGGTCGCCGCTGCCGCGTAGCCGAAGTTCAGATCCTCGAACGCCTTGTTGATCACGACGGGCAGCGTCATGAAGTTCGGCGGGAACAGAATCGAGGTCATCGCCAGGTCGAACACGCTCGCGCCGAACGCCGCCAGCGCGGCGGACAGCAGCGCACTACGCAGCAGCGGCAGCAGAATCGTCCGCACCCTGCGCGGGAACGACGCGCCCTGCATTTGCGCGGCCGACAGCAGACCCTGCGGCACCTTCGCCATCGCGCCCGTCACGATCCGGGTGATGACGGGTATCGCGCCCGCTACGCCCGCCAGCACGAGGATGGCAGGTTTGCCGTAGAGCAGCAGGCCGATGCGCTCCAGCCAGGCCTGGTTCCAGATGAAAATGTAGCCGATGCCGAGCACGACGCCCGGAACGGCCAGCGAGATCAGCGAGATGACGTCGATGGCCCGTCGCAGCTTAAATCTGGAATACGTGAGCACGTAGGCGACGAGCAGGCCGACCAAGAGGCCGACGACGGCCGCGAATGCCGCGATCTCAAGCGAGTGCAGCAGGGCGCCCGTCAGCTGCCCGCCCGACGCGAACAGCTCGCGGTAGTGGGCCAAAGTGAATGCGGTGCCCCCGGTCTGAGCGGGGCGGGTGACGGATGTCAGCAGGTTCGCACCGAAGGGGATGCCCGCTGCGATCGCCAGCAGCAGCAGATTGACGCCCGCCAGCAGCCAGCCGCCCTTGGCTGGCCGCTCGGCCGCAGCGCGGGTGGCCCGGCCGCCGAGAAAGTCGAAGCGCGCCCGCCGCAGCGCCCAGAACTGCACGCTCATCGCGAGCGCGATGAGCAGGACGAGATAGAAGGACAGCACGCCCGCCATATCGAATCGGATCGGGGACGTGTACAGCGCCGAATAGATCGAGTAAGGGAGTGTCGGAAATCGGAATACGGCGGCGATGGACGCGGGCAGACCGAAGTCTCCGACCGTATCCATGAACACGAGCAGCGCACCCGAGCAATACGCCGGCAGCAGCAGCGGCGCCTCGATCGTCCGCCAGACGGTCCAGGGACTGCCGCCATTCAGACGCCCCGCCTCGCCCAGCCGATCCATCTTCCACTCGAGCGCGGCATGAACGGCCAGATAGGCGAACGGGAACTTGCTGAGAGACATAATGACGATCAGGCCGGCCGGCGTGAATACGGCATCATGCACCCACCGCCAGCCGAACCAGTTCGCCGCGAGGCCGTCCGACGACGCGAACATGACCCAGCCTTGGGCGAGAATAAAGGAAGGCGCCACGATCAGCAGCCATACCGCTCCGTCGAGCAGCCGCGCGCCCGGGAACGACCAGCGGGACCGGGCCGTCGCCAGCGCCGCGCCGATGGCCGTGCCGAGCGCCATCGTGCCGAGGCCGAGCACAAGCGTGTTTTTGAGCGACAAATACCAGAGCGGCCGGCGGAACATCTCTCCCAGCAAAGAGAGGTCGCCGATCCGGCGGCTGCCGAAGAAAAAGCCGGGCAGCAGCACCTGGAGGATGACGGCGGCGAGCGGCAGCATGATCAACAAAACAAGAAGGGCCAGCACCAGCCAGCCCGTCCTGCTTCCGTAAGCGAAAAGCGAAACCCGCATCTTTATTTCACCGAACGATCGGCGAACCACTGCTTGATCTCCGCCTCATGATCCGCCGCCCACGACGCTTCCGCCACGACAAGCTTGGCGTTCTGCGCACGGTCGGCCTTCACCGTCACGCCTGCGACACTCGGCTCGAAGTAGCTCTCGTCGCCCTGGTCGATCAGCGCCTGCTGCGTCTTGGGATCGAGCAGGAACTCGACGAACGCCTTGGCCGCCTCCTGATGCTGGCTGTCCTTCTGGATCGCCGCTACGCGTACGGATGCAGGCGCGCCTTCCTCCGGCCAGACGATCTCGATCGGCTCGCCGCCGTTCTTGAGCGCATACGCGTTGCTCTCCTGCAGCGCCGCGACCTTGATCTCGCCGCCGGTCAGCGCCTTGGCGACGTTCGGGTTTTTCGGATATACATGCGCCCCGTTCTTCAGCACACTGTCGAAGTAAGACTGTCCGCCCTCGATCCCCTTGTCCTGGAAAAACCACGACACGAACGGGTAGGCAGGCGCCGCTACCGCAGGATCGGCCATGCCGACGGTGCCCTTGTACTTCGCGTCCGCGAGGTCCGCCCAGCTCTTCGGCGCGTCCGCGGCACTGAACGACTTCGTGTTGTAGACGATCACGCCTGCGGCATGGGCGCCGGTCGGATAGTAGGCTTTGCTCGCCGGCACGAACGTCTTGGCAAAGTCCGTCAGACCCGCGGCGGCCGCCGGCTCCCAGCCTTCAAGCAGCTGCCCTTGCTTGCCCAGTCCTTCGATCGACGGCATCGCGTCCATCCAGACGACGTCCCAGTGCGGGTTGCCCTTCTCGGCTTCGATGCGGGACATGATCTCCGCGCCGTTGCCGCTGACGATGTTGAGCTTGTAGCCGGTCTGCGCTTCGAACATCGGCTTGACGATGTCGTCGAAGTCATTGAGGTACACCGTCAGCGTCTCGCCGTTGCCTGCGGCAGGCGAGGCGGCGGCGCTCGCCGACGGTGAAGCCGCGGGTGCGGATGATGCGGGCGAGGACGAAGTCCCGGCGGAGGACGCTGCAGTCTCCGAGGCCGTCGCGGCCGCCGCGTCGCCGGCATTGTTGTTCGCGTTGCCGCATCCGGCCGCCGTCAGCGACAGGCCGATCATCGCCAGTGCGGCGAGCTTGCGGTGCTTGCGGTGCTTGCGGTGCTTGCGGTGCTGGACAAGATTCATTTGGATATCCCCCTCGTATACGTTCGTGATAGCTTCACTTTAAGGGAGGTTTGTCAGCTCGGCGTAAAGCCCGCGATAAATCGAAGTTAAATATAATCTATGTATATTGATAAAATCATAGATGAAATCTATAGTGATTTTAGCAGCTCATTACGATCGCAAAAGAGAGCGGGGCAGCCATATGAATCCTCAGCAGCTTCGAATTTTTATGCAGGCCGCGGAAGGCCGCAGCTTGACGGAGACCGCCGTCGCGCTCGGCCTGAAGCAGCCTACCGTTTCCTTCCATATGCAAAAGCTGGAGCAGTCGGCCGGCGTGTCGTTGTTCCGCAAGCAAGGGGGACGCATGCGCCTGACGGATGCGGGCGAAGCGCTGCTCCCCTATGCGGCGAAAATATCGGCACTGCTGGACGAAGCGGAGCAGCTCATGGCGGACTACAGGGAACAGGGGCGCGGCAAGCTGAAGATCGGCGCCAGCTACACGCCCGCCACCTACTTCCTGCCCGCCTATCTGGCCGAGTTCCAGATGCAGCATCCGCTGGCGCTGCCCACGCTGACCGTCAAGCAGGCCGGCGCTGCGCTCTCCCTGCTCCAGAGCTACGAGATCGACGTTGCCGTCGTCTCGCTGGCCGAGGAGCCCTATCCCGGCCTCAACATCGTTCCCTTGAGCGAGGACCCGCTGACGCTGGCGCTGGCCCCCTTCCACCCGCTGGCCGCAGGCGAGGTCGGGATTGCGGAGCTGCAGGGGCAGCCGTTCCTCGTCCACGAGCCCGGCTCGACGTCCCGCCGGCTGTCCGAGCGATGGGCCGCCGACAACGGCCTGCGCTGGCAGATCCGCATGGAGCTCGGCGCCATCGAGACGATCAAGGAGGCCGTCAAGCATGGCATGGGCATCGGCATCCTGCCGCGCCGCAGCGTGCGCCGGGAGGAGCTGGGCGGCGAGCTCGCGCTGCGGGAGCTGCCCGGCAAGGTCAGCCCGCGGACGATCTGCCTCGTCTACCGCAAGGAGGATGCGCCCAACCGCCAGGCCGCCGCTTTTATCGCGTTTATGCGGGAGAAGCTGAGCGTATAGCGCATCCGACTCGCGCCGTCATCGTTGCCCGGCGTGCATCGTCTATTCGCTCAGCCTTGTGTATTGCGTGCGTCTTCGGCTGCATCTGTCACGGAAGTCCCTGCTTCGATTCGCGGCACCAGGCAGCGTTCATCGATGCCAAGCAGCTCACGCGAGCAAAAAAATCCCCGCCGACGATGCGCCGCACGGCGTCATCGGGACGGGGATTGCTATAACGCATCAGTCGGAACGCTTGCTCGGTCCAGCTTCGCTCAGCTGGCGTCAAGCCGGTTGCGGCTTTGTGCTTCGACAGCCGATTTTAGCGGCTTAGCGGCTTAGCGGCTTTTCTCGGCGTATTCGTCCGCCCATGCTTGCGTCTCGGCAAGCGCGGCTTCAGCCCGGCCGATTGCCGCTTCAACCTGGTTCGCGGCCGTGCCGCCGTAGACGTTGCGCGCGGCGACGACGGTCTCCGGCTTCAGCGTCTCGTAGATGCGGTCGTCGAACAGCTCGGAGAACTGCTTGAACTCGTCCAGCGTCAGGTCGAGCAGGAACTTGTTCTGCTGGATGCAGTACAGCACCGTCTTGCCGATGACCTCATGCGCCTGGCGAAACGGCAGTCCCTTGTTGACGAGGAAGTCGGCGATGTCGGTCGCGTTGGAAAAGTCCTGGTCGACGGCGCTGCGCATCTTGTCCTTGCGCACCTTCATCGTCGCGATCATCGGCGCGAACAGCTGGAGCGCGCCCTGCAGCGTCTTCACGGTGTCGAACATGCCTTCCTTGTCTTCCTGCATGTCCTTGTTGTACGCGAGCGGCAGCGACTTCAGCACGGTCAGCAGGCCGACGAGGTTGCCGTACACGCGCCCCGTCTTGCCGCGCACGAGCTCGGGCACGTCGGGGTTTTTCTTCTGCGGCATGATGCTCGAGCCGGTGCAGAAAGCGTCGTCCAGCTCGACGAACTGGAACTCCGTGCTCGACCAGAGGATCAGCTCCTCGCTCAGACGCGACAGATGCGTCATGATGAGCGATGCGCCGGCCAGGAACTCGACGATAAAGTCGCGGTCGCTGACGGCGTCGAGGCTGTTCTCGTACACGCGGCCGAAGTTCAGCAGCTCCGCTGTGTACAGGCGGTCGATCGCGAACGTCGTGCCCGCGAGCGCACCCGCGCCGAGCGGCAGCGCGTCGATGCGCTTGTAGCTGTCCTGCAGCCGCTCGATGTCGCGGCCGAACATGGACACGTACGCCATCAGATGATGGGCGAACAAAATCGGCTGCGCGCGCTGCAGATGCGTATAGCCCGGCACGATCGTGTCGAGGTTGGCCTTGGCCTGGCCGATGAGCGCCTCCTGCAGCTTGGCCAGCAGGCCGACAAACTCGACGACGCGCTTGCGCAGGTACAGGTGCATATCGGTCGCGACCTGGTCGTTGCGGCTGCGGCCGGTGTGCAGCTTGCCGCCGACGGGGCCGATCTCCTCGATGAGCGCCTTCTCGATGTTCATATGAATGTCTTCGTCGGCGATCAGGAACTGCTGCTCCCCGCTGCGGATGCGCTGCTGCACCTTCAGCAGGCCCGCCTTGATCGTCTCGACATCCTCCTGCGGCAGGATGCCGCAGCGTCCCAGCATCGTCACATGCGCGAGACTTCCCTGGATATCCTCCTCGGCCAGCTCCTTGTCGAACGTGATCGACGCCGTATATTCCTCTACCAGCTGGTCGGTCTTCTTCGTGAACCGGCCGCCCCACAGCTTGCTCATGACGCTAGTTAGCCCCTCTCTCAAGTTCCGTGCTGCCCTCTTCGTGGCTCAGGCGGATAACGCGGCGGTCTCGCTGCCGCATATTGTTGTCCGGCACCCTCGCTTTGCGCGCCTCATGCGAATACCTGCATATATGCAGTTAAATGAGCGGTATGACGTAAGCAAATGGCGTTTAACTGCATATGTGCAGCTAATTTGCCGTTTTTCCCGCAAATGATCGGCGATCCGGCCAAATAACTGCATATTTGCATCTATTCATTCTTCGGCTAGAAAAGGGAACGAGATAACTGCACAAATGCAGTTATCTCCGTGGCGATGCGGATGTTGCGGTGTTGCGGATGTTGCGGGTGTTGCGGGTGTTGCGGGTGTTGCGGGTGTTGCGGGTGTTGCGGGTGTTGCGGGTGTTGCGGTGTTGCGGTATTGCGGTGTTGCGGTGTTGCGGGTGTTGCCAGCGGACGAACCGCTTATCTGTGCGCGGTTCTTAGACGCCGGAAGCGCCGTTCACGCCGGACGATACCTTGAGACGCAGCGCGTTCAGGCGGATGAAGCCGGTCGCATCGCCTTGGTCGTAGGCTTGGGTCGGGTCGGCCTCCATCGTGGCGATGTGCGGGTTGTACAGGCTGACCGGGCTCTTCAGGCCGGCGGCCAGGATATTGCCCTTGTACAGCTTGAGGCGCACGGTGCCGGTGACGTTTTTCTGGCTCTCGTTCACGAGCGCTTGGATGGCGAGCCGCTCCGGCGCGAACCAGAAGCCGTTGTACACGAGCGTGCTGTACTTCGCGATGAGCGAGTCGCGCAGGTGCATGACGTCGCGGTCCATCGTCAGCGACTCCATCTTGCGGTGGGCGGTGAACAGGATGCTGCCGCCCGGCGTCTCGTACACGCCGCGGGACTTCATGCCGACGAAGCGGTTCTCGACCATGTCGACGCGGCCGATGCCGTGCTTGCCGCCCAGCTCGTTGAGCTTGTTCATCACTTCAAGCGGGGACAGCTTCTCGCCGTTGACGGCGACGACGTTGCCCGCTTCGAAGTCAAGCTCGACGTATTCGGCTTCGTCCGGCGCCTTCTCCGGAGATACGCTCAGCACGTACATGTCCTGCACGTCGTCCGCGCTGGAGTCGAACCAAGGGTCCTCGAGCATGCCGCTCTCGAAGCTGATGTGCAGCAGGTTGCGGTCCATCGAATACGGCTTGGCGGCGGACGCCTGCACGTTGATGCCGTGCTTCTCGGCGTAGGCGATCATCTCGGCGCGGCCCGGGAACGCCTCGCGGAACGCTTCGTCGCGCCACGGCGCGATGACCTTGATGTCGGGCGCGAGCGCGGCCGCGGTCAGCTCGAAGCGGACCTGGTCGTTGCCCTTGCCGGTCGCACCGTGCGCGATGGCGGTGGCGCCTTCGGCGCGGGCGATCTCGACCATGCGCTTGGCGATGAGCGGACGCGCGATCGAGGTGCCGAGCAGATACTGGCCTTCATAGAGCGCGCCGGCCTGGAACATCGGATAGATGAAGTCCTTGGCGAACTCGTCCTGCAGGTCGTCGATATACACCTTGGAGGCGCCGGTCTTGATCGCTTTTTCCTCCAGGCCGTCCAGCTCTTCCTTCTGGCCGATGTCGGCCGTGAAGGTGATGATCTCTGCGTCGTACGTCTCCTTCAGCCACGTGAGAATGACGGACGTATCCAGGCCGCCGGAGTAGGCGAGCACGATTTTTTCTTTTGCCATGGTAGGGATGAACGCTCCTCTATTGTGAAAAATGGATGCGGCGCGGCGGCCGGTTGTTACATGATGGCGGCCATGACGGCCTTCTGCGCGTGCAGGCGGTTCTCAGCTTCGTCGAAAATGATGGAGTGCGGGCCGTCGATGACGCCCTCGCTCACTTCCTCGCCGCGATGCGCCGGCAGGCAGTGCATGAACAGGTAGTCGGACTTGGCATACGCCGCCAGCTCCTCGTTGACCTGGTAGTTCTTGAACGCGCGCTCGCGCTCCTGCTGCTCGGCCTCGAAGCCCATGCTCGCCCACACGTCCGTGTAGATGATGTCGGCGCCTTCGACCGCCTCGCGGGCGTCGCGCACGATGTCGACACGGGAGCCGGACTGGGACGCGAACTCGCGGGCCAGCTTGACCTGCTCCGCATCCGGCTCGTAGCCCTCGGGCGAAGCGCTGGCGAAGTGGATGCCCAGCTTGCTCGCGCCGATCATGAGCGAATGCACCATGTTGTTGCCGTCGCCGATGTAGGCGACCTTGAGCCCTTCGAGCTTGCCCTTGTGCTCCAGAATCGTCTGATAGTCGGCGAGCGCCTGGCACGGATGAGATTGGTCGGACAGCGCGTTGATGACCGGGATCGTCGCGCCGCGCGCCAGCTCGACCACATTGCGGTGGCCGAAAGTGCGGATGATGATGCCGTCCAGGTAGCGCGACAGCGTCTGCGCCGTATCGCGGATCGTCTCGCCGCGGCCCATCTGAATGTCGTTTTTGCTCAGAAACAGACCGTGGCCGCCGAGCTGGAACATGCCGACTTCGAACGACACGCGTGTGCGGGTGGAAGACTTCTCGAAGATCATGCCGAGCGTCTTGCCCTTGAGGGGCTGGTACACTTCGCCGCTCTTCTGCTTGCGCTTGAGCTCGATGGCGAGGTCGAGCAGATAACGGATCTCGTCAGGCTGGTAATCGACGAGCCCCAGGAAATCCCGCCCCTTGAGGCCTTGGGCGAGTTCTTCGGCGTTGACGGCCGGGTTAGGCATGGCGATACCTCCTAGTCAATGTCAAGGGACGCGGCGGCCCCGAAAATGTTCAAGCGACGGCGCCAAGCGCGCACGTGCGGAACGGCTGCCCCCGAGGGGGCGGATTCGCACCGATGCTCGCGGGCTAAGCGCGCGTGATGGGCGTCGGCCAGCACGGTGCGGATCGCATTCAATTAGCTGCCAATTTGCAGTTAATTGATCCCGGACCGCGCCCTCGGGCAGCGATAACTGCATTTATACAGCTAAATTCCACTCCTGCACCGGATTGTGGCCGCTGTGCGAGGGGTTAACTGTATATTTGCAGCTATCGCGCCGGAAATGCCGTCGCCTCGGGCAAATAACTGCATATTCGCAGTTATTGTCGCTGATAGGCTGTGCGCAACTGCATATTCGCAGTTATGTCGCTGATAAACTGTGAGCAACTGCATATTCGCAGTTATGTCGCTGATAAGCTGCGAGCAACTGCATATTCGCAGTTATGTCGCTGATAGGCTGTGCGCAACTGCATATTCGCAGTTATGTCGCTGATAGGCTGTGCGCAACTGCATATTCGCAGTTATGTCGCTGATAGGCTGCGCGCAACTGAATATTCGCAGTTATGTCGCTGATAGGCTGTGCGCAACTGCATATTCGCAGTTATGTCGCTGATAGGCTGCGAGCCGGCTGCAGATCAGTTCGTCGCCTTCGCGGCGGCCGCTTCGGTCAGCACGGCGGCGATAAGTTCGACCGCGCGGTCGATGTCCTCGCGCGACACGAGCAGACTCGGCAGCAGGCGGATGACCGTCGGTCCCGCCGAGACGACGAGCAGGCCGCGCTGATGCAGCTCGCTCACCCAGTCGGCGACCGGCTCGGTGCACTGGATGCCGATGAGCAGGCCGCGGCCGCGAATCTCGGTCACGAGCGGCAGATCCAGCAGCTTGTCGCTCAGCTGAGCGACCAGATACTCGCCGGACTCCGCCGCGCGCGCCGGCGCGTCCTGCTTGAGGATCGACTCGATCGTGGCGGCCACGACCGTCGAGGCGATCGGCGTGCCGCCGAACGTCGTCGCATGCGAGCCGGCCGTGAACGCCGGGATCAGCTTCTCCTTGCCGAGCATCGCGCCGACCGGGAAACCGCTGCCGATGCCCTTGGCGAGCGTGAAGATGTCCGGCTCGACGTCATAGTGCTGATGTGCGAACAGCTTGCCGGTGCGGCCCATGCCGGTCTGCACCTCATCGAGGATGAGCAGCAAGCCGTGGCGGTCGCACAGCTCGCGGACGCCGCGCAGGAAGTCGGGATCGACGACGATGACGCCGCCCTCGGCCTGCACCAGCTCGAGCATGATCGCGGCCGTGCGATCTGTGATCGCCGCCTCGAGCGCCGGCAGATCGTGCAGCGGTACATGGACGAAGCCTTCCGGCAGCGGCAGGAAGCCTTCCTTGACCTTGTCCTGTCCGGTCGCGGTCAGCGTCGCCAGCGTACGTCCGTGGAACGACTGCGTGAACGTGATGACCTCGTAGCGGCCGGTGCCCAGCACCTTCTGGTGATAGCGGCGGGCCAGCTTGATGGCGGCCTCGTTCGCCTCGGCACCGCTGTTGCAGAAGAACACGGCGTCCGCGCAGCTATTGTCGGTCAGCAGCTTGGCGGCCTTTTCCTGGAACGGGTTCACAAAAAGGTTGGACGCATGCCACAGCTCCCCGAGCTGCGCGACGAGCGCATCCTTCACCTCGTCCGGCACATGACCGAGATTGGTGACGGCCAGGCCGCCCATAAAGTCGAGATACTCCTTGCCTTGATCGTCCCACAGGCGGCTGCCTTTGCCCTTGACGAGTGCGATCGGATAGCGTGCGTAGGTCGGGAACAAGCTGCTCATGTTTTCCACTCCTTTTAAAGGTTCGTTCGCGAAGGGCGCCGTGCGTCTCCCGCCATCTATCGTTAGCCCCGTACGATGCGGGTGCCGAGGTTGACCTCGTTCACCGCCCGGCTTAGCACGCGCGGCGCGCTGCCGTCGACGATCAGCACCTCGCGCACATCGCCGGTGAGGCAGGCCATCGCGGCCCGCACCTTGGGGATCATGCCGCCGTATATCTCGCCGCTCGCGATCATCTCTTCGATCTGCGCGAACGTGACCTGCGGCAGCACCTGCTTCTCGCCTTCCACCGTCCGCATGATGCCCGGCACGTCGGTCACGACGATCATCGTGGCGACGCCCAGATGAGAGGCGACCGCGCCTGCGGCGGTGTCGGCGTTGATGTTGTAGCGCTGGCCGGCCGCGTCGATGCCGATCGGCGCGATGACGGGCAGATAGCCGAGCGCGACGATGCCCTGGATCAGCTCGGCGTTGACGCCGGTCACGTCGCCGACGAGGCCGACGACATCCGCGTTCGCCACGGGCCGCGCCTCGATCAGCCGGCCGTCGGTACCGGACAAGCCGAGCGCACGCGCGCCGCTCTGCTGCAGCCGCCGCACGATCTGCTTGTTGATGCGGCCGGCGAGCACCATCTCGACGACCTCGAGCGTCGGCTCGTCGGTCACGCGCAGGCCGCCTTCAAAGCGGCTCTCGATGCCGAGCTGGCCGAGCGTCTCGTTGATCGCCGGGCCGCCCCCGTGCACGATGACCGGCTGCGCCCCGCCCTCTTGCAGATCGCGCAGATCCTCGAAAAACGCGTCCGGCAGCGCGGCGAGCGTACTGCCGCCGCATTTCATGACAAATGCCATCGCTGCGCCCCCCTTACGTCCGATATGCGGCGTTGATCCGCACGTAATCGTAGGTCAGGTCGCAGCCCCAGGCGAGCGCCTGGCCGCTGCCCGTATGCAGGTCGACGCGAATCGCGACCGTGTCGCCCTTGAGATACACCAGCGCGGCGTCCTCGTCGAACGGGATCGGACGTGACTGCTCCAGCACGAGAATGTCGCCGAGCCGCACGTCGACCGTGCCGACGTTGAGCGGGACGCCCGCGCGGCCCGCGGCCGCGATGATCCGGCCCCAGTTGGCGTCCGCGCCGAATGCGGCCGACTTGACCAGGCTCGACCCGATGATCGTCTTGGCAATCGCCTGGGCGTCCGCATCGCTCGCGGCGCCGGTGACAATCGTCTCGATCAGCTTGGTGGCGCCTTCGCCGTCGCGCGCGATCGCCTTGGCCAGCTCCTGGCAGACGTAGCGCAGCCCTTCGGCGAACGCCGCCCAGTCCGGATGCGCCGGCGTCAGCTCGTTGTTGCCCGCGAGTCCGTTCGCCATCGCCACGAGCATGTCGTTGGTGCTGGTGTCGCCGTCGACGGTGATCATGTTAAAGGTCAGATTCGTAATGTCGCGCAGCAGCGTCTGCAGCGCCGTCGAGCCGATAGCGGCGTCCGTGGTGACGAAGCCGAGCATCGTTGCCATGTTCGGGTGGATCATGCCGGAGCCTTTGGCGGCGCCGGCGATGGTCACCTCTGCGCCGTCCACGACGACGCGGACGCAGGCGGTCTTCTTGACCAGGTCGGTCGTCAGAATCGCCTGGCAGAAGTCGTCGGAGCCGGACGCGTCACCCTTGAGCCGCTCCGGCAGCTGCTCGATGCCCGCGCTGACGCGGTCCATCTTGAGCGGCTCGCCGATGACGCCGGTCGAAGCGACGGCGACCCGGTTCTTCGCCACGCCGAGCGCCTCGGCGATCTGCGCGCGCATCGCGTACGCGTCGGCCTCGCCCTGGGCGCCGGTGCAGGCGTTGGCGTTGCCGCTGTTGACGAGCACTGCGGTGAGCAGGCCTTCTTCAGCCAGGCTCTCTCGCGTCACCTGCAGCGGAGCCGCCTGGAATAAATTCGTCGTATATACCGCCGCAGCCGCTGCCGGCACCTCGCTCACGATGACGCCGAGATCGTGACGATCCGTTTTTTTCAGACCGCAATGCAGTCCGCCCGCCTTGAAGCCCTTGGGCGTCGTCACGCCGCCGTCCGGCACGATGAGATAGCTCTTCCCCATGTCGCTCCCGTTCCCCCGTCCGTTATGGATAGACCGGCAGGAACGTCAGACCCGTCGTCTCGTCCCAGCCCATCATCAAGTTCAAATTCTGAATCGCCTGGCCCGACGCGCCCTTGACGAGGTTGTCGATGACGGACACGACGGTGAGCCGCTTGGTCCGCTCGTCGACGAGCACGCCGATGTCGCAGTAGTTCGAGCCGTACACTTCCTTGGTCGCCGGCCATGTGCCCTCGGGGCGCACGCGCACGAACTTGCGGCCCTCGTAGAACTGTGCGTACAGCTCGCGGAAGTCTGCGGTCGTGCGGGTCTTGTCGGTCAGGCTCGCGTACATCGTGCTCATGATGCCGCGCGTCATCGGCACGAGATGCGTCGTGAACGACACGGTCACCGGACCGCCCGCCGCGCGCGCGAGCGTCTGCTCGATCTCCGGTGTGTGCTGGTGCTGGTGGATCTTGTAGGCTTTGAAGTTCTCGTTGACTTCGGAAAAGTGGGCGCTCATATTGAGCCCGCGGCCCGAGCCGGACACACCGGTCTTGGCGTCGATGATGATGCTGTCGGGATCGATCCAGCCGGCCTTGACCGCCGGATACAGACCGAGTGTCGTCGCCGTCGGGAAGCAGCCCGGATTGGTGATGAAGTCGGCTCCGCGCGCCTCGTCCCCGAACAGTTCGCACATGCCGAACACTGCGCGGTCGAGTTCGTCCTGCTGCGGGGCCTCTTTTTTGTACCACTTGGCGTAGCTCTCCCGGTCCTTGAGCCGGAAGTCGCCGGACAGGTCGATGACCTTGAGCCCCGCCGCGAGGAACGAGCCCGCCAGCTTCGTGCTGACGCCGTGGGGCGTCGCGAAAAAGACGACGTCGGCCTTGCCGGCGATCAGATCCGGGTCGACCGCATCGAGGATGTCGGTGCGAATCTCCGTCAGATGCGGATAGCCGGCCGCGATCGGCTCGCCCGCGTTGGACGAGGAGATCACGGACGTGATCGTCACGTACGGATGGGCGGCCAGCAGCCGGATCAGCTCGACGCCGCCGTAGCCGGTAGAGCCGACGATTGCGACGCGCACATGGGGCGCGGCCGATGATGACGAATCGGATGCGAATGATGATGATTGCATTTTACATACACTCCTTGCTGTATAAAGGAATGGGATGCCGCCGCAGGTCGGCAGGCATCCGCCGTTCATAGCAAACTATTTCCATTGTACCGGATCGCGGAGGGGTTGTCTAAAGCAAGTTAAGCCCGCCGTCGCGTTCATGGCTATGTATGGAGAGGTGCTTCAGTTGCCCCCTCGTGCGGCCGATGTTGAGTATCGCGAGTGCGAGAGCGGCAGCGCTGCGGCCCACCGGGTCCGGAGATCGATGTGTATCATTATACATTCGAATGATTATTTATTCAATAAAAGTTTGCGGGGTGGGTGATTTGGCGCGGTGGTGCAAATCAGGGATGCTGCCGTTCGTGCGTCGATGTACTGGGGCTGAGGAGGAGGCCGCGGGCCGGCTGCGCTCCCTCTGGGCGAGTATGTACACGATTGTACGTGTATCTCCTGCCGGATGCGGCCATTCCGAGCGAGATACACGATTCTGCCGTGTATCTCCTGCCGAATGCGGCCATTCCGGGCCAGATACACGATTCTGCCGTGCATCTCCTGCCGGATGCGGCCATTCCGGGCGGAGTTACACGATTCTACCGTGTATCTCCTGCTGGATGCGGCCATTCCGGGCGAGATACACGATTCTGCCGTGTATCTCCTGCCGGATATGGCCGTTCCGGGCCAGATACACGATTCTGCCGTGCATCTCCTGCTGGATGCGGCCATTCCGGGCGAGATACACGATTCTGCCGTGTATCTCCTGCCGAATGCGGCCATTCCGGGCCAGATACACGATTCTGCCGTGTATCTCCTGCTGGATGCGGCCTTTCCGGGCCGAGTTACACGATTCTGCCGTGCATCTCCTGCCGGATGCGGCCATTCCGGGCCAGATACACGATTCTGCCGTGTATCTCCTGCCGGATGCGGCCGTTTAAGGAGTGTTGCACGATTGTACCGTGTATCTCGGCATGCTGCAGTCCAAGCACTCGATGTCACAACTGCGCACGCCAACATATGACCGTCCTGTTCCATCCGGCCAAGCACCATTCTTACTTCGCCTTCCGCCCTCCCGGCAGCTGCGGCTCGTGGAACCCCTCCCCCAGCACCTCAGCCGCATTCGTGATGATGACGAACGCGCCGGGATCGGCGTCTTGCACGAGCAGCTTGAGCCGGGTCACCTCGTTCTGGCCGACGACGGTCATGAGCACGGGGCGCTGCTCGCCCGTGAATCCGCCTTCTCCCTGCAGCTTGGTGAGGCCGCGGTCGAGGTCGATGAGCACGGCTTGCGATACCCTCTCCGGCTGCGTCGTCACGATGAAGGCGGCCTTGGACGTCTGCAGGCCGGTCTGCACAACGTCGATCGTCTTGCTCGTGACGAACAGGCCGATCAGGGCGTAGAGCGCATTCTCGGGCGCGATGAGGATGCCGGCCGAGAGGATAACGAGGCCGTCCAGCGTCGCGACTGCAAGTCCGAGACGCAGGCCGGTGTAGCGATGGACGATCTGCGCGGCGGCATCGAGACCGCCGGTGGAGGCTTGGCCGCGGAAGACGAGGCCGAGGCCAAGTCCGACGCCGAGCCCGCCGTAGATGGCGGCGAGCAATGGGTTGTGTGTCGGCGGCGCCCAATGCGCCGTGAGCAGCACGAACAGCGGCAGCACGATGGAGCCGACGGCGGTCTTGATGCCGAAGCGGCTGCCGAAGACGGCAATGCCTGCGATGAATAGCGGGATGTTGAGCGTCCACTGGGTGTAGGCCGGCTTGATGCCGGTCAAGCTGTTGACGATGACCGAGATGCCGGAGACGCCGCCGGAAGCGATCTTGTTAGGAAGAAAGAACAGATTGAAGCTGACTGCGATCAAAAAGGAGCCGACAAGCAGCAGCGCCATGGACTCGCTATTGCGGTAAAGTATCGATCTCGGCTTGCGGCGGCGCTTGTTAGGTCTGACATCCTGAGGGTGTCCTGCTTGGCGTGCACCGTTCGTATTGTCCATCTGTAAGGCACTCTCTCTCGGTTAGGATCATTCATGGGAAGGCGGCTGCATATGAAAAGGCAAGTTCCGCACCCGGCACCGCACGGTGAGCACGCTTGCCGATGGAGGCCGGTCATGGCCCACGTAGCGGGTGAGCCGTGCCGGCAATCGGAAAGTCTCTTCCTCGCGTTGCCAATAGTGTCGGAACTTGCCGTGTGCTTTATGCGAAGCGAGCAGAATCGTCTTTACTCCGCCGCCGCCGGATCTTGCTTGATCTGGCTGCGCAGGTAACCGTCGATGAACGGATCGAGCTCGCCGTCCATGACCGCCTGCACGTTGCCCGTCTCGACGCTGGTCCGATGATCCTTCACCATGCTGTACGGGTGGAACACATACGAACGGATCTGGCTGCCCCAGGCGATGTCGAGCTGCTCGCCGCGAATAGCGGCCAGCTCGGCCTGCTGCTCCTGGATCTTCTTTTCATACAACTTGGATTGCAGCATCTTCATCGCGCGGTCGCGGTTGGAAATCTGCGAGCGCTCGGTCTGGCAGGCGACGACGATGCCGGTCGGCAAGTGAGTGAGGCGGATGGCCGAGTCGGTCTTGTTGATATGCTGGCCGCCGGCGCCGCTCGCCCGGTACGTATCGACGCGCAGATCCTCGGGCCGGATCTCGATCGTGATGTCGTCCGGAATCTCCGGCACGACGTCGCAGGAGACGAAGGACGTATGGCGTCTGCCGGACGCGTCGAACGGCGAGATGCGCACGAGCCGGTGTACGCCCTTCTCGGCCTTCAGGTAGCCGTAGGCATTGTAGCCGCGCACCATGATGGTGACGCTCTTGATGCCCGCCTCGTCTCCCGGCAGATAGTCGAGCAGCTCCACCTTGAAGCCTTTCTTTTCCGCCCAGCGCGTATACATCCGGTACAGCATCGAAGCCCAGTCCTGCGACTCCGTGCCGCCAGCTCCCGGGTGCAGCTCAAGGATGGCGTGCGACTTGTCGTAAGGCTGGTTGAGCAGCAGCTGCAGCTCGAAGTCGTCGACCTTCTTGGACAGCGCCTTGACGCTGCCGACCCACTCGGCCTCCAGATCGGCGTCCGTCTCCTCCTCAAGCATCTCCTGCATCGCTTCGAGATCCTCCTGCTCGGCCGCAAGCGTCGTGTATTGCTCGACGACACCCTTGACCGCATTGAGCTCGGAGATGACGCTCTGCGCCTTCTCGTTGTCGTCCCAGAAGTCGGGTGCGCTCATCTTCTCCTCGAAGTTCGCGATCATCTCTTGCTTGAGATCTAAGTCAAAGAGACCCCCTAAGGTAAGTGAGTCGCTTCGCGGATTCGCGAAGGTCTTGCTTGGCTGTGTAATCGTTAACGGACATGTAAGATCACCTCAAGTTAGAATCGTTCCGACATGCAAGAGCGATGCTCCCCGGCGCGGTGTCGTCGATACCGCCCGGCGGAGCACCGCCCCCGTGCCAGATCAGTCTATGCGACCGTGGCACATTTTGTATTTCTTGCCGCTGCCGCAAGGACAGGGGTCATTGCGTCCGACACGCTGCTCAGGCGACCTGGCCGGGCGCTTCGGTCCGGCTTCGACCTTCGTATCGACAGCCTGGCCTTCGGCGACAGCTTCGCGCTTCACGTTGCTCTCGACCTGCGCCTTCATGATGTAGAGCGTCACTTCCTCTTCGATCCGCTCGATCATGGACAGGAACATATTATGTCCCTCGAACTGATATTCGCGAAGCGGATCGTTGCCGCCGTAGGCGCGCAGATGGATGCCCTGACGCAGCTGGTCCATCGCGTCGATGTGGTCCATCCACTTGCTGTCGACGGCGCGGAGGACGACGACCTTCTCGAACTCGCGCATCGTCTCTTCGCCGATCATCTGCTCGCGCTCGTTGTACAGCTGCTCGATGCGCTCCATCAACAGGTCGACGATCTCTTCCTTTTCCTTGCCCCACAGATCGTCCTTGTTCACGCGGTCTTCCGGCAGGAAGTTCGCATGGGCGTAGCCCGCGAGACCTTCGAGATCCCAATCCTCCGGCACATCGTCGCCCGGGCAGTGCTTGTCCACTGCGCGCTCGACGACCGACTTGATCATCGGCATGACGACGTCGCGGATCTTCTCCGCACTGAGAATCTGGCGGCGGTCGCCGTAGATCTTCTCACGCTGCAGGTTGATGACGTCGTCATATTGCAGGACGACGCGGCGGGCATCGAAGTTGCTGCCCTCGACGCGCTTCTGCGCCGACTCGATCGCGCGCGTGATGAGACGGCTCTCGATCGGGGATTCCTCGTCGAAGCCAAGGCGCTCCATCATGCCCATGATGTTGTCCGCGCCAAACCGGCGCATGAGCTCGTCCTCCATCGACAGGTAGAACTGCGAGGAGCCCGGGTCGCCCTGACGGCCGGCGCGGCCGCGGAGCTGATTGTCGATCCGGCGGCTCTCATGCCGCTCGGTGCCGATGATGTGGAGGCCGCCGAGATCCGGTACGCCCTCGCCGAGCAGGATGTCCGTACCGCGACCGGCCATGTTCGTGGCGATCGTGACCGTGCCGCGCTGACCTGCGCTCGAGATGATCTCCGCTTCCTCAGCGTGGTACTTCGCATTCAGCACCTGGTGCTTGATGCCCTTCTTCTTCAGCATCTCCGACACGCGCTCCGAGTTCTCGATCGATACGGTGCCGACCAGCACCGGTTGCCCCGTCTGGTGGCGCTTCACGATCTCCTCGACGACGGCGCGGAACTTGCTGTTCTCCGTCTTGTAGACGACGTCCGGGATGTCCTTGCGGATATTCTGGCGGTTCGTCGGAATCTGTACGACCTCGAGACCGTAGATCCGCTTGAACTCCTCTTCCTCCGTCTTCGCCGTGCCGGTCATGCCGGCCAGCTTGCGATACATGCGGAAGTAATTCTGGAACGTAATCGTCGCGAGCGTCATGCTCTCGTTCTGAACGTTCAGGCCTTCCTTCGCCTCGATCGCCTGATGCAGCCCGTCGCTGTAGCGGCGGCCCGCCATCAGACGGCCCGTGAACTCGTCGACGATGACGACTTCTTCTTCTTGCACGACGTAATCGACGTCCCGCTTCATAATGAAGCGAGCGCGCAGCGCCTGATTGACGTGATGGTTGATCAGCACATGCTCATGCGCGAACAAGTTGTCGATATCGAACGCCTGCTCCACCTTCGTCACGCCGGCTTCCGTCAAGGCGATGCTGCGCATTTTCACGTCGATCGTGAAGTCTTCCGTATCCTTCAGCCGGCTGGCCACGCGGTCCGCTTGATAATACAGCTGCGTCGACTTCTGCGCCTGGCCGGAGATGATCAGCGGCGTACGCGCCTCGTCAATCAGGATGGAGTCGACTTCGTCGATAATAGCGTAATAGAGCGGACGTTGAACCATCTGCTCTTGATACAACACCATATTGTCGCGCAGGTAGTCGAAGCCGAACTCGTTGTTCGTCCCGTATGTGATATCGCAGGCATAGGCCGCCTGCTTTTCCTCATGGGAAAGACCGTGCAGGTTGCAGCCGACCGTCATGCCCAGGAAATTGTACACTTGTCCCATCAGCTGACTGTCCCGCTGGGCCAGGTAATCGTTCACCGTGACCACGTGCACGCCCTTGCCTGCCAGCGCGTTCAGATAGACCGCCAGCGTGCCGACGAGCGTCTTGCCTTCGCCTGTCTTCATCTCGGCGATCTTGCCGCTGTGCAGCACCATGCCGCCCATCAGCTGGACGTCGTAATGGCGCTGCCCCAGTACCCGCACCGCAGCCTCGCGTACGACCGCGAACGCCTCCGGCAGCAGATCGTCCAGTTCAAAATTTTCTTTATTCAGGCGATTGCGGAACTCCTCCGTCTTGGCACGGAGCTGTTCGTCGCTTAGCCCTTTAACTGAAGACTCCAGCTCGTTGATCTCATCGACCGTCTTGGACAGCCGCTTCACTTCGCGCTCATTGGCGTCTCCGAATATCTTCTTCACTATTCCGAGCATATGATACCCCTTCCCCTTATGCGGGATGACCGTATTTTTATATTTTAGCAGTTAAGCGGGAGGGGGGCAAGGAAAGGGCCAACGGCTCATTCATAAGCTTCCCTTCAATATTTATCTTCAGAATCGACATTTGGAAGCAGCGATATAAATCGCGCTAATGTAAACATTGTCATAATTAGTCCAGCCATAGATTGAATAGTTAATATTATAGCGCTAAGGCTGAGTCAATTTCATAATTAATCATAGCAGTAGCTTAAGAGGGCAGAAAACGAGGAAATCTCTTTTTTGCACAAATTTTAAGAGGCTTGCTTTTGGCTTTGGCTGTTTTTCCTGTCGACCGCAAATCGGCATAATGTATAGCTTAATACGCTTAGCGCTGCATCGACCTCAGCACGTTTTCCTCGGTGCTCAGAACGACCCAGGCCATAATATTCTTTTAAGTAAGCAAAAATACGTTCAACCGCGGTTCGTTGGTCATAGGTTTCCTCGTAGCTTTGGCTCGCTCGCGCAGGCACAGTAAACCGTCTTAGATCCTGTCCCACTTTAATCTTTTTTATTTTCTGGCATTGGTCCTTACTCGGCAGCGGGCAGGTTGCACATTCCTTCGGACGGGTAAACTTTAATCGCTTATACTCGGCGTCGAAGCTGTCATACACGAAGGCGTGCCCCTTTTTGCAGATCGGGCTGAACTGCTCGTTATATCCTTCGGGCGGCTTATCGCTGCGTTCGTTGAAATCAATTAGCGGCCAAGCATTCATTTCCCGTACTTGTTTGTAAACGGCCATAAAATCATAGCCCGCGTCTGCGAGCACATGCCGGACAGACCAGTTTGGAAGATCTCCGGTAAACTTCTTCAGCAAAGGAATCGCTATTCGTCCATCGCTGACATGCGCGGAGCTGAAGAGAGCCGACACCAGGTACTGGCTTTTGCTGTCTGCCAGCGCGTGGAGCTTGTAGCCGTACCACCACTTCTGCTTTCCGTCGCTGCCCGTTTTGCTCGAAGAGCTCGGATGCTTAGGGATGTGCGGTTGCAGATCTTCAAAAGGGAGCGGCAGCATTTCTTCGATTTTTCGCTCAAACAAGGGCAATGAGGCTTCCCATGCGGCTCTCTCCTGCCGCCGCCGCTCCATGTCTTCCGCTTTTGGACGCCCTCGCTTGTATTGTTTTCTAGGATCAGCTACCGGCGATGGCGCAGGCACGCTAACCGCCGCCTCCGTGATGAGCGCAGGGTGCGGCGTATCAGGTGCGGCTATTTTGGCCTTTTTTCGAGCAGGACTGTTTTCGTCCGCTTCGATGTGAGAGGAGTCCATGCAGAGAATGTCACCGGAAATAAAACCGGCAGCGTACGCTAGCCGAATCATTTGCTCATGCAACGTCCAAAGCACGCCACTATCCGCCAACTTGGTGTATAGTCGTGAAAATGACGCTTCGCTTGGCAAGGCATCGGAGCCTCGAAAACGGCATGTCATTCGAAACTCCACACTACTCTTTAAACGTCGGAGCATATCCTTAGTGGTCGGGATACGTTCTATTTTTGAAATCAGCAGCGCATAAATCATGGCCGCCGTATTCAACTCTTCCGGACGCCCCCGATGTGTTTGTTTATTTACCACACGCAGGGCAGGGGCCAAGTCCAGTTCGCTAAAAATCAGTCCATACTTGTCATCGGGAGACATTTCCATCAATTCTTGCAGGGAAAACAGCTCTTCTTGGCGAATCGAATACAACAGAGTACCTCCTTTGTTGAGAGTGTGGTGTGGTAACCTTTCACTTCTACAACTTGGGTAGGTACTCCTTTTTTTGTGCCTGAAAGCCTTAGTGCCATATGGCTTTATAATTATGAAATTGACTCAGGCTGTTTGTAATTTCAAAATTAGCTTGTCCAAACGTAGTCATAGTGACAAAACTAATATACATGGCTTGAACAAACGTATTATGAATCGGCGTTATTCCCTCCGGATTATCGCCAGCAAAGTAAATGTGAATATTAGAATAGTAGGTTACCGCAAACCAAAATACAATCTCCACATAATTGTGCAACAGTAAAATAATGATGCGTGTCTTTCCTTGAATTTTATAATCGGATGATTTATAGGAATCAAACAAAAGAGCATTAATCTGATAAACCATGATCTCGAAAATACGTAATACACCGTATATCAAGAAAATACTTGTGAGAAACTTACTTACATTTAGATTAACGACGATCAATAAAATAACTAATGATCCAACAGTATGCCCAACAACCCACCATGAGGAGAAGTTAGAACCAAACTTCTTATCGGCTTCGCGATGTGCTAAATTCCGAAGAACTGAAAGCTGCCCTTCTCTAAGAAGCTCGGTGGGCATACTTTTACGCAATTTACGATAGGTTACGCTGAACCAAATCCGCCTGCATATCGCTCTTACTAAAATAAATAACGATAAATATTGCAGAAAATGAAATATAGCTGCATAAACGTACACGATGTCTCTAGAGGATTTATTCCACATAAGTTTGCTCATCCTTGAACCCCTTTTATCAAAAGTACTCTATTTATTAAAATCGGAAAGAATATTCTATTCCGTTAGTTAATCTTGTTTGAACTGCCCCCTCTAAAAAGAAAAGCAAAAAGCCTTCTCATTCGTGAGAACGAGAAGGCTTGGCATCGCTTCATTAAGGTTTGTTGTACAAGCTAATCGTCAGACGACCGATTCGATCAAGCCGTAGGTGCCGTCATCGCGTTGGTATACGACGTTGGTCTCCTTGGTGTCGGCATTCGCGAATACGAAGAAGGCGTGTCCGACCAGATTCATCTCCAGGATCGCATCCTCGACGGTCATCGGCTCGCTGCGGAAACGCTTCGTACGGACAATCTCGAACTTTTCGTCTTCCTCATCCCGAACGAGCGTAGCCGTCGCATTGGAGCTTGCATTTTCTTCCTTGAAAACGCCGCGCGCTCCTGCCGCTTGACGCACCTTGCGGTTGACCTTCGTCTTGTGCTTGCGGATCTGGCGCTCCAGCTTGTCGACGACCAGATCGATCGAGGCATACATATCGTTGCTCTTCTCCTCGGCCCGGAGCAGCAGTCCTTGCAGAGGAATCGTTACCTCGACGGCATTGCTGTTCTTCGTGACGCTGAGCGTCACCGTGCCGTCGGATTGGGGAGGCGCTTCAAAATACCGTTCCAGCTTGGTGAGCTTCTTCTCGACATAATCCCGAAGAGCTGGCGTGACATCCATACGCTGACCACGAATATTATAGTTCATATGCTGCATCCTCCTTTGCTGACTTCATTTTAACATACCCGCAAGACCGATTTCAAAGCATTCCGCAGATTGTTTTGAATATTCTGTTATCTCGAAAGAGCACGCTGGAAGCAGTTAAGAAGTAGACTACTGCGTTCCCCTGGATAAGAGAAAAACCTCGGATTGCTCCGAGGCGGGGTGGCCATAAATCGTATTTAGGACCGTTGTCTATCTATACGTGAGCGAGCGTCCCGAGACGCTTTTAGTTTTAGATTTTGATGACGTTTGCTGCTTGCGGGCCGCGTGCGCCTTGCACGATGTCAAACTCAACCGGCTGGCCTTCTTCGAGCGCCTTGTAGCCGTCCATTTGAATCGCGGAGAAGTGAACGAATACGTCGCCGCCTTGTTCTGCCTCGATGAAGCCGTAACCTTTTTCTGCGTTGAACCATTTTACTTTACCTTGCATGTGCATAACATTCCCTTCATCTTCAATTCAATGGCATCAATAATGACATTATAGGCGATTTGGCCTGGCCCACATCCCGAATATACCATCATGGAAAGTTTTGTGTCAATGGGAAAAATGAAAGCGGTCTCAACAAATCTCCCTTTATTTTATAGCACAACTAATGAATCAACCAAATCGCACCCTCAGTTTCTCAAATTGCACTTTCTCGCCGGTTTCAAACACTGCATCCGTTATCTTCAGCATCCCCTTGCCACATATAACAACAGGCGCGCCTTCCTCTATGGTCCATATCTTTCCGTAATCCCGGATAGCAAATTTCATGTCGTTAATTGCCACCTCAGCGGTATTAACAATAACCTTTTTTTCATTGTAAAATGTGAATGCCCCGTGATACGGGTTCCCAACCGCGCGTATAAGAGCATATATTTTCTCGGATGATTCAGACCAATTTATACGACAATCTTCTATGGAACGCCAAATACTATATGTCGCCTGTTCCTCGTCCTGCGGATACGAAATTATATTTTCGTTTTTCATCATATATAGAACATCTACAAACGCTTCCGCATAAAGAAGTGATTGTTTTGTAATAATATGCTTAATATAGTCGTCACCTGATATCCTCATTTTTTTTTGCAGTACGATGTCGCCGCTATCCACGGCCTCTTCTGCAAATATCGCGGATATACCGATTTCTTCCTCACCACAAATCATCGCTGTAGGAGTTGGGGCAAATCCCCTGTATTTAGGAAGCAAAGAATCATGAAATACAATGACTTTATCCTGCAAAAGGCTATTTATTTTTAGGTCAATCAGATACTGCCAAGAGACTGCCACTGCCCCAGTGATTGTATGGTTAAAAATGATTTCAGGCAGCTTATCTTTATTTTTAAACCAATTATAATAGGGAACCTCATATTCTTTACATAATGTATATATTTTTTGTTCATAATCAAAACTAACTTGCTTATCCTGGTAGGAGATTACGCAACCAATATTCTCTCTGAAACCTTGCTGCAACGCCTTTTCGAGAGTAACATATCCTTTCTCGGTGGCGAATAAACATAATAGCTTTTTATTTGATTTAGTGCTTTTCGTTTCTCCACTCATTACTTCTCTACTCGCCCTTCTTTATTTGAATAATTAAAAAAATCTAAAAGAAAAAATCTCTCAAACACAAAATCCTCGCGAGAAAATACACGGCAAAGCGCTTAGCGATTCATCAGGATTGGCTACTTTGCCATCTTCATTTTATCATACCCGAAAACCCGCACCCAAAGGCGTCATGTATGAAAATGTAATCTGTCGTTTCTAAATATATTTGATTTCTATATCATACAACGGCCTTACGCAACCGTTATACATAGTACGAACTTTTTTAATGCGCTCTACCTAACTCAATCGAGGTGTATCTATCATGATTCCTTTCAATCGCCCTTCCTCCAGCGAGCTTGAGCTTCAATTCATACGAGATTCGTTTGAAAGAGGGCATCTGTCCGGGGATGGCTGGTATACGAAAAAATGCAGTGAATACCTCGAACAGAAGCTGGGTGTCTCCAAGGTTCTCCTCACGACCTCCTGTACGTCCGCGCTCGAGATGGCAGCGATCCTCTTGGATATCCGCGAAGGGGACGAAGTCATTATGCCTTCGTATACCTTCGTATCGACTGCTAATGCGTTCGCACTTCGAGGCGCTCACATTGTATTCGTCGATATCCGAAAGGATACGATGAATATCGACGAATCCTTAATCGAGGCTGCCATAACCGAGCGTACAAAAGCGATTGTCCCCGTGCATTATGCCGGAGTTAGCTGCAATATGACACGAATTATGGAGATCGCTAGGGCCTATGATCTGTTTGTCGTAGAAGATGCCGCGCAAGGTATATTCTCCGCCTACGATGGAATGCCACTAGGTTCTATAGGGGATATTGGCTGCCTCAGCTTCCATGAGACCAAGAATATTAGCTCCGGCGAAGGTGGAGCACTACTGCTTAATAATCCGGCGTTCATCGAAAGAGCGGAGATTATCCGAGAAAAAGGTACTAATCGCGCGAATTTTTTTCGTGGACAGGTAGATAAGTACAGTTGGGTCGACATCGGCTCTTCTTTTTTGCTGAGCGACCTTAATGCTGCCGTACTCTATGCACAGTTGCTTCGCTCAGATGAATTGAACGAGAAGCGTCTCCGGATATGGAATCTTTATCGGGAGGGGCTGTCGAATATAGCTGCACAGGGCATGGTGGAGCTGGCAAGCATACCTGCCGATTGCAGGCACAACGCGCATATGTTTTATTTAAAACTTCGGGATTTGGATACCCGGGCCCGTCTGATCTCTTACCTGAACAAGCGTCATATCAACGCGGTTTTCCACTATGTCCCGCTCCATAGTTCAGTCGCGGGCTCGAGATACGGAAGGTTTTATGGAGAAGATCGATACACGACGTCCGAGAGTGAGAGATTGCTGCGACTTCCCTTATTTTACGATTTATCCGAACAACAAGCCGGATTAGTCGTCGAAGCAGTCGGGAATTTTTTCCTTCAGTAAGGCCATTTATTTCAGCGGTCTGGAACGATCCGGACCGCTTTTATCTGGCTGATAACGCGCCGTCCCGCTCGTACCATCGGTGAAATGAATGTACGGATGACGTAATCTTAAAGCATTTCGAAAAATCTCCTCATTAATCTTGATCGTAAGGAGGCCTTTGATCTGTTGTGTTCGTCTGCTAGCTTGTAGAAAATACCGGATTAGCTCCAAGGATGGTTGACGTTAGAACAGGTGTCAGTCAACGGGGAAATGAAAGCGATAACAGAGATCGACAAAAAAAAGGCTATCGCCGTTTATCGACAAAATAGCCTTCTTCCATCAGTTCCTCTTGCTCGTACACTTGCTTTTGCTTCCGTCCGTCTTTGATGCTCCTCAGCTGTCTGGAAGCCTCGTCCCTCAGACTCGTCATATGGGCAACGATCTGACGGTCCAAGCGAGCCAAACGATCGGCGATCAGCCTCAACTGCAGCCGAATCGGCGCATCCTCATCGAGTTCCGCATCTTCGCGACGGATCTGAATCATCAGATCCGTCCTGCGCGCCATGAAGGTTTGCCAGTCCTCGTCGGTCATCTGTTCCAAATGGGCCGCGGCTTCCTCGGTCAATTCGAGCAATTGCTCGAACAGCTTATCCATGACTCGACTGCACTGGAGGCGGTGCTGCAGCCAGCTTGGCAGCCTGAATCCAGGTTTCTTTAAGCTCGAGTAGGTAATGCAGCACCTCTTCGGCGGGCTCGACGGACTTGTGTATATTCGCTTGGACCAACCGGTAATTGAAGTATTCGTACAGCTGCAGCAGGTTAGTGGCAATCGCTTGGTCCCGATCTAACGTAATCGCGAATTCGCTAATAATATTTTGCGCCTTGACGAGCTGTGTGTTCGCATCTTCCCACTGTGCCTGCTTGATTCCTTCGATCCCGGCCCGGCAGAAACGGATGGCGCCGTCAACGAGCATAATGAGCAATTGCTGCGGCGTGGCCGTCTGGACGGCCGTCTCCATATATTTATTGCGGGTTGCTGCTGGCATCATAACCGCATCCTCCTCATTGTTGCCTTACTACAAACGATAAGCTAGCAGAGCTGCTAATTTGTGCCGAATTGCTGGGACATATAGGCGCTCTGAGCGTTCATTTGATTGATGTATTTTTCCATAGCCGAAAACTGGTTATAGTACTTGGTCTCCATATCGTCAAGCTTCGTCGTTAAGGTGCTGATCCGCTTGTCATAGTCCTTCAAGCTTTTGCCCATGGTGTACGTCGTATCCACGCTCGAAGCCGTACCGGCCTTGGTCTTGAGGTTGGCCATCAGATTGTCGGCTTGTTCGACCAACCTCGTGGCCAAGCCGTCGCTCGTATTCGATGTCTTGTTGCCCCCGTCCGTTGCCGTGAACAGTGCTGCGACCTCTTCCGGATGCTCTGCGATCGCCTTTTTAAGCGCGGTTGGATCGATATACAGCTTGCCCTTCTCACTATAAGTGCCCGTCGTAATGCCGATCTGGGACAGCTTTTTAAGGTCGCCGCTTGGCAATCCAGCTACGTCGGAGGACAGTGCCAGCCGGAATCCATTGAGCGCCGAGGAGATCATCTGATCGTTGCGCAGCAGACCGCTCTTCGCCTTGGCTTCCCACTGGGTGATCTCGTCCTCTTTCATCGAAGAACGCTGCTCATCCGTCAGTGGAGCAAAGTTGCTGTACTTCTTCTCATCGAGCGTCGTGTTGATCGAGCCGATCATCTCGTTGTACTTGTCAACGAAGTTCTTGATCTTGTCGTAAATGGCGTCCGTATCTTGACTGACAGTAATATTTGAAGCGGCCGTCATCACTTTTTTGGCCGTGAAGTTCAGGCCGTTGATGGAGAACGTATTGGTCGAATAGGTTCCCTGAACACCGTTGTATTCGATGATAGCGTCCTTGCCTGAATTGACCGTTCCCGAAGTATTTCTCGTGGTGACCGTCGGAGCAGACATGCCGAGATCGTCAACCACGTTTTTACTATCCGAAGTCTCGTCTGAGATCGTGATGGATTTACTGGAATCGGGAGTTGTAAAAGCAAGCTTGTTGTTCGCATCCAAGTAGGCGGTAACGCCTTTTTTTCCGATGTCCGAGCTGTTGATCTGATCGATCAGCGATCCGATCTGCGTAGTGGCATTCACCGTGAAATCGACCGTCTTGCCGTCGTACGCAATACGGAGCTTCTGATCTGCCGTGTATTTATCGTTGATTTTTGTCGTCACACCGTCGGCGAAGGTAACGGTTCCTGTGCTCAGGTTCCCCGTTCGCGCGCTTGTATTCGTGCTGGTCGTCGTTGTCAAACCAAGACTATCAACGATATCGCTATCATTAGTCGTCGGATTCACAAACGTAATCGACTTGGAGGAATCGGGATTGTTAAATGCCAGCTTGTTGTTGGCATCCAGATATGCCTTGACGCCAGTCTTGCCAATGTCGGAGTTGTTAATATCATTAATTAGCGAATTCATATCGGTTGTGGCATCGACGGTGAAGTCCTTCGTTTTCCCATCGTACGCGATCCTGAGCGACTGAGGTGCCGCCAGAGCAGAATCGATCGGCGTCGATGCATTTGCAAATGCCTTACTGCCCGTTACTGTATTGGGCGTTGCCAGCTTGAAGACATTGTTGATCAAACTGCTATCATCGCTTTGAAGATCGACCTTTGCTGCCGAACCTGTACCAGTAGAGGAGAAAAAGAAGTGATCTAGGGTAGCATCATAGCTCACCCTGACACCTGTAGAGTTAGCCTTGTTGTTAATGGATCTGACCAAGGTATCGAGCGTATCGTCTTTTTTTACGGTGACGGTTGCGCTCCCTTTTTCTCCGGCGATTGTGAGCGTAGTCCCCGCAGTAAGTCCAAGGTCCTGCAGCTTTGTATCGACACCACTCTTGGCCTTGGCCCCGACCGGACCGCTAGAAGTGAGCCTAGCCGTCTCAGCGACTTGCTTGACCTGAATCTGATAAACACCTTCGGTTGCCGTGGCAGTGCCCGAGACCGAGATTGCATCGTCCGCATCCGATACAGCTTTGCGATTGCTAAAGCTGCTGGACAGCTTCATATCGAATGCTACGTTCCGGAAGTCGGATATTTTCGTATTAACGGCACGGTAAGCATCCCGCTGCCAGGTCAACGTCGTCTTCTGCTGGTTCAGCTTTGTCAGCGGTATCCGATTGGCATCCATAAGCTTCTTGACCATCGAATCGATATCCATGCCGGAAGACAGGCCTGTTATGCGATTAACCACTTCATGCTCACACCCTTTCGAGAAAGTTGCTTAGCGCCGCTCATCCACCAAGATGCCGGCTTGTTTCCATAAGGTAGCCAAGAAATCGAGATTTTTCTCTGGGGGAATCTCTCTGATGATGTCTCCATTCTCGCTGTCAACGACCTTCACCATGACCTGTTTGGTCTTCTCATGAATGGAAAACTGAAGGCTCGTCGTCTTGCCCGCCAAGTTTTTTAGCGCTCTCTCAATTGCCTTCAACACCTGCTCATCGCTAATCGCGATCTGATCGCCAGCCTGCTCCGCATGCTTAAGCGTCGTAAAATTCGGCAATCCCCCCGCCGTGAGAGCAGCCGCTGATGCGTCGGAAGTATCCGAAGAAGAAGACTCCGACCTGGTCGCCTCTACGGGTTGCGCAGGCTGCGCACGATCGGGCCCGGAAAATCCAGACGTCGAGCCCAAAGCAATAGCATCCATCCATATCCCTCCAGAAAACATGGCTTTTATTCCTATATCGGAATATCCATGTCTTCAATTAAGGGGGATCCGGACTTCTCCACAATATTATTTCAGCGGCAAGCTGATCTCACGATGTTCCCTAGCCGACAAATAAAGAGCTTCCAGCAGTTCAATGGATTTGCGGCCTTCTTTTCCATCAATCAGTGGCGCAGCCCCTTCTAACAATACTTGAGCCACGTTGCGATAATAGCCCGAATGTCCATAACCGTATACCGAAGGAGGGTTATAATTAACCGATTCCAGCAGTGAATCTTCCGCCCTTTGATCGGCAAACTCCCAAGTTTCAATTCGATTTACCGATGTGCCGCCAACGACAACGGTCCCATCTTGGCCTAGAATTGTAAGGCTGCCCTCGAGATTCTTGGGATAAGTAAGCATGGTGACATTCATATTGCCGATCGCTCCATTGCCAAATCTCATCACGGCGCTTCCCGTATCCTCTGCCTCGATCTCTCTCCCCATTGTATCCGTCATGGCAAAGACACTGCTCACGTCGCCGATCAGCCATTCGAGCATATCGACATAATGGCTTGCCTGATTCATGAAGGCTCCGCCGTCGAGCGCCCACGTTCCTCGCCAGGGAGCGGCATTGTAGTAGCTTTGCGGTCTTTGCCAGAACACATTTACCGTCGCCATATAGATCCGGCCGAACCGGTTCGCGTCTATGGCCTGCTTGACCAGCTGCAGCGTACTATTCAAGCGGTTCTGCTTAACGACGAACAAGCGGACGCCTTCCTGTTCACATGCGCGAATGAGTCGGTCCGCATCGGTCAGTTTTGTCGCCATCGGCTTCTCCGTGATGACGTGCATTCCCTTGCGAGCTGCCAGGATGCCGTGCTCGACGTGCAAGCCGCTCGGCGTACAAATAGATACCGCATCGATCTTTTCCGAATCCAGCATCTTCTCATAAGACGTAAAAGGCCTAGCGCCAGTCAACTGCGCGGCATCCTCTGCTTTTACGGCGTCTACGTCGCATACGGCTGTCCATTCGAAATAATCGCTCAAGCTCTGGATAGCTTGAATATGATTCACCGAGATTCTGCCGCATCCTACCAGGGCTATTCTGATTTTCATAATCGAAAACTCCCCCGCTATGTCCTAAAGAACCTCAATGTTATCGCGCAGCTTTACTTCTTTGAATGCATTTTTCGTATCGAAAATAAAGCTGGCCTCTGCCGCAATTCGGACATAATCAAAGGTGCTGTGCATCGTCGTAAGGATGACTAAATCAGCAGTTTGCAAGCTCTCCGCGCTCAATTCCACCGATTCGTATGATTTACCATTAAGCCTGAATCGCGGAATAAACGGATCGTGATAGATTACCTCCGCACCCTCAGCTTCCAGTTGCTCCAGAACCTTCAGGGCGGGAGATTCCCGTAAGTCATCTATATCCTGCTTATAGGCAACGCCGAGCAACAAAATGCTCGCCCCGTTCATCGTCTTGCGAAACCGGTTCAAAATCTTCATGCTCCGTTCCGCGACAAACTGAGGCATGTAAAGATTAATCTCCCCGGCAGTCTCAATCAGTCGCGTATGGTAATCATATTCTCTGGCCTTCCAGGTTAAATAAAATGGATCGACGGGGATGCAGTGCCCGCCCAGACCGGGTCCCGGATAAAAGGCCATAAAGCCGTACGGCTTGGATTTGGCAGCGTCAATGACTTCCCAGACGTTAATATTCATCTTGTGGCAGAGAATCGCCATCTCATTCGCGAGCGCGATATTAATGTTTCTAAACGTGTTTTCCAATATCTTCTCCATCTCAGCCACCGCAGGACTCGACACCTCGGTAACTTCGCTCTGCAACACGTTCCGATACAACGCCGCCGCCAACCTGGTACTCTGCGTGCCGACGCCCCCCACAACCTTCGGCGTGTTTTTAGTGCCGTAGAGTTTGTTCCCGGGATCCACTCGCTCAGGAGAAAAGGCGAGATAAAAGTCCTCTCCGCACACGCGCCCGCCTTCTTCTAGTATGGGTTTAAGCACTTCCTCCGTCGTTCCGGGATAAGTCGTGCTCTCCAAAATAATGAGCATCTCTTTATCGAGATGCTCGGCAATATCCCGAGTGGAGTTGACGACATAAGAAATGTCGGGTTGATAATACTTGTCCAACGGCGTCGGCACACAGATCGCGATACAGTCCACATCGCGCACGAAAGAAAAGTCGGAAGTGGCCGACAGCTTGCCGCGTCTCACAATATCGGTCAGTTCGCTGTCGACAATATCCCCGATATAGTTGATACCCTGATTTACTTTATCTACCTTCTCGGATTGGATGTCGAATCCGATCACCTTATAACCTGCTTTTGCCTTCTCCAGCGCAAGGGGGAGGCCCACATAGCCCAAGCCCACGACGCCTATTACAGCGGACTTATCGTTTATTTTGCAAAGCAGCTCGTTGCTCATTCCCGCACCTCCGTTACTTCATTATCAGACAGTTGGTAGGAAAGCCCGCAAACTGCACAAACTGCAGTTTGGGATACGAATCGAAGCCGTTCGCCGCAGGCGCATACCCAACCGGCCAGACGACCAGGAACTCCCACGATTAATCCGTAATCAGGAACATCCCTCGTTACGACTGCCCCCGCTCCAATGAGCGCGTACCGGCCGATCGTATGTCCGCACACGACGGTTGCATTCGCTCCAATACTGGCTCCTTCTTTAACGAGTGTCCGCTTGTAATCGTCCCTACGACTAATATGGCTTCTCGGATTGATAACGTTCGTGAACACGCAAGAAGGGCCTAGGAATACGTTATCCTCACACACAACGCCAGTATAGACGGAGACATTATTTTGGACTTTGACATTGTTGCCAAGCCTTACATCCGGAGAGATGACGACATTTTGTCCCAAATTGCAATTCTCGCCGATAACCGCGCCACTCATGATATGGCTGAAATGCCATATTTTCGTGCCGCTTCCGATCTCGCTTGGCTCATCGACATAGCTGGATTCATGGAGAAAATAATCCCGGTTCATTGGGGCATCCGCTCCTTCTCGAATTGGAGGATGGCTGCGATAATATAATTTTGCTCGGAATCCGACATGCCGGGATACAGAGGAAGCGCGAACGTGCGTGTCGACAGATACTCCGCTACAGGCAAGTCTCCCTCACGGTATCCTAGACGCTCATAAACCTTCTGCAGGTGCAAAGGTACCGGGTAATAGATACCGGTCGCTATACCTTTCTCATTAAGATAGGAAATCAGCTCTTCCCTGCATGCAGATTGGACGATGTAGAGATGATGCACATGTATGACATCTTCGGCGAGCGCGGGGTGCTGAAGACAAGAGACAGATAATTCCCTCCGATAGACATCGGCCAATCGGATCCGATCCTCATTCCAGTTCTTCAGATGCGGCAGCTTGATTCTGAGCACAGCTGCTTGAATCTCATCCAACCGCGAATTCGCTCCGACTACGTAATTGTAATATTTCGCTCCGGGATCATCCGCTTCCGGATGTCTGACTGTACTGGCGTTATCAGCGCCGCCACCTAGCTGCTGCATTGCCTTCAAGGCTTGCAGTCCCGCCGGACCGCTACCGTGCACGCGCAGGCCCTTCAAAATCGCGGCAAGACGGTCATCGTTCGTAACGATCAGACCTCCGTCGCCAAGCGCTCCCAAGTTCTTCGTCGGGAAAAAGGAGAAACAACCTATATCCCCCATCGTGCCGGCCATACTGCCTTTGTAAGACGCTCCGATGGCCTGACATCCATCCTCTACTACATGAAGGCGATAGCGGCGCGCCAGCGCCAGCAGCGCATCCATATCCGCAGGCTGACCAAAAACATGAACGGGCAATATCGCCTTGGTGCGTACAGTTATTTTGGATTCGATCTGTGCTGCGTCTATATTAAATGTAACAGGGTCCACGTCTACAAATACCGGGGTTGCTCCGACTGCTGAGACTGCTTCTGCTGTCGCAAAAAAAGTAAACGGCGAGGTAATCACTTCGTCCCCCGCTCCGATGCCTAGCGCCTTCAGCGACAAAACCAAAGCATCCGTGCCATTTCCGCAAGAAATCGCATGCCTGCATCCCAGAAACGCCGCTATCTCGGCTTCAAAGGCCCTTACTTCGGCACCCATGATGTAGTTATTCGAATCTACAACCTTTAATAAGGCTTCCGTAAGTTTTGACTGAATGACTTCATGCTGCCTGGATAAGTTTAAAAGAGGTATGTTCATGCGCCGCCTCCAAAGTTAAGTATACTTCGAGAAGATCATCGATTAAATTATCCCTTTTCATGTCTAGCAGCCCATTATAAATTATCGTACTTATACCGTTAATACTTTATATAAAACATTTTTCCATCTAGATTCGGGCCCCAATGCGCATAACCCGTTCCTATTTTTGCTGTTTAGCAATGCTTCAAAAGGCAATCTCCCTGAAGGGAGATTGCCTTTTCTTTGTTCAACCTTCTCGTTTTTCGTTTATGTCTACGATGTCAAGGAACAATTCGAGAGAACGATGCTTCGACCAGTTACTGCTTATTAAACGTTGCTCCCGTTGCACGTCGACAATATTTGCGTTTAGTTCTGCGTATGACAGCTTTTCAATAGAGTGAATATCGTGAATATTGACCCCCAATTTTTTGAAATAATCAAATGTGATAGCTGCAGGATTTATAAACACCTTCTTCCCCATATAGAGCAAAGCAATAATATTCCCTACCGCTTGCTGTCGGCGATTATTAAACAGAGCTATATCAACATCCGCTAGCAGGTCTGCATATTGTTTTAGATCTAACAATTTTAAAATCGGCGTAAACTTATCTCCGAACGTCTCCTTGCCAAGCTTCACAATATCGTTGATGTAAGGTTGAAATCCACCGTACGATAGGGGCATGATGACTTTAATATTTTCGTCTTTATAAGGTGAAATCATATCGATCAACTCAATATGCTGATTGCTAGGATTCGCCGAGTTACCTAATAAAATAGTCGTTTGATGTTGGTGATCGATCACTCGCTTTGAATAAATGGGAGTGAGATGGACAAAATCGACGAAATTAGGATAACTAAATTCATACCTTTTGGCTTTGGTTATGAAGTTTCGCTTCAAAATATCGAAATCACCATCAAACAATGTCAAAACTCTCGAAATTCTCCTTACGGCTGATTTCCTGTAATAATACGAGAGCGTTTTTTTATCGATTTGGTTAGAAGATGTTAGACCAATTCGGCTTAGATACGCCGACGTTTGTTGATCATACAATTTATAATCCACATAATTGTATAAATCCGCGCCCCAAACAACCCAGTTTAAATTGGTTTTTAGATCCAATTTACAGATGAGTTCACAAATATAATCGAACAAAAAATGAATATATATAGCGCTTCCTCTGCTAAGATACTCAATCAACTGATTTAAATGATCATCGATGTCGATTCTAATTACGCCCGGAAGCTTGAGGGTGACTTCAGTTATCGTGGAAAACTCTTGGTTCCTGTTGGCCACAATCAAAAAAACATGATGGGTCGCATCCATGCCTTCATGAACCATCCGGATAAAGTTGTCGCAGTATTGACTATCGTACAACAGATGGACATGCAAGACGGGTGAATTCTCTCGCAGCAAGCGGTGAGCGTCGCCCATCTCTTCATCGGCCAGTTCTTGTTCGAGACGTTCTTGGTTTTGCTCTTGCAGCTCGTTAAGATGCTCCAGCAGCTCCGCTCTCTCATCCTCAATTTGACACTTGAAAAGGAGAAATTCATACAACTCGACTGCGCGCAAAAACTCACGATCCAGTTCGTAAATCTGTGCGCGGCTAAAAAGAATATCGCCGTTCACAATATGACTTTGAATGGCTTTTTCAAGTATGGTTCTGGCTTGATCGGTCTGACCTTGCTGAAAGTACATGAACGCCCGCATCGCGTAAAGATCCGGGTCCTCCGGAAAGATCGCTTCCAACTCAAGTAACTTACTGTCTGCATCGCCATACTGTTGAGTTAAAATGAATTCTTGTACTCTTTCTTTTATGGAAGCGAGGTTCATTCAGCATAATCCCTTTCTGATCAAGCCTTTTACTTAACGCTCTAGCGGACTGAAAAGACGGCTTTCGAAGTCAGACATTAGTGAAGCCATGTATGGATAGATATATACGGCTTCTTTCAAATATTTTACTGACGCTTGATAGTTTCCTTTTTCAGAAGCTTCCTTGGCAAAGTGGATAAGCATAATAAACTGATCCTCCGCCTCGTCAAGCGTCTTGTAATAAAGCTTCATTTTATTCAATTGATAAATAAGATTCACTCGGCAAATGCTGCTTTCAACGTATTTATCAAATAAACGGTAATACTTTTCCCCAATCGCTTTTTCCTTGGAGGCTTCACTCTCATTTAGAAGCAGGACGTTCGCGACTGCAGACAGGACACGATTCCCTTCATAATCCGTTGATCTCGTCTGTTCCTCAAGAAGATAGTTGCCGATCTCTTCCCTTGGCGCGGTGTAGTATGTCAATAAATGCTGGACCAATAATTTAATCTGAGAGCTATTCACTTTTTTGAGAGCTTGTACGATCTCTTTTTGATCTCTGGAAAAGTGCTTGAAAACTTCGGCAAAATAGACGGGCTGACGACTAAAGTCGCAGCTTTTGATAAATTCTTTCGTTAATAAGACCTCAAGCTCGCCAGTCGCTTTTCTGATTTTATTAAGCATGGCATACTCATCTTGGCCGACTAGAAACGCATCGACGAATAATGACTTGATATCGCTCGCCGTCTGCTGGTACAAGCGTTCCACTTTGTACAGAAGCGCCTCTTTTTCATTTGCGTTCAAGCTTGAAAGGTATTCCTTTAAAGCTTCGAATTTTCTTAGATTAAAGCAGATGTCGATATAAATATTGGCCTTATCCTGCGTATCATCCATCTGCACCGCGTGGATAAATGCCTGTTCATAATTTTTGTCTTTAAAATATTTGGTAGCCGCTATCGCATGCATCATATATAGTGAATTTTGATCGGCGCAGAGTATGATAATGGCTGGGTCCTTGACAATCTGCAATTCATTATATCGATCCATCAACTCTAGATGCTTCAATGCGTATGCTAACGCCTTGCTATCATCACCCAATGCCTGACTCGCGACTGCGCAGTAAAAATATAAATCAACGTAGTCGGATTTAAGCTCGATACCTTCTTCACATACCTCGAGAACTTCTTTAAAAGCCTTGTTTACGAAGGCACTTCGACCATACTCCGCATACACATAAGCATGGTTCCCGCGCTCCGCTGGCGACAGCGACGACAAGATTCTGTACGCTTGACTAATCTCCTCAAACGCTTCGACAAAATCATCATGTATAAAATAACTATTCGCTAGCTGATAGCGATAATAGAGGTTTTCCGGATCCTTTTTGAGCTCGTTTAGCAGAATCGCCGAGGTACGTTTAAACTTGCGCTCGAGCAGCTCTTTATTATCGAATTGATAGCCATAGTGATTCAAGATCACCGGAGCTGCCGCAATGGGATCCTTTAACCGAGGCTGATTATGGACCGCTCCCGAGTAGCCGAACTTACCGTCATTTTGAAACAAGCGGTAGGATGAATAGGTTACAAACCTTTTTGCATCGGATTCTCTTACGTAATCGCGCATTGTAAATTGATACGTATTGGCTTTACTCAGATCTTTGGAATTCATCAACTTGATCAGTTCCTGGGGATTCTCAAGCTCTTCGTCAGCATCGACAATCAAGATCCATTCTCCAAGCGCATAGGAAATGGACAGGTTGCGCATCTCCGAAAAGTTGTTGTTCCACGGATGAAAGTAAACTTTGGAGGTATATTTACGGGCGATCTCGACAGTATCGTCCTCAGAGCCCGTGTCCACGATTATGAGCTCTGCATCTGCTTTGGCAAGCAGGGCTTCCATGCTGCTCAGGCATCTTACTAAGTTTTTGGATTCGTTTTTTACCATCATGCAGATACTCAGCTTATAAGGCTTTTTCATAACTATTCACCGTCGCTATTTCAAAAGTTAAATAAGAGATTTCCAATGCTCTAGTAACGGCTTCATTTCAAATTCCATCTGGTCGGCAAACAGATCAAAATCGCCTAGTTCTACAGCTGACAGGAGACCGCTCAGCTTTTCGTTAAATTCTTCGATATTAAGCGACGGGTTATCCAATTTATCTGCTTCGAATGCCAAATTCGCAAACTGATTGACGAATGGGCTAACCAAGTTCATCTTATTCGCCTCTTGCTCAAGTTCCAAGCGAAGCCTGTCGATCTTTTCGACAAGTTCGTCAATTTGAACCTTTATTTTCACATTAAGCACCGCCTGAATAAAGAAATAGAATCACTATTGTAAAACAAAAGGCCCTGGAATAACCAGAGCCCCTTGCCCTCTTTAATGAGTAGAAAGAAATTAACGCAGCAGCTGCAGAACGCCTTGAGGCTGTTGGTTCGCTTGTGCCAGCATTGCTTGAGCTGCTTGGGAAAGGATGTTGGACTTCGTGAAGTCCATCATTTCCTTCGCCATGTCAACGTCACGGATACGGGATTCAGCTGCCGTCAGGTTCTCGGAAGCGGTTTGCAGGTTGTTGATCGTGTGCTCGAGACGGTTCTGTACAGCACCCATCTTGGAACGCTGCGACGATACGTTCTTGATCGCAGAGTCGAGCGAAGTCAGCGCTTGGGAAGCCGAGCTAGCCGAGGATACGTCTACGTTGGCCAATCCCAGAGCAGCGGTACGCATATCGCCGATACCGAAGGAAATCGTCTGGCCGCGGTTAGCGCCGATCTGGAACGTTACGCCGCCATTGCCGGCTGCTTCCGTCTGTGCTTGGCTGAGGCCAAGGTCGGCTGCAGTCGTCTTGCCCGACAGATCCGAGAACGATATAGGTCCGTTCTGACCAACCACTTCAAGACGACCGTCTTTGGAAGCATTGACCTTGATGTCTTCAATGTACCCATCTTGGCCCTTCGTCTTGCCATTGAGATTGTTGTACGCGCTCGTGGCAACCTTGAGGGCATCTTGCAAGTTCTTAGCAACCGATGCCATCGATTCGTTCGCAGTAACAGCAGAAATCGTAATTTGGAGACCGATGTTACCAATTTTGATATCAATCTTAGCACCCGCAGAGATTGCAGAGCCGTTATAGTTAGTCGTGCCTGCGGTCGAAGCGCCCTTGGCAGCCTTGGAAAGTACACCAGCAGCACCTGTTGCAAGCTCAACTTTGGAATCTACACCCTTAGTGCCGCTTTGAAGAACAAGCTTGCTGCTGTCATCAACATAGCCAGTAACATGAGCAATGTTTTTGCCGGAAGCATCGATCGCTTCATTGATTTTGTTTACGATCAGACTAGCTGCTTTCGTTTGGGATACCTTGTCGGTAGAGCTAATCCCCGTCAGAATAGCCTTTTCATCCGTCGTAAGGTTCTGCCAGTTGATGTCGATGTCATTTCCGTCAATCTTAATTGTTTCTTTCTGGAATTCAGCCGTCGAGACTTTAGCATTAGTAGTGCCTAGTGCATTCGAAGCCGCCAATTTGCCTTCAGTCAGCTTCGCAATTACTGCGCCATTCGTCGTATCCGTAGCAACATTAGCCGTACCAGCCGACTTCAGCGCACCGTTCAACAGCTTTTGCGTGTTGAACTCGGTCGTGTTGCCGATGCGGTCGATTTCGTCCTTCAGTTGCTTGACTTCTTCTTGAATGGCAGCGCGGTCGTCGCCAGTGTTGGTGCCGTTAGCCGATTGGTCGGCCAGCTCGCGCATACGTTGCAGGATGGAGTGCGTCTCGTTGAGCGCGCCTTCAGCCGTTTGGATCAGGGAGATGCCGTCTTGCGCGTTCTTCGAAGCCATGTCCAGGCCGCGGATTTGAGCGCGCATTTTTTCGGAGATCGCGAGGCCGGCAGCGTCGTCGCCTGCACGGTTGATGCGAAGACCGGAAGACAGCTTTTCCAGGGACTTGCTGGCAGCAGCCGTGTTGCCCGTCAGTTGACGGTGCGTGTTCAGAGCTGCGATATTGTGGTTAATACGCATTGATTTCTTCCTCCTTGAAGGTCGGTTCCCACGTCCATGTGGGGTTTAGTTAGCTGAGGTCAGGGTCGGCCGCCCCGTCCCTCTGCTCCTACAATATATATCGAATGCTGCCGAATAGTTGTGAATAGCAAAATGCGAAAATTATCGAAAATTATTGATCGGCATCTCCCGCCGGATTCGAAACGCTATTGCCGCCCAACAGCTTGTGCAAATCCGCCAGCGGCACCTTCAGGTTCACGGCCTCGCGGTTGGACTCCTGAATCGCATCATAGATCTCCTTGCGGTATACCTCGACGCTCCGCGGCGCCTTGATGCCAAGACGGACCGTGTCCCCCTCGGTTCCGAGGACGACAAGCTCGATGTCATGACCGATAACGATGGACTCTCCTTTTTTGCGCGACAATACCAGCATACGCTCACGCTCCGTCCTGTGCAGATATAGTATCGTCGCTCCGGTTAGGCGGGGACAGCAGCTGTCTGGTCGAATAGCCGGAGTTGGTCAGCACGATCTGGCGGCCCAGCTTCTCGCGGACATTGACGATGACGGGAGCCAGCAGGTTCATCGTCGCAGTCGTCACGCTTTCCTTCAGCGTCACTACCGCCCATACCTGGACGTCCTGCTCGCCTTTAATACTAAGCTCCTCAAGCGTATCCTCGGTCAGCCTAAGGTCGTAGCCGGGCGAGAACACAAACGGGTCCGTCAATAGGAACACGACCTCGGCACGGTCGATCGATTGCATATACGTGAATGGCAGAATCGGATCCGGCTGCAGCAGCACGAACGACTTCGTATCCTCGAACCCCGGCATGCCTTGCGTGAAGCGTACAATTTTATCAGGCTCGATCTCGACTTGTCCCAGAACGGCGGACTTTATAAGCATAGTCACGGCTCCTTACCTTCTATATTAATCGCGTGTATAAAAAACAAAGCTATAGCGCCCGCATCAGCGACAACACGCCGGACAGGACTATAGCTTATAGTGTCGCCAAATTGTAGTCGAATTTCAACCTTGCAGGCTCACCAGCGGCGGCGGCGTGATCTGCACACTGCCGTACTGCTGCATATAGATGTCCAGCTTGCCCCTGTCGTAAGACAGAATAGGCGCGTTGACCGCGGTGCGCAGCTGAACCGGACTCGCTGAGGCCTCTATGGACAGATTGCCCGGAACGTAGTTGACGCTGACGTTGTTGTAAGCCGCCGGCCCGCGGAAGTCGAACTCGTCGAACGTGCGGCGCCAGTCCATGGCAAACTCGGCGAACGGGTTGCCGGGATTCGTCAGGTCGGCCATCCGGTTGCCTTCGTCCACGATGCGGGCGAGACCCTGAAGTGCGATCTGCGGCGCCATGGAGTAAATATTGTTCATCACGTTGAGATGTCCGCCGAGACCGAGCGCATCCCATGCCTTGGACTGATCGATCTCAAGCCGCCCGTTCGGCGACTGGATCTCGAGCTTGGCCCGCGGCTGCTCCATCTCGAATGTCGGCCTCGGCTGCTCGATATGCTGCGTGCCGAGATCGGCGTCGATGCCGAGCTGCGCATACGTCTGCTGAATCTGAATCTGGGGCGCGGGCACGATGCCTCTCATCCGTCATCCACCGTCCCTTACTTCAGGAAGTCGACCAAGCTTGGCGTGATCAGCTTCGCCCCGGCAGACAGAGATGCTTGGTACACATTTTCTTCTGTCTTCAGGTTCGTGATGACAGCCGACATATCCGCGTCCTCCGTCTTGGACTGGATATTTTTCAAGTTGACTCCCGTCTCGGTCAGACGGTCGCTGACGAGCGCCAGGCGGTTCGTACGCGCGCCGACCTCCGCGCGCTTCTCCAGCAGCGTGCCGAGCCGCGTATCGACGCTGCCGAGCAGGTCGGAGACTTTGTTCGAGTCCCCCGTCTTCAGCGCATCGCTGATCTGCTTGATTACGAGGAAGATATTGTCGCTGTCCGTGTCCTTGCCGAACACCTCGTTGCCCGTCAGATTCGCGCCGAGCGTAACGCCGGGACCGAGCTCGTACTGGGTCTGACCCTCATCCGTCTTCACGGCATATGCCATCGTACCGGAGGCATCGTCGATCTTGGTCGCCGGGTACGGCGCCTTCTGCGTCTGCTCGCCGTTAAATACGTATTTGCCGTTGAACTTGCTGTTGCCGATCTCCACCATCTGGTTGTACAGTTCCTTGACCTCCAGATTGATGGCGTCATAGGCTTCCTGCGGCTGCGCGCCGGTCGCCCCCTTCACGGCCAGCTCGCGCAGGCGCTGGAGCACGTCGCCGGCCTGGCCGAGCGTCGTGTCCGTGAAGTCGAGCATCGACGTCGCGGAGTCCGTATTCTTGACGTACTGGTCGTTGGCGTCGATCTCGCTGCGGTACCGCATGGAGAACGTCAGCCCGACGGGATCGTCCGACGGCTTGTTGATGCGGCGGCCGGTCGACAGCTGGTCCATCAGATTGTTCATCCGCCCGAGGTTGCCCGTGATGTTGCTGAGCAGCTGCGTATTCATCATCGTTTGCGTTACTCGAATGCTCACTTGAAGTCACCTCATCTCATTATCGACCGACGACGCCCATGCCGTTGATAATCTTGTCGAGCATCTCGTCAATCACCGTCATATTCCGCGCAGCCGCATTGTAAGCGTGCTGGAACTTGATCATATTCGACATCTCTTCGTCCAGCGACACGCCGCTGACCGACTGCCTGTTGCCGTCGATCTGGTCGACGAGGCTCTTGGAATTGTTCATCTGCCGGATCGCTTCTTCGGATTGCACGCCGAGCTGGCCGGCGATCGAGCGGAAGTACGCATCGACCGTATTGAGATTCGGATCGGCGGCCGTGCCGAAGTTGAAGCGCGTGTCCCGCGCCTGCGAGAACAGAACGGAGAGCGAATTGTTGCCCTCGATCAGGGTGCCGTCGTCGTTCACCCGCATCGAGGCGGAGATCTTGGTCGGATTGTCCGCGATCTGCTTGTTCAGCGTGATCGAAGCCGCGGTGATCGTCCCGGTGCTGCCATCGGCATTGGTGAAAAAAGGAAGGCCGGTCGGCGTGGACGATGTGTTGTAGCCGAGCTGGTGCAGTGCGTTGAGTCCCTTGAGCACAACCTTGGTATCGCTGCCGAGCGTCCGAGCGGCAACCGAACCGGAATACGTTGTCGTCGATCCGTCCGTCCCGGTCAGCGTCGTCCCGGTCGGGATGACGGAGCCCTTGGGCAGCGTGACCTCGATATCGCCGTTGGCGAGCGTATTGGCGAGACGGTCCAGATCGTTGATATAACCCTGCACATACGTATCGCGGGACAGGATCATCCCGTACACCTCGCCGCCCGTCAGCGTGCCGTCTGCGACCGCATCCGTCAGGCTCTCGCCGGTCACCGGCTCCGGCTCTCCGTAGCCGGACACGAGCTCGGTGCCGCCCATATCGATCTTGTAGCCGTCCGATTGCTCGGTCACCGTGATGTTGATCATCTTGGACAGCTCGTCCGTCAGCAGATCGCGCTGGTCGCGCAGATCGTTGGCGTCGTCGCCCAGTCCCTCGATCTTGGCGATGCTGCGGTTGAGCTGCGCGATGCTCTGCAGCCGTGAATTGATCTCGCCGGCGCGAATCGCGACATTCTCGGTCAGATCGTTCTTCAGATCGCCGAGCTGCTTGGCCGTGTGATTGAGCGCGTCGGTCAACGCCAGCGCCTGCTCTCGCACGATCTTGCGGCCGTCGGCGTTCTCCGGGGACTTGCTGAGTTCGGACCAGGCGTTGAAAAAGTTCGCGATGACCGTGCGAACGCCGCTGTCGCTGGGCTCGTTGACGATCGTCTCGAGCTTCGCCAGCGTGTCCTGACGGATGGAGTAATCGCCGAACGACTTGTTCTCGTTGCGATACTGGTCGTCGAGGAACTTCTCCCGAATCCGCGTGATGGACGTGAACTCGACACCAGAGCCCATCTGTCCGGGTACGGTCGAGCGGATGAGTCCGTAGGCCTCTACGGATTGGGCAGCGGTCATATTGACAGTCTGGCGGGAATAGCCTGCCGTGTTGGCGTTGGCGATATTGTGGCCTGTCGTGTACAATGCCGCAGTCTGCGTAAACAGTGAACGCCGGGCAACCTCAAGACCGTGGAACGTAGATCTCACTTGTCAATTCACCTCTCTCATTATGCGCGGGTATCGAACTGGCTCGGTCTCGAGAAGCCCTGCTCCTGCAGGGAACGGTGATACGTCGCTTCGTCCTCGCTGGGACCCGCGATCACGTCGATGGAGTAATGAATAAACTCGAGATGCGTCCGAATCAGCCGCTGATTGGCGTCATTGAGCCGCCGAAGCTCGTCCGTCGACTCCGCCAGCCGTGACGTGACGGTCTGGAGCGCACGCTTGGCCTCGGCACTCGGCACGATCCGAATAAGCTGCTCCATGCGGACCGGCCTGGTGCCCAGTCCCATCCCGGACACGAGCTGCTGGACGGCGGCCGCACGCTTGCTCTCGAGCTCGCCGGCCTGCTGCACCAGCCGCGCCTCGCGGTTGGTAATGGCTGCGACCTCGTCGACCCGGTTGGCGATCACCGCCTCGCGCTTGGCGCGGCTAAGTCCGATCAGCTGATCGTAGAGGGCGGCGAGACCGTCGAGCGGCTCCAATATCGCCTCGATGGCTGATTCCAATACGCTCACTCCTATCTGTCAACTCTTAGAGGATAAACGGCAGCAGCTTGTCGGCGATCTTGCCCGCATCGACATGGTAGGTGCCGGAGGATACGGCGCTCTTGAGCTGTTCGATTTTCTTCGTCTTGTCAGCCTCGCTCATCTGCTGCGACTGGAGCAGTTCGAGCGCTTCAGGCGAGATGGACACGTTGTCCTTCTTCTTCGCCGCCGGCTTGCCGCTCACGGCATGATCGCCGGAATTGGCATACACGCTTCTTATATTGGCTATACGCTGCGTCTCGTTGATTTTCATAATGGGCACCCCTTCCGCCGCCAAAAAAACAACCGATAATAGATTTATTCCTATTATCGGTCGCCAGGCGCGAATTATGAATAGTTGCTTTTAACGATCGTCTCTGTCAAGAATGCGGAATCCGTTGCGAATGTCCGATTGCTGCCGGCCCGCCGCTGGACCTGCGATACCCTTCTTCAGCTTGTTCTGGCAGTTGAAGCACACCTTGCCGTCGCGGATTGCCGCCCCGCACATCTCGCAGGGATAGGTCAGATTGGGCGCGACTGCCTTGGAGATGCGGCCTTCCTGGATAAACTTCGTAATCTGCTGCACCGTCACCCCGGTCGCTTCGGACAGCTCGTTTATTGTTACACCTTTATGGTCTTTGAGAAACTTGAAGCATTTCTCGTAATCTTGCTCAATTCCCGCATGGCATGTGTCGCATATGGTGCGGATATGGCGGTTGAACAGCTTCCCGCAGCGCGGGCAATTCGCTAAAGCCACTTGAGAGTTCCCCTCCCGGTCATCTCGATAGATAATGCTATTCTAGCATGAAATGGATGACGTTGTAACCGTCCGCAGTCATGCTCTCGCCCATGCGAGCCCGAAAATCTGGGCCGTGGGAAACGCCTGGCGAATCGCCCGCGCGCATTCGTTCATCGTGCTGCCGGTCGTGTAGATATCGTCGACAAGGAGAATTCGCGGATTTGATGAGTGCTGAAAAGACGGATGAATGGCGGGCATAGCTGGCTGAAAGAGGCCTTGCATGTCCCGAATACGGGCGCCTCGGCCTTTGCGGCTCTGCTTTTCGGTGTCCCTCGTACGGACGAGCAGATTCGCATAAGGAATGCCGTACCAACCCGCGAGAATCGTCGCCATGCCCTCGGCCTGGTTGAAGCCGCGTGACGCCAGGCGGCTCTCAGACAGCGGGACGGCGGCGATCAGATCGAATGACTGGGCAGGAGCCTGGGAATATCTCTCCAGCGCGGCAGCCAGCATCGCGGCCAAGAGCGGGGCGAGGCGCTCTGCGCCCTGATACTTGTAGGCGGCCAGCCATTCCTTCATGCCGTCGTCATAGCGGACTGCCGCGCGGCTCGCTTCGAAGTGCCGGGCGGTACGGCGCAGGCAATCTCCGCAGCGCTCGGATCGGCCGCAGACAGGACATGCGACGGTCATAATCCAGGGAATGCGCGCGCGGCATGCGGCGCACAATTCGCTCAGGGCCGCGCGGGCGGCCGGACTGCGGAGCGGAGCGATCAGGCCGCCGGCACCCGGGCGGCGCTCCTCGCGGCCGCAGTGCAAGCATAGATGCGGATTGGGGCGTAGCAGGCGATAGGCGGCTTCCAGCAATGCGGCGATCATCTGCTGCCGCCTCCCTCCAGCAGATAGCCGCCGCGCCGGGCCAGCCGGTTCATCGCGGCGATCTGCCGAATCGCGCCGACCTGCGCCTGCGTCCGGTACTCGCCGCAGAAATGCACTCTGCCGGCCGGATCGTCCGCCGATCGGCCCGCCCGGCCCGCCATCTGCACGAGGGCCGCCTCGTCGAACAGCTTGGCGTGCGCGTCCAGGATGAAGACGTCGCTGCGCGGCACCGTCACGCCGCGCTCGAGAATAGTCGTCGTCACGAGCAGCCGCAGCCGGCGCTCGCGGAAGGCGACGACCTTGTCCCTACGGCCGTCATCCTGCGAGGATGTGCCGTCCACAGCTGCGGCTGGTATGCCCCATGCGGCGGCATGTTGCCTGAACAGAGAGACGAGTCCGTCGACCTGGCGGATATACGGCACGAACACGAACACCTGCGCACCGCGCGCGAGCGATTCGCCAAGGCTCGCGAATAGCCGGGCGGCTTGCTTGGTCGGTAGCTGACGTCCAATCCTCGGCGCACCCGCCGTCGGGACGGACCAGCGCCGCATCGGCGGCAGGCGCAAGAGCGTCGGCACGGGCAACGGGTGCCTGTGATAACGCACGGGCACCTTGGCATGAGGCAGCCGTCCGCGACGTGCCGCCCGCTGCAGCGCCGCGGGCGGCGTCGCACTGAGCAGGACGGTCGCGCCATCCGGCTTGCGAGCGGCGGCGGCCGCATAGTGGAGCATCGGATCGCCGTGGTAGGGGAAGGCGTCCAGCTCATCGATCAGGACGAGGTCGAACGACTGATGGAACCTCATGAGCTGATGCGTCGTTGCCAGCGTCAGCTCCGCACGCTGCCAGCGGTTGCCGCTGCCGCCGTAGAGAACGGCAAGCGTCCGCTCCGGAAACGCCTTGGCAAGCCGAGGCGCCAGCTCCAGCACGACGTCCCGCCGCGGCGTAGCGAGAAGCGCCCTCCCGCCCGCGCGCAAGACGGCGTCAAGCAGGGGGAACACCATCTCTGTTTTTTATTGATGTGTGCAACGTGATAACTGGTGATAACCAAAGATGTTAATGCCCAATAGTTACTGTTAATATTGATAACCATTATAAATAACTGATACCACGATAGATGGTCAAATTGTGAGCGGCGTGGTCAAATTGTGGTCAATTTTCACGTTCTATTATCTACTCTGAACATACTTCAAAAGTTCTACTCCATCCCTAAATCCGCACCTGTATGCGTGATCTATTAATTGATCTTTTTCGATGAATAGTGTCTCCAGTCGAAGTAATTCATCGAATACTTCAGGATGACTTTTAAGCATATCCTGGTGCACTTTTTCGAATTCAGAAAAGGTCTTCCTGTATTTGATTTTGCAATCTTCTTTAATTTCTTTGACCCTTGCTTTTATTGACGGTTCCAACCATTTATAAACTTCCATGACGTCGCTCGCTCCTCTTTGCTATAATGTAGGAAAAACATGCTAGGAGCAGGAGTACATGTCCCTTACCAGGGGGAGATGCCTGCTGCCGGACCTGCGTAAAAGTCGAGGCTGGACACAAAAAGAATTAGCTGAGCGATTAAAGCCTTACGTCAATGTACCGGTGCCGTCCTTGAGTAAGTATGAGATTGGCGATCGTGATTTGCCTGATCTCGTTCGCAAGGCTTGCGCTATCGTATTTGATGTAACGATGGACGACTTGTACGAGTACAAATGGTAGGTTCGCAGAGGCGAGGGCAGTAATGCCCCTCCCCTCTGCTGAGGTATCTAATGGAGGATACTATAAAAATGTCAACCACCCTTTCATTTTATTAAATGGGGTATTGACAACATTATCTTTCAAAATATTAACTGTGTAAACAATAATTCGGCGCGCCGAAAATAGATAGATGTAAGGCGTCATTCGACAAATTATATATTGACAAATAAAAATGCCGCCCATTAGGCGGCTATTTATTATCAAATATCGACAAATTACCCACTGATGCCGTGCAATATTTAGTGCTCCGATTAAAATGCACAGTTCTCAGCTTTTTGTCTATCCTTGCAATGTTGGGTATATATGCCAATGAGTTGCGATCTACAAAATCAAATTGCAATCCTGACGAGGTTAGCGCAATGTGCCAATACTTAAGCGTGCCCGGCATATAATACTCTCCGTCGATGGCGTGTATCACAACACGATCTTCGGTTTTTAAAGGCTCGAGATACAATATGTCAGTAGCATCAACCTCGCAAAAACCTCCCTCGCCCGTTTTATGCTTGGTCAATTGGAGTATCATACGCAAATCTCCTTACTTAAGCAATTCTCGCGGCACTTTGGGCTGATTGATGTAAAACAAACTCGCCGTCGAGACAAATACCACAGCCGACAATGCCAAACCAGTCGCCAACAGATTAGCCAGTTTACGCATTTTTTTCACCTCCTTTCCGAATTAAAGTTAATGCCTGAACAAACATGGCTGCAATTATTGGAGAGTATCCGATCGCATGTCCAATACAAATTAAAACGATGGATGCTATCTTGAGATGTGGATAAAAACGCCGCGGTATGCGGGTTTGGTTGTCGATCCGCGAAGGCGCATATATTGCCGCCAGTACGGCACTGATAGCGGATAGCACCAATGACACTACTGCACCAAAATCTGCATAAGACAAGGTGGTAATGCCGGTCACAGACACAGCAATGCACAGCGCACCACTTTTAAGATGATATCCTCCAGATACTTGCCGCACTACGGCAAAAGATATTAGCGCGGCCAACGCTCCCTTTGTCTGTCCAGTAGCCAGAGATACTAAGAGCGATGTTGTCACGATTGCAATTAAATTGATGTAGGCCGATAAAGCAAATGCCATTACCTCTACACTTGCAGGGTTATCGGGCGCTAGTCGTTTAATGCGATGAGCTAACCTGACAGCTATTGCATCCGTCATCGCTGCATCTCCTTATTAATAAGGTAGTAAGCAAAAAATAATAGAGATACAAGTAGCAGCAATAAATCAAAATAGACCTCGCGGTAGTACAGCATCACACTAAAAGCGACTACCATAACGACAATAAAGCCTATTACCATCACTCTCTCCCATTTGTGCCGGAGAGGATCGAATCTAAAGGACAGCCCCAGACCTCGCTTGTACAAATACTGCGCGATTACAAAAAGGACAACTCCCGTTATTGACTGTAGTATGTATCCTCTGACCGGCATCACCTGTGCGGCGGCCGGGCTTAAATATCCAAAAGACAAAACAATAATGAGCGCTTGCATTAGCACCGATACAATATACCCTAGCAGGCTTACGACAAAAGACCATAACAGCGGCACACGCACAATCAGCCAAACAAACACAGTTATCAACAAGAGGTTAATCGCCGGGCTTAAATAGCTTAGTGTAAGTTCCTCTCGTAGCGTATAGCTTTGCAGGGCCATTACAAAATCAACTGCAATCGCTGGCACTAGATAGTGGACTACTTTGTACCTAAATAGCGCTAAGATTATCGTCAGAGCGCCGAAAACCTCGATCATTGAAAAAATGACAAACTTTATAAACTCCGACAAAAGTATCACTCCGTAAGACTTGATACCCTTATTTTAGCATCTATCGGAGTGCGCCGACGACAAAATAATTACTTTGATTGCCGAGTTTTTGGCAGCACTCGCAAGTGCTGAATAACATCGCCCATATACTCCCCGAGCTGGACGCGTATCTCTCCGCGCGCTGCCTCTTTGGTCATCCCAAATTTATCGGAGTAGCCACGACAGTTATAGCCGACGTACAGCGCAATATGATCCTGGTCCATCTCCCACGTTTTTATCTGTCTGCTCCGCAAATCTGTTCGCAAGTCAGATAGGTCTTGCGTGATGATGTCCATCAATGTTTCGGCCAATAGGCCATTTAGTTTGCGCAGGACCGCCCCTGATCGATCAGCATACCCTTTATGGACATCCACCAAATCAAGCATATACGGGGCGATAAGGAGGTCACGGAGCATGCACATCTCGTGTGTGTTTAATCGCCCTGTCTGATCGTCATTATCCTCATAATGCATGTAGCTCATGAGGCGCCATACCCCCTGGATGGGACGCACGCCAGGACGCGCTCAACGGTCAATGTACGGGGCTGCCGCTTGTCGTGGTCAAATACCTTGGCAATGTCGCCCGAGACGCTGGAGACGGTTACGCGGCGCTGCGTAAACGCCCCGTTGCTGTCCTCGTAGATCAAATCGACATTTCGTCCTATGTACTTATCGAGTTGCATGCTGATCGCCTCGATTCGTCAAAATACAAACATTTGTTCTTATATTAACCAGTTCACCCGAACTTAATCAATAGGCGACAACTACCAAAAAATAAAAAAGCCCGAGAGCCGAAGCCCCCGGGCGAATGAATCAGAGCAGATAAAGCTTTTTGGTATCGTTGTCCCACTTGTACCGCACACCTGTCGCGTCGAGCACAGCGGCTACAGGCGCGACCATGCGGCCGTCGACCAGCTCTCCTGTCGCGATCAGCGCGTTGTCTGCCAGGCGCACGACCTTCGGCACGATCTCCGCTGCGGTCGGCTGCGGCGCTGGGGCGACAGGCTTCGTATTCCACCAACCCTCTCCGCCGTACGAATCGTTCAAGTCGACTGTCACGCCACCGACCGACGTGCCATTTTTGTACTGGTACAAGTTGGCCTTGCTGCTCTTGCGCTCCTTACTCCACGCATACGTCTGCCAGAAGTGCGTGCAGGCTCCCCGCCGCGACATTTCCTCGACGACGGCGTACGAGCCGTACACACCGATCTGGTAGCCCGGGATCTCCTTGGCGGCCGCGCGCAGGTAGTCCTCGATCAAGTCGTAGTCCTTCGGCTGTGCGTCGTAGTCGACGGCGAAGTAGATCGCACTGCCGATCGGCTGTTCGATGGCCCGCGCCTCCAGGTATGCCGCCGCCCCGTCCTTCTGCCCGTTCGTGGCGCCACCCTGGGGCCGGCTGGCCGTTGTCTCGAACACGCTTACGACCTGCATGCCTGCTGCTGTGATGGCGACCGCCTCCGCGCGCGTCAGACGCTTATGTTTGTAGGCAATCGGCACGAGATACCGTGCCGCCCACTTGTAGCCTGCTGCCGCAATGGCGGCGGCCGTCTTGGCCGTGAGCGGCGTTGCACAGTCGATGCCCTTAATTGCTGCCATCGGTTACACCCTCCTTTGTCTGCTTGACGAGCTGATAGCCATAGACAGAGACCGCGCCGCACAGAAAGCCCTGCAGCAGCGGCAGCGGGCCCGGGCCGAGTATCCAGACGGCCAGCAACACGGCGACGAGCGTCACAACGTAGACGATCGACCAGTCCGGGACGCGCGGTGTGCGCTTGAGCATGAAGCCGAGCACCCAGCAGACGGTCAGCACGATCAGTAATTGCGGGTCAAGAAGATTTTCGATAACAGTCCATTCCATGGATGAGCGCCCCTTAAAATAATTTGAATGCAGCGATGATCAAGCTGCCGGCCGTGAACATGATGCCGATGAGCCAATGCCGGTCCGTCTTGCGTTCACGCTGCTCGGCCTTGAGCCGCTCGGCCGCTGCCCGGGCTTCGGCCTCTATCCGAGCGTTGAGCGCTGCCGCCTCCGTCTCCACGCGAGCATTAAGCAGCCGGATCTCGTGATCGTAGTGCTTGTCCATCTCTTCGAGTCGCTGTTTAGACTCGTCTTGTCGATGGTGTGCCGCCTTAGCTGACTGGAGCGCCTCGGCCGCCTTGTCGCGCGCATCGAGCTGCATATCCAACTTCGTCTCGACACGAGTGAGTCGTTGAAGGATCTCTGTTTGCACGTCTGTCTCTCCCACTCGCCCACCTCCAATAGGAAAGGCCCCGCGTGTGCGGAACCCTTCACTTCTTCATCTGATCGCGCACCGCGATGTACGCTCGCCGGGCCGTGTCGTTCCGAAGCTCCGTCAGCTCGCGCTTCTTGTCTTTCTTCTCGCCGGCGCTCAGCGGCATCTTATCGACAGCGCGAATTGCTTTTGTCACGTCCCCGATGTCGCTGGCCGTCTGATCGATGTATTTGCGGAGCGCATCGTTGTAGCCAGGCGGGATGTCCCCGGTCAGCTTAATGTCCGCATATTTCCGACCCAGCCTATCCTTCAACTCGTAGAAGTCGCCGGTCGCGTCGTTGCTGAACACCGAGTCGGCTGTGACCTGCTTCGTCAGTGTCTCACCGACCGTTGCGCCCTGGGAAGTCGCCGGCAGACCGAGTTGCCCGAGCACGCCCGTATAGGATCGAATCAGATGATCGACCTGCTTCGGGGATACGTTCAGCACGTCGCCAATCTTCTTGCCGACCTCGGACGTATTCGCGTCGAACTGGTAGCGCGGAGAAACGCCCTCTAGATACTGCGGGACGATCGGAGCACCCGCGAAGTTCTCATTCGAAGCAACGTCAACGATCGGCCCAAGCACCGTATCCCTCACCGGCGCGATGGCCGCGCCCATGAAGTCGCCGTGCGCGAGTTCCTTCGCAGGAATGCCCGGCGGAGCGAAAGCCGTCGTCACCGTGTCAGCGAAGTCGCGGAAAGATTCCGGATCTTCGTCGGCCCATGCCCGCATCGTCCGCTCGAGCAGCGCGCCGAACGGTATGCCGAGCTCACGCGGCCGCGGAATCTTGATAAACTGGCCGTCACCGCGCGGAATCAAAAAGAAGTTGTCCTTGGTATAGTTGGACAACTCCTGATAATCCTGCCTGCCGTGATTGATCGCGTAAAGCCCGATCGTCGGCACTGTAATAGCTAGGAACGCCTTCGCCGATACAGCGCCTGGATTGTCTTTGAAAGCCCGTACCGTCTTGTCGAGGCCCTGTACAGCGGCGTTAAGATATGGAAGGAATGCGTCCGCGTCCTTGATCGTCGAGCCTTTGCGCTTGAAATTCGTCGTCAAGTCGTTCGCCTGAAACAGGCCCTCCTGCCGGCTCGCGTAGCTGTCGCCTCCCGCCTTCGTGATTCGCTTGAACTCGCCCACGCGCGGCGCCGACTCGATGACGTTGGACAAGTTCTCCAGCGCTCCATACGCGCGCGGCAGCAACCCCATACCCTTTTTCTGCTGGGGGAGCAGTTCGCGTTTGGCCTGTGAAAGCAAGTTGCGATCTGCGGCCACCGGGCTGCTGTGCCCGCCCCCAACTGCCTTATACCGCTGATACAGCTCCTTGTTACCAAACGTGCTGACCACGCCATCTAGCAGATCCCACGCAAAGCGGAACGGGTTGTTCGTCGTTTTGCTGAAGATGTACGCCGTCGGAATGTCTCGCCAGATATTTCGCGTCAAGCTGAACACCGGGTTAACTCCGGTCGTGAGCAACTTCATCGCGTTCGTCACCTTGCGGGCGGCCTCGACCACCGCATTTGATGTCTGCGGCGTCAGATTTGCCAGCGCCTCAAGCAGCGGGATATCGTTCACCTGCACCTGGACAGGATTACCCTCCACCATACCCGTCACGATGTTCCCGCGGCCTGCGACGCGCTCTTTCTGGTTTTTGTTGTATGCAGCTTCAAACTCCCCGTCGAGCTTCTCCAGCAGCGATTCGATACCTTCGTCCTTGATCATATTGTTTATCGCGTTGAGCGATGACTGGTGCATGTTCTGATTCTCCGGCACGAGCTCCGCGAAGCCCTGCAGCGCTTCCGGCTCCTCGTTCAAATGCTTGATTACGGTCTGCATGACCTCGTTGCGCTTGGCCGTCTTCACGTACTTGTCGACGTATTCAATGATCGACTCGATCGGGTCAATGATCGGACGCTCCGAACCGGTTGGCGAATAGCTCTTGACCGGGTTGCCTTGGCCCGCGAAGCCGCGGCGTGCCTTCCCTGGAGGACGGCCACTCTGCTCGAGTTTGGAAAAATACCGCTTGTTCGGTACCCAGTACGGATTCGCATCCTTCCACACAGTCCACAAATCCGCGGGGATGATGCCAGTATCGACGAGCCATGCTTGGCCGAGCTTATCGTTCCAGGCGTAGAGCTGATCGGCAATCCCTTCGAACTCGGGATAGGTGTCCTGATACGTACGAATCTTGTCCGCCAGCATCTCTGCCGTCATGCCGACACGGCGATCGTACACCGTCTCTCCGCGGCCCATCCGTGTCTCGGCATGCCGCGCGATCAAGTAATCGAGGAAATTGGTATATGACCGCCGCGGGATCTGCTTCGTGATATCTTTCAACGCTTCGCCGATCGCATTCCCCTTCGCGTCGACCATCCGCTCGGTTAAGATGTGTTTAGCGATAACGTCTGCGCCACGCGTGTTAAGCGCCTGGACATAAGCCTTCTGGTCTGCGGGCAAAGGCTTGCCCATTATTTCTTCAACGTATTTATCGAGCTGATTGATCCTCTGCAAGTTGTCGACGTTCTTGCGGTAGAAATCGTCGGCCATGCCCGCAATGTCGAATGGCTCCCGGCTTGTCTTCGTCTCGATGTACGTCCGGGTGTCTGTCGGGTTGGTAAACTTCCCGTTCTTTCCGCCGCCTGCCGCGAATCCGAGCGGCCCTGAGTCAACCTTTGGAGGCTGTGTTTTAACATGTTCAGGCGAACTTACAACACGCGGTTCGGCAGCTCTCGGAGCAGATTGCCGTCCTGTTCCTGGGATCGGATCAACCCCCGGTGCGCGTGCCGGTACCGACTGCGGAGCTGCTGCAGGCGAGCTGACGATCGGAGACATCGCAGGTTCGGCCTTTGGTTGGTATTTATCCATCCGAGATACTTGTCGCGGACCATCCTCCGTGCCATGCCAGTTTTGCGGATCCAACAAAATAAGGACCCTATGTGGGTCCTTACCTGTCCGGTGTCCGCCGGTATGTGTTAGTCCGTCATAGCCGGCCTTTTTAAGATTAATCGCCAGCTCCTGCATGTCTTCGACGAACGAATTCGTTGAAATGCCCGCCTCATGCGAAAAGCTTTCTATTTCCCCGCGTATGACTTGTATGATTTGTTCCGTCGTTGCGCCTTGCCCAAGCTCGCGGTCCAGTAATTTTGTAAAGTGGTTCGCCTCCTCGAACTCTCTTTCGTATGCATAGTCGAGAGATTGAACCGACTTTCGTAAAGCGTCCGCTGCCTCTGGCGATGGGGGTTTTTCGAGATCGAGCACCCGGTTCACGCTCGTATTGAGCTCGTAGACAGTCGGCGTTTTTGACCTACGCCCTCGGCTGTTGGCGTATCCCTCCGCGATAGAAGGATTGTCCGTCAGGTATACGCCCTGCCCGAATAGAGATTCATGGGAACCGACGAACGGGTCGAGCATTTCAGCCGTTAGCTTATCAGTGCCGGTCCCGTGATACCAGTTTTTTGTATTGTAGACACGCGCGATATTTTCCGGCGTATCGTCCATCCCACGAGCACGTAACAGCTCTTGAAGATTATTCGGCTCGGGAATGACTTTCCCAGACGTTAGCGATTCGTGCGCCCGCTGCAGCTGGCCCTTTACCTGTTGCAGTGCGGCGACCGTCTCGTCGTAGCCGTTCTCTGCCCTCCAGCTCGGCAGCTGCTGCCCGCCATCCGTGAAGCCCTCATCGACGTGCTGCTTCGCGAGCGCGAACAACTCTTTGTTATTCGGCGCTCGGCCGTTCGTCCGGTAGAATTCCTGATACCATTCCGGGTTGTTCGACTGTCGGCCAAGGCGTCCCGTTACGTCGCCGGCTTCATTCCGAAGCAGCGCTCCCTGCTCAACGCCTCCACGATCGACCATCGACTGCTTCAGATACTTGTACTGATCGTTCACGGCCTGCTGGTAACGGGACTCGAGCGCGCGCAACTCGTCGTCGATTGCGGAGATCTCCACCTGCGACTCGTTGATATTCCGCCAGCGTGCCGCCTCTTCGGCAGAAGGCTCTGGCAGCCCGCGCGGTCCGCTCTCTGGCACGTTGATGACATCCGGCGTCTCAGCGACATTGGCCTGCCCACGTGCCCGCGGTTCCGGCAGCGCTAGCAGCTTGTCGATCGTCTCGGGATTAGCTGCCGAACCGCGATAACGACGCAGGACGGAAGCGAGGCCGCTCACCGCTGTGTCGCCAGCTCCGCCAAGCGCACCGCCCAGCACAGCCGCCTCGCCAATCTCCTGCGGACTCGTATGTCCAGCAGCAGCGGATAGGCCAACATTTTGGTACGCCCCAGCGATGGCGCCTCGCGCGCCCGTCGTCGCAAGCCGCTGCGCCGTATTGGCGCTGACGCCCGGCGCACCCTCGATGACCTGTCCCAGCTTACCGACGGCCTTGCTGCCGAGACGCGTTGAAAGCGCCCCCGCCGCCAGATCATAGCCGCCTTTGACCAGCGATTGCTCGAGCGCTGCCGGGTTAATGGCCGCGCCGCCTACGAGCGAGCCCGTGATATATGCGCCTTTGCCGCCGACGTCCGGGGACGCGGACTGCACACCTGTCAGCGTCTCCTCTGCACCTCGATTAAATCCCGTGAGCCAGCGGCCCGGCTTCGTCGTCAACATGAACTTGTCCATCGCATGCCCGAACTTCTGCAGCAGCTTCGGAGCACCTGCCCGTGATGCGTCGCGCGCTGCCAACTCCTGCGCACCAGGGTCAGTAGAAGGAGCAATGGGCGATGATGGCGACGAAACGGTAAACGAAGGCTTCGCGATCGTTGCCTGCTGGACGTGAAGGAAATCAAGCGGCGTCACTGTCTGCGGGGCTATCATCGGATTCGCGTTCGGCACAGTCACGGAAACCGGCGCTACAGATCGATTACGAATCCCATCGAACTCGCTAACTGGCGCCGCACTTGGCGAGCTAACGCCGGACAAGCGATTCTTAACCGATTCCCTAGCTGCCAGCCCCTGCGCCCGCCGGCGCACGTTATCGAATTCCGACATGCTTATCCCCCCGAAAACATTTTGTAATACTTGGACACGCCGGATATCCAATTGTTGTTGAGACCGGATGGGTCATTGGATGCTCCGACAGGCGCGTATTTACGCTGTATCTGTGCTATGGTCGTCAATCCTTGGTCGAAGTAATTCCGCTTCAGGTTGCTCGCCATTTTGTCGATTCCCTCTTGCAAGCTGCTGAAAGACATGAGGCCATTCTTGCCCATCATCCCGCCGACGTTGTACTTGTTTTTTGCGGCATTGGACGTTCCGTTTCCGGTCTCATGTACTGCGATGGCGGCTAGCAACGCCGGGTCAATGCCGTACTTGGCCCCGGACGCCGCGAAAACGTCTCCAGACCCGCTCAATACGCCGCCGAGAGATTTATTTAATTTGGCCCCACTAGCTGTCGCCGTGGGGCTACTTACTTTCCCGAGCTGGCCCCGTACTTCGCCTTGTATCGGTCGATCTCAGCTTTGGTCATGCCGAGTCCGGCAAGCACTTGGTTCGTCTCAAGGTCAGAAAGCCCGGAGTCCACGACGTTCAGGAACATCTGCTCACGCTTCGCAGGGTCTGTCGTCAACTGCTCACCCAACTTTTTCCGTTCCTGCCCGGGTAATACAGGCGATTGATCGTATACTGGTTCGGTATAAAGGCTTTTAATATTCGACAGAACATCGTTCGCGCTCATCCCTTGACGGGCCGAAGACGACGGTTGCGACATCTGCCAATCGAGCGACGCCCACTGCCGGTCGTTGTCATCCTGCTGCAGAAGAAGCTGCGCTTGGTTGATGTCCAGATTGCCAAGCTGCACCTGCTTGCTCAGCGCATACTGCAAGCCCTGCATTTCCTTGTCCTGATCGAATTGCTGCTGCGTCAGATCGTTCGTAAACAGACGCTGCTGCTCCTGAACCGTCTGCTGACCGTCTGGTAGGCGACCCGTCAGTCCTGCCATCGCCACGCCCTGTTCAAACTGCTGCCCCTGTGCGACGAGCGTCGGCGTTCCCGCCTTTGCGATATTGCCTTGCGTTCCTGACAGAGACACTCCAGATCCGAACAGAGTAGAATCGACGCCCAATCCCTGGAGCGCAGCGCGATAAGCATCAGCCTGTTGGCTCAGTCCCGCTCGCTCTGCAACTGTAATACCCGGCGTCTCTGCCTGCTGCTTAAGCTTCTGAATCGCTGCGATATATTGACGCGCTTCTCCAGATAAGTAGTTGCCGGTCGTCTGCGCTTCCGAGAGAGGATCGGCAAAATCTTGCTGGCGCTGCAAGCCGTAGACATTGGCCAGGTTTGCCATACGATCCTGCGAGACGCCATAGTTCGCTTGCTGGACTTGGAGATCCCGATTCGCCGAATCGGCGTATTGCGCATATGCATTTTCAATAAGCTTCGGCAGGACATCCGTCTCCACCTGTGCCATACCTTTCGTAGCGACTTGCTGAGCAACGCCCTCAGAGTAGGATGACCTTCCCTGTCCGTTTGCTCGGAGTCTCGCCCCGGTGTCGGCTTGTTCTTGGGCAATATTTGCTTTAGCGCTCGCGATCGCATTCGCATAGTTCGGATCTTTGTACTTGTCATACTCGAACTTTTCCGGAGGCGTGAACTTGAACGGCTCGGCTGTCGCCGCTGAGTTGATCGCGCTTAGCGTCTGCTCCGTCCTTGTTGTCGGCAGCGTTGCAACGGAGGCGGACGCAGTTGATGTCGGGCTGCTTTTTACCGCTTGAAGCGCAGCTGCTGTTGGCGTGTATGGCTTAAGTTCATACCCTGCGCGAACCGAGTCGTTCTTCAGGCGCTGCATAAGATCCGTATCGTTGCTTTTATTGGCATCTTGCCAGCGCTTGTTTTGGCTGGCCACGTAACCGGCGTTAACGGCCATAATCGCACCTCGCTTCTAGAAATGAAAAAGACGCCCACGAAGGCGTCTTATCGCTGGTTGATTTGCTTTTGGAGTTCATCTCGACGGGCTTGCAGAGTTTTTAATTTGCTTGCAATCGGATCGTATTCAACATTTAGGTCTTCTATCTGTTTGGAAATTTCTTTTTGCTTGTCAGGGTTAGCTCTTCCTTCAGTTTCAAGCCTATTAACTTCTTCGGAATATATCTTGAGTTTCATTGTCAGAGCCAAGAGTTCTTGATTTATTGCGGTCAGTTCATTTGCATTCTCGCTCACCGTGGAATTCGCCACCTCTGTTTTTTTTGTAAAAGCTACTGTCTTGTCCTCAAACGACACATCGTATCCCGTTGAGTCGCCTACCGAACGCAAAGGCGCATAACTTGATCCGTCAATGACAACGGCTTTCTGCGAAAGAGCAGCTCCATCTACCACGACTGTAAATTCACCTTGCACCTTTTTTCCTACAACGCTGCTAGTAGCCGCAAATGAGCTGACAGAAGCCGTCATCATTACACCCGCAAAGAAACCGACGATAAAACTTTTTTTCATGACTGTCTCCCCCATGAAATGGAATATACTATCCAGTATACCATCTCCGGGAATTTAAGCACCCGCAATATTGACTTGAGCGAGCAAAGACCCATTAGCTGCCCAGAGCTTCAAGTTTTTCGCAGTCGGGTCATAGGTCAAATTGCTGGCCATCGAACTTACAGAAGCTGATACACTGGCTAGATCGCTGTAACTCGCCTTCCCGGCTAACAGCATTCCCAGTGTGCTAATACCATCGGTTATATTACTCACATCATCGACGAATAGCTCTCCTCCAGTAACGTGAAAAAAACCTCCATTAGCTAACGAAAGCTCTAATCCCAGATTTAGCATTTTCAAAGTAGCTGCAATATTTCCATTTCTATGGAACTCGATATTAGGAGAAATATTTGCACCCGCAACAAACTTAATCGAATTATTCGCATCCAATAAAACGGCTATGAGATCCCCTGAGCTGTTCAGCTCAACCCGCGGATACGAATCCTTCCGCGTCGCAATGTACGACCCATAGATCTGCACCGACTCGATCAAGCCCGCAATAATGTGGCCTAAGTTTGCCGAGATCGCCGACAGTTCCTCGACAGTCATCTTCTCCGCCGTGATTGACTTTGCCCGAATATTCCGTGCGTCGATATTGCCGTTGAACGCGAAGTCAATTTCCTGGATGACGATCGATAGAACTTCGGACAATTCATCTGCGGTCAGTTTGCGCTTGACCTGCGGCAAGTCTGCAAGACTCATTGCAACCCCTCCTCACAAAGATAGCTTCCGAACCTGCCTCGCCAGCTCGTGTATTCTCACCCAGCCAGTGCCCTCCAGCTTCACGCGGACGATCCGCTCGAGCGCGTACTTGCCGACCGGGATGATCACTCGCTGTGCTTCCATCGCGCCGGTGCCGGTCACGCTCTGCATCAGCTCCCAATCCGCATCCCCCGCCGCCGACTTGGACAGGTAGACGTGCATGGTAGCGCCCGCCGCCATCTCAGCCACAACCCACAGCTTGAGCCAGCGCGCGCGGCGCGCGATTGCAGCGCTCGTAAACGCCTTGCTGACGGCCCGCCAGCTTATAGGTTGTCCCGCATCGTCCGCGCCGTCTTCGAGCCGCAGGACGCGCCCTGCGGCGTCACCTGCGTACAATCGCCCTTGCATCCTCGCATAGCATGTCGGCGTGAAGCCCTTGTACACGCTCCACGCCTCGATGCCCGAACGAGGATCATAGACGAGCGTCACGTCGGGCCGAAGCGTGTAATACAGCCGATCCCCGTCCGTCCCTGCCGCGCTCTGGCTGATGCCGGTCTGATAACCCTTCACGATCTCACTGAACGCCCTATCGGGCAGCATGCCGCCAGTGTACACGTAAATGCCGAGCTGATGAATAAAGCTCAGCTCACCGTCCCGCGTCACCGCGCTCTTATTACTCGCGAATCCTACGTCCTCGGTAATGGGGAAGGTCTGGAAGTCGGAAGGAAGCGAACCGTTCAGCCGCAGCAATGAATTCGGCGTCGCGATCGTCAGCCGCGACAATCCCGCCGACAACCCGATCACATCTTCGCCCCGCGCCGTCTCGATCGTTTTGCCGTAGCTATCCGAGTCCGTCCCGCCGAAGGCGTCAAAGATCTCCGGTTCGTCGAGCTTACTCGCCCGGATCTCCTGCCCAAACGCCACCCACAACCGGTTTTGATAAGTGGTCACGTAGCTTGAACCGGCAGGCGCATTGCCGAACAGTTGCACCGTGCTGCCATCATAGCGGAACATGCCGTCGACGCCGTTTACGCCGACCAGGTTGATATCCGCCCAACCGCCCTGAAAGTTCGTGAACGTCCAGTCGGTCGTCGTGTGCAACCCGGATTTAAGCGTCGACCATGCGCTGCCTGTCCATTTCCGCCATGTGCCGTCCGCGAATACCGCGTGCAGCTCCGTGTCCTTCCAGACGCCGAGGCCCAGCACTTTACCGCCGATCGCACCGCCCAGGACGGTGTAACCCGGCCGCACAGCCAGCGCTGGATAGTCCGCCGTCGTCATGTTCACTGCGTCCGTGAGATAGGCGTCGTCTATCGAGAGCGGATCGAATGTATTGACGCCGCGCCATTCCCGAATCGGAATCGGTTCCGTGACGCCGGGCAGCTCCTGCACGCTCGGCGCCTGCTGCTGAATCAGCCTCATGCCCTCACCCCGTTTGATAGTTCTGCGCGGCCGTGTTCCAAGCTGCAACCTTCTCGGCTTCGTAGTTGGCCGCCTTCGCTGCATCGTCCTCTGCTGCCGCCAGCTTCGCCGCCAGGCCAAGCACATACGACCAGTGATATTCCTCCGGCGCGTCCGGCGTAGCCGTTAGGTTGTCAGAGGTAAATGTCGTCGTCGCAATCCGGTGATAACGAACAATCCCCTGCAACCCGGATTGATAGGGCGCAGGGGAAAGCGTCAGGATATGGCTTGCATCGTCGAAGCTGAATGTAATGTCCGTCGGTGCAACGGCTTCGCGCTGCAGGTTGCGATAGGTAAGCAGCCCGATCTGAACGAGGTCGATATTCTTCTCCCTTACGGCGGCCGGCAGCGTGTAGTCCGTCTGCGCGACGTCGCCAGCGAATCGATGGGCCGCCGGGATCTTCACGACGTTGAAAAAGTCGCCGTTGATCGTATTGATCATCAGCACCTTGTCAGCTGTCCCGACGCCGTTCGGCGCCAGGATGTCAGCTTCGGCGATGATCTGCTGAAGGGTTAATGTCACTCAGCGTCCCTCCTTTGCTGCGCAGTATGGTCCGACTATGCGTCTACTGCCTCTGCGAACTCTGGCAGTGCCTTCAGATATTCGTATGCCTGTTTGTCCCACCGAACTGAATCGTCCTCGTCTGCAGGTACGAAGTCATAATACTTGCGCGTGACTGTGTCCTTGCCTCCCTCAATCGCTTGCTGATTTACGTAGAAAAAGAGTCCGACCGTTAATTTGGTCTTATCGCCTTGGATCAACTCAATGCGTGCGTATGAATCCTGCACTTCTAGACCGCTTTCCAGCGTTACGTTCGTAATGATCGCCATAATATCCCCCCTATCCTACTGTTGTTCCGGTCGCATCTACCCATGTAGCTGCAGCAGAGCGCCATATCGGCTTTCCGAGTGTCGTGTCAAAGTACATCATCCCCACATATCTAACGCCAGCACCGGGACGTTGAGCTGTCGTTCCGGTCAAAGCCGATATTACGGGGATGCCTTCGGATTCGCCAGCAGGCTTCTGTGCGACTGGATCTGTAACAGCCTTAATCCGTAAGTACCCGTTGCTGTCGAGCCATTGATAAAACATATTTGAACCGTATTCGTAGTACAACGGAACAAAGTAGTTCCCGCCGTAGTGCCGGTGACGACCGCCGTTTCCTGGCTTCATGTAGATATCTGCGCCGGTTTGTGAAGCAATAACTTCAAGATTCGAGCCGTTACCAGATATCGTTGCGATTTCTGTTCCTGTGGCTGCGCTAATAATAGTGATGCTTCCGTTAACTTCGACGAATCCGAATTTCGTTCCCTTGTTTCCGTTTCCGAGAATGGTGATCGGATCAGGAATCGCAGTCTTCGTTCCGTTTGAATACTCGATGACTCCGCCGTTCGTGATCAAATTGACACCTTGGAAGAATCCATATCTGCCGATACCGACCGAGCTGCGGTATGAGTCATATACGACCACTTTGCCTTTGCCGACATTATCCAGCGCAATGTTTTCGCCTCTTAGTTGAGGCTCGGCACCGCTGGCGAATGTTTTTTTGAGGATCAGCCCGCAGCTATCGTAGTTCGGACAATCCACATAGGCATCATTTAGCGTCATATCTACACTATCAAGCGTGATGGCGTGCGATGTGGTTGGGAAAGATTCATTTGGCATGCAGTAGAAATCTTCTACATATACGCCAGTCGTGTAGGTCAACCCCCACTCGACATACAAATTACTGCCCAAACCATACGAGGAGTCGAGGCGATTGAAGTAGATGATCGATGATCTCCTACTGGAGGAGCTGGAGATATAAATGTTCTTCTGCTTGGCCCGGGCAACATATAAATTATTGAAGGATAGATGCTCTGCGCCATAGACGTACAAGCCGACGTTTGCTCCGTTGACTCCACCCGTCTGACCCTGAGCATCAATTGCGAAATCATTAACGGAAATACCGCTTGTAAGCGTGGTCCCGTCTCCTATTTGCAACACTGGTTTAGAGGCATCCGCAGGCAGTAATACAGAACCGTTATATTCCCCGTTAAGACCCGTCACTCCGCGTCCTTGGATAATTAACCCCAGCCCTGAGACGACCAGATTCACACGATATTTTCCGGCCGGAAAGAGAATGACGTTTTTCCCATTCGCCCTGGCGTAACTGATAATAGCATGAATTGCAGCAGTATCGTTCGTGACGTCATCGCCCTTTGCCCCGATCAATGGTGCTGGTGGGCTTTTTACGTTTATCGCAATATCCGCCAACTGCGCACTAGTCGCGTAGCCTTCCAGGCCAAATGTATCGCTAAGCCGGAAGCCGCCGCGCGGATCGGCCTTGTCAATGATCGTGCTCACGTTCCCGTTCGCGTCGGTCGTCACCTCGGCCAAGGTGATATAGTCGGTACCCGCCGCCCCCGGTGCATGCGACGTCAGCCAAGAGAAATCGCCCGATGCCTTGAAGTCCAGATAATACGTCGTGTTCGGCGTGGCCGTCATGAATGCTGTGCCGTCGCGCTTCATCACGCTGCCGCCGATGACCGCAATAGCCCCCGTCACGTCGACAACGTTGTTTCGATAGACGTTCTTGCTCGCGACAGCGCCGCTGACCACATAGGACTTAAGGAAATGACCGACATCATCGAAGCCCTTAATCTTGTCATAATCCTGGTATGTCTCCTGCGTAACCTTGGCAATATCTTCGAGGCTCATCTCACCACTCCTCCAGTCGTATCTGTGATGCAGCAGGCGCTTGGTTTGCGATAACATAGTCCGGTAGCAGATTGTCGTACCGCGCTTTATAGTCCGCTGCCTCGGCGCCTACGGTCGTCTCTTGCAGGACGCCCCAAACCAGCAGCATATGATAATCCGGATCCATATCCGGCTCAGCGTTCAGATCGCCTACCGTTAAGGCCCGGCTTGATGTCTTGTGGAATATCGTCAGCCCCCGCGTGATCGCCTCCGTAGGCGCCGGGAGTATGACGATGGTCTTATTGAGAATGGAATAGTACCGGGAATGCCCGTGTTCCTGTAGTCCCTGCTGCGGACATCGCGCACCGTTGACCAGCACCTCGACGATGCTGCCGGCCGGGCACGGTAACGGGTAAGTGGAAAGGTTCGGCTCCAGATCGAGCCGGGATACTTCGACGTCAGTGCTGTGCATGCGCTTGATGTTGTTCTTGACCTGGATGATCTTGCGGATGATGGACGGCATAGAAAGCGATTTGGTCGACCGCTCCTGAATCTCTTCGACGATCTCGATTAAAAGCAAGACGCTCACCCTCCTGTCAGCGAAGGGCGAGCGCCCTCCTGTAATGGATTTAGATCAGCTTCGACTGGCGAAGCACTTCAGCGACGGATTCCGGCACTTCGACTTCCTTGCCGAGCTGGATCTGGTACGTATAGCCGTTGATCTGGACCGTCGTGTACGGCCAGACCACTTTACCACCTGCCTGTTCCTGCGCCTCCAGCTGGTCGCGGGCATCCGGATCGAGGTAAACGCGGACGCGCACCTTGTCCTGCAGCGCGAGCTGCTCGCCGGTCGACAATGCCGCCTTATCGAAGTCCTTGTCCGTGAGCTTCTCCGCAGCCTTCGCAGCCTTCGCTGCCTTATCCGCTGCGGCCTTCTCTGCCGCCAGCTCTTCAGCCGTCTTCTGGTTCTCTGCCATGTCGGCACCTCCGAATAATTGTTGAAATGATAGAAGGAGGGTTGCCCCTCCTCCGATTTAGCCGCTGACCGTGTGCTCGATGCGCACCATAGCCAGTTGCTGCAGAATCTTCACCGTGAACAGCGCCTTCCAGCCGGACGTCGCACGTTGGTCGAGCGGATCGCTCGTACCGCCGGAGCCCAGCGGCTTGATGATGTTCTTCACCGCGCCGCTCGATTCGATGTCCGTCATGAAATAGGAGTCCTTGCCGAACACGAGCGTGCTGTACACGTCCACGCTTGCGGCACCGGCGCCTGCGAACTTCTTCGCCAGCGACGTCTCGACGAAGCGAACGCCGTACAGACGGCCGATCTCACCATCGAAGATCTGTGTCGATCCAGCGTACTTGGCCGCCTCTTCCCACTTCGAGTCGCCCTGCAGGTCGAACGTGGCGCCTGGCTCGACGATCGCCACGAAGTTCCGTCCGTCGATTGGCTTGGCGTTGTTACGCTTCAACGTACGAACCGCTTTGCGGATCTCCAGCACGGTCAGGTTATCGCCTGCGGCCACGGTGACGCGGCTGACGCGCCCATTCGCGTATTGCACGGACGTACCGGTATTCAGGTTGTCCCGTGCGACGGCGTCCAGCGTCTGCGCTGCCTGCTCGCCGAGCAGATCGGCCGTCTCGTCCAGGACCGGGTCGATGGCCGTCAGGTCAAGCACGTCGGAGACTTGTACGAAGTCGCCGTATTGCTGGACCGTCGCCGTCATTTCGGTCATCGCGAGCGTGTTGCCTGCAGGCGTTACGCCCTCCGTAAGCGGCGTCGTGGCCGGCGCAAGCGGTGTGAAGCTGCGCAGGTTGATCGTCTTGCCGCCATTACGTGGAATAGGACGCTTCTGTGCGTACTTCATGAACGTCAGATTCGGTAGCATGCGCGCGACAAGCTTCTTGTCATAGTACGTTTGAATCGTAGGGGCCAGGCCAGCCGTGCCCGTGGTTTGCGTCGTTGCCATGGATGATTCACCTCACGTTGTTATTGGAGCGTTATGCGCTCCCCATTCTGGACACGGCGCGAGATCGCCTCGAGATCCTTAACGCTCATCTTCGAGACGTCCAGCGTCGTGTCCCCGGGCTTGTCATTGCCCGGCAGGATTTGCCGCGACTCGCGGTTCGCGAGATTCGCCAGCACGGACTGCTCCGTTTCCTTGCTCACCGCGGCCAGCTTGTCCGCATGGCTCGTGATGATATAGGCGTCCTCCAGGCTGTAGCCCCTCTGGATCGCCAGGTCGAATGTCTTGTCGCGGTACGTGTCGAAGTCCGGGTATTTGGCCTTCAGCGTGTCGATGTCGGCGCGCACCTGGCGCTCCGCTTCCGCCTGCTGAAGCTTCTGCAACTGGGCCTTCGTGGCTTCCAGCTCTTTGTTCACCGGCTTGAAGTACTGGTCGTACGTCGCCGGGTCAACGCCAAGCCGCTGCGCCTCGCGTTCCGCTGCCTGCTGCGACACATGCTCGTCCAGCGCGGCCAGATACTCGGCGTGCGAATCGAACCCGGCCGCTTTGGCGATGCGCTCCAGTGTCGACTGGACGCCCTTCAGCGGCTCGTAATCCTTCTCCAGCTTCTGCCGTTCCTCCCGGAGCCGAGCCGCGAACGACTCCTGGTGCGTGACGTCCGGCGTCGCTGTCGTACCCTCTGCGCCTGGCGCGGGGGCGCTCCCCGAACCGGATGGATCACCATCTGCCGCAACGCTAGGCGGCGCAGTATCGGACGCTGCGGCGCTGCCGCCAACGTCAAGGCCCCCGTCTTCCTCGAAGAGGGGGTGCAGTCTGAATCTAAACATATGAATACCTCCTGAGTGGGCGGCGCAACTCCACTCGATCAACGCCGCGGGTTATGTTTTATAGCAAGGGCCACTGGACTCTCACCGGCGGCCCGTTATCGTTTTACCATCTGCATGAGCTGCTCCAGGATCTGCTGCTCGCTCATACCCTGTCCGGCCATCAAGTCAATTTGCTGCTGAATCTCCGGCGGAGACGCGGCATATATGTCATCCAGCGTCGGTTGCTCCGGCAGACCGAGCGGCGCGGCCGCCGGCATCGCTGGTTGTGCCTGTGCTGGCATAGCGCCCGGCGGCGTTCCACCCGTCTGTGGCTGCGCGGCCGGCGCGGGAATGGCCTCCTGCTCGCGGAGACGAGCGACGATGCGATCCTTGTTCGGCAGGTTCTTCTGCATGTCGACGTACTCCGAACCCAAAAGCAGCCCTTTGCTGAACAACTCCTCGCCGAGCTGCGCGATGAACGCCTCGCTGGTCGGTGTACCGGCGCCGGCGCTCACCTTGATGTCGAAGTCCACGTCGGCGTACTTGGCTGCCTCGAACTCGATGAACTCATAGCCGCCATCCTCGCCCGTGATGCGGATGTACCGCGTCTCGTTGTAAAACTGCTTCACCAGCTCGACCATCTGCTTGTACACCTCGGTGATAGAGGCGTACAGGTTGCGGGCGATCCCCTTGATCGGGATGCTACCCTGCTCCTGAAGCAGTTGGATCGCCGCGGCCGCCGTGACACCGCTCGGCGTCTCTCCCGTCAGCGCGTCATATACGCCGCCGATGCGCTCGATGTAGCCCTGCAGCATGTCCGCCAACTTGTACACGTCGCCCGGGAAGCTCGGCGGCTGAAGCCAATGAACCGATTTCTGAGGATCCTTCGCGTACCAGGTCATACCCGGTTTGCTGATCCACTTGTTCTTGTCGATGCCGGACATCGGATCAATCAGCGCGATCGGGTTAGCCGTGAGGAGTGCCGCCGTAGACGGCATCTCGACCAGCTTGTTCAGCAGCTTTTGGTTACTCATGATGTTGCGGATCTCCGAAATGCCTAAGATCGACTTGCGGCGCTTCTTCGCGACGAACGGGACGAACGGATACCGGCCGTGCTTGTAGATGTCCTTAATCTTCTTCAGGATCTTGCCGCCTGCCGCGTACGTCACGTTCAGCTTGCCGTCCTCTTTGGCCCATCGCTCGAACAGCATCACGCTATCCTTGCGATCCACGTACGGACGGTCGTAGATATCGGTGCTGAAGCGCCCGGACGAATCGGCCTCGACCTCTTTGCCGAACTTGTCCTTGATCCAGGCGACCGTCTTTGGCACCGCGTAGATGATGTACCGGCACTCCTCCACCGTTGCCGCCTGCGGGTCAAAGTAGATATTGGCCGGGTCCGGTGCCTCAACGGCGACGTCACCGCGCCAGACATTGCCCTTGCCTGGCTGGCCGCCCTTCAGCGACTGGTCCCAGTAAACCTTGAACCATCCAATGTCGAGCAGCAGTCCTGCCTGCACGACTTCCTCCGTGCGGCTGTCCAGGTCGACGCGCTCGCCAATGACGTCGGTGACTTGTGTGAACAGCTTCGCCGCATCCTCGTCGCCCTGCGCGGTCGGCAGCAGTATGCCGGTTGGACGGCTGTTCGTGAGCTGCGGACGCTTCTGGTCGACGATATAGCTCGCGTAGTTCACGACGGGATCGGGCCGCCAGCTCGCACGCTGCTTGGCCCATTGGTCCGCCATGTAATAGGCGTCGTACTCGCGCCACTCCGCATGCGTCTGCGCCAGCGCGGAGTCTGCCGCCTTGAACTCGTCCTCGATCTGGTGGTACTCCATCTCTTCCGTGATCTTGTCAGCCAATGCTCCACCTCCTCCCCTTACAGGTCATGCCAGGATACCGGATCGTTGTCTTCACGCAGCGCCGCCGGCAGATGCTGCTGATCGAGCTGCTGCACGTGCGACACGGCGTTCTGCACGCTCGGTCCTTCGGGCACCAGGTCCGGCCGTGACATGATGTAATACTTCAGGTCATCCATCGCGTGGTCGTTCTTCTTGATCGGCTTTTCTGGACCGTCCTGCGCCGTATGCTGCGGCTTCCAGCGATACGACTTGATCTCGCGGATCATGTTCACGCAATTGCGGAATATGAAAAGCTTCGGCTTCCCACGCGGCCAGACATCTGGCTGTGAATAGGGCCGAAGCTTCAGGAATTGCTTAACGCGCTGTATGCCGGTCCAGACATCCTTCTCGACGCCGGTATCGGCCATGACCTTATGCTCCCAAAACAGCTCGGTGACCGTCTTCTCGGCGGCCAGCGTCTTCTGATTGGCCGCCGAGTCGATCAGCGTCTGTAGGTAGCCGTTAGGCGTGAACTGCCAGTCAAGACGCGCAGCGATCTTGCGCAGCTCATCGGCATGCCACTCGACCGACTGGCCTGCCTGATAATGCTCCTCGATCACATAGACCGTGTTGCTCGTCGGGTCCACCGCGTAAAAGTGAGCCGACAATGGCGCGTCCAGGCCTGGGTCAATGCTGATGTTGTCGTACCAGGACTTCGGCACATCGAACGGGTCAATGACGTGGACGTCCTCATCGAACTCCTTATAGACGAGGCCGGACATCGCGACGAACTTTCCGTACTGCCGGGCCTCGCGGTCCTCTTCCGACATCGTCGCTTCGAGCTGTGCGATCTCGTCCCGATGCAAGAACGGGTTATCGGCCCACTGCATGAGCCAATATTCAATCTGCGGATCCCCGATCTCGTTCATGTAAATCGTGTCGTACACCCACGTGAGACCCTGCAGCGGCGTCATCGTGCCCCACAGATCCCCCCGCGTATCCACGACGCGCATCTTACATTCGGCATAGATGTCGTCGGGCGGCTCCTCATCGAACCATACCCAGTCCTGGCTCGTCCCTTGAAACTTGGCTCGCCCCTGGTCGCAAGACTTGAACGCGATCGTGCTGACGCCGCCGTGCACGGACTCAACCAGGATAAAGTCGATGATCGCATTCTCTGGATCGTCGCGTTTGCCCTGCCGCACATACACATCCTTGATCCATGCGGGATTCAGGTAAGACAGCACCTTTTTTTGGGCGACGTCGCGCTGCACTTCGTTCGTCAGAGAAACAACCCAGCCATTCGTCGGCCTACCGATCCGGCGATAAGGGTGATTGCCTCTAGCGCGCCACACAGCCTCTACGGCGCCGCACTCCGTCTTCCCAGTACGGTTACCGCCGAACGCCCACTTGTTGCGCTTGGCGGAGCGGTGGAAAGCCTCCTGCTTGCGGTGCGGCCGATAGTATTCAAGCCGGTTATGTTTGAGGCGGCGCTCCAGTTCGAGCCTGTAGGTCTGCAACCTTCGCAAGCTCGTCGTTAATTCGCTCGCGGAGCTCATCTTCGCTCAACCCTTCCAGATTCACCTCATGCCGCATCTGGCCGCTATGCTCTTGTGCGACTCGGTCCTTGTATTTGTCAGGCATAGCGCCCTTCATCAGGAAGATCAGCAGCGTGTCCGAATACTTGCGGACTTTACCGACGGCTTCGCCCTGGTAAAATACAGGCTCATCCACGCCATGAACGGCACGGCGGCGGGCTTCCTGCTCCAAATATTCGGCAGCTTCTTCCTTGGCAGACTCAAAGGCAGCGGCGTATACCGGATCATTCTGCATCCAGACGTAATGCAGTCCGCGCTCGACGTCTGCCGCCTTCGCCGATTGGGTTATGTTCGCCGTTTGGGCATATGCCGCGAGAAACGCCCTCTTTTTCGGGTGTCTAATCTTGTTCGAAGCGGCCATCTTAACCAGCCCCCGATTTCTGCATCTCGATCTCGCGTGCCCACTCTTCCTCGTCGGTCATATCGATCGGCTCCGACTTCGGCGCAGCGGCTGCCGGCTGCATCTGCTTGTACTCGACGAGGTCCTTGCTCATCAGGCGATCCAGCATGTCGCGCCGTTCGGCGGCCCATATCTTCGACGTTCGCTCGACGTGTAAATAGCTGGAGACGCCGAACAAGACTGTGGCGGCAAGGCACAGGACGACGAATGTAACACTCATTGACTCACCCCGTTGTCAGATCATCTAATTTTTGGTAAACTAGCTTTGCACCGCTCGGAAAGCATCCGGCGGTGTTTTTGCATTTATTGCAGAAGTTCGAAGTATTTACCCGTCTATTCCGGCATTTCCTTTGTACTATTCCGATACTTAAACCACAAGAACGGGTAAGCGTACCATCTCACAACGATCTTTATGCGTATTTTCAGTCCAACCGGTTCCATCGTGTAGTAGGCTCCGGTACATATCCTTCGCTTTCCTTCGAGCAATCGCGCCATTGCCGATCCCTCCGATCATAAAAAAAGCCACTAACCGAAGTCAGTGGTAGTTATGTCGTATGTGATGGTCAAACGTCATTCGTCGTCCTCAAGAGAGTGCCTCCGCACCCCACGAATAACGTCTGACCTAATATAAATATATCATGGTTTTAGTCAATTAATCGGACACAGAGCGGACATAAACCGGCCATAATTTTTACTCCTTAAGTACGAGCAGCCTTAGTGATGTGGCTAACCGGTATATCGCATATGACTTTATGCGCCTATAGTGTCGATCGCTAAACCCAAGCGCATTGGCGACGTCTGCGTCAGCTACATCGTCATCATCGAGATACAGCATGCGGATGAGCCTTTGCTGCCGCGTCCCTAGCCTTGATATGGCCTGCTCTGCGCGCTCTACGTGCCGTTTGCGCCTCTCCTGCTCGCTTACGTTGGCAATAGCCAGCGCCCCCGTCTGATTGCTTGTGAGGCCAGTGTAGCTCCTTGGCATGTCGCTGTAGGATGCGGTCATGGACGGCTCTTCGGGGATGTACTCGGTCACCTTGTATTCTCGGGCATATTTGAGGTACTTCTCGACTGCTTGCTTGGTCGCCTCCTCGTCCATCTTGTATATGTCAAGTGATATTTGGATGGCTCCCATATGGTTTATACCTCCTTCTTTTGTCCCTCTATAGCAGCTATACAGGCGAGACATACAGCATGAGGTGCGGTTTCTGCACGGCCCTTAGCTAAACTCCCGTTCTCAAGGATGATGAATTCAGCCAGCCAGCCCTCATGGTCCGTGAACAAACCCAAGTCCCATCCCCTACGCTGCATCTCTTCTACGACTAAGCGCATTCCTTCCCAGGTGGTGGAGTATGCAGGCGTGTATCCGTATGTCCCGTCAAGATTTACGGCTGTTGTCATCGACACGTAACCGATCAGATTTGCAATTCGTCTATCAAACTCCGGCCCCGGATTATAGGTCATAGGCTCGGTACTGGTCATAGTGTTGGCTCCTTGGTGACTGGTTCGTACTCGTCGTTACGGATGACGCTTGGAATACCTGTCTTGTGGTCAACGATCAGCGTATACGTTTCCGAATCGTACGCCTCCTTGACCGGCTCCTCGTCAAATCCATTGCCGCATAGAGGGCAATCGTCTAGCTCCTTGTCCTCCAGCTCGTAAAACTCACCTTCGCAGTGAACGCAACGCATAATGTTGATCTCGACCGCCATATTGCTCGTTTTGAAAAAATCGATACTCTTCTTGGTCATAGTGTCTTTCCTCCCTCAAAGGACAGCTTTTCAAGCTTGGCGATCTGCTTGCGGAGGCTTTCTATCTTCTTTTGACGCATCGCCTCGGCTGCCTTAATTGCGTCAGCCTCATTATCAAACCAGTCACGATTTTTGCCGTGGTAGAATTGGTTACGGTTTACAACAACCATATCGTTGCTTGTATTCGAAACCTCGCCCTCGCACTCCTTGATGCCCGCAGACAGCGCATATCTTACGACCCATACTTTCATCCCTTCTCCCCCTGTTCCAGTAGATGGGGAGAGCCAACTATTTCGTATTTGCGCTTTATGCTGAATGGTTTGGTTAAATTATTGGTAATGATACGAGGCTTGTCTGATCGCTTTCCTTCGCCCCAAAAATAGCTCTCATATTTCGTGCATTGATCGGTCTTCACAATCCAAGTCAGCATGCCATCGTGTTCGCCTCGGGTGATGACTCCTGTGACTTCGATGTCACTATATTCAGCAAAAGAATCGTATCCTCGTCTTTTGTACTTCACTCTCGTTCCGGTTTGTTCTTTGGAGATGTACTTGACGGTATCGCCTTCGAAATACTCAACACCGTCGCGCTCATCGACCATTTGCCCTACCGTTTCGGGATCGACCTCAACCCATTCGCCGCGCTTGTAGAATTGCGAGATAAAGGCCGTCCCGTCAGGCTGGATGACCAACCATCCGTATATCCACTCACCATTGTCCTTGCGACGTCCCCGGAATCTTATCGCCCTAGCCATCTATCTCTTCCTTCCTGAAACGATTTAGGACCTCGTCTGCCGCCGTTTGCATATCCATTGCAACGTCACCCGTCTTAAGACCTCCATACGTCGCTATGCGCTCTAGAACAATGTCTTTGGCCTCTAGCTCGCCTCTCAGCGCCTCTAATTGATCTGCCCTATCCTTGTAGTGCTCAAGCTCTGCCAGCAGCATCACCTTGGTATTGGGGATGGATATGCCCCAGTGATCCCATTGCCGCTGTGCGATCTGCTGGATACGTCGCTTGACCTCTGCGTCGTCCATGTTATGGGCGAGTTGCGCTGCCTGATCTTTGATCATGGGTTTGGATCCTTTAGGGATTGGAGGCAGGCCGTAGCAGCTCGCCGGGATTCGGGGTCCGAACTGTACTCGCGAATGCTGCCCAAACTCTCCTGCATAATCTTGTGGTCAGCTCGCAGACGAATGTTCTCCTCCTGCATCGCCCATCGTGCCTCTTCGTCGCCTTTGTTCCAAAACACGAATTTGGCGTCAGCGACCTTCTGCATGCTCTCGATCTTCGCGGCCTGCTTTGCGATTGTGGCGTCTCTCTCGGCGAGCTGGGCGCGGAAAGTATCTTCCAAGTGATTCCGGATGTCACTGTCCGGCTCAATCTCATAGCTGATCTCATAGCCCAATGCAATACGATGCTGCATGATGCGGCCTGTCAACCGGGCTATCTCCGTATCCTTGGCGTCTAGCTGGGCTTGTGCCTGCCCGCGATAATTGCGGAGGTCGCATACAAGCTTGAGAACGATCATTTGGCGGCGGCGGTCTTCTTCGTCTGCTGGCTTCTTTACGAATTCGGCTACGATCTCGTCAAACTGCGCTTCGGTGTAGTAGACGTATTCGGCGTCGTCTCCCTGCCATATCGTCTGTATATCAGAGGTGTTGGTCATGGATGCGCCTCCCTCGTCTCGAACCAAAATGTAACCGGTGATTGTGTCTCCTGTATGAGTCCGTAGCGCTTGGCTACGTCGTACTGTGTGTGGTACTGGTTGAGGCTATTGATAAATCCAGCAATCTTGTCCCGGAACTGCTCCAGCGACAGGGGACCCTTTTGCACGTTGCAGGAGGCGCAGGCTGGGACCTTGTTGTCCTCACGCTCGTTGTGCGGATTGAGGCAGGTATCGGTCCACCAGTTCCGTCGAATAGGCTCAAAATGGTCCGCATGCCAGCCGCGCTCCGGCAACTCACATCCGCAATACCAGCACTTGCCGCCTGACTTGTCCCATATGGCCCGGCGGGCTTTGCTCATGGGCTTAGGGGTGTTATCGCTCATGGATGGTCTCCTCTCCTAATCATTCCAATCTACGCATCCACAGGAAGTAATCGGACCGGTCCATGCCTCTGTATGGCCGCAGATTAAACAACGTTTCCCTGCCGCGATCTGCTGCCTACGGCTGATCTCGTACATGATTTTATTGTTATTGTTGATTTTCCACTCTTGGAACAGTTGGGCGTCCGACAATTCTCGTATTGTGTTATCGCTCATTTGGAGTCAGCTCCTATTCCTGCGAGATCGCACAGAGTAGCCAGACCGTCGCTGATCAACCAAGGGTGGGTTGATTCGTACCGCACCATCGCCAGCTTATAATCCACGATCTTGCGGACGACTTCTTCGGGGGATTCGGTGACGATGTATTGTCCACCATTGGGCACAATTACCGATGTAAACTCATGCCAAGGTTTGACGACAACTTCAGTTGGCACATACACGGGATTTTGCATCTTCACATTTCGCTGCCCATCTAACAAAACTTCCGTCAGCTTAATCATCCGTCTCTTCCTCCTCTGTGCTATCAAAATAACCGTTGCTGCGGCTCGTATGCCTCCAACGGCGGAGGCCAGCGGTCTGCGGTCAATTGCAGCAACTCCTTGCCCGACTTGCTCCGGCCAGCGCTACGGAAGCCTGCCGCGTGGAAGCATCCTCCTCGCAGGTGCTTGCCGAGGTACGTTATCAGGCCGTCAGGCGGCGGCGCGCCCCACTCGCGGCTCGTGATGCCGATCGCCAGCGTTATGAGGTGGCTAGAGAGGTATGGACTCTCGTTGCGGTAAATCGTACATTCCCACGCCTCCCAGCCGTCGTCCCGTATGCCGGACCATGTTACCCATAGCGCCTTTGCGTCCTGGCCGAGCAGGACCAGGTTACGACCGGGCCTGCAAAATTGATTGCTGCCCGGTGTCTGGCGGGTATAATGCCGATCCGCGAGGGCGAGGGCGCGCCTGTCTCCCTTGTCGATGATCTGCCAGTACATCAGGGCTGGTCGTCCTCTGTGCCGATGTCGCACTCGTACATCAACTCACGCATCGTTGTCGTCCGTCTTGGTCTGGGCTGGTCCTCTGTGCTATTGATGCCGGGAGGCTTCGGCAGCGGCATCCAGTGGGTTACGTCATGCGTCAGAGCGTACACCGTTTCGGCTTCGTCTGAAGACTCCCACCATCCCTCGGGTACGAAATATTCGTCCTGGTCTTCGTCGTAATCGCCATCCACGCCATCTTGCAAAAAGTCGCAAGCCTTGACCGTTTTCGCCGGAAAATACTGCGCCATGACTACGACGCTCCGAGTCTTGTCCATATATGTTTTTGTCGAATATGTTGCGAGAACGGGCGTCTGTACCTCCGGCATACGTCTGCTTACCGGTATCCATCCGCTAGGCTGTATGTCCGTCTGGGAGAGGGCTGGGTCGATGATCTTATTAATGCGCTGCGCTCTTGGAGAGTCGTCATCGCACATCTCGTCGCTGATTGATTCCAGCGCCGCCCGCAATCGATGGTTTGACGCTACCGCCTTAGCGTGCCGTTGAACTTCGTCGACGAGCTGCGCGGTCAGCACGTCATTGCCGACATCCAACGCCTCCCGAAGCTGGTCCGCAGGCTGCGCACCGGAGAGCATGCCGTCGTCCTCCATTACTCCGTATACGTTGTCTGCACAGGCGCGGAGTATATCGTACGGCCAATCCATAACATCGTCGGCATCAGCCTCCGGCAGCTCGTCGATGCACATCGGCGGCGTAAACTGATCATCATCGTAATGATTGAGGTCCGCGCATCGATCTATCAGCGCCTCCCGGTATCCCTGTACCGGGGTGGATGGGGTGGGCGGCATCAATGAGATCATTTCAGCAGCTACACTCAGACCTACTTGCACATCTTCTCTCCAGTTGCCGTCCTTGCTCTCGCGTTTCAGCATTTCGAAAGCGTGCTGCTTGTTTACCGTATCCGTCATGCCGTTTCCCTCCATGGCTCGATTGCCATAATGATTTGTCCGTCTCGTACGTACTCAGGATCGGCAAGGATGTAGGTCACGCGCATGACGATGCCGGAGCCGGTATATTCCTGCTTGGTTGAGTCCCATTCGAAAAACATCTTCTCGCATCGCGGGCACTCGGTTTTATTGACCGTGAGTTGCATATCCGTATATGCCTCCTTGGGCTAATGGGTTAAGCTCCGTGTCTTGCGAGCAAATCGAGATACTGATCGAATCGCCTCTCAATGACCTCTCTGGCGCGCTCAACGGCTCGTTTGTAGCGCCGGTCATAGGTGATGGCTGCTCCGATGGCGACGTCGCTCACGACCCATACATCGCCGTTGTGATGGGCGAAGAAGGCGTGTTCGTTAATCTCGAATACCTTCTCGCCTGTGACGTACTCATTTCCTTTATTGGTCCTGATGCGGAATAACTGTGGGTTTCGCAGTTTGCGGATCGGTTGCTCTTTCTCTTTGCGCATTTGGCGCGGACGAAGCTTGACCCGCTTAGGGAGCGATCGTCTGAATTCGTTAATAGGCATAAGTTCGATTCCTGAGATCTGCTCCATCTCCGCAAACCATTTTTCGAAGTGGCGCTTATATTCTGCGGCCAAGTCGGATTTAGTGTGTCGACAGCCCTGGTCATACCACCACGGACGAAACTCCGTCAGATACTTATTGTCAATGTACAAGGACACCCACTCGGCAATGCGATGCGCATAAAACGGAGTGAGTTTGCCGCGCTTCATGCCTTCTGCTGCTCGCCGGAAGTATTTCTTTAACTGGCGCTTCTTGAACCGTCGCATATCCATCCTCCTTAATGGGTTTGATAGACCTGATTCGTCCTCCGGGCTACGCCCTGGGTGATTCGGTCGCGACGATGGCGCTTCGCGCAAAGAGCATGTCGTCTAGATGCTTGACAGCTGCTAAGATGGGATAGATTTGGGCAGGGACAACTGCGTTTCCGAGGGCTTTAACACGGTCCACCCCGTCGGGAAGCCCATGAAGGCTTCGGCATAATCTGGATTCAAATGTGTCATGTCTTCTCTCCGCGTCCTGAAACGAGGGCTGAGCTTGTCGGTACGGTATTCTGGGCTTCCCCAGTAGCGATTCCGCGCTGCTCCCTTCCACTCGGACGCCGTTAAGGTGGGCCACAATAAAGACTCTGGATCGCTTGTGGAATGCCCCGACGGCACAAGCTGGAATAACAAACGCTTTTGCGGTGTATCCATCGTCTCCCAGGTCAGAAAGCACTTCGTCGAGGCCCAATGAGACGTGACCAGCAACATTTTCTCCAACAAACCAACGGGGTCTGATGGCTTTAAGTAGTCGGCGTACCTCCGGCCAGAGGTGACGGTCATCGTTTTCGCCTTCTCGCTTCCCGGCTGTACTAAAAGGCTGGCAAGGATATCCTCCGTGAATAAGGTCAATTGGCCCGATTCCATCTTCGTCTAGCCTCTCTTTCGTTAAGGTGCATACGTCGTCGTATATAGGGACGTCCGGCCAGTGCTTGCGCAGCACTTTCTGAGGGAACGGCTCGCGCTCGCAGAAGGCCACTGTCTCGATGCCAGCCCACTCACAGGCCAAATCGATACCACCTATTCCCGAAAACAGGCTGAGTGCCTTCATCCTTATCCCCTTCCCCGCGAACATGCGTTATACTTGATTTTGGAACATTACCGAATTGAATCTAGCGCCGGGGATCTCTTTGAGATGAACTTCCGATCTCCATCCGCCAACATCGATTGATTCTAGGGTGTACGATTCTCCGACGACGAGCATCCTGTTTGCTCGCTCGTTCTCGCTGTCATATCCGCCTTTTCCAGTGAAGCGAATTTTGCTTCCGATTAGCGTATCGAGTGCCATTGTCGGGTTTTGCTTCTCGTCCCATTGCATATAGATCCCTCCGAGGTGCTAAAAATGTCCGAACTCGCCTATCAATACTTTGCCGAGGCAGATGCCTATCTATCTGGTGACCGGGTGCGCCGTTTTGAGAGGTGGTTACTCTCTCAGCGTATCCCGGCTGATTTGATGCGGAGAGAGGTCACGGCTTTCCGTTTAATGCTGGATGAGGCGGCGGTTAACGCGCCTTAGACCTCCTCCGCCTCCATTTCCGCGATGTAAGAGTCGAGAGCGTCTTGGTCGACACTCGCGTCATCACGCATTACTTTAACGGCCTGTTCTACCGTATAGCCGATCGCGAACATATCGCTAAAGTCCTCTGCTATGCTGTCTCGAGCGGTCATATCTCTATCTCCCTTTATGGATTTACTGGGCGCCTTATTGCGCTATTAGCGCTTTATTTGGCCTGTCTCATTGCTGCTGCTTCGTCGGTTTTGCTGCCAATGCCCCAAGTGGTCAGATACCGTTTTAACAGGCTGATCCGGATATCGTACTTGGCGCAGATTTCCAGACGTGTGAATCCGGTATTGCGGAGTTGTAGATACTGCTCGTATGAGACAAACGCTTTTTTTGGGGGCCCCTTGCGCTTCTGTGGCATTATCTCAATGTCAATTCGCTTGATTATGCTATCCGGTTGCTCGATCCGAATCGGCTCTCCGAATTGCAATCCCGCAATAGATACGCCGCCAGCATCAACTGCTGCAAGTTGCTCAGGCGTCAGTTGGTATACATACACCGGCCTTATCGCCGTCATCGTCCAACGCCTCCTCGTCCGCAAAAGGCAGCGGCTCTTTGTCTGTCATTTTGCTGGCCTCCTCGTGATGATCTGTTGTAAATCGACCTTGCGATATTTGGGCGCAGGATGTCTCCGCTTGTACTCGTCCGATGCTGCAATGATGTCGCTTGCTCTCGCCATTGTGTCATGAGCCATAATCGTCAGCAGTTCGCTATCCGTCGCGTTCGTCCACTTCATCGCCCTCTGCCTCCGCTGGGCCCATTTCCGGCCATAGGATTACCTGCTCTCCTGGTTCGTTGTACTGGGCCATGGTCAAGCACCACGTTTTTTCCGCGGCTTTTTAACCGGAGGCGTCAGGATGACATCTACAACGTCCTTTTGATAAGCTGTGAGACCATCGTAATAGCCCCTCTTAGCCTCACGGACGGTTCGGGCGATCTGCGCTAGCACATAGGCGTCACGGACGTTATCAGAGGCATGTTCGAAGCCCCAACGCTTGTAGATGTGAACAGCCAGCTCGTCCTTCTTGACGTTGCCCTTCGCTCCCGCGAATTTTTTCAGAGCATTCGGTGCGACCTCGTCGTAACTGATTCGTCGCGAGTAGAGGTCCATGCGGATTCCCCAGCCGATACCGCCGAGCAAAAATCCGCTTTGTGACGCAAAGCCAAATCCCTCGATAGTGACAAAGTCGTTATCTTCGATGCTGCTCATGACTTGCTCGATGATGTCGATCATTCGGCTGGGGTCCTTGCCTTCGGCGGTGATCTCTACCGCGTCAATCAGCTCGCCGTGCTTGTCTAAGATGACGAGTCCGGTCTTCGTTGAGGGATCGATACCCACGTATCTTGTCATGCGCTTTCGCTCCTTTGTTCTCTGCCATCCGTTCAGGCAGCGTGTATATTTCGCCGATCAGCCCGTCGTCGTCGTAAATAAGTTCTTGGTACGTCGTTTGAAAAAGTGGATCCAGCCTCATCGAGGCTTCCTCCCGTTCACTATGGCTTCTTGTTCACTTGCGACCTCTTCCCATAGTCCTGCGAAGTGCTCGCGCATGAACGCTAGTACCTCGGTCTTCCGCATGCCAGTATTTATCAAGTCCGAGTACATCAACCTAGCTAGTCGGTCGATATATTCGAGTTTGTCCTTGAGCAGCCATTTGTAACTCTCCCATACGGCCGGCGCTTCGCTGTGCCTGTACCGATTCATTTGGCTCGCCCTCGCTTTTTCGCTTCGGGAGCGAGTATCCTGCGCACGTACTGAGCGGCGCGCTCTCGGGGATCGCTTGGGACGCTCTCAGGCTCGTTTTCAGTCTTTTCAGAATCTTCCGAGTATTCTTGTAGCGGCGAGTGTGTTGCAGCCTTCTCAGAGGCGTTTAGAGCGGCAAGTTTTGATTCGAGTTCGTTGTACTTAGCCCAACCTCTCGTCGACTGCTCTCGGCTTAGTCCCGGTCGCTCCAGCGCCTCAGCTACTTTGACCATTTCCTTGAGGATTTCGTAGCGCATCATTCCTCAATGAGCCTCCGCGCTCGTTCGTTCGCGACTTCCCTGCGGTAACTGCTGGATTTGTTCTCGACGATGACTGACATTTCAAGTATCCGATCATGGATTCGCTTGGCTGCAATCTCTTGCTCGACCGTGGGCTTCTCAGGCATAAATCGGTTTAGAAGCTCGGTCGGCGTAAAGTTGGTTGTGAACAGGATCGGCTTCTTGTCTCGATACCGGCCGTCAATGATTCGAAAGATGACCTCGACAACCCAATCGCTGATTTTCTCAGCGCCGATATCATCCAAAATCAGAAGGTCGCATTTGAGAACGGCATCCATGATCTCGTATTCCGATTCCTTCGACTGGTTGCGGAAGGTGCTGCGAATTCGGCCTAGTAGTTCAGGCATGCTCTGGAATACCGAGATGAAACCGTGCCCCTTTACCGAATGGTATATCGCACCGGCCAAGTGGCTTTTTCCGTTTCCCGGCTCGCCCCACATCAGGAGCGATAAACCGTTCTTTGGATTGAACTTCTGTGCGTACTTCCGGGCGATGTCGACCGCTCGCTCACTGCCCGGCCGATTGCCGAAGTTTTCAAAGGTGTAGGTCAGGAAGCGTTGGCCGAGGGCTGCGTGTTGGAACTTCCGCTCGATCTCTGCTTGAGCCTTTCGATCCTCCATCGCCTGGACTTCTTTTTCGTGAGCAGCGACTTCGCAGGAGCAGCGCGGCTGCACCGTCTTCTCTTTGCCGAGAAGCATAACAATCTTCTTCGGGACGAGATTCTTGCAGATCGGGCAGTAATAGTCCTCAGAGGGAGAGGAGGTCATATTCTCCACTGCCTCGCGGAGGGCGTCCCCTAGGTTGTGCATTTCCCGTCTCTCCCTTCAGCGGAAATATACCTTGCCAACTGTTCAAGATGGATTGCTCTAAAATGGCGATCTTGTCAACGTCACCGGTTGCGAGTTCATCCAGTTTACCGAGTAGTAATGTTATCGCCCTATCCGTCAAAGGCTTTTTGATTTTCTTGCGTAATTCGGAAAATGAATCAAGACAAGAGATTAAATCAGGGTTCGATGTGTAAGCAGCGAACAATAGGTTTTTTTGTTCTTCAGTTCTTGTGTTCTTAAGTTCTTTAATTCTTTTATTCTTGTTTGTGTCCGGTTGGTGTTCACTTGGTGTCCGGTTGGTGTCCACTTCTTGTTCATTTTGGTGTTCACTCTCTTGGTACTTGTGCCAATTAAGTATTGATATGACGCGGTTTTTTGAGAAAGTTTGTTGTTCAATCTGCTGTTCGATTTTGAACAAGTTTATGATGCGTTCTACCTTCGACTGCGAAATGTCCAATTCGTCAGATAGCGTGACTCTGCTCGTTACAAGCTGCCCCGGTTGGAGGGTTACACGCTTACCGCCGATCATCGTGTCGTATGGTTTGTGGGTCGCATTGAGGAGTAAAAACACCCATACGGCCAGATGTTCGGCGTCCTTGCAAACAGCAGGATTGTCGAGCATGTTGCGATGGAGTTTAATCCATCCGTTCATACCTCCCACCTACTCCTGTGCGATCGTTGCTGAGTTGAGCATGTTAGCGACCATGCGTTTGGTCTGGATTCCGTCCGGGCTCTCATCAAGCCAGTCATGGCAAGCGGCACATAGGTGTACCAAGTCCAAGACGGTCGTATTATGGCCGATATGGGGACGCCCGGTGATATGCGCCCTTTCGGTAGCTTCAGCCTTTCCGCAGCGTTCACAGATGCCCTTGGAGCGCTCTTTAAGCTGCTTATCTGCCTTCGCTCCAATATCTCCGCGCCGGCTCTGTACTGTCTTCTGTTTCTTGGCCGATGGCTTCGGCGCTGGGTTAAAATCTCCGATCGGCATGTGATCACCTCAGTAAAGGGATAGTTCGGAAACGTGCTTGATGGTCTTGATCTTCTTGGTTGCCCGGCAATAGTCGCATTTTTCACAGCGGACCGGCGCTGCCCGGCCCGATTTCACGTCTAGCACCCGTCCAATGTTGTTCTCCACGATGTTTAAGCCGGCTTGTATCTCAGCGAAGGCAAAATAGTAAATGGCTTTGTCGGGCGGATCCTGTTTTGTAACGATCACCATATGCGGCAGCAACCAGTTATCCCGGCCGTCAGCTCGGCGCTCGACTTCGGCGTAAATCCCCATTTGGAGGTTGTATCCGTAATGGTCGATGAAATTCTCGTATATCTGCCCGTTCCAGAACTTGTCGTCCATGTCCTTGATCGCCTTGAGATCCGCAAATGCTATGCCCGGTTGGTAGCTGTCCATCATGATTTTCCATTGGGCGCCGAACAGTTCAGCGGTCCGGATGACTTCTTTCTGACCGGCCAACACTTTCATCACCAGTTCGTCGCTCTCCAATGTGGCTATCATCTTGTCGCAGTGCTTGAAGTTAGACTTTAGTTGCCCGGCAGTTGGGCCGCGGCTGGAATAGAGATCCGGATTTTTCGCCTTGAACTCTGCGAGCGTGCCTTCATTCCAGCTATGGAGATAGTGGCCCTCGTCAAATGCCGTCTTGTCTGGCCGTGTATACTCCCCTGCAAGCTCCGCCATCGACCGGGCTTCGCATCCCCCGTAAGAGGGAAGGAAGCCCTTAAACTGGCTAACAGACAGGTATTCGCGGTTGGCCTCGACAGAGTAATAGTTATCCTTGGTCAGCAGCATCAGGTAACACCTCGTACTCAGCCTCAACGACCGAAGGATTGAACGGGCTCTGTTGCTTGGGCTTGGGATCCTGGTTGAAGTCCATGTCAGCAGCATCTTCGAAAGCTTTCTTCTGCTCGATCGTGTCAAAGTCCAGTTCGATGTTTTTGCAGAGCCGGCGGAGAACCGTCTTTTTGTACATCTCCGGCTTGGTAGCTTCAATGGTCCACGCCTTGGAAAATTGCCCTGTATCCTTGTTCTTCTTGGAGAAGTTGTTCTTGATGTCTTCAATGTCTTGGGACGTCATTGTGTCGTAATCCATCGTTCCGTCAACGTAAAGGACAACCGCGAATGCTCCGAGTATTTCCCCGTTGTTAAACGACTTAGGCTTAAAGGATACGGACGGCTTGCCATGAACGATCTCCTCGATAAACTCGTCACCCTCGCGGACCACCTTCGCATAGATGTCCTTCACGGGGCGGACGCTGTATTTCTTAGCTAACTTCTTTTCGCCCTTGTAGTCCGTCTGGAACTGCAGCGTATTGCCGTACGGGACCGCATAGCATTCCTTGTTGAAGAAGTCGAGACCAAGGAATGCACCCTTCAACATCGTTCGGGCGACGCTCGTAGGCTCGTACTTTTCGATATTGTAGGTGTCCTGCAGCACGGCCATAGAATTCTGCAAAAACCTTGTCTTGTTAAATCCGGAAGGCATCGCTTCACGCTTCGATTCCAGTAACGAATCAAGGTTCTTGTGAATGACCGACAGTTGGCTGTTTTGCTGGGCCATATGGACCCTCCTTAATATGGGGATATAATGCGCCACAATGGGCGCATATGAGGACAGTAAAGACAGATGATAGACAGGTGCGCTTGACGACAGGGGCGCTACAGCAGGCGCTCAGGACCATTCGCGCTCCATCTCCTCGACACCAGAATGTCGACCAAAGCACCTATAGCTGGCAAAGTAATCGCCGTCGTATCGCAATACTCCACGATCTCCAAAATAGATATATTGACCGCATTCGCAGGCGCACTCTGCGATAATATCAAGAGGCTTGTCCTGCGGATCGGGTCGGCCGTTGTGTGCAGCATCAAGGATAGGCATTGTCAAGCCGTCTCCTTTCGTGGTAATGTAGCGGTAAGTTGTTTACTTTTGCTCCCTTATCGCGACTCTCACCTCGCGCTAGGGGATTTTTTCATTTCGGAGCAAAAGACGTTTGGACAAATGCGGCCGTCAACTGAAGGGCTTCGCTTGGCTTGAATCCGTGAGCCAAGAGCCTTTGATACAAGTCCCATGACAATGACGCCAGATCCCGAAAAGCCGCCTGCATTTGTTCTCTGTCAACTTGGTTCACGCCCTACACCCTCTCATCAACGATATTTGCTACTTCTTCTGTATCCTCCCGACGATACTTGACCAGATCGTTATGCGGCTTGACGGGATAAAACACAGCGAGCAGGATGATTGCGACGACTCCGCATGCGAATCCGATTAGAAATGCTGCGGTCGTCATGTAATCACCGGAACAGCGATACGATGTCCGAGATCGTTGCCGGAGAGTTGCAGCGGCAGCTTGTCCGTCATGTGAATGGCAATCGGTTCGCCCGCGCCAGAAGTCTCTTCGGAGAGCCTGTAATACTGCCGGCTGTACGTTACCGTCGCTTCGCCTTCTTGCATGATGATGTGGCTTGCGTTCTCCATGACCGGGGTTCCGGTTAATGCGAGTTTCATGGGCTTGTCCCCCTTTAGTCTCCGATTGGCAAACGATCCGGAAAGTTAACACGCAAGTGGTGATCCTTTGGATAAACAGCGATGATTGCATGCTTGTCCCCATACTTGTGATTCGCCGCCCATAGAGCTGCTTCCAGGTCGCGTTCAGCCTCGAATTCGCCGGGGAAGATTACGCCGTCGGACTTGCGACGTAAGCGGGCGAGGAATTTGATTTTTTCCATTCCCCTTTATCTCTCCTTTCATTGGGCGAAGCGATCGGCGCCTTCCTGACGCCGCGCTTCCTTCCACTTCAATAAATCTTCCTTCTCGATTCGCCGATTTTTCCCGATTTGGTAACTCGGCAACCCGCCGAGCGCCGGCGTAAGTTGACACAGTTCGTAGATGTACTGCCTCGAAACCCCAAGATAGCTAGCAGCCATTTGCGGAGTACATACATCCGGTAAATCTTCGAGTTTTGCAAAAGATGGATTCTTCATGCGCTCACCTCGGTATTCGATTAAGCCGGAATTATTTTTCTGATTCCGATTAAATCGGACTCTTTGCCGCAAAAAACCATGTCCTGCGGAACTGAATACAACGACAGCAATTGCCCCATCAGATCGAAGGGGATGTCTCTGGAATCCCTTTCATACCTGTGGATGGTATCGATGCTACGATCCGTTAGATTGGCAACCTCCTTTAAGGTATAGCCCGCATTTACACGGGCGGCTCTCCAGGTGACCTTGTATTCCGGCATATGTTCACCTCCCGTGAATATAGAATAATCCGATTAAATCGGAATGTCAACCGAATAATTACGCAAAAAGCTTTTAATTTTTGATTTAATCGGATATAATCAGAATCAGTTAGGAAAAATCGGATTTTATAGGAGTGTTCCAATTGGCACGCAAGGCGTATTCGGACTTTGAAAAGAAGGTAATGGAAGAAGCGGCAGTTAACCTAAAAGGACTTTTGAGATCTCGCGGAATGAGCCAGACCGCGCTGGCCGAAAAAACCGGTTTGCCTACGAGTACAATTTCCGACTACGTCAACGCCAAGACGCTCGTATCATTCGGAAACCTTAATTTAATTGCGGATGCCCTTAAAGTTCAAACTACGGATATCGCCAACCTCAATAGAGAAGCTACCGCTGTACCCCGTTGTATTCCGATGATCGGCACTATTTGCGCCGGCGACGGTATGCTTGCCGAATCTAATGTAGAAGATTACATTCACTATCCTTTTATGAATGCAAAGCAGCCTGATTATGCCTTGCGCGTAAAAGGAGATTCGATGATCGGGGCCGGCATTGACGATGGCGACATTGTATTTCTAAAACATGCTGACTGGGCGGAACATAACGGGCAAATCGTAGCCGTGCTTATAAACAATCAAGAAGATGGGACGCTAAAGAGGATCAGGTGGTCCGATGAATCAAGCGCGATCAAACTCTCCCCTGAGAATGAAGATTATAACACTATCGAGGTGGTGCCCAATCAGATTAAAGTTTGCGGAGTTTACATGGGGCATTTCAAGCCGCTTAAGGGGGAATAATCATGGCATATATCCGAAAGCGCGGGAAGACCTGGTCTTACACAATAGACATTGGGCGCAACCCCGCGACCGGCGAAAGAAGACAAGAGACCAAATCAGGGTTCCGCACAAAAGAGGAAGCTAAGTCTGCCGCAGCTCGTGCCGAAACCGAAGTGGCGGACGGAAATTTTGTAAAGAATACAACATTCACTTTTAAAGAATTTAGTAAGTCGTGGCTGGAGTTTTACGAAGCTACAGGGGCCGTTAAGCCCGGAAGCGTGACCGTAAGAAAGGGGCGAATCAATAAACTAAATTCTTACTTCGGGGAAGCTCGCTTAAGGGACATTTCGAGAATGGATTACCAAAACATGCTTATCGATTTAAAAAAGAAGTACTCGGATGAAACGATAATTAGCACTCACGCAACGGCAAAGATGATATTTCGAAGAGCATTGGAGCTTGAGTTGCTAAAATCAGATCCGACAAAATATTCAAAAGTCCCGAGAAAACAAAAAACTGTAGAGGAAATTGAAAATGGTTCCAGCCTGCCTAAGTATATGGAAAAGGAAGAGCTGGCTAAGTTTTTGAACGCATGCAAGGCGTTCGGAATAGACAAGGATTATCATGTTTTCATGATTCTGGCATACACCGGAATTAGGATCGGCGAGCTGCTTGCGTTGAAGTGGAAGGATATAAATTTCGAGGAACATACATTGTCGGTTACAAAGACGTATCAAAACAACAGGAACAACGTGCGGGAATTCGGTCTGGTCCCTCCCAAAACAGCAGCCGGGATTCGCGTTATAGAATTCGACAAAACAATAAAATTGGTGCTGGAGTCACAACGCTCGCTGTTGAATAAAACGAAAATGAAATATAGAAACAAGTGGTATGAAGGCGACTTTGTTTTCCCTAACATGCGAGGGCGTTACCCTGGTTATCCCGATGTGCAAAAAGGGCCCGAAGAGCGCATGAAAAAAATTCTTGAAGCTGCGAATATGAAATCCGATCTAACCCCCCACTCACTTCGACACACCCACACAACTCTTTTGGCGGAAGCTGGCGCGGCCCTGCCTGAAATAATGGAACGTCTCGGACATAAGGACGATAAAACAACGCGAGAAATATACCTCCATGTTACGAAAGAAATGAAAAAAGGTGCAGCGGACAAGTTCAGCAAACTCATGAGCAAAGTGGTCACAATGTGAGCAAATCAATAATAACAGGCTTTACTATCCCTTTATTATAAGGGATTTTTATTTACTGGAAATATCATCTCTGTCTTGCCGGCTCCCGTGACGGCCCAGAGCAGAAAAGAGCGGGGCTGGATCGCCATCGGATCGTCGGAGGGAACGCCCCGCCCCCCGTAGCCGCGGATAAATGAGGCGGCAAGCTGACGGAGCCAGGCTGCGGGCGCCGGCGTTTCTGTGTGCGCCGGGGCATGAGGAACGGCCACGCTGGCCCGGGCGGCGGATGCCGGCGTATGCGGGACAGACGCGCGTTCTCCGCCGCTCAGCAGGAACTCCACGGCCTGCTCGGAGGCGGCGCGCTGCGCGGGACTTAAGCCCCAGCGCGCGCAAATGTCCGCCGCCTGCGGGAGGCGCTCCGCCTGCGGCGACCGCAGCGGCGAAGCCGCGGGCGCTGTGCCGCGCACGAGCAGACCGCAGGCGCGGCTGCGGCCCAGCGCCAGGCAGGCCTCGCATACGGCGCAGCCGCTGCTGCCGCAGGAGGCGCAGGGCGTGCGCCTGAGGGCGGCTTCGCCGCTGCCGCAGCGCCTACAGCGCTGTTGCGGCCTGCGGCGGTTGGCCGGCTGCGGAGCGACGGCCGCCGCGAGGCGCACGGCGCCGAGCAGCGCGCCCAGCTGCAGCAGCGCGAGCGTGCTGCCGTCGCTAGGCGAAGCTGCGTCGGCAACTGGCGTTCGCAGTGTCGGAACGGTATTGATCCCGACACTGCCATACGCCGCGGGTCCGGCGGCAGGAGCAGCCGGACCTGCTCCGATCACGTCTCCTCGTGCAATCGCGAGCGACGAACCCACCCGAGCGGCCGCTCCCTCGACAACGTAGCCTGACGGCATCAGCTCGGTCAGCAATGCGGTGGCCTCCTCCCGCAGAAGTGCGCGTCCCTCGATTAGCGGCACAGCCTGCTTCACCCGCAAAGCATGGTCCCGGCCGGTCGCGCGCCTGCGCTCCACCTCTGACGCCGATCTCGCCAGCGCCGAAGCGGCGTACAGCACTTCGAAGGCCTGCTTCATATCATTCTTCCCACGGCAGTCCCCGGTCGAAGCGAGCGGCAGCGATTGTGAACGCCCAGCCAATCGGAGCCCCTCAAGCGTGTACCGCTGCCGAACGCTTGCAGCGTCTTCCCGCTCCCCTGCACCCGCCAAATCCCGGAGCCATTCGCCCACCGATAGAATCTCGCTCTTGGCCGATTGTTCACCGCGCTCCCGATGCTGGCTGTTGCGCCCAGAGAACGCCTTTCGCAGCTTCGCTTGAAGACGTTCGCATCCTTCTTCGGCCTCGCCGAGCGGCAGCATTCGCTCCAGCCTGATCATGACCTCTGCGCGTTCCGTAGGAAATACTGAGGGGTCCTCTACCGCAGCCTGCCGTTCTCCAATGCTCCGTGCCATGCCGCAATCCCCCCATGCTTCCATTGCGCCTTTTCTATAGTCCAGATCCAGCCAGTATGCTTCGTCGATCTCCCACGCGACCGTAAACCGAGCCTGCCAACCGGCTGCCAGTCTCACCGCATACACCCAAGCCTTCATCCTCTCATCTCCCAGTCCCCGAATGATTGCGTCCAAACGCAAAAAAAGCACACCGCCTCGGCCGCGTAGGGCCGCAAGCGAGTGTGCTTCACTCGTCGTTATTCATTAATCTTATTGTAAACGATCGGACGCCGATGTCAATTCAGTCTGGCTCGCACCCGCCTCGTCCCCGCTGCGCGTCAGCTCCATCCATACCGTATCCGGACCGGTCCAGGCTTCGGCATAAGCGGACTTTGCCTGCTCCCAACGCAGCTTGCCTGCCGCGACCTCTTCACCCGCTTCGGGAAGTTGTCGAATCAGGCTGACGCCGGATTCCGTGCGCACCAGTTTCTCCACGATCGAGGCGGTTCCGTCTACCGCATCTGGCTCCAGCAATACAGTAATACCGATATCCGTTCCCGACAAACTGCCCTGGTATCGAAGCGACCGGATCACCCACTCGATCTGATCTTCGTGATTGCACGCGACGATCACATAATGCCGTCGTCCGGCTTGCTTCCTTCGCCTCAACAGACGGTATGCGCAGGCCGCGGCTACCGCGTAGCAACCGGCGATCCACAGCAGCATCGCGATCATGTCGGCCACCTCCTCGTCGTCGGCGGCCTATGTCGCTTGCGTCCGGGCGAAACGCGCTTCGCCGGACCGGCCGCTCTGCTATGCGACAATATATGCCGCACCGGGAACGGCGGTTACGAATCAATCGCGGGAGCAGACGGACCTGGAAACCAGCTTCTGATAATCCAATCGAATGACGGCCGCTCGTAGGACACCTGAATCGTTGGCACGGTGGCAGGACGCGTGAGGTATATAAGCTTTTTTTCCTTTTCGAGGCTTATCCCCTTCGCTCAGGTGGGGAGTGATCTATATGCGCTTTCATGACTTTTCGGCGCTTATCCCCTTCACTCAATGCGCGTGCGCGTGTGTTGGTGTTCGTGTTCGTGTTGGTGTTGGTGTTCGCGTTGGTGTTCGTGTTGGTGTTCGCGTTGCTTCCTTCGACTTAAAGGCATCATGTAATTTTTCAGCGCTTATCCCCTGGGTTCAATGCGCGGGAGCGTATGTTGATATTCGTATTGGTTTCTTTGTGTTACAGGCATCGTATTACTTAGAATTACTGGTTAAGAGAAAGATGGCTGCAGACAGTAACGATCTGAAGTGCCTCTGCTAACAAACGCTTAAAAACTTTCTCCACTTGCTGACCCGCAGCTGCAGACACCGCCTCGTCAGTTGACGGCAGGTCACCGTCCGCCGCGTCCCGCACAGGTGCAGCAGATGCCCGAGCACTTGGTTGCTGCCGCGCCTCGATATGTTGAACACAAACGATTGATGGTTTAAATACGCCTGCAAATACTTCGGTCCGATCCCCTGCAGCTTGTGGTCGAACCAATTCATCGCATGCCGAAGTAGCGCCGACAGCGGCTTCAGGCTCTTGACTCCATAGTAGGGGTACATTTTCATCGACTTCACGCTCTCCGGCGCATGGTGCTCCGCGAACTCCTCGTACACGAACCGGCCCAGCAGCCGCGAGTTGCCCGTCACGCTCCGGTCCATATGCTCCATCTTGATCTCGAGCAGCTCTTCGTTATCGTCCATCGCCGCGCCGATCACGACCGGCTGATGCTCGGGCTTCATATGCAGGCTGCCGCCCGAATACCACTTGAATCCGTAGATGCCGCCCGTAACCGCCACTGCACCTGTGAGCTGCTGCCCCTCCGCCTCCTGCGTCAGCGCGTCGCGCAGCTTGTGACCGATCAGCCATGCCGTCTTGTAGGTCACTTGGAGAATCTCCGCCAGCTCGACGGATGTGCCCTCCTCCGCCACCCACAGCATCGCCCGGAACCACAGCCGAAGCGGCGTGCGCGTGCCATGCATCACCGTGCCTGCCGTGATCGACGTCTGCCGCTTGCAGGAGGAACAGATGTAGAGCGGATACTTGCGCGTCCGGAGGACCGAGCAGTGCGCGTAGTTGCAATCCGGGCAACGAAAGCCGTGCGGCCAGCGCGCCTGGTACAGCGCTTCGACACACTGCGCCTCCGTCCACGACTCCCAGGAACCTGCAGGCAGATCGATCAACAGCATAGGTCACGCCTCCAAAAAGGAACATTTGTTCCCATTTTAAATGGTGACAAAAGCGGTTGTCAATTGTTCCCTGGAAATTCGTTGAGCGAGCGGGATGAGCCCCGAAAAGGAGGAAAAGGGGATGATCGCGGGGCCCGGACTGAGCGAAAGGGATAAGGCCCGAAAAGGTCGGCAAACCCTGTTGTGCAGTACGGGCGCATCGGCGATGGCTGGTCGAACGGCGGGAATGCTCGGCACATTGCCCGCGATGAGTAAATTTACGCCGAGGCGGAAGGCATGATCTATATAAAACCGCCAGGGGAAATCACCCTGACGGTCATTTTGATGTTGTAGAGAGAGGGAGTGGGAGTAGCTGAACACGCTCATAGCCGCGTATGCATGTGTACCGAGTGATGTGGACACATACGTTACATGCAAGTACTTATGTCGGATTCAGCACCAGATCCTCGTCCTCAGTCTGATTGAACGCTTCGCGGTCGAACTCGCCCTCGGAGTTGGCCACGAGCAAGCTGGTGACGGTGGTGCCGGTCGCGTTGACGGCGGTGCGGCCCATGTCGATGAGCGCTTCGACGCCGGCGACGATGCCGATGCCTTCGAGCGGCAGCCCGAGCGCGGTCAGTACGACGGTTGTCGAAATGACAGCCGGTCCAGGCACGCCCGCGACGCCGATCGAGGAGATGATGCTGACGAGCACGAGGACGATGTAGTCGGTTCCGGTCAGGTCGATGCCGTACACCTGGGCGGTGAACACCGCTACGATCGCAGGCCAGATGCCGCCGCAGCCGTTGAAGTTGACGGAGGCGCCGAGCGGTGCGACGAAGCTGGCGATCTTCTCGGACACGTGCAGACGCTTGGTGATAACTTCGAGATTGACCGGCAGCACGGCGAAGCTGCTGCGCGTCGTGAAGGCGACGGCGATCGTCGGATAGATTTTTTTGAAGAAACGAAGCGGGTTTACTCTAGCCACAAGCAGCACGAGACCGCCGAACACGAGCACGAAGTGGATGATCAACGCCACATAGGAGGTGACGATGACGCTTCCGAGCTCTTGCAGCGTTTCCCAACCGTACTTGGCCGTGATGCCTGCGATGAGCGCGAAGACACCGTAGGGCGTCAGGCGGATGATGAACTTGACGACCTGATGCAGCACCTGCGTCAGTGACGAGATCAATTCGCGGACTGGACGGACGGCTTCTGCGTTCCGCGAGCCGACCTTGATGATGGCGACGGCGATGAACAATGCGAAGATGAGTACGGGCACGACTTTACCGTTGGCCGCCTCCAGCACCGGGTTGGAGGGCACGAGGTCAAGGATGACCTGCGAGAATGTCGGAATCTCGCGCGCCGCGAAGCCTTCCGGCACCGCTTGCTGAATGCCCTTGCCCGGATTGAACAGCAGGGCGATGACCAGTCCGATGATGGAAGCTACGCCCGTGGTGCCGAGGAACCAGGCGAATGTCTTGAAGCCGATCTTGCGCAAATATTCGAGACTCGTGAGCGAAGCGATGCTGTTCAGCACAAGGACGAATACGAGCGGGATGACGAGCATCTTGATGAGGCTGACGTAGATGCTGCCGAATGTCGTGATTGCCTTCGTGTCCAGATCCAGATTTTGCAGCATAATACCCGCAAGCAGACCCAGCGCCAGGCCCGTGAGCACGCGAATGCCGAAGCCGACGCGCTTTTTGGCCATAAAGTATAAAATAAAGAAAACGAAGATCGCAACGACGAAGCTGTACCAATTCGTCTCGATGGCGGAGAGCAGGTTGTTGTCTACGCTGTTCATAGGGTTATCATCTCTTCTCTTCCCGATTAATGTGATTGCGGTCAAACTTCATTGGACGAGCGATGCGATGACGGCCCGCATCTCGTCTTCCTTCATCGTACCGAGCTTGCGATAGGCGACGCGGCCTTCCTTGTCCACGAACACGGAGACGGGGATGGAGGTCACCCGGTAAGACTCGGAGACGCTTTTGTCCGAATCGAGCAGCACCTGGAAAGGGTAACTGCCCTTGGCGATGTACGAGGCGACTTCTTCTCGGTCTTCGCCAATATCGACGGCTACAATCGCCAGGTTCTTGTCCTCGAACGCCTGATAAACTTGCTTCATGGCCGGCATTTCTTTTTTGCACCATTTGCACCACGTTGTCCAGAAGTTCAGATAGACGGTCTTGCCTCTCAGATCCCGGAGCGAGACCGTGTTGCCGTCCAGATCCGTCAACGTAAAGTCGGGCGCCTCCTCGAGCGCCTCGTCCGCTGCCGGAACGTCTGCAGGACCACCAGCTTGATCGCCACGCGCCGAATCTCCTGCTTGATCGCCACGCGACGAACCTCCTGCAAAATCGCCATGCGCAGAGCTGTCGGCCTCATCGTGAAGCGCAGAGCTGCCGACACCTGCATTAGATACTTCGCCGCTATCCCGCCCGCCGAGCAGCGTCTGCCGCTCCTGCCTGACCTGCGCGTAGCTGCCGTCTTCGCTGAAGCTGCTCGAGACGTACATGGCTGCTGCGAGCAGGATGGCCGCGGCGCCGAACACGATCCATTTTTTGTTCATTCGCATGCTCCTCGCGCATCCGTGTCGACACGGGCGGAATGGACGACCGGAGGCCGCCCATTCCCGCTGCTTGCTATTCGTGTTCTATCGCTTGCTTACTTGGCGAGCAGGTTGAACAGCACCTGCGCAACCTGTGCGCGGGTCGCCGCGCCGGACGGATCCAGCTTGCCTCCGCTGCCCGTGATGACGCCGCTCTCTACGAACGACTTGGATGCATCTCTCGCATAGCCCGAGATGTCGCCCGCATCGCTATATGCGGTGAGCGTCGCATCCGTCTTGGCAGACGGCAGCTCGCCGATCGCACCGAGCGCGCGGTAGAGCAGCGTGAACAGCTCTTGGCGCGAGATGTTGCTGTCCGGCGCGAACTTGTTGTCGCCCGTGCCGGTCGCGATGCCCAGATGCTTGGCTGCCGCCAAATATTCGGTGTAATACTTGGCGCCCGCATCTGCGAAGTTGTCCGTCGCGCCCGCAACCGGGGCGATGCCGTATGCCTTGAGCAGCAGGGTGACGAACTGGCCTCTCGTCACGTTCGCGTTCGGGCTGTAGAGCTCGGCACCCGTGCCGGTCGTGATGCTCCGCGCAGCCAGGAAGCCGACCGCGTCCGCATACCAGGAGGCATCGGCGACATCCGCGAAGCTCACCTTGTTATAGCCGATAATGTATTGCGAGAAGTGCGTCGTCGTGAAGTCGACTTGACCCGATGCCGCATTGAACTTGCCGCGCACCGTCTCCAGCTCGCCTGTCTTTTCGTTCACATAGTAGACGACGACGGCGTGCGCCGACTCTCCGCTCTTCAGCGAATACGGCAGGCTCACGTGTACATTGCCGCCGCCGAATACGGATACGTTAGCTTCACCTGCAGTGACGGCCAGGTCGTAAACCGGACGATCCCCAAGCACCTCCTTGCCTTCGTCGGTAAGCTCGGATTTGGTGATCTGGACAGCGATGTCGCCCGTGCCCTCGGCGGCGCCGAGGCTTGCGAAGGCTGTGGCGTCGAAGGTGATCGCCCCGAAGCCCGCATAGTTAATTCTGACTTCGGCCTGCGTCGCGCCCGCAATCGCCTTGAGTGCATCGCGCGGAATGCTCAGCAGCGCCGACTTCGTGCCTGCGCCCGCCTCGATCTTCAGCTCGATGACTGCGGGCTTGCCGGCAGCTTCGGCTTGCTTCGCACCATCGACCAGACCCGAGACTGCACTCGCCGTGACGGATGCCGAGGTCAGACCGGTCGCCTCGTCGGTCTTCGACGCGAGCGTCGCGGAGACGATCGTCTTGCCGTCAGGCGACTGCGTATTCCCCGGAGCCGTCGTCGGCGCCGGCGTCTGCGTAGCGGATGCTGGCGGGATGTAAGGCGCCTCGTATGCCGGCACGACAACCTCTACGTCCGCGCTCGCATAGTAGCCCGGCTTGGCGGCGGCTCTCACATGATACTTACCCGCGGCAAGCCCTTCAATCACGGTGCCGGTCACCGGCGTATACGCCACAGCGCCGTGCGCCCGGTATTCCAGATCTGCGTTCACGCCGGCAATCTTGCCGTTGTCGTTCGCCGAGCTCGTAGGTGCTACGCCTTCAAGACCGGTCGGAGCGGCCTGCTCCAGCTTCGTCGGTACGACGACTTCGACCGACGGGCCGACGACCAGCGAATCAGTCGCAGCGTATCTCAGCGTGTAAGTGCCCGGCTCGAGGCCGGTCAGCACGCCGTCTGTGCCGTTGCCTTCGATTTTCGTATACACTGCGGACGCCACCGATGCATCCTTGTATTCCAAGCCTGTCGTAACACCTGTAATATGGCCGTCCTTAAGGCCCGGCGCACTCGGTGCCACGCCTTCGAGCCCGGCCGGCGCGGATTGTTGTCCGAACTTCGGTACGGTCACGAGCGTATCCGGGCTGGCGTTGATGCCGTCCCTGGCCTTGTTGCGCACGAGATAGTCGCCGTAGACAAGTCCCGTGATGGACGGCACAGGTGCGGTCAGATATGCATCGGCGCCGACCTTCTTGTACTCTTGACCCGCTGCCGTGCCGGTGATCTGGCCGCCGTACACGGACGTCTCTACAGACGTTGCAACTCCCTTCAGGCCTTGCGGGGCCTGGAGCTGCAGCGGCGTCGTGTTCTGCGGCACCGTGATGCGCACGGATTGACCCGGCTTGTAAACGATTTTGTCGTAGCTTTTCGTCGACGAATTCTTCTTTTGCGCGCCGAAGATCGAGCTGTACCGCACGTCATAATCGCCCGGTGCGAGCCGCCAGATCGATGTACCCGATGCGGCCGTATACTCGGTGTCCGAAGCCTTCTTGTACTCCAGCGCCTTCTGGTCGACACCGTCGATCCGGCCGTCCGTGCCGCCGAACTGGGAAGGCGCTACGCCGACCAGTCCGCTCGGCAGCGACTCGGTCCGGGACAGCACGCTGTTCAGCGCTTCGATGTAATTCTGATAGGACTTGGTCGGGTCCGCATCCTTCTTGGACGTATCCCCCCAGCCGTACATCAGTTCAATATGACCGAGGATCGGGGCTGCGTTGCCGTCCGCGTCCTTATTGGCTTTGTTGTAAGTGAAGAAGTAGGGCACCTGCAGGCGAATGGCTTCGACCTTGGCGCCGCTGCCGTTCGTATAAGAAATATTCGAGGTCGCTCTGGTCTCGTATTCTGCGCGCAGATTGGTCAAGTATTGCTTCGCCAGATCGACGTACAGATATGCAAAAGCATTTTTGCTGTCACGAATCATCAGCTTGTCATTGTCGTGCGTGTTCGCTTCAGGCTTGGTCACGTCGACGCCCGCATCGATGCGCGGATCGAAGAAGTACACTTTATCGACGCCGTACTTTTTCGCATACTCGTTAATGTACTTGATCGCCGCCTGCGTATTCGGGCACCAGGAGCCGCCGAACAGCAGGACGTAGTCGCCTTCGCTCCGCAGAATGCCCAGCAGCTCGTCATAGGTCACATGCTCCAGCACGAGGTCTTTGTCCGATTCGTCGAAAATCGGGGCTGCCGTCGGCGCGTAAAACGGACCGTTGTGGTTGAAGCCCGGTGCAATCAGGTCATACGCGCTGATCGTGCTGTACGCACTTGCCTGGCCGAACAAACTGCGGATCTGCGACTTGTACGCGTTGATCTTGGACTGATCCGCAGTCCCGCCTGATTGGAAGTCCGCCGCTACCGAACCGCTCTTGTAGCTTGCGACGACCGGGCCGCCACTGTTGTCTTTATTGTAAACAAAGACGTAGGTTTGATTTTGCACGTTCGCCGCTTCTGGCGCATTTTGCAGGAAGGTATTAATAAGATCGGTATACTTGTAAGCAAAAGCATTGGCGCTGTTCGCGATATCCAGATCGTCCTTGCCGTCGAGGCGGGTATCGAAGTTGTATACCTTCGCGATGCCCTTCTCCTTGGCCACCTGATTGATGTATGCGAGCTGCGCTTGGGTGGACGGGTTCGCTGCGCCGCCGAATACGACGGCATACGTACCCGGCGTCTTGAAGATTTGGACGATATCTTCATAGGTCGCCGTCTGAAACACATGCGATTCGTTGTTCAACGACGGGTAGACGTCGCTGAAATAATCGTAATGGCTGACGCCGGCGCCGTTCGATGCGACGACGCCTTCCGGCGCGGCTTCGGCCGCATGGGCCGCGAGCGCCGGGAGCGCCACGAACACGGCGAGCAGCAGGGCCAGAATTCGTTGGGCTTTCAATTTCAATCTAAACGCCTCGTTTCTATTAAAAGTTAGTTAGTTTTGAGCCGGAGCCGGAGCTAGAGTTGGATCTGCATCTGGAGCTGGAGCTGGTCCCGCCAGCGCGGCATTACGGGCAAATCTCTTCTTCCGGCGGGCAGATCTCCTCCGAGGAAGACGAGCTGTTAGAGGACGAAGAGGAAGAAGACGAGCTCGTGGAAGACGAAGAAGACGAAGCGCCCGTGCCAACTGCGGCCGCAGTGGATGCGGATGCTTTGGGCGCGTCTACTTTCTTGACAAAAGTGGTTGCCTTCGCGGAAGCCTTGGGCTCGGCGGTAGGCGTCGGCGTCGGGCTGGCCTTCGCGGCAGCTGCTGCGACGGCCGGCTTCGCGGTCGGAGCCGGGGTAGCTTCCGGCGCGGACGTCGCCGCCGGCTTTTCGGCGGGAGCAGCCGCGGCTGCTGTGCCAGCGCCGGCGGAGGAGGCGGAGGTTGCCTTCGCTGTGCCGGCAGGAGCGGCCGATGCCTGCTTGGCGCCTGCGGAGGCCGACGGCTCGCTCTTCGGCAGGTCGGCCTGCTCGACGGCGGCGTTGGCAGCTGCCGGGGCGTCTGCCGCTGCGGGCTGGCTCGCGGCCTCCGGGACCGGAGCCTGTGCGCCCGCCGCGTTAGCCGTAGCTTCGGGCGCTGCCGCTGCCGCACCGGCCGATGGCGCTGCGTCGGCCGCAGGCGCGGCGGCTTGCTGCCCGGCCTCGGCCGCGGCGGGTGCCGCCTGCTGTTCTGGCGCCGCAGCAGCTGCCGCAGCGGGCGCTGCCTGCTGCTCGGCAACCGCTGGCGCAGCCGCCTCGGTCTTGTGATTCGCCGATACGGCCGCGTAGGTGAGACCGCCGAATACGACAGTGGCCGCGATGACGGATACCGACAGCTTGGATAGTGCGAGGTTCTTTTTCATACAACTTCATCCCTTCTCGGACATGATTGGCGCTGCTGGAGAATAAAAAAAGATCCAACATGGAGCGCCTTGAAAAGGCGCTTCAGGTTGAATCTCTGGCGGTCCAGTCGACTCGGGAGCTATTTTATTCGGTTGGCTAGCAGCCGTTATGGACTTATAATAATTCGATAATTCCGACCTGTCAACTAGTATTTAGAGAGAGTGACCGAGTCCGACGTATTCTGTCGAACATCCAGCCACAGAAATACGCCGCCCGCATGATCCTTGAGATCAACAGACGGCGCCAGGGCCGTGTGCATATGTATGATTCCGATCTTGCGTGTTGCCCTACAGCGTCACCCAGCCGAACTTGATCGAGTTGATGACGGCTTGCGTACGATCGTCGACTTCCATCTTCTGCAGAATGCTGCTGACGTGGTTTTTGACCGTCTTCTCGCTGATGAACAGGCTCTCGCCGATATTTTTGTTGCTCTTGCCCTCCGCCATGAGGCGCAGCACCTCGGCTTCGCGGCGGGTGAGCGGGTTGTTGCCCCGCGGCACGAACTTGGTGATCGTCTCGCGGCTCGCCGCTGCGCCCGATGCGGCTCCGATCTCGTCGAGATAGGTCATTCTCCGCAGCTGGTTGATGAGCTTGCCGGTTACTTTCGGATGAATGTAGGCATGTCCGTTGGCCACCGTGCGTATGGCGTCGACGAGCGACTCCGCCTCCATGTCCTTGAGCAGATAACCCGTGGCGCCCTTGCGCAGCGTCTCGAACACGTAGCTCTCGTCGTCGTGGATGGACAGGATGATGACCTTGATCTCCGGGAAAATATCGCGCAGCTTCTCCGTCGCGACAACGCCGTTCTCCGTCGGCATGTTGATGTCGAGCAGGACAACGTCGGGCTTCTGCTTGTTGCAGAATTCCAGCACCTGGATGCCGTCCCCGCATTCGCCGATGACCTCAAGGTCGGGCTCCATATTTAATATCCGTTTCAGTCCCTCGCGGAACAGTTGGTGATCGTCGGCAAGAAGGACTTGAATCTTGCGGCCCGAGGCGGTGTTCGAAAGCTTACTCTCCATTAATGTCCAACTCCTTCCGCAGCTCTGCTCTTATTGGTACTTGGATGGTAATCGTGGTGCCTTGACCGATCGCCGAATCGATGTTGATCTCGCCCATCAGCAGGTCCACGCGCTCCTTCATGCCCATGAGACCGAACTTGGCCGACTTCTTCGCCTGCGCCTCCGCCAGATCCGTATGGAAGCCCTTGCCGTTGTCCTTGATGACCATACGTATCGTCTCGTCCTGGTAAGAGATATCCAGCGACATGTACGAGGCTTCGGCATGCTTGAAGGCGTTGTTGAATGCCTCCTGGACAAGCCTGAACATCGCGGCTTCGAGCGCGGTTGAGATGCGCTTCTCTCTGCCGCTCGTCTCGAAGACGGAGCGAATCGAGGTGCGCTCCTCGAAGTCCTGTACGAACTTGCGAAGGGTAGGGATAAGGCCGAGATCGTCCAATGCCATCGGACGAAGGTTGAATATGATCTTGCGTATCTCCCCCAATCCGGATCGGATCTGCGTCTTCAAATCCACCAATTCACTGCGCACGAGCTCCAGATCTCTCGTATCGAGCATTCGCTCCGCGATCTCGGTCCGCAGGACGAGGTTCGCGAGCGACTGCGCCGGCCCGTCGTGGATCTCGCGGGCCATGCGCCTGCGCTCCTCTTCCTGGGCGAGTATAATCTTGAGGCCGATAAGCTGGCGATTTTTGGCTGACTCGAGTATGCGCGTGACCTGGTTCAGGTCACCGGACAAATAATCGAGCACGACGTTCATCTGAGAGCCGATCATCTCCGCCCGCTCGATAGAGATCTCTACGTTGCGGACACGGCCTTGCAGATCGTCCCGCCGCGCCTTCAGATAGTTTTCCTTTTCCCGGTAGACTGTCAGGTCCAACTGCAGCTGTGTCGCCTTTTCATAGGCCGATTTAATATCCTTCTCCGTGAACCGAACGAAGTCCCTGCTCACCTCGGTGAGCCGGATGCGCGAGAGCTTGTAGTCGCGTTCGAGGGCATCGACCTTGTCGATGGTAGCCGATGTCTCCTTCAGGACCTTCTCCAGCTCCTGTCCGAGCGACAGCAGCTCGCGCCTGGCAGCCTCGCAGATCTCGAACACCTGCATCTTGCTGTCTTCCATGACGCGCATCGCATTCTGTATTACCCGATCGATCTGTTCTACCCGATAGTCCAATCGAGCAACTCCCCTCCGCGTTATCCGCCCCGGACTGTCCCGCGTCAAGTGCTCCCCGCCCCGATTCGGCAGGCATGGATGGCATGGATGGAGACAAGGTATTGCCTCCATCATACCATATTTGCGAGCCTCGTGAACGCGTCTGCCAGGACGCCTAACGCAAGATTAGCGAATTGTAATCGTCTTGGTCTTCGCGTCCCAATCTACCTTGCGGCCGAGCTCCGTAGAGACGACGCGCACGGGCACCAGCACTCTGCCGCTGCGGATAATCGGCGATGCAGCGGCAGCCTCGCGCACGCCCGTGTTGATCAGCTCGGGCTTGTCGGCCCACAGCTCCAGCAGCTTGCCTCCGCCGAGCACCGTCGCTCTCTTGGACTGCCCCTCCCAGGCAATCTGCCCGCCGAGCGCGTCCGACACGAACCGGAGCGGCAGGTACGTCGTCCCGTCCAGCACGAGCGGCGCGATGTCGAGCGCGACATTGTTGCCGTCCACCGACGCGGACTTCTGTCCCAGCTTCAGCACGATATTGGTCTCCTGAGCGGCCGCCGTGGATGCGGGATACTGCAGCTTCAGGTTGTCGAACGCCACCATGCCGGTGAATGCGCGCTCGTCCTGATCCTCCTCAAGGTCGACGACATACAGCTTCGTCAGTGTCGCCGGGTAGGACATATTCTCCAGACTCCCGAGATCGATATGGAATTGCTTCCAGCCCGTCCAGTCGATCTTGCGGGCGATGTCGGCGTAGACGATCTTGCCGGCCGCGTTCTTGAATTCGGCGCGCATGTAGTTGCCGCTGCCGTCGCCGTACGCGTCCAGGATCAGCGCGCTCGGACTGCCCGGGAGCTGCAGGCCCGAGCTGCCGTTCAACACTGCGTATGCGTAGCTTTTTTTGCCGGCGCTCGACGTGAAGTCGTAGGTGAGCTGCAGCGCCTTGGTCGCCTCGCGCTCCGGCAGTCCCGTCACGATCTGGGCCGTGCCCTTGGACTCGGCCGGCAGCATGTCGAACGCAACCGGGAAGGCCGCGTTCTCGAACGTCTCGAAGCTCTGCTCCGAGCCTGCGCTCAGCGCGAACGCCGTCGAGTAGCCGTCGTATCTCGCGACCGCGTAGCCGGTCTCCGTCTTGTCCCCGACCTTGCCGATCGTGATGACGCCGCCGCTGACCGTTGCCGTGAAGCCCTTGAACTCCCACTTCACGGAGCCTGCCGGCACGTCGAGCGTGCGTCCGTCCGCGAGCGTCGCCGTCAGCTTGGCCGTGATCGTGCCGCCCGGCGCCAGCACGGTCGTGCTCGGCGTCACGGTCAGCCGGTTGATCTGAGCGCCGCCGATGACCTCGAGACTCACGCGGTCGCTCGCAGCGCCGGCCTTGACCGTCAGCTCGCCGGTGCCCGCCTTCGCTGCCGTCAGCACGCCGCCGGCGAAGCTGCCGATGCCGCCGCTCACGCTCCAGCTCGGCGTCAGGCCCGCCGGGTCGACCGGGTTGTAGTAGGTATCGTACGCCTTGAGCGAATACGACGCCTGCTCGCCGATGAACAGCGTCTTCGGCCCGCTCGCTGCGATGCCCTTGGTCTCCCCGGCCGGCGCCGTCGTGAATACGCCGATGCCGTTGGCCACCGCCCGCTGGTACGTGCCCGACGTCGTCGGATGCGCCAGCGTCGTCGCCGTGTCGCCGAGCGGCCGCGTGATCATCGTCGTCGAGCCGCCGCCGTCCAGGTTGACCGCCTTCCAGACGCCGAGCGACGTCAGGATCTTCTGAAAGTCCGCGAGCGTGACGCCGTCCAGCGCGCCATAAGCCTCGACTGTGACCAGGTACGCGGTCTTGCCGTCCTTGGAATACGCGACCGCGGTGCGGGCGCGGTCCCCATTGCCGCTGACGCCGCTGACATCACGGCTGAACGCCGACGCCTTGCCGCCGTCCATGAGCAGCGTGTGCCCGCTCACGATCATCTGAAAGTCGCTCTCGCTGTAAGTCTTGCCGTTCGTCTGCGATACGAGATTATAATTGCTGGTTACCTTCGTGCCGACCTGCAGGCTGTTCAGTATGAAGTTGCCCGAATCCTTGCCCTTGTGCCCGCGCAGGATGTAGCCGTTCGCCGGGATCGGCGTCTGGATCTGCACGCCGTCGCTCACCTCGGTCACGACGCCGTCCACGACGAGCGCCTCCGTCGGCGTCGTCCCGCTGTTCGCCGGGCGCTGCGCCGCCGTCCAGGCGCTCGTATATATGTACAGCGCGTTCAGGTGACTCACCGTCTTGTCCGGGTACGTCGTGTACGACGAGTTGTTCATCCCGGCCAGCGGCCATGTCGTCCCGTCCGCCGCCTGCACGCTTCCCGAGAACGAGAACTGATCGATGAGCGGCGTCTTGTCCTTCGTCAGCGCGAACGCGTACATGCCCTGCAGCTTCGTCGGCGCGACGAGCAGCTGCCCGGACACCAGCTCCGCACCCAGCGGCGCGCCCTCGCTCGCGGAGCCCGTATTGAATACGTCCCCGTTCACCCCGGCTACCGCACCCGCCGCCTTCGTCATCGCCCCGACCGATTGACCGGTCGTGACGCTGCCATTTTTCCCGGTCAACGCATTCATCTGCACATACGGATTCGTCAGATCGATCTGCATCACATGCACGAGCTCCGTGTTCCTCTTCGTATCCGACGGCACCCAGCTATAATTCAGCTGCTTCACGCCCGACGTCACCATCGCCTCATCCTGCTTCACCAGCTTGTACGTCACCGCCGCCGTCGCAGCCGACGCAATCCCCGCCTTCAGCGGCGCTACCTGGGCGAATCCGCCCGTCAGCGACGTGACCACCAGCGTCCCCGCCAGCACCGGTATACATACGACTCTAGCGACACTCAACCTATTCAACTTCGATTCAGACATTGGTCAGATATACGCTCCCATGTTGTCATAGATTTTGTGCAGGACCTACGCCCCTCTCTATTAGTAGACTCATAAATCTACAAAAAGTTACATCCGATCATAGATTTATATAAAATTGACACACTCACAAAATAAAAATGATCTCTGCCGGTGGTGGCCGGAGAGATCACTGGGTTATATGCACTTCTATTGCGAAGCGTCGATCTGCGGTTACCTCAGGGTTAGCTGTATATGTGACCGCTCCTCGGCCGCCTGACTCTAAGCCATATAGCTATCGCGATTAACAATACAATCTGGCCTATAGCAGCCCCGCTCAGGTCCACCAGCACATCCAGCGGCGTCGGCGTCCGATCCCCGGTGAACGATTGGTTCCACTCGTCCAGACTGGCAAAGACAGCTACGATCAGAAGTGCCAACGGGACCCGCAGCATGAGCCGCTTCACCCATGGCAATAGTGCGAGATGCGCGAACAATCCGAGCATGAAGTACATGAACAGATGCGCGCCCTTGCGGAAAATAAACTCGACGAATTTGTACGGGTCAGTCTTCGCGCGAATCTCGCTATGATTGTAGCGAATCGTCACATTCGGCACGGCCTGCTGGAGGCGATGCTCCTGGATATGCTTCTGCATGAACGGGATAATGCTCTGCTGCGTATACGTCTGCGACGAGAAGTCGAAGATCAGCGACAGCCAGGCCAACATTGGTAAAAGATACAAAAGCTTCTTCAGCGTTGCGATGAACTCGTCCTCCTTGCACGAAAAGCTACTCCCGTTCCCGGCTCATCGGCCGTTCGCGGGAATAGCTTGTAATCCGTTGATCGATAAAATTACTACATCATTGCTTTGAGGCTCGCCTTGCCCGCTTCCAATGTCGCTTCAAATGTCGCGCGGTACTCTGCGAGAATATCCGTGCTATAGCCGCCAGCCTTAAGCTTCGCCTCTGTATCACTCATGATAGACTCGAACTTGGCCGTGCATGCGCTCAATGTGTCGGTCGCCTTCACCTTCAGCGCATCTTGCCTCTCTTGGTTAGCTGCTGCTTTATATTGCAGCGCGATACTTATCATTGAGTTCGTGCAGCTTGTTTTCAGTGCATCCAGCTGGCTATATGCGTTGGAAGTAATAGCTTCATAGGCAGGCTGCGCGGACGAGCCGCCGTCTCCGGATGCTCCGTTGCTGCCAGATGCCGGTCCGCTACCCGATCCGGTCCCTGTCCCGCTTCCTGTGCCCGTACCTCCCACGTTTCCGTTTGATCCATTCGCCTGTGCATCCCGATAAGCCTTGGACTGACCCGTGACCGTACCCGTCTTTGCATCCCACAGCACCGTCGTTCCGACAGCTTCAGACACGAACCGAGCCGGCACATAGATCGTGCCACCGACATTGTACACCTGCTGTCCCGCAGGCAGCTTCTTCTCCACGCCGTCAAATACCAACTTCACGCTAGCTTCAGTAAGCTGAACCTTTGCGGAAGTGGACACGGCTTGCCCAGTTGCGGCTGCATTCGCAAGATACTCCTTCAATGCGACCTTCTGCGATGCTGTCGGCTCGGTCACCATCACCGTCTTGCTCTTTGCATCATAGGCGACCTGCTTCTGCAGCGCATACGAAGCGAATCTAAGCGGTATGTATACTCTCGACTGATACATGAACGCAACCTGCCCCGCAGGTAGAGCCAACTGTTGCCCGTCAAATTGCATCGTTACCGGTTTCGATTCAACACTGATTGGCTTGGATGCCGCTGACGCCGACACCGGCAAGGCTAACGCCAAGGCGCTCAACAACGCTGCGGACGCCATCCATTTCTTGCTGTTCATTCTTATGTCATCTCCTTAGCGCGATAATTGCTGCTTGTCCTGACTAATATTCAGCGTTCCAGGCCGCCAGAATCTTCGACATCGCCGTGACCCTCGCCTTAGACTTTCCACTCTCATATTGGCGCTTCCAGCTGTCGATCTGTGTCTCCACGATTCCAGCGTCCTTGTAGGCCTGCTCCGCCTGAGCCAGCGTGCTGTTGAACTGCTGATCGCAGCTCCCCTCAGCAGCAACCACCTTGCCCAGGAATTGCTTCTGCAGATCCGCGATCGACACCTCACCGTCGCTCGCTTTTGCCCCTGCAATATAAGACGTGACTTCGCTAGTTAAGTTGCTAACTTTTGCTTTACAGGTGGATTGGATGGCGGAGAATTTGGAGTCATATTTGTTACCGATTGCTGTGCGCTCTTTTATATTCGATGGGGACGGCTTCGGAGGATTAGTAGGAGACTGAAGCGGTTCATGTGAATCCGAGCTGCCGCCCTTACTAGGAGTCGGCACTGTATCCGGAGTAATTGTAGGCGCATTTTCAACGTCGTGATTACTAGGAATACTGGGTGGAGCAAGAGTAGCTTCCGGCTCATTGCTAGCCGCTGGGCTATTGGGCAATGTTGCCCTAGCAGTCACAGGAGGAGCAAATGAAGTTGGGCTGGCAAGGTCCACACTATTCCCTTTAGTACACCCGGCAATGATCGTCAGTCCAATTACCCCAATTATTAAGGGCATGCAAGTCCGGATTAATTTCATCATTATTGCATCCCTTTTTCTTGTTTCGAATCTTCATAGCTTTTGCCCTCACTTAATCCGTACTTCTGGGCAATTTTTATCAATTCGTCGTATTCCTTTTCGCTGAGCTTCTCCAGAATAATCTTCTTGGCTTCTTTCTTTTTCTCTACGCTAAGACCACCGCCGGCCAGATCGGACAATGTTTTAATGTCATTGGCGTTTAACCTTTTGAGCATGATCGTCATTAACTTTGTTTTTTCAGCAAACGTAATTTCTTCTTTTACCGTCTGCGCCTTATCGACCGAAACTTCTGCGCTGTAAGAGTGACTCGGGATATCTCCGGATATCTTTGTAGAATCTCCGTTCATGCTGGTCGTGTTGGTAGCGGTAGGATCGGTCTCCATCTGGATAGCAGCGCCGGAGTTACCAAGCTCGGATTGGTCGGGATCTACCGGTCCGGTCCCCTTAATAGGTAAAGCGGATGAAGTCGGAGAGCCTGTAGGCAATGGGGAAGACTGACCCACCTCACCTGAAGGACTTGACGAAGCCATAGCGCTCTCCAGTATGGAGTCAGACAGCTTGTCCAAAACCTTATCGGCCACAAAATTGATACTGAAAAAGGCCCCGACGATTACCAACACGAGAAAACAGCTTAGTCCCACTAGCCATTTCTTTAATCTATTTTTCCTTTTCATAATAATACTCTCCTCGTGTTGGCTAAAATAGACCGTTGATCGTTTACTCTTAGTTGTATTAAGCCCAGTTTACCCAGCTTCCATAGCCGTATCAATGTTATATGACTATAGTTATCTCTTCAACCGATTTCCTTTGAGAAGAAGCAACCTTCAACTCGTCGGGAATAATCCCCACTCCAATGATGAGGATAACATTCTCAGAGTCATTTATCCCAACACAATTTCTTAGTTTAATATCATTCTCTTTTAACACGGCCCAATTTAATGGACAAGCACCAATCCCCTCATAATGGAGAGCATACAACAATGACATTGCAAATAATCCACCGTCGATGAAATTTGAGTTCCTTTCGTTAGCTCCTCTGAATACATTCAAATCTGATGTGACGATCAATATACATTGAATTAAATGGCCAAAACCTCTATTTCCCTGATGAATTGATAATATCTGCTCAACTCGTTCTTTTTCCTTAATTATATAAGTTCGAGCCGATTGTCTATTACATGCAGAAGGGGATTGCTGAGCAATTCTTATGGCATTTTTAATTCTATCTATATCAACACTTTCAGTACTAAAGTTTCTAATACTATGTCTGCTGAAAGCTAGCTCTTGAAAGTTCCCCTTCCCCCCTTTGAGTAAGTCACTTTTTTCAACAATAGTACCTCCGCCTTTTATCTCTACTTTTCTTACGGATACCGTTTTTATTAAATTTATATATCGTTCCTCTAACAGTCTAACTTCTATGTCATTTGAATGACTATTAAGCTCATAGTACTTCTCAAGTACATTTAGGGCACTTTGAAATTGTGTCCTATCCTGTGCATAACCAGCATTAATATATCTCTGCAAAATATTCAATAAATTATTTACCTTATCTTTCCCAAATGCAATTTTAGCCTTATTCATAGTTAGACCTTTCTCTAACACATGATAAGTCTCGCTGATTAAGGATTCTAATTTAATTACATTGACTTCTGAAGAATACCTTAAGTACCTATTGAAATCATACATATAAGTTGAAAGTAGTTTAGGAAACAGCAGAATTAGTCGGTAGAATAAGAAGATTCTCCTCGGTAATATCCTCTTTAAGACCAATTTCATTTATATTCCCCCGAACCTCTAGGTTCTACATATTTATACTTCTGATTTATAATAAATTTGTGAATAATGAATAATACATGAAGCTACCACTAACTAATTAATTCAAAGTAAGTGTTTCTCTCAGGTAAGAAATCGATTCTTTTCTCTTATTAGAAATAATCTCATTCACAACATTCCAATCAATCTCTTCAGTGAACGGCATCCCAGCTTTATAGTTTTGAATGTACCTCGACTTTAGACCGACAGTCTCAATAATATTCTCGATGCGGCTATTCACATCGCTTCCTTCAACTAGCAATTCTACAAAAAAAGGTTTGTTAAAGTTTATACTAAACGCTGCACCATGAAAAGAATTAGTTACTATGTATTCGGCGTTTAAAAAACTTTGCACAAATTCTACTGGGCCTGACATTCCTATGCGTACATTCTTTACACCTAATGGATTTCTAAACGTTTCTCCAAAGGAACGTACTTCCAAACCTGTTGCATGAGATAATTTCTCAATAAACTCTTTCATTGTTTTCGTAAGTTCAAAGCAATATAACAATATGTACTTATTTGTTTTTTCACCTAAATGCACTCTGTCTTTCCACATTTCTTTTGACAGAAGGAATGTGGGATCTAAGTCAATTCTAGCGCTTAGGTTGAAGTCTTGCTTTAAGATTTGAACTCCTTGTACTTCTCTAACCGATCGCTGAGTAACTCCCTGTAAAAGGGACTTATACTTATCTTTGTGTTCTTCAGGAATAGAAGAGATTCCAAAGCTCGCCGCATATGACATGCGTTTGTTACTATTCAATACAAAATTCAAAAAGTAATTCCCATCAAAGCCATGGGCATTATAATTCCAAACTTGGTCGCTTCCAGTAATATAAAAATCAAAGCTATCTGAAATCTCTTTTAGGTCACCATCGTTTCTAAATACTTTCTTTGTTAAAAGTAATTTTTCCTTTCTAAAACGTTCGAAATTAGTTCTCCGGTTTACTTCATATTTTTTATTAAGAACATATTTTAGTTTCTCCTTAATAGTCTTTCTCTCACCGAATCCCTTAAGCCTATATATATCCTCAATGACAGAGTTTCTATAATCAATAATTTCCGATTCAATATTTAATTCTTTTAAAATTTGCTGAAGCGCATACACTTGCAGCAAAGCACCATAGTTTAAAGCTCTATGAAAAGTTACTATTCCTATTTTCATTTTATAACTCCCTTATGATTATGTTTAAAACGACTAGATAACGAGATGAGGTTTATTAGATCCTTTCTTGCAAATAACGCATTAAAAACAAATAAAAATATTAGACTCCACGCAGCTACTGCCAAAGAACAAAAGATCCAATCTATCAATCTTGAAGGATGAATCTCAATAAATAAAAAAGGGAAATTAACCATCAAAATAGCAATTACTGATTTCCCCATACGAATAAATGTCTCTTTATGAGGAATGTGTGTAACATTCTTAGCCATAAATATAACCAATTCTATTGTTCTATACAGGTTCGATATAATGAGTGCAATTAATATTCCTGCTAACCCTATAGTTGGGACTAAGACAAATGATAAAATCATTAAGATTATAGTTTGAATAATTGTTGCTACTTTGGTTTCTTTAAAGAGACCTGCTGCACCAATTAACATACCTGCTGGTGATTTCAAACTATATAATATGCCATTTACAACAAATAATACCGCAGTTAATGGTTGGATATAATTGGTATCACTGATACCAGAAGTGTAAACGGAGACAAAGGGTATATAGAGGATATTCGCACAGGAATATATCCACGCTATTAAATTACAGAAAAGGAACTCAAATGATCTATAACTTTTTTTAAGTTCTTCTTTCGCAGTTCTAGCCACCATATTGCCAAATGAATTAGCGAAGCCATTAGTTATAGCTGCAAGAACTGATACAATGCTTAAAGCAACCATATTGTAAATACTATAAACACTGACCAATTTTAGATCATTTAGAACAATTGTAATCATCAAAATGGGAAAAGATGTTTGGGCCAATCCCAATAGTTGCAGAATCATAGCATCCCATCGTGCATTAAGAGTGTTTTTATCTGTATTCAGTGAATATTCAACAAATTTATATTTCTTTTTAACATAGAAATTAATAAAAATCACTCGTAATATTCCGAAAATCCCCCATATTGCTCGGACAACGATAACACTATATGACAAGTTAATGCTGATAACCACTATCACAAAACCAAGTATATTAAATAATATAGCTGTATTTGCTACAACATAGTATTTCTGATCGGCTGTTAATAATGCTTTATAACGCGATAAGAAAAAAAACTCAAACGATATGTTTGATCCTAATATACATACTAAAAGGACTATTTCTAAATAACTTAAATTTACATGTGAAACCAATAAGGGATATAAAAATGCCATGACAGCTAGTAAGCCAGTAAAAGCATAACCTGTTTTAATATAAAACTTTTTAGCGACCAACAGTATTTCACTCAGTTTTTGATTATTCCCTTGAGATAAAGGATAATAAAGAGATGAAATAATAGCACTTGAAAGCCCCGCTTCAACTAGGGTTAAATACATAATAAATTGTGTAATAGAATTTATAATTCCATTTACTTCAGAACCGTATTCACTTAAATATAGTCTTGGTAAAACAAAGCCAATTACTAAAGTTACTAGCTGCATAAGAACTGAGGATATAGTATTAATTAATGAAACATTTAACTTCATCTTGAAACGCCTCTTTATGCTTAACAAAAAGTTTTTTATAATGTCCTGTTAAGAAGTATCCTAGAAATCTAACATAAACAGGAACATAAATTGTTTTATACAGTGGATCGTTGACTTTCATAACCTTTTTCCAAGCGAAAAACATACCCATATGCTTAATTTTCTCTTTTTTTCGAGATTCATATTCTATATGATGTAATAAATTATAACCAGCCCCAATAGGGTTTCGATATTCTAATCTCCAACCTTGTTTAGTATAACCATCATCCTTATATTCAAAGAAATAACAGACTCTGTTATCTAAGCGCATTGGAGCCAACTTATTTATTTGGTCATAGAATACAGATTCCCGAAGAAATTTTTCTTGTTTAAATGGTGGAAATATATAATTTCGGACTAATTTTGTTTTTAATATTATTGCAGCTTCTCCTTTAAAATTGTATTGCTGGTATAGTTCATTCAAGTATAGATATTTTTTATTCTCTGGCCATCCTTCTCCTTTAGCATTTCCGCCAAGATCACCTTTACGCATATAAAAACCTAGAATATTATTTCCTTCTTCTTCCTCTTTTAATTCAAGGACCCATTGCACAGCCCTTTCATCTAGAATATCATCTGAATCAACACAAAAAAACAAATCTGTCTTGCATAATTTCAGAGCCCTATTATGGGCGATGTGCTTTCCTCGATTCTTTTGTTTGTAATATTTAATACGAATTTTATTATCATTAATCCACTCTTTTATTTTTTCGTCGGTATTGTCATCAGATCCATCATCAATTATCAACCATTCAAAACAATTACTAGTTTGAAAACACAGGCTATGGTAAAGGTTCGTAAGAGTATACGCTCGGTTATAGGTAGGAGTAAATATAGTTAGTATATTCACTTTTTTTTCACCTTTAAAAGCAACTGTTTCATTTTTGATAGTTTAATCATAACTGGTTTCCCGATCACTCCCGTTAGCCTCAGTTTAAATTTTTGAGATTTCGTCATCCAGGATCCTGAAAAATGATGAATAGTATAGGTATTTACTGTCCGTGTAATCCGTCCAGTGAATATAGACTTCGAGCAAAACCATTCATATGGGAATATTGTCATATCAGTTAGCTCTTGAAACGAATTATCCAATTTTATACTGTATAGTTCTTTTGTTTTTTGTGTTATCAAAGAAACATTAGTTGTTAAATCTATAGTTCCGTCTATTTTTATAAAGTTTCTATTATCATATTCTTGTAACAAATTTTTAATCCATAAGTTATTCTTCTCAGCCCCTATTATTCCAGTAGGTATATTATTATCTCCCTCAAACCCCGAAAAAGCTGGTAATTTTAAAAACTCATCTAGAGGCTTAACTACTTCTACATCTGTATCCATGTAAATCCCACCGTAATCCCATAATACTTTTAACCTAACATAATCGGAAACAAAAGCCCACTTTGCCAAAGCATATGCTTCTCTTGTGTAAACGTTACTATTTACATCAAAATTATCTTCATTCCATTCAATTATTTCATAGTCCGGGCAGTGTTCCTTCCAACTGTTTATAAATTTAATTATATTCTGAGGCAAAGGTTTGTTTCCAAACCAGCAATAATGTATTATTTTTGGTATGCGCTCATTGCCCACTTTTTCTCCTCCTTACTACTGTTTCTTTGGGAGTGCATAAGTAAAAGCAATGAATGCTAACACATAAATCCATGTCTTTAAATAGTTTAAAGACAAACCAGAAAACCCAAATACTAAAAACACTATTAAAGGCATACTAGATATAAGCTTTACAGGTGTGTTAAAAGTGTTCTTTAACTTTGCTCGAAAAATACTTAATAAATAAAAAATGCAAGCGACCCCTACAAGTCCGATTGACATAATACTATCTAAATAAAGATTATGGGCTAAAGCTTTAAACTCCAAATTGTTAATTAGACCGATATTAACGTAACTTCTAATTCCATAGCCGAAGATGTACCCGATAGGGTGTTCTTTTAAATATACAAAACAACTTCCCCAAATCTCCCCCCTTATACCAACACCAGAATCATAATTCACCCTTATTAGAAATTTAGTAATAAGATTGTTAATAATATCTGAATACATAAAATACATTACTAATGAGATTGCAAAAATCAAAGAAAGCACTTTGATTATTTTCTTTTTATAAAATCCGCTTCCTGACAATACTATTATTAATAAATACGCTATCATCATCATCAAAAATGATCTACTGATTGTTAAAATACCAATCAAGGATGCGGTCAGACCGATTAATATTATCAGGCCTCTAATAAAAGGCTTTAAGCAAGAATTTAGTACATAGTAAGAGGTTACCATTGAAACCACGATGGCGGAGTAAATCGGCAACCCCATTGCGCCACCTAAATTGGTTGCTTCTTCACCAAATCGAGTAATTTCACTTTCTGATGCTACTAACATCATGAAATTATTTAATGAACCGTATGAGACAATGACTTGGACAATTACAACTAAATAACTTGCAATGTAATTTTGAATCATTCTAGATACGTCATAAAATTTCACATTCGACAAAGCTATAAAGAAGAAGAAATACAAAATTATAATTAATACATTGATTAATTCACCCATCGATATGTTATTTATTTCATTAAAAACTTCTATTCCAACTAAATACATAAAACCAATTATGCCTATAACATTATACTTCGCCTCTTTGTTGCTAATTATTAATTTACCCAGGGAGATCAGCAAAAACAAAAAAAACACATTTACTTCTCCGACTCGTGCCAAATTTTCAAAAGGAACAAATCCTAATATAAAATAAAAGTGTTCATTTGGTTTTGATACTAAAAAATAAATGATAATTATTAATGAAATAATCGATGTGGCGATCACTGAGTTATTTAAAGAAACAATTGCTAACAATATATAAAGGAAAGTATGTATAAATAAGTGAATGCTCAAAGGAAAGTAAATAATATCATTGTTTTGTTTTTTACTTGTCTTAATATAGTTCTGTATAGTTCCCATTTTCACACCATCTTATACAACTTATTTATTAAAAAATATGATTTTTTACTAACCAAAAAAACCATCACTCTAAATTTATTTTTCTTCGTAAAGGCTTTATTTTTCAGAAAACTTTTATCAATTAAATACGAATACTCCTTTTTGTGTAATTTTGCAGAATGAACAATATGGAAGTACTTGTCGACCAGATCATTATTTAAAAACTTTCTTAAAATTTCTGGTTCAATATTTTTGTATATATCCTCTAGTTCTTTAAACGTTTTCATCATATGCTGAGCATTTATTTCCTTATTTTCTCCGTTGGTAATTGACCCTTGTCTAATAATATAATTATAAAAAAGAATCTCTGTTTTTAGGACTTTCTTAGCTTTTAAAAATACTCTTGGAGTAAATTGTTCATCTTCATGGAGCAAGCCCTTTTTAAACTCAAAATTATTGCTAATTAGATAATCCCTCTTATACAAATTTAGCCAGACAGCCATGTGCATGTTACCAGCTTGAAGTTCTTGCAGCAGATATTGAGTTCCGGTGATGAAATATTCATTTGAATTATTTCTTTTATACAGGGGTTTTCTCGTTTTGCCCTCTATTCTCCATGCATTTCCAACAATTATTTCAGGATCGTTTCCCTTTTCCTGGTTTATCAATTGTTCACATGCATTTAGTTCAATAAAGTCATCTGAATCTACAAATAAAATATACTTTCCTCTCGCTACCTTTAAAGCTGCATTGCGCGCATCTGATAAACCACCATTTTGTTTATGTATTACCGTAACTCTATTATCTATTTCTGCATAATAATCACATATTTCCGGACACTTGTCTGGACTGCCATCATTAACAAGAAAAACCTCTATATTTTGATATGTTTGATTAATAATACTGCTAATACAAGCATGAATATACTGTTCCACATTATATATTGGGACAATAATTGAAATTAGGGGATGCATTTTTTTCATCACCGATCTATTTCTCTGATTCCAATTTTCATAAGTAGATAAATTTCCCTCCAACTTTTAATACCCTTAAACTTTTTTCTATACCTAATCGCGTAGTGAAGGCTCAAAATTCCTGCCAGCCGTCTAGATACAAATGAAAAGAACACACCTTTATCTATAAAGTATTTATCGGTATATCCCTCGAACCATGTTGAATTATCCTGTTTAACATGTCCAATAACAGCAGTGTTGGTGAAGACCTTAAGCCCCTTTCTAAGACACTCTACGATAAACAAACTATCTTCTCCAGCACTATACTTAGCTCCCCCTCCAAATAAGAGGGAAAAGTTTACATTAGCCTGCCTAACTTTTTCAGTTCTGATAGCAATACTTACAGCCCCGTACTTCAAGCAATTAAACCACCGCACTCTAGCACTTTTAAGTATATTATACGTAGGTCTCTCAGGATTCATGCTAGGAACATTAAAAACAATCAAGTCGGCATCTGGATTTTTTTTAAAAGCATCACATACAATTTTTTCATAACCCTCAACATATGTCATATCCTCATCAGCAAATAAACATATACTTGCTGTAGCTCTCATAAGAGCATTATTTCGACTAAGGCCTACTCCTCTTTCATTAAACGAATAAAAATTAATTATGGATCCATTGTGTTCAAGTTTAATCCACTCAGTTCTCTCGCATTGGTTAATAATTATTGCATCAGTTTGAATTCGCATATTCTTCAAAATACTATATACATTTTGATTCAGTGATGAAACTAGTACTTGAAGTCCCATGCTCTCAGCCTCACAAGAATTGTATTAATGCTCATAATTCCTTTGAGCTTACTTTTGTACTCAAAATTATTCTTAAACAGCTTATTGGCCCCGACATTAACGCAAAAAAACAATATTTTACACATTTTATTTTTTTCTTTCTCCTTAATTCTGCAAATGCTAAAACTGCATAATGTCTTGCCTTAATATATCTGATATCGTCATTATTCAATATTTCAAAAAATTTTTTTTTATGCTTAAACAGCTCAATTTCCCCATTTATCTTCGAATCTCCGCTCGACATTCCAATTGTCGTAGAATGAATGATGGCTTTTACATAACAATGATTTAAGTATAAAAGTTTCCCCTCTGCCAATATCGCCTTTTCCATAAGATAGAATTCATCACCAGCATCTATCCGAGGGAACCCTCCAATTTGTACAAGAAACTTCTTCCTAAACATCAATGTATCAGTACCTGTCATATGAAATTTCAAATGACATTTTATGAGTTGTGTCTTCTCATCTACATTTCTCAAATAGTCCCTTATACGTTGATCTATCAAAATTCCATTTTCATCGAATAATAGGAGATTCGTAATAGAGTAATCAGCGGCATTTTCAATCATAGGAACAACTTGTCTCTCAATTTTTAAATCCAAGTATATATCGTCATCATCTAAAAAAGTGATGTATTCACCTAAAGCATTTCGAATTCCAATGTTTCGGGTCTCCGCGGATCCTAAATTCTCTGTATTCCTTATATACTTCATTACACAACCACTATACATCTCAAGGTCAGAAAATATCTTCTGTACACGTTTATTCCATTCTAATTCGGCGTTATCATCAACCACAATCACTTCTAATTTTTTATAAGTCTGATTAATAATTGATTCTAATGCTGAAAACAAAGTTTTATCTCTTCTATAGGTTGCCACAATTACGCTAACTAAAGGTAATAACTCAGGGCTCTCAATCTCCATTATAGATGCACCAACTCCACACCCAATTATTCAATCTCTTTGATGACCGGCACCTTCTACAAACCCCTCTGATTTCATAACAACACCGATCGTTTTTAAAATACATTTCATATCTAAGAGAAAGCTCATATTCCGTACATACTCTCCATCAAGTTTTGCTTTGACCTCAATGGACAGCTCATCTCTACCTTGCACTTGAGCTAGCCCTGTCAGTCCGGGGAGTACACTATTAGCATCATACCTATCTCTGATTTCAATTAACTCGCATTGATTCCACAAAGCTGGTCTAGGTCCAACCAAGCTCATATTCCCCACAAAAATGTTCCAAAGTTGAGGCAGTTCATCTAGAGAGGTTTTTCTTAATACTCTCCCCAATCTAGTTAGATATGCATCCGGATTAACTAACAAATGGGTAGGCACTTCACCTGGCGTCTCTATTTTCATTGTTCGAAATTTGATAATCTTAAATATACTTTTATTAACACCAACTCGATTCTGTGTAAAGAATATTGGTCCTTTAGAATCAAGTGTAACCAACACACATAGAATCAAGAAGAGAGGAAGAAGAGTAACTAAACCAATGCAGGAGGCTAGAATATCTATTCCTCGTTTTATTTTTAAGTACATTGAACATTCACTCCACTAAGGGGGTAGTAATTATGCCTATTACACAGGAACATTAATTGATTTAAACTTTAGTTAACTCATGGGATATGATGACTTAGATCCTAACTCTTGGAGCCATTGATTTTAAATTTCAAGTTATGAAACACGCGCGAATAGCGGAACTAATTGCACAATAACATCTTTTAAGTCCTCGGAATTGCCGAGTACAACATTATTTAATTTTTGTAACTCCACATATAAGTCCTCTTGCTGAATCACTTCCGGCTTCCCAATATAAATCCTCGCATGCTGCGTCTTCGTCGCACCCTCTTCAGCAGTCAGCAGCTCCTCGAACAGCTTCTCTCCTTCGCGGATACCGGTGAAGTGAATCGGAATATCGATGTACGGCTCGTAGCCGGAGAGACGGATCAGGTCCTCGGCCAGCTTGAGGATCTGGACCGGCTCGCCCATATCAAGGATGAAGATCTCTCCGCCCTGCGAGATTGCGCCAGCTTGGATAACAAGCTGGACGGCCTCGGGAATGGTCATGAAGTAGCGGACCATCTGCGGGTCGGTGACGGTGACGGGGCCGCCGCGGGCGATCTGGGCCTTGAAGGCAGGGATGACGCTGCCGCGGCTGCCGAGGACATTGCCGAAACGAACTGACGCAAATCGGGTACGAGATGACGCATTAAGGCTCTGAACATACATCTCCGCGATGCGCTTGGTCGCCCCCATGACGCTGGTGGGATTGACGGCTTTGTCGGAGGAGACGAGGACGAAGCGCTCGGTACCGTACTTGTCCGCGCAGTCTGCGACGTTCTGGGTGCCGAAGACGTTATTTTTGACGGCTTCCGCCGGATTTTTCTCCATTAGGGGAACATGCTTGTGAGCCGCCGCGTGGAAGACGACTTGCGGACGATATGTATCGAACACTTCCTCGATCCGCTTGCGGTCCTGGATATCCGCGATGATCGGCTCGAACAGCATGCCGGGATACTTGTGTTTCAACTCCATCTCAATGGTGTAAATACTATTTTCGCCATGTCCGAGGAGCAGCAGTTTGTCTGGAGCGAATGAAGCAACCTGACGGCATAGCTCCGAGCCAATCGAGCCGCCGGCGCCCGTGACGAGCACGACTTTGTTGTGTACATAATCGGCAATCCCCTGCAAGTCAGCATGAACCGGGTCGCGGCCAAGCAGATCCTCGACATCGACATTGCGGATAGCGTTAACCGAGATCTTGCCTTTGATGAGATCATTGATGGCGGGGATGATCTTGATCTGGACGCCCGATGCCATGCAGAGATTGATAATCTCAGACACCTGCGAACGCGGTACGGAAGGTATCGCGATGATGATTTCTTTAATTTTAAAAACTTCGACCAGCGTAGACAGATCCGTGCGATTCCCCAGAACCGGAAGACCGTGAATGGTCAGATGCAGCTTGTCCCTGGCATCGTCCACGAACCCGATCAGCTTGTGGTCCGCCATCGCCGCCCCCTTGAACTCCCGGGCGACGAGCGCTCCGCAATCACCGGCACCGTAGATTAGCGTAGGAATACGCTTGTCCATACCGCTGGACTGTCTGAGACGGATCACACGCCATATGACGCGCACCCCGCCCACGAGCAGAAGGCTGGTCTCCAGCGTCCGGACAGCAACCGCGAGCGGCACTCTTACTTCAGACAGCACGCTCGCCGCTGCATAGGACAAAGCCCAGCCGATCGCGACAGCCTGACACATCGCGAACATCTCGGAGATGCTGGCATACTGCCACATCTTGCGGTACATGCCGAAGTAAGCCATGCATGCCCCGCACAAGACGGAGGAGATGGCACAGTACAAGAACATCTGGTTCACATACGGTTCCACAAGCTTTCCTTCGAACCGGAAGTAGTAGGCGCTGTAGATACTAAACCAGATGATGATCAGATCCACGATAAACAGGACTGCCAGCTTTTTCTTGACCGCCATTTATGCTTGCCTCCGCCTTGATCTTTATTTATTGTCACCGTAATAGTAGTAGTAGTAGCCTTCGCTTTTCTTGCGCTTGATATTGTTGAGGACGACACCGAGTATCCGCGCTCCGACCTTCTCCAGGTTGGACTTGGCCTTCACCGCAATTTCCCGCTTCACCTTGCCCTGATCCAGCACGAGAATGTATCCGTCGCACTTGGTAGCGAGCACCTGCGCATCCGTCACTGCAAGCAGCGGCGGCGTGTCGATCAGGATAATATCATACTGCCCTCTGAGCTGATCGATCAGCGCGCTCATGCGCTTGGACGCTAGCATCTCGGCCGGATTGGGCGGTATCGGACCGGATGTGAGGATGGACAGGTTAGGAACGCTCGATGACTGCTGGATGACATCCTTAAGCTCCGATTGCTGAGACAGCACAGAAGTCAGGCCCCAACGGTTCGATACATTAAACGTATGATGTCCGGTCGGCTTGCGCAGGTCGGCATCGATCAGCAAGATACGGCGCTCCGACTGCGCGTACGTAATTGCCAGATTGCTTATCGTCGTTGATTTGCCTTCTCCCGGCCCGGCGGAAGTCACTGCGATGACCTGCATCCGCTCGTCTACCGAGGAAAAGTCGATGCTGGTTCTGAGCGAACGATAAGATTCGGACACCGGCGACTTGGCATTCGTCAGCGTAATGAGCGGCCGTCTGTTACTTGCCTGCTGAGACATGATTCAGTTCTCCCGCGCTTGTGACTTGATTGTGCCGTTCGGCATTGCCCGCCTGATGCTCATCGAAGTTGACCTTAGAGATCGATGCCAGCACCGGCAACTCCAGATACCGCTCTACGTCGGCCTCCGTCTTGATACTGTCATCCATATATTCGAGCAGGAACGCTACCCCGACGGACAGCATTAAGGAAACAATAAAGGCGATCGCAATATTCAGAGGAATGTTAGGTGAGATGGGGCCGGGTTGGTCAGCAGGGTCAATCTTGGCGTGATTCAGTATCGATACGTTCTCGACCTTGAATATGCCGGGAATTTCCTGGCGGAAAATCTCCGATACTGCGTTCGCAGTCTCGGCGGCTTTGCGATAAGAGAGGTCGGTGACGCCAACGGTCATCACCTGCGTATTGTTAACGGAACTAACCTTGATCTTGCCGGCCAGTTGTTCGGAGGTTAGCCCGAGATTGGGATATTGCTCTACGACCTTGTCGAGAATCGCCGGCGTCTTGATTATCTCCTTGTATGTCTCGATCATCTTGATATTGGTATTGACCATATCGCTGTTGAGCTGCTGATTCGCAGCCACCTGCGATGCAGACTGATTGACGATGATCTTGGTCGAAGCTTGATAGATCGGATCCTTTACATATGTACTGTATAGACCTGCGGCAACCGTCACGATCAGTACGACCCCGACGATCCACCATAGCCGCTTCCGAATGATTCGGAAGTAGTCTTTCAGGTCCAATTCATTAGTCACTCTATTTCCCTCCATAGCATGAGTCCTAAGGTGCAGTCAATTACTTTATTATACCATAATTCGCCAAGACTGTCCGACCATAGACAACATCCTCCCCTCAAAATATCGAGAGGAGGATGTCTCTATTCGGTCATCTAAACTAGGGAATGAAGAATGCTATAGTACGATTAAGCTTGCGGCTTGAAGTTCAGCGCACGATAGATGATAACTGCAGCTTCAGCGCGGGTCGCATTGTTGTTCGGCAGGAACTTGCCGTTCGAACCGATGATGATGTCGCTGGCTGCGGCCCATGCTACGCTCGAGCGGAACGCAGCTCCGATCTTGCTCGCATCCTTGAATACGGACAGCGCCGCTTCGGCATTGTCGATATCCTTGAGGCCTTGGGTCGACTTAAGCGCACGTGCGATCATCGTTGCCATCTCGGCGCGGGTAATCGTCGCGTTCGGCGCGAACGTCGAAGCGGTCTTGCCGTTGATGATGCCTTGCTCTGCAGCTACGGCGATGTACGGCGCAGCCCAGTGCGTCGACGGAACATCGGTGAACTTCGACGAAGTCGCGAGCTTGTTGTCCAGGTTGAGTGCCGTGATCAGAATCTTGGCGAACTCAGCGCGGGTGATCTTGTCCTGCGGAGCGAAGACGCCGGATGCCTTGCCTTCGATCGCACCCTTCGCCGCTACCACTTGAATCTGACGGCCAGCCCATGGCTGAACCTTGGCGATGTCGTTGAAGGAAACCTTGTTCTCGATAACGACATACTTGGAGAGGCTGTAGCGCGGCTCGACGATGAAGTCGCCGTCAAGCGTACCGCCTTGAATCGACAGCGAGCCGTCTGCTTCGTAGCGGGCCGTGGAGAGCAGCTCCTTGTCCAGACCGGTCAGATCCTTCAGCGGGAGACGCAGCTTGATCGGCTTGTTGAACTCGTCAACAGCTTTGCCGCCGACTTCGAGATCGAAGCCGTATACGTCGGAAGCGACAGATCTGCCGTTCGCAGGAGCCGTGCTGCCTGCCTCGATCGAGACGTTCAGCGTTACCGCCTCGGTGAAGGTGCCTACCGGCAGGGTAGCGGTCAGCGTGCCAATCTTGATGGCGACGCCGTCAGCCTTCACGTCGGACGTGAGCGTCCACAGCTCTGGCGGCAACGATACGGTTGCGCCGGATTGCGTGATCGCGCCCAAATCGATCGTGATGTCGCCAATGTCCAGACCGTCGGAGGAACCGACTGCGCCGGCCAGGGCCGTCTTGACGCTCGCGATCGAGGAGATGTACTTGGAAATATCAGCTGCGGACAGCGTCAGCGACGCCTTGCCGTTGACATTCTGCACCAGCTTGGAAGCGTCGATCGTCAGGAGCTTCTCGACAACGTCGTTCGCCTTGGCGATCGCTTGAGCGACCAGCTTGTCCTTCTCTTCGCCTGTAGCTGCAGCGATCTTGTTCTTCAGATCAGCGAGGTCGTTGACCAGTTGGCTAACGGAAGGATCGGAGATTACAGGGCTGCCGCCACCGCCAGTGTAGACAGGCTCGGTGCCCTTGACATTCTTCACGTCGATGTAAGCTGCGAGCAGCTCGGCTACCGCCTTGTCGAATACGTCCGCGTCAGAGCCGCCCTTGGTGACTGCGCTGCGGAAGTTCGTGAATACCTTCGCGAAGTCAGCGCCGGTAACTGCTCTGCCCTTCAGATATGCGTTGAACTCGGTCGAGTTGGTCTTCAGTACTTGATCGAACACTTCAGTAAGGAGGCCCTTGACTGCCTCAGAGTTAGAAGCACCTTCAAGCCCTGCCAGGTAAGATGGAGACTTGCCGTTCAGCGTAGAATAGACAACAGACTGAACGCTGTTCTGGGAGTCGAACAGGAATGCGTTGATATCCGAAGGATAGAAGCCGGTGCCAGCGTGTACTTCATCAGCAACATTGCTACTGGTTACGCCGAACGCAGTCGCATTTTGGTCGAACATGAACTTGATGTAAGCTGCGAGCAGCGTGTCTACAGCAGCACGTTTAGGATCGTTCTCGCCGCCGAGGTTCAGCTTGCCGACGACCGGATCACCGATCGCGTATACAGTCTGGGATACGGAGTCGTAACCTGCTCCGGCATACGTCGTGTATGTAACGCTGGCAACGCTGTTGCCTTTGCCGGTCGGATAGACTGCATCCGCAACGCTCTGCGCATACACAGCCTCGTTAATCGAGAGCTGCTTCTTGATCTTATCTGCAAAATCCGCATAGTTGAAGCTGTCAGCCGCATAAGCGACGCTAATTCCCAGCTTCTCCGCCAGTCCCTTGTTGCTGAGCGGGAGGCCCGCCAGCGCAGTGACCGCCAAACTCGCCGCGATCGTGCCGGCAATTACCTTTTTCTTCATTACCAAGAATCTCACCTCTACCATTTTTTTGTTTTAAGGATGTTAAAAATTACTTACCTTAACAAGTATTCTACCGAATACTTAGTAGGAAGGTCAACTTTTCCTGAGAATTTTTGCGATCTTCCTCCAGATACTCTCATTTCGAGCAATCGGAGGATGTACATGTATGTCCCCATTATACAACACGATTTCCGCATTTTGTCTAAAGAAAAGCTCAAAATTGTCTCCCAGCACGCTGCTCACCTTGCTATAACTCTCTCGAAGCAGGAACCCGCGCTTCTCCACATGATGAGCATCAGAGGACACGAGATGAATCAGGCCTCGCCTGCATAAACCCCAAGCAATCTGCTCGATCCGTCGTCCGAAGCCGCCCAATAGCGAATGGGTCGTCACTTGACCGCAAGCGCCGGCAGCGACCAACTCGGCCAATCGCTCGGGATGGCTGGCAATCTCGGCATTGCGCTCCGGATGGGCGATGATTGGCGATAGATTCATGAGCTTGAGTTCGTGCAGCAGGTCCAGCGTACCGCGGGGAATTCGCGAGGAAGGCAATTCAATCAGCACATAGCGGGAACCGGCCAGCGTGAGCAACTCGCCTCGCGACCAAGCCTCCAGCAGATCGTCATGAATCCGGATCTCCTGACCCGGTCGCACGGTCAGCGCTATGCCTTCGGCAGCCAAGCGATCGTTCATCTCGTTCACGGCCGCCCCAACGGCGGAGGCGTCGTTGGTATACACGCCATTGGCATGATGCGGCGTAGCGACGATTGTCGTGATCCCTTCTGCAACTGCGGCTCTCGCCAGATTCAGCGCATCCCTCCAGTCCTGCGCGCCGTCATCGAGTCCGGGCAATATATGAGAATGTATATCTATCATCTATCAGTACCCACTTTCGGCAGACATGTAACAGGGGCGCCGAGGCGCCCCCGCATTCTACTATTCTACATCAATTCTACAAACTCCAGAAAACGCTTGACGATGACGGCAGCCTGCGCGCGGGTCGCATTGTCCTTGGGCTGCAGCTGTGTCGCGCTCACACCCTTGATCAACCCTGTCTTGACGGCAACGACGACGGCATCCTTGGCCCAGTTGCTGACCTTGGCGCGGTCGGCGAACGGAGCGAGCTCCGAGCCCGTCACCGTAGGCATCACCCCTGTGTAAGACATGGCACGCAGCATCATCGTGGCCATCTCCTCGCGCGTGATGGTCGCTCCCGGTCTGAACAGACCGTCCGTCCCCCCCTGCACAATACCCGCCTTGGCGGCGGCGCCGATATAGGCAGCCGCAGTCCCGCCTGCTCCCACATCGGAGAAGCGCGCCGCAGATACAGCGCTGCCGCTGAGGCCCAAGCCGCGGACTATAAACTCGGCGAACTCGGCGCGCGTGATCTTGCGCTCCGGTGCGAACGCCGTGCTCGAGCTGCCCTTCACCACGAACTTCGCCGCGAGCGAAGCGACGTCCGCGCCTGCCCAGTGCTTGGTCATATCGCTGAACGTGGCCGCCGGCTTCGCGATGACGGCATAGATGCTGTTGCTCTTGCGCTTGAAGTCGACGCGGAGCGTCGAGCCGCTGACGGACGCCTCCGTCGGCACGTACACGATCTCACCCGAATCGCCGTCGAGCCTGACGACTGTCGCGTCAGCCGCAGAAGCGCTCGCCGCAGGCAGCAGGAATGTCCTCGTGACGTAGGTGCCGTATTCGTCGATCTGCCGCTCAGTGCCGCTAACCTCGATAGACGCACTGAAGTCGGCAGCCGGAGATACTGCAGTGATGCCTTTGTTATTCAGGGCAGAGGCGAGCGCGGTATTGGAGAGCTTCTCGATCTTGAGCACCAGATAAGCGGTGGAGATGTCCCCTCCGCTCGCCTGAACCTGCTGGCTGTAATTCAGCGCTTTGAGCGGCAGGCTGAACAGCAGATCCCCATAATCCAGTCTGAAAATGGCGGATGCATCCCGCTGCACGGCGCCGACGAGCGCCACGACCGGAATGGCGACGATCGCACCCGCTTCGCTCTGCGGCACGCTGAATGAGATCTGCGGTAATCTCGCCGTGCCAGCAGCCTGCGCAGCCTCCAGTGACGAGTACGCCATCGTCACCCTGTCCCTGTCCAGGTTGTAGCGACTCGCCGCCTTGCCTGACGGTGTACCGCTCGGCACCTTCGCGGCCGCCGACTGACTGAGCAGCAGACCGCCCGCGCCGTCCAGCGTCAGATAGTCGGGAAGCCCCGCAGCTGCCGAAGTCTGATTGGATGCGGACGTGTCGCCGAAGGAGGCTATCGTGTTGCCCGCCGCATCCTTGAGCGCATTGCCGGCCGTCGTATAACTGACGGTCACGGACTTGCCCGCTTCAATCGGCGCGGTGAGCGTCAATACGACCTGAGAACCGCTGACACGGACGCCGCTGATGCCGAAAAGGCCGCCGTCGGCGTTTTTCACCGTATACTGCGCAGGATAAGGCGCGGTCGACGCATTGAGCGCCGCCGAATATTGGAGCGTGACGGCTGTGCCGGAGACCGAGATGCCGGACAGCGTAGCCGTGGCCGTAGAGCCCGCCGTGACCGAGTATCCCGTGAAGAGCACCGCCTGATTGCCCGACAGATCCTTGATCGGCGACGCGCCGGGAATATACGTCACCGTAACTGTCTGATTCGGCATGACAGTCGAAGCCAACGTTAGCGTGACGGCGTTGTTGCTGAGCGCTACCGCAGAGATCTCGGCCGCCGATCCGCCGACGAGCACGGAGAAGCTCGACTTCGGCGGCACGGACGATGTCAACAGCCCCTCATTGTACGTCAACACTACAATATTGCCGAGCACGCTGACGCCCGTGAGCGAAGGCGGTGTCGTATCGCTTGCATTTTGGATATAAAAATCGCTGAATGCCGCCGTCTCGTTGCCCGACAGGTCCGCCAGCTTGACGCTGCCGGGGGTGTAGCTGACGGATACGGACTGGCTGCTGCCTATCGTCGTGTACAGTCCGATCGTCACGCTCGCGCCGCTCGAGGAGATGGACGAGATGCCCTGGGCGGAACCGTTGACCTTAACGGTAAACTGCGATGCTGCGGACGCGGGTACGGATACGAGCGTCTTGCTGAACGTCAACGTGAGCGTGCTGCCGGATACGACACCGCTTGTCGGCCGCGGGAGCGTGGTGTCCGCCGTGTTGGCGACATTCGTCGCGCTCAGCGCTGCAGCCTCATTGCCGGACAGATCCTTCAGCTTGACTGCCCCGAGCGTATACGACACCTTGACCGTCTGCCCCACCGCGACCCCCGACTGCAGCGTCAGACGCACCTGGTTCCCTTTGACACCAATGGCATTCACCTGCCGCGGGACGTCGTTGACCGTGACATAGTAGTTGGAGGCATACGGGATCGAGACCTCGTCCAGCGCCTCGTTGTAAGTCAGCAGCACGATGGCCGCGCTGTCCATAGCCGCGCCGGAGAGCGCCGGCGGCGTCGTGTCCGTGCCGATCGTCTGGAATGTCCAGCGATAATCGTTCAGAATGCCCGGGTAAGCATTGCCTGCCAGATCGGAGATCGTGCTCGCTGGTACGTTCACGATATAGCCGGATGCCGCAGCGAACTCCGAACCCGGCGTCAGCGTCACGATGCGCGGGTCGGAGCTGTCCACGGCGAGTGTGAGCGGGATCTTGGTCCCTCCGCTGCTGCCGACGAGTATCGCGCTGGCGGTCGCTGCGGACGGACCGAGCCTGACGGGCTCGTTGAAGATCATACGCAGCACGGCGTTCTTGCGCACGCTGGTCAGCAGCGGCGCCGGGTCGGTCGAGACGAGCTCCGGCGGCGTCGTGTCCGAGGCGACGCGGAAGCGCCAGGTATTATAGTCCGCGGTACCGATGCCCAAGTAGTAATTGCCCGACATGTCGGCGAAGGCCATCGTGCCGATCTGCACGGCATAGCTGGTATTGGGGGCAAAGGAAGCGCACGGCTTGATCGAGATCGTCGCCGTGCCGCCGCCCGTGACCGCCGGAGAGGCGACGGGGATGGAGCAGAAGACGGTATTGGTGTCGGCGTTGCGAATGACGACGTTGCCCGAGCCGGGTACGACGGGCTCGTCGAACTGAATGCTGAGTGTGCCGGTGAGATCTGTCGTCGTGCCGCCGGCCGCAGGCGCCGTAGAGACGACGACGGGTCGGGTCGTATCAACGGATGCAACCGTCGTGAAGCGCCAGACCGAAGGGTCCACGATGCCCTCATAGGATTCGCCGCCGGTCGTCAGCAACGCGCCCGGGTCGATCAGCACGTAATAGCTCGTATTGCGCGCGAGCGTGTTGTAGAGCGGGATGCTCACCTTGCCGCCGCTCACGCTGATTCGGCCTGATGCAGCGGGTACCGTGTCGACCGTCTCGTTATTCGATACCTTTTTGACCGTAATATTCCCTGAAGCCCCTGCCTTCATCCCGGTCTGGAATTGAAGCTGTAGCGTGATCGGCGAATCGCCGCTGACCCCACTCGCGCCGTTCGCGGGTTGCACGAGCTGCGGTGCGGCGACGGCAGAGACGGCCGTGGAGAATGACCATATGTACGGGCCGGTGATCCCTGCAAACGGGTTGCCGACAGCATCGACAAAAGCGCCGCTATCGATCAGCACGTCATACTGCGTGCCTGCGGCAAGGCGCGTCGGCGGCTGGATGCGGATGGTATTGGTGCCGGAGCCGGTCACCGCAGAGGACAGCACGGAGATGACCTGCGGATCCTGCGTATCCCTGCGCACAATCTGGATGCTGCCGGACGCAGCCTGGACCGGCTCGTTGAACGTGATGGAGAGCGCTCCGGTGGCAGGGATGCTGCCTGTAGATGCGGTGTTGAACGTGACGAAGGTCGGTGGCGACATGTCGGCCGGGACCACGTGAAAATTCCACGCTGTCGCATCCGTAATGCCCGCGAAATAGCCGTTAGCGGACGTGAATGCGCCCGGCGTGACCTGCACGTAATAATCTACGTTGGCTTGAAGCGCGTTGGCGGGCGGCTGAATATTGACCTTGTTGTTCGGACTGATCTGGATCTGGGACGACGTCGCGACATCGAGGCTGGCTACGGTATTGTTCGTCGCAACCTCCTTGATGAGCACAGAACCTCCGCTGCCCCGGAAGACGGGTTCGTCGAACACGATGGAAAGCTGCGCATTGGCCGGAACGACAGGGTTGTTGTCCGCAGGCTGAAGCGTGACCGCGACCGGCCCGCCGGTCGCAGCCGAGGCGCCTAGCGCGCCGAATGCTTGGGACAGGAGTGCGAGCAATAAAATAACGGGAATTAATCGAAGACGCTGCTGCTGCAATTGCGATTCCTCCAGATCCTTAAGGCATACTGTACCTTATATGTCGGCGGGGATGCTGGAGAATTTTAGTGACAACGCAAAAACCGCCTCACGCGGATTAGAATCCGCGGAGACGGCGAGATAGTGCAGCGGTATGGGTAAGGATTAAGCCCAGGCGCCAGCCTTGAGCAGCTCGACCTTGTCGGTGCGCTCCCAAGGTACGTCGATATCCGTGCGGCCGAAGTGGCCGTAAGCGGCCGTCTGCTTGTAGATCGGGCGGCGCAGGTCGAGCATCTTGATAATGCCGGCCGGTCGCAGGTCGAAGTGCTCGCGGATCAGCTCGACGAGCTTGTCCTCGGCGATCTTGCCGGTGCCGTAGGTGTCGACGTTGATCGAGACCGGGTTGGCTACGCCGATCGCGTAGGCAAGCTGGATCTCGCACTTGTCGGCAAGGCCAGCTGCGACGATGTTCTTCGCCACATAGCGAGCGGCATAAGCTGCCGAACGGTCGACCTTCGTCGGGTCCTTGCCGGAGAAGGCGCCGCCGCCGTGGCGGGCGTAGCCGCCGTACGTGTCGACGATGATCTTGCGGCCGGTGAGGCCTGCATCGCCTTGCGGTCCGCCGATGACGAAGCGGCCGGTCGGGTTGATGAAGAACTTGGTCTCGCTGTCCAGCCACTCCTGCGGCACGACGGGGGCGATGACATGCGCGCGGATATCCGCTTGAATCTGATCGAGCGGGATCTCCTCCGCATGCTGGGTGGAAATGACGATCGTGTCGACGCGGACGGGCTTGCCGTCTACGTACTCGATCGTGACTTGCGTCTTGCCGTCCGGGCGCAGATAGCCGAGCGTGTCGTTCTTGCGCACTTCGGACAGGCGGCGGGACAGACGGTGCGCCAGCGCGATCGGCAGCGGCATGAGCTCAGGCGTCTCGTTCGTCGCGAAGCCGAACATGAGGCCTTGGTCGCCGGCGCCGATGTCGGCGTTCTCGACGAGCACGTCCTTGCCGTCGCGCGATTCGATCGCGGCGTTGACGCCCTGCGCGATGTCGGCAGACTGCTCGTTGAGCGACGTCAGCACAGCGCAAGTCGTGGAGTCGAAGCCGTACTTCGCGCGCGTATAGCCGATCTCGCGGATCGTCTTGCGCGCGATGGATGAGATATCGATGAAGTCGGCGGTGCTGGAGATCTCGCCGATGACAAGTACAAGTCCGGTTGCTACAGATACTTCGCAAGCTACGCGGGCATTCGGATCAGCCGCGAGGAACGCGTCAAGTACTGCGTCAGAGATTTGATCGCAAATTTTGTCCGGATGGCCTTCCGTGACCGATTCGGACGTGAAGAGATGCCGGCCCTTAATTGTCGACAATATCTTCAACCTCCCCTACACAAAAAATGAACCTTTTCCGGTAGGAAAAGGTTGTTAGACAGACCTTCTGATTAATGATACCGGAATTGTCGAGGAGTGTCAATGTTCGGCGCTTGGCGCGGACATGACAAACGGCATCGAGCCGTTCCTGGCCGGACCTTCTGAGCAAGCTTAGATCAGCGTTTGCTGGGCTTGCTGAACCAACCGCTTCGTCACGCCACCGCCGACCGCTCCCGCTTCCCGCGAAGTCAGATTACCCAAGTACTGCGCCCCGCCGCCACCAGCGGAGAATGCACCCAGATCACCAGCAAACTCCGTGTCGCCGGCTCCAGCCACCGATCCATTTTGACCAAAGTCGACACCAAGCTCCGAAGCGATCTCATACTTCAATGACTCCAGCGCCTTGTAGCTCTCCGGTACCAGCTTGCGATTGCGTCTGTTTGCCATATGTCATACACCTCCATTGAATTTGACAGGTGTAGTATGACCAGGTCAAGATCGCTGGAGGCGTATGAGTTAATGGGAGACGGGGAAAATAAAGGGGCTCGTTTTCTTTATTGCTCGAGCTCAGAAAGAAACGACCTAAGCGCACTACGCCAAGGCGGTAAGTCTTTAAAGCCACTTTGTCTAATGGCGGAATGATCCAGCACGGAGTAAAGCGGACGCGGCGCAGGACGAGGGAACTCCGCCGTCGTGCAGGGCGTCAGTTTCACCTGGATCTCGCTCTCTTCGAATATGGCTTGCGCGAACTCGAACCAACTGCACGTGCCGGTATTGGAGGCATGATAAATTCCATACGCTTCTGTCTGAATCAGATCAAACAAGAACATCGCCAGATCTTTCGTATAAGTCGGCGAACCGACTTGATCGCGGACGACTTGGAGTTCATTCTTGTCCCTTGCAAGGTTAAGCATCGTCTTAACGAAGTTATTACCGAACTTTCCGTATACCCACGAGGTACGCACGATAAAATAAGTGGGACAAATCGATTGCAGCAGCATTTCCCCCGCTCGCTTCGACTTGCCATATATCGATTGGGGATTCGTCTGGTCGTATTCATTATAGGGCTGTACGCCTTGCCCATCGAACACATAATCAGTGCTGATCAGACATAGCTTCACGTTTGCCTCGCGGGCTGCAACAGCCAAGTTCCGCGTGCCAAGCGCATTGACCCGGTAGGCCTCATCGGGCTCGGCTTCTGCTCGGTCGACTGCCGTATACGCTGCGGCATGAATAATTCCGGATGGCTTATGTTCGGCTAAAGCCTGCTTGCATTGCACCAGGTCGGTAACGTCGAGCCCTTTACGATCGAGGCCTATGATGTCGTAGCGTTCATCCTTAGATCGAACCAATTCCTGGCCCAGCTGACCATTAGCCCCTGTGACAATCAATTTTTTCCGTTCTGCCGTCACGCTCTAACCTCCCAGTCGATCGCCGTACTGGGTATTATAGTATTGTTGATAGGCACCTGAACGCACTTGTTCCATCCAATCCTGATTAGCAAGATACCACCGAATTGTCTCGCGAATGCCCGACTCGTAGTCGTACTTCGGAGACCAGCCTAGCTCCGTCCGGATCTTGGTCGCGTCAATGGCATAGCGGCGATCATGTCCTAAGCGGTCTTCCACGTATTGAATCAGAGACTCCGGCTTGCCGAGCTCTTGGAGGATTGTCTTCACAACATGGATGTTCGTCCGTTCATTGTTGCCACCTATATTGTATACTTCGCCGCTGACTCCTTTACGCAGAACCAAGTCGATGGCACTACAGTGGTCCTCAACGTACAACCAATCTCTGACGTTCATCCCATCGCCGTAGACAGGGAGCGGCTTATCTTCTAGTGCATTTTGAATCATAAGCGGAATCAACTTTTCGGGGAACTGATAAGGACCGTAATTGTTCGAGCATCGTGTAATGTTAACATTCATTCCAAAAGTTTCGTGATAGGCACGGACCATTAGATCCGATCCAGCCTTGCTTGCGGAATAGGGGCTGTTTGGCGCAAGTGGCGTCTGCTCTGTGAACAAACCGGTATCGCCCAACGTACCGTAGACCTCGTCTGTCGATACATGGACGAACTTACCGACATTATACTTTTTGGAAAGATCCAACAATGTCTGGGTGCCTAAAACATTGGTCCGAACGAATATATCCGGATCAAGAATACTTCGATCAACATGTGATTCGGCAGCAAAATGAACGACTGCATCTATGCCCTTTTCGAACAATGTTGCCACTACTGCACGATCCATTATATTGACTCGAATGAACTGATAGTTCGGATTGTTCTCAAAAACAGCGAGATTCTTAACATTACCCGCATAGGTGAGCGCATCAATATTGACGATCTGAACCTGCTTGTATTTGTTCAATATATAATGAACAAAATTGCTGCCGATGAACCCCGCTCCTCCAGTGACCAACAATTTCATTTTTCATTCACCCTTAGTAAATAAAGTTAGCTTCGGTTTCGGCTAAATTTAAATTCTCGGCGTCTTTGTCCGAGAGTATCGGCTTCAGTGTTGGCCAATCTATGCTTAGTGCCGGATCATCCCAAGCAATGCCTCTTTCATCCTCGGGCGAATATAGCTCATCCACTTTATATAACACCTCGGTATTTGGCACGATCGTGCAGAAACCGTGCGCAAATCCTTTCGGCACAAGCAATTGTCTTTTGTTGGACGCCGACAAAATGAAGCCTTGCCATTGACCGTATGTCGGCGAGCCTTTACGAATGTCTACCACCACATCATAAATAGCGCCCGCCGCTACACGCACCAGTTTCGTCTGTGCCTTCGGTTCGAGTTGATAGTGCAGTCCCCGGAGCACGCCCGCTTCTGTCGACAGCGAGTGATTGTCCTGTACAAATGTGATATCGTAACCGTGTTCCAAGAATATTTTGGAATTGTATGCTTCCATAAAGAAGCCTCTATCATCGCCAAACACGGCTGGATCGATTAGCCTGACGCCAGGAAGCTTAGTTCCTTTTATCCTCATCTCCATTCTCCAATCGCCCTTCTACAATTTAAGCTCACCGAATTCTTCCCCGAATAGAATATCCTTTGCCAATTCATTCGCATAGGTAAGCGATGCATGTGTACCAGCATCTGTCCACCAGCCTTTTAAAATATCGTAACCAAGCGCACCGAAAGCAATATACGCATTATTTACATCCGTGATTTCTAATTCGCCACGATGAGATGGCTTTAATGTTCGAATAATATCGAACACTCGTGCATCAAACATATATATGCCTGTAACTGCATAATTGCTCTTGGGTGTTCGCGGCTTCTCTTCGATCGAAACGATGTTATCTCCATTCAACTCAGGAACACCATATCGTTTAGGGTCGTGGACTTCCTGAATAAGAATTTTAGCGCCTCCGCCTTTTTCACGGAACGATTGTACATACGGTGTTATGCTGTCAGAGAATACATTATCTCCAAGAATAACGACCATTGAATCACCATTAACGAAGTTCTCAGATAGGCTTAATGCCTGTGCAATTCCGCCAGCCTCATCTTGGACTTTGTAAGTAAAATTGACGCCCATTTCCTTTCCGCTACCCAGTAAATTGACGACGTCTCCCATGTGCTCCTTGCCGGTAACGACAAGAATATCGTCAATCTCCGCTTCTTTCAACTTGGCCACTGAATGGAAGATCATCGGGTATTTCCCAACTGGAAGTAGATGTTTGTTTGTGACTTTGGTGAGAGGAAAAAGACGCGAGCCGGTGCCGCCCGCTAAAATGATGCCTTTCACTAGTAGACACTTCCTTACTCCTGGAGTACATTCTACGAGTTAATAGATAGATTAGAAATACTTAGAGATAACGGCCTTCCATCCTGAGCACCCAATACGTCAGAAGGGGAAACATCTTTATCACTATCGAAAGTAATCTTAATAAATTGCTCCATATCTAGTTGTAACTTCACATGTGTAAGTGCATTCGAACCTATTATTCCACTAAACACTTCTACATTGTTTAAATATATTTTACAATCGCGCGGTTCGTAGAAGCTCACTAAGTCGAACTCAAGTTCTTTGATCAAAGATGAAGAATTATTGAAGAGTATTAATTTAGAGTTTTTGCTCATCCATCTATAACTAATTTCATTATTGGTTTCTAAGCCATAAAACCCTTTCAAAAAGCTCACGAATATGTTTGGATTAGTTTCTTTGAATATATCCGATTCTTTTGCAATACTCTTTAAAGAAAACAAGCGTGAGGTTGGTAAACTTATATTTTTCGAGTTAGTATATGTTATTATTGTGTTTTCATTAATTAGCGCTTTCCTTACTCCATCTTTAGTAGCTAATATGATCGGCAATGATTCTTTGTAATCAGAAACTTCATAACCAAGTGCTCGTTCAACAAACACGTCATAAGGGGGATTGTACAGACCTGGTATTGAAGAGTAAATCAGATTGGCAAAACCCGAGTTTTTGACATAGCTATATGAAGAATACGTAACTAGACATCCTAATAAAACAGCACCGCTAATTACTACATGAATTGTCATCCACATCTTATAATTTTTCAGTTTTTTAATTGCTGAGATTAGGAAAACTATTACAACAGGTATCATCCAAACCGAATACCGGTTTATGAATTGCATCCCACTGTTCCAATTCAACTGAACTGAACAAATTAAAGCCATCAATCCTAAAATTATAAATCCTATCAAGGCCTCTTTATTACGTTTAAATATAAAAACCACCAAACAAATAGCAAGAAATGGGGAGTAAACAATTAAACCCATATTAGGGTCTATAAATAAACTGATTGCCTTTTGTAGATTTATTGGCCCTGTGTATGTATCGCCGATGATACTAAACATTCGATAATGGATATAATACCAAGCATAAGGAAAAAAGACACTCAATGATATCATTGCTGCAAATATGTGTCTCTTCAGTATCTTTTTATTTTTAAATATATCAATTAGCTCTAGTAGACATATATATAACGCGACCAAAGCAATTGCGGGGTTTTGCCAGGACCCAATTGCTATAAATAACAAAGCAGATTTTCTTTTTTTCTGTATATGCTGCAATAGACCAAGAAACAAGAATACAAAACTAAATATCTCAGGATGCGTCCATGGTAAATAGAGCCAAATTGGATTCAGAAAATAACAGAGCAACAACCACGTCTTGGCTTTTTTATCAGCCTTAGTTCTATAAATAATCCAATATAGCAATAAAATCATCAATAGTGCATTAGTAATTTGGAAGGTAGATAATAAATTCAAATTGAATAGATCTAATATCTTATAAACAAATGTGCTTGCAAGTGAGTAAGCCCAAAAATGATAGGAATATTCCTGGCCATTTAATGCTTTAAAATAACCGAAATGGTTAAAACCATCCTCCCACCAATACAACTTATTTGCTTGAATTACTTCTTCCCTCTTCACAATATCTTTCTCGGTTAAGTCAGGCCCTAAATGATTGGCAAAGGAAACGGTCATCCCTAAATACTCCCCACCATCGCCCGCCAATCGAGGTGCCTTAGCGCTTGTAACTATCAATAATGAAACAGAAAATATTAAAAAGAATAAAAGTGCACGTTTTTTCATAAGTCCCCCAGCAAAAATTTTGAAATTGCTCCCAGTATGATACCTAAACATATTCCGCCAAAAACCTCATATTTGTTATGTCCCATACTCTCTCGATAAACAATGTCACCGTTCAATTTATTCAAGTGTGCCGCATGTTTTCCTACTGCCCTTCTCAGCCCCATAGCGTCTATTATAACAATAAAGGCAAAAGCTACACCTAAACCAAAGCCAGGACTTTCTATTCCCTCCTGAAACCCTATACAAGATACGGTTGTTACAACGATCGTCGTATGAGTACTCGGAAATCCGCCGTTCCCAATCTTCTCCTTAGCCTTTTTACCAAAACGAAAGTAATTAATAGCAAACTTCAATACTCCTGAAGTTAGCCAACCAACCATTGGTGCTATAAAATAATACATTTTGACCCCTCACTCAAACTTCAGAATTAGCGCCACAAGTAATCCATATAACAAGACTGTTATTAAAATATGTTTATCCTCAAAAAGCAGCTTATCCGGACTTCCTCCCTTTCCTTCAACATGCATTAAGTAGAAGTAACGAAAAACACCATATAGAACCAATGGGATCGTCGTCATAAGATAAAGTGAATGTCCCGATGTAAATGTAAACAAGGCGTAAGACATTATTGTTGCCGTCGTAACAATTCCATTCATTTGATCAAGTAAATCCTTATTATAAAACTGAAGAACGTATCTAAGTTTACTATCATCACTTTGTGCTAATATAAATTCATGCCTTCTCTTACTGATTGCAAGAAATAATGAAAGCAGCAAAGTACAGAGTAAAAACCAAGGCGTCAGGTTAACGCCAATAACAAGCCCTCCAGCAACCGCTCGAATTACAAATCCGGTTGCAACACTCATTACATCGATTATTACCATATGCTTCAGTTTCATACTGTAAGCTACATTGAGTACAAAGTAAAATAAAACGACTAATCCAAAGTAGCTATCTAAAACAAAAGATGAAAGCAAACTTAATAATAGGATCATTGCCCCAGTACATAGCGCAAGAGTCGGATTTAATTGACCTGAGGCCATTGGCCGAAAACGTTTTGTTGGATGCTGTCGGTCTGCTTCCCTATCAAAAAAATCATTTAATATATAAACACATGATGAAACAAAACAAAAAATCACAAAACCAGCCAGCGACTTTAAAAGCGAATATTCCGCTAGTTTCTCAAAACTAAATATGAGGGCCGAAAAACATAGTAGATTTTTAGTCCATTGTTTTGGTCTCATCTGTATAAACATTAAGACCATCGCATTGGTGCTTTTATTTGCCTCTAATACTTTCACCATGATCCTCCCTTATGATTTTGCGATTATAAGAACACCTACAACAATGACTCCTAGACCAACCATCCTCATTAAACTTATAGTATCATGGAAAATGAAGTACGATAAGACAAATACCAACACATAACCCAAAGAAACCATAGGATATGCTAGAGATAATTGTACCTTAGGCAAAGACAAAATCCATAGTATTGACGACAATCCATATACAAACAATCCTGCAATTACATACGGATTCAAAAACAGGCTTATTCCCGCAAGACCATTTGAACCATATTTCATTAAAATCTGGGCAACTGCTCCTAGTGCAATGGATCCAAAAATAGCTAAATAAATCAACATATATAACAACCTCTTAACATATTCAGATATGACTGTAATAATTAACTTTTACTTTCTAAAAAAAGCGGCCAAATGGCCAGCGAGGTCTTTTTGAAGATTTGGAGAATCTCTCAATATCAGTTGAGTTTCTTCGACAATATGATCTACATAATCGTAGTAGAATCTGACCTCGTTAGAAAACGCAGAATGGTTTCTAATTTTGCTAATCGCATTTAAATATGAATTTGCAGTAATTTCAACTGTATGATTATTTTTCACATATTCATAAGCCTTTTCTCCCATTTGGCTGCTTAAGTCTGGATTTATTATAAAGGCTCTTATTTGCGAATATAGCTGTTCAATTTCTACTTGTTCATTTGCTGAGTTAACTTTAAGCGCGAACTCATCAGGAAATTCAGAAAAGGTTCCAACTTTACTAACTATCGCAGGCTTCCCGTATCCTAGGATTCTAAGTAAACTTGCCGATGTCTCTCCTTGCGTGGGATGTCTAAGATTAATACAAACATCGGATAGCATGATGTATTCCTTAAATTCCTCAAGGGTGACAAACCCAGTGAATCTACATTTATTCTTAAGACCATATTCTGAAATCCAGTTTTCGATATCCCGGACACCTGTTTCTTCTTCTCCAACAATTATATACAAAAAATTGGTTAAGCCCTCCAAAAGGAGTTTTTTAAGTGACTTTAAAATGGATTGGATTCTTTTAGCTTTGGATACAAATCCAAAGGAGGCAAAAACGAGTGTATCTTGAGATATATGGTATTTATTTCTTAGACTTGCTTTTTCAACTTCACTAACAATTTTTAAATCGCTTGTAAACAAAGGGGCATATTGAACAAAAGCATCTTTTTTATTATGAATTACACCCTCCAAGGCCAAGTTCGAATGTACGATTATACCTTTTGAATGATCGATCAACCTTTTATTGGCTGGATATTTAATAGTTTGATCGGTTTCCCACATTACCTTCATTCTACCTTGAGAAGCTAACCTTGCAAATTCCTCACCTTCTTTTCCGTAATTATAGCTCATCTCTTGGATATAGCTTCCCCAATCTCCTTTAGCGACTGTTAGATTAGCAATGAGATGATGAATTGAATAGTCGTGGAGCACCACCAAACCCGGGTATTTTAATGCAGTCAAATAGATTTCCATATGAAAATTCGTATTGTTTCCAATATGATAAATTACTTCATCGTATTCCTGATATAAAGAATCATCGAAGGAGGAAATTGGGAAAACAGGGAAACTTCTACTTATATCTTCATTTGTTGGCGTATAGTCCCCTATATATAAATCAATTTCTAAGTGTTTTTCTAGTTCAGGTAAAAGCTCTTCGCTGTAATCTGACACACCTGATCTTTGTGGATTCAGAGGTGAAAAGAATGCGACTTTCATTCAAAAACCTCATTTACTGTATGGTTTTAGTCAATTCATTAACGACATAATCCCAGTTTATGTTTTCAACAGTCTTTTTTCCATTCCGACCATAGCTTTCTAACTTAGCCCTATCCAAAATCAACTTATTAATTTCAGTTCCTATTTCTTTGGGGTCCGCATTAAGAACCAAGCCATTATCATTATGTTTAACAAACTCCAGAACACCACCAGAATCATTGGTCGTCACAACCGGCTTACCGCTTTTAAAGGCCTCTATTGTGATAAAACCATAATCTTCATCTCTTGGCGCAAAATATACAAGACTGCAATTTGCATAATACTCAATTATTTTTTCATCAGAGACAAATCCTAGAAACTCAACTCTATGTTCTTGTCGCTCATCTCTTGCCAATTTACGAAGTATCTCATCATGTTTTCCTTTTCCAGCTATTTTCAACTTTATTTTTGGGTCCATAAATTTAAGCGATTGTATTAATAGCTCTACACGCTTTAAAGGATCCAATCGACCAGCTGAAAATATATAGCTTCCATCTCCCTCACTCTTATACTTTCCATCAAGCTTCGTTGGCGGATAGAGAACTGAACTTTCAATTTGGTTAAAGTTCAAAAGTCGTTTTCTTACATTTTCAGATATAGTATAAATATGCTGTGCTTGAGGGAGAAATTTATTATCAATTTCTCTAACATGATTTATTATTCGCAAATCCTCACTGGATTTAGAAAACTCACTAAATTGAGTTCCAAGCAAATCATAAACAGGACGATGTTGATGAAACAACCAAACGACCTTGTTAGGATGCTTGACTGTATATGTAGGGAACTTTGTACAAATAACAAGATCAATCTTCTCTCCGTTGCTTTCAGTGAGGTCAACCATATTCCATATAAATGCTTCTTCAATCAATCGCTTTTTGGGATACCATTTAAACGGAATATTAACTATCTCACTATTAAAACCATGTGCATTTAACTGAAAGTTTAGTTCTTCTACAAGTATTTCTGCCCCCCCATAGTTAAAAGGAATTTGAGCAGAGCAAACGGCAATTCTTTTTTTCTTCATTTTCATTTCCTTCCTATGATGGCGTAATTCATATAACCATAAAGAAGCGTATTGATTTTATCAACATTTTCATCATTTATGCGACTTATTTCGGTTTTCTCGAGCGCAACAGATTTATCAGTCGGAGCTAAATGCTTAACTACAATATCCCGAAAACCCGCTTCTTCTAAAATAAATCGCATTGTATAGGCATGTATCAATTTTTTATGTGTTAAGTCAATCGTAAAACCAAAGGCCAAATTATATAATGTTTCGGGGTTAGGCGTTTCTATTATTAGAATCCCGTTTTCATTCAAATTATCATATGCTCCATTTACAAGTTCCACAATTTGGTGGGGATATAAATGTTCAATGACATGAAGGCAAGTGATTGCATCATGCTTTTCATTTTTATCTTCTCGAAGCCAGCTGATCATATCGTCATTGATTATTTCTAAACCTTTTTCCCTTCCGTGTATTACCAAGTCTTTATTCAAGTCAATCCCAATTGTATATTTCCCAATATTGTTTAAAGCCTCTACAAGTTCTCCTCTCCCACATCCGAGATCGACAATGGTATTTTTGTTGGCAAGAAAAGGAAGGTATGCCTCTAGTTGCCCTGCAACCAAACTTTCCTCAGGACCTCTGAAGCGATCCTCAAACTTTTTGTAATTGATCGGAAAACTTTCCTTTTCTTTATCCTTCTCCTTATAATCTTGTATCATGTTTTGAAGTTTATTTACCTCATTTAGTAGTTCTTTATTTTGCGTTTTCAACTCCTCTATATGATTTTGAATCGTACTAATTTCTGCCTCTTTGTTGTTAATAAGAGCTACTAAATTCAAGGTTGCATTAAGCGAACGTGTAACTGAACCATTAAATTCTCGTTGTTGAATTAACGGCTTAGTAACAAGCCAAAATAGTACTTTTCGAACAACTTTCTTACCGAATACTATAAGATGTCCTATTTTAGCTCTATGAGAACTAATATTTTCGTTCGTAGGAATATCCCACAAGAGATTGTTTTGTTTAACATTATATTCCAGATCCTTTAAATCGAATTTAGATAGTGGGGAGTTACTGTTTACATGACTGTCGAGTTCTTCGAGCTTTTTAGTGATTCGATGATAAAATTTTTCCTCCACTTCATTTCTTCCTTTCTAAGATCCATTGGTGTTTAATTTTTGCAACCCCAATATCGCTCGTAATACTGGATACTTTAATAGTATACCGTTTATCATGGTAGTCATATGGATTGCCGTAAACATCATGAACCGCAACAGAAATCAGGTATGTCCCAGCGACCAGATCTAAAGAGGGAATTTTGAAGCTTATTTCGCCAATCTCAGACATATGCAAAACATCTATTTTATAGTGATCAATCCAAGTATTAGTGCCATAACAATTCACACCTTCAAGATTCGATATCCCCACTCCAAACACAGGCTCTTTGGTTTCCTTATTAGTTTTAAATTTAATATTAATAGTCGCAGTATCCCCAGACATGAAGCCCAGCCGTTTGTTATTTTCCGAGTCTTTAAATATGACTTCTGTAAGCTCAATATCTCTATTTCCCCATCGATCACTTTCATTCTTCTCAATAGGTTCAATAACGTTTGTAGATTGAGATTCATCTTGATTGCCAGACTCAGTTCCTGTAGACAACAAACGGGTGTTTTCTTCGTTTGCCAGAAATGTCAAGTACTTATCTATAATTTTTTTGGGATATCCTTCATCTTCAATAACACTATTGTTAATCCATACCACTCGATCGCACAACTTTTCCATTGCAGTGAGGTCATGCGAAACAAATACAATAGTTGTGCCTTTTGCCTTAAGTTTCATTAATTGATCCATACATTTCTGTTGGAATGCAGAATCTCCAACAGCAAGCACTTCATCAATCAAAAGGACATCTGGTTCTACCATTATTGCGACAGAAAATGCGAGGCGCATGTACATCCCTGACGAGTAATTTCGAACAGGATTCTCAATATATTCTTTTAATTCGGAGAATGCGATGATATCATCCAGTTTTGCGCGTATTTCTTTCTTATTTAGCCCTAGAATGGATGCATTCATAAATATATTTTCTCTTCCTGTAAAATCAGGATGAAAACCAGCACCTAACTCTAACAGGCTTGAAATTTTCCCCTCGACGTGAATAAGTCCCTCATCGGGATATAAAATTCCGGTTAGCATCTTAAGAAGTGTACTTTTTCCAGACCCATTTCTTCCAAGTAGCCCCACCGTTTCACCTTTTTGAACGTATAGGGAAACACTCTTCAATGCTTCAAAAATTTCTACCTTATTTTTCCGACCTAAAATTCTTTCTTTGAGCGTAACGGCACGTTCCTTATATATCTTAAAGGATTTTGTCACATTTTCTACCCTGATTACTTCCATAAGCGGTTACCATCCTTATATAACTTCTGCAAAGTTTCTGCTTAATTTTTTAAATATTTTCATAGAAATAACAAGCAAAACAAAAGATACAATTGTACCCACCAAAAGCTCGGACCAATTAGGAAATTTATTGTAATAATATATATCTTGAAAACCTTCAACAAATATTCTTATAGGATTCAAGTCAAATATTAAATGAAGCTCATTGGGTATCATATTAGAAGGAAACACTATGGGAGTTAAGTAAAACCACCCCATAATCAAAATCCCTACAATATGTTCTAAATCGCGAAAATACACGTTCAATGCAGAGATTAACATAGTTAAAGCTAAGGTAAAGATCGATAAAATAAACAATATTAAGGGAAAAAGAAGAATCGGCCAACCGATCGCAATTTTATTAATAATCAAAATAAATAGCAACACTAAAAAACTGAAGAAATAATTAAGAACTCCTCCAATTACAACAGAAAGAGGGAGAAGTTCCTTTGGAAAATAAATTTTCTTAATTAGTCCTGCGTTTCTTATTATCACTCCAGCACCAGAAAGGATAGATTGACTAAAAACATTCCATGTAATTAAGCCGATAAAAAGAAAAGATGAATAATTGTCCATTTGAATACGGACTACGAATTTAAAGACGATCGAGTACACGCATAACAGTAACAGGGGATTTAGGAGGGTCCAAAAAAAGCCTAGAATGGACCCCTTATACCTAGTTCTTAAATCCGTCAGAACCAGACTTTCAAGCATTTGTCTATATGCATAAACCTCTTTAATTTTTTCAAACATTACTAAAGTACCCCTCTGTTGCTCTTATTTCACCTCTCCAGTAATTCAGCACATCTTTTAATGAATCCTGAAGTGCTATGCGATTCTCCCAGCCCGTTTGATTCCTAAGTTTCTGCGGATCCCCAACGTAACTAGGAACATCTATTGGACGAAATAGGGCTTGATCAACTTCTATTGTAATATCCTTTCGAATACTATAAAAAGTATAATACTCCAGAATCGATTTTATAGCAGTTGGAACACCGGAGCACACATTGTATGTCTGACCAGACTCGCCCAATCTTAGCAACATTTCATAAGCCGTCACAATATCCCTGACATCAGAAAAATCTCTTTCAGCCATTAAATTCCCTACCCTGAGTGCTGGTGGCCTCAAGTTCACTTCAATTTCTGCAATTTGTTTTGCGAAATCTGTAGCAACGAATCCAAGACGCTGTCTGGGACCAATGTGATTAAACGGACGTGCATGAATCACATTGATCCCATAGGATTCATAGTATTGTTTCGCCAGCATTTGTGTTGTTGCTTTTGAAATGCCGTATGGACTTATGGGATTCCGCTTTGTATTTTCCACAATCGGCTTCATTAAGTCCGTAACTCTACCGTATTCTTCCGAAGACCCCACTGTTAATACCCGGACTTTTTGAGCAACACTACTTTTACGAATAACTTCAAAAAAACTTAAAGTATCCATTACATTAGATTGAAAGGCTTCCTTTTTAGAGTCCCATGAGTCTCTGACAGAACTAAAACCAGCAAGGTGGTAGATATGTTCCGGTTGATATTTGTTTATAAACTTTTGCATTAAACTCTCATCCGCTAGCTCAATGAGATGCTGCTGGACATTCTTAAAACCAGGTAATGCCGAACTAGAAGCTCTATTAACTACTGCAATCTCATAACCAAGCTGAGTTAGATGCTCTATAAGGTATCTTCCTACAAAACCCGTGCCCCCGGTTATTAGCGCCTTCATTTTATCACCGCTTTAAATTAAAATCTTGCTAAACCTTGAGTTTTTCTCCATGTCGTTTTCCACCATCATTGTAACCAACTGCTCAAATCCAACTTCAAGTTCCCAACCAAGCTTTTTTTTCGCTTTAGTGCAGTCGCCAAGCAACAAGTCGACTTCTGCCGGTCGTACAAACTTCGGATCCACAACGACATAATCACGCCAATTCAATCCCAGATGTCCGAAAGCAATCTCGACAAGCTCCTGTACACTGTGCAGTTCACCAGTCGAGATGACATAGTCATCGGCCTTGTCCTGCTGAAGCATCAACCACATGGCTTTAACATAATCGCCTGCAAAGCCCCAATCACGTTGTGCGTCAAGATTGCCCATACGGAGCTCTTTCTGAAGTCCCAGCTTAATGCGCGCTGCAGCATTCGTTACCTTGCGGGTAACAAACTCAACACCACGACGAGGAGATTCGTGATTAAAAAGAATTCCCGAACATGCGTACATATCATAGCTCTCGCGATAATTAACTGTAATCCAATGACCATATACCTTGGCAACGCCATAAGGACTACGCGGATAGAATGGGGTTGTCTCTCGCTGAGGCGTTTCTACTACTTTACCGAACATTTCACTACTCGATGCTTGATAAAAACGTGCATCGGGCTTGACCATCCGAACAGCTTCTAAAATGTTCGTGACGCCGATCCCGGTTTGCAATCCGGTCAAAACTGGCTGATCCCACGACGTTCCCACGAACGATTGGGCCGCAAGATTATAGACTTCATCCGGCTGAGATAGGTTAACTGCATTGATCAAAGAGCCTTGATCCAGCAGATCACCTTCGATAAATTCAATCTCATCCTGAATATGCTCGATGTTCTCAAGTATTGGAATGCTCGTTCTGCGACGCAGTCCATATACCTTATAGCCTTTTTCAAGAAGCAACTCCGCCAGATATGAGCCGTCTTGTCCCGTAATCCCTGTGATTAATGCCTTTTTGTTCATCGAAAATTTCTCCTCTGATTATAGTTTATCAATCTTCTTATAAATATTGTTCCCGCTTTTGCGTTCGAAGCTCTTTAAGCAGCTTTTTCACTTCTTGCGCTTTATCTTTCGTACATATAAGCGTGACATCTTCCGTATCTACCACGATGAGATCTTCGATCCCCAGCGTCGCAATCAGTTTTCCGTCGTTACTTTCAATAATACAATTTTTCGTGTCGATATTCAGTATATTTCCTCGAATTACGTTTCCATCATCATCTCTATTATCAATCCGGTCTAGCGCCGTCCAGCTTCCCACGTCATCCCATCCCAACTGGCATGGCACAACATATATATTATCCGCCTTTTCCATTATTCCATAATCCACTGACTGGTCCGGCATGAGTACAAACTTTTGGCGAATTTCTTCGCTCTCCCATGGTGTGCCCAAGGACGGCTCAATCTCTTTTAGGACCGCTTCAATCTCAGGCATATACTGTTGAATTTTGCGGCGAACGGTTGTCGTCTTCCAGATGAAGATGCCGCTATTCCAGTAAAAATCCCCTGCCTCTACATATTCCTTTGCTGTTTCTAGATCTGGTTTTTCAACAAACTGATTGACTTTATATACAGGTGTACTAAGGCTCTCCCACATATCCTCAGTTCGTTTAATATAACCATATCCTGTTTCAGGACTGGTTGGAGTAATTCCTAGGGTGACGATATTTTCCTGCTGGGCAGCGACCCGAGTAGCTGCTTCAAGTATAGTAATGAATTCTCCCTCGTCCTTAATAATATGGTCCGAAGGCAATACAATCATTGTACTGTCAGGATATTGCTGCTCGACGATCATCGAAGCCAGAGCGATACAAGGACCTGTGTTACGACCGATCGGCTCAATAATTATATTGCTTGCAGGCAAATGGGGAATCTGCATGCTTATGAGTTCGGCATAAGATTCATTTGTCACAATAAAGATTCGGCTGATATCCATGAGCCTTTCTAATCGGGCTACCGCTTGTTGAATCATAGATTTATTTCCGGATATATTGAGGAATTGTTTTGGCAGATGGGTACGGCTTTTCGGCCAGAATCGCTCGCCTTTCCCCCCCGCCATTATTACGCTAGTAATCGTCATGGACGACCTCCGACAATTTTGGTAATTTCTCGAAGTCTGTTGATGATTTGACTCCCAACAGCTTTTGGAGAAAAGTTAGCATGAATCTCCTGTTGCCCATTGCGTGCAATTACTTCCCGATAGTCAATATCCTCGTATAACTTCTTCATATATGCTCCTGCGTGCTCAATGCTCGGATCGGCCCAAACCTGTCCTCGCTGATATGGTCCGTAATCACGCTCAAGCTCTACTAACTTATAGTCAACCAAACACGAGTTCTCGGCATTCATAAAATCGATATTCGCCGACCAATTAGTTCCGATGACCGGCTTGCCTAGATACATGGCTTCGGCCAAACCCAGACCAAATCCTTCGCTACGATGCAATGAAATAAACGAGTCGGCAGTCGCGATTAGCGCGTTCGTATCAATTCTGCTAAGGATCTCCGTAATAAAATATATGTTCTTATAATGACCAAGCTCCGTTTTTAACCTTTGTAGATCCTCTTTATTCGAGGATGCATTATTTATTTTAATAACAAGTCCGACTTCGCGATCATCAGGTGCAAATGCATGTTGAAATGCCTTTATAGCGGCCATTGGATTTTTGCGTTCTTGAAAACTATTCATATCATACATGGCCAGAAAGAGAAAAGCGTCCTGGGGAAGTTGAAAGTACGAACGATCGCGTTGTTCGGCTATCTTTACTTCAATACCATGGGGAATGATAATGACCGGCAGTTCAGTCTTAGCTGCAATTGCATCGGCGACAAACTTGGTCGGTGCCCAGATTTCATGTGCGAACTTAAATCCGTCCAACCATTCGTCAGGGAATATAGGCAGTTCCCAGTGCCAGTAACCGATATTATAACGATCTTTAAAAAGAGAAGATCCGTATTTTGTATACACCTCTACCATTTGCTCTGCATTCACATGGAGGATGTTAACATTATACCGTGGTGATTCTAATTCCTTGTGTGCCCAGCTATTATCGGACACTCTGGCAGTGCTGGCACCGCCAAAATTTATAATACCAAAAGGCAGTTCAGTAGTAGAGATCGCTCTGGCTGCTAATCGGCATGACTCACCAATCCCCATCTCAGCCCTAGCATATCCAACCAGATTAATACCGTTTACTTGAAATTCCTCACCTAGTAAAGCAGAAGATATATTAATTTCTTTTAGCGAAAATGCATTGTTCAACACTTTCTTCTTCAAACGCTTTCTGGCCCCCTGCGGAATAAAGGGGAAGATAATTCTCTTGAATGCAATTGCCGTTCTATATACTATTGTGAAAAAAAACTGCTTCATAACGGACACCACCATGAATGCAACCCATAACTTCGCTGCAAATACTTATTTCAATATTATAACATAGAAACATATAGAAGACTTTGGACAATAAAACCTCAATTAGAATTAATACCCTATTTCAGAGCGTATCCCCCACGCACCAACACCGTCAACCCATTCTTCTGCTTCGGATCTGCCTCTACGCCGCGCCCGCCGCGAGGGAATAGAATGAGGTGGTTCGTAGCTACCGGCTTGCCTGGCGCGATATCCAATCCCGCCGTCATGTCCGAAAGGCCGTTGGCATCGGTACTATAGGCGATAGCTTTGCCCGTACGCACGATGAGCTCGCCGCCGTCCTCGACCACAATCTTCTTGCCGAACGGCACGGTGACGACCTCGAGCTTCGCCATTCCTGCAGCGGCCCCTCCTGCATTGCCCGCTCCAGCCTTGGCAAGCTCGGCTTGGATGAGCTCCGCGACCTTCTGATCGACATAGCTCTTGGTGACAATCGGATCGCCTGCATAGCCTGGCGTCGTTTGCTGTCCGTCGGCGTACGCAGACTGGTACCAGTTGACTCCGCCCGCCACGACCGCTGCCGCGACGAGAATTCCAAAAGTTTTTGTATAACGATTCATAGTTCAACATCCTCCTTCTTGCTACCGATGGCTGACCGATTGTGCTTCTGGTTTGAAGATGACGGGCTCCCGTACGATTTGCGACTGGTCGTAGTGAAGCCAAAAGTCGGGGTGCATGCTGAACTTTTTGCGTAGGCTCATCGGGATTCGCTTGTAAGATACACCTAGACGATATCCAAGGTACTTGGCACCCGCCTCGGCAAACCATCGTGGTATCCAGGTCCACTTCCCTTGCTTGTACAGCCTCCCTAATTGCTCCTTAATGAGCCGCCCGCCTTCCTTCTCGGCGCGGGCATAACGGAATACCCATTCGTTCATCCGCATGGATACGCCGATATCGAAGTTGCGTCTAAATTGTTTCTTTAAGCTGTAGTCGTGTGAGTGGATGACACTGGCCCGCGGATTATAGACGACCGCGAAGCCATTAGTAATGCACTTCGCCGCAATCATCATGTCTTCGTTCAGAATGATCGGCGACGGGAAGCCTCCGATCTGCAAGAAAGTCTCCCGGCGAAGCGCGGAACAAACATTCGTAAAGAAAAACAGCTTGATTCCAAAGCGATCGAGGTCTGCCAATGTCTTATGGATATATAATTCAGGGTAATTAATATCGCGCGTCATCTGTTCAAGGACGTTCGAATCCGTCCTGGCGACTTGTCTGCCGCATACGGCGGCCACTCTCGTATCCTGAAACGGCGCTACGATCTCCTCCAGGAAGCGTTCATGCTGCGGCAGAGCGTCCTGGGTCATAAACACGATTACATCACCGGAGGCCTTCTTGGCAGCGAGATTGCGTGTACCTCCATGATCAAAGTCCGCACGTTCGATCATGATAAGCTTGGCTCCCAATCTCTTGGCCAACAGTGCGGTACCATCGTCGGATTGCGAGTCGACGACGATAATCTCATGAGGGCTCAGCGTTTGCCCCTGCAAGCTTCCGATTAACTCCGGCAGATACTTCTCCGCATTCAGTGTCGGCAGGATGACCGATATCTTCATAGATGTACCTCCTTCCCTGCATTCTACTTGAGCGATTCTAGCCGTTCTGCCTCGTCTGCATCAACTGCGACTAACCGATCATACACAGCGGGATCGTCTTGCCCCTGCTTCCTCAGTGCCGCCAGGTAGATACGAGCTACCGTGCGATCTTCTTCCTTGGAGAGATCTTCTTGCAGACCCGGCTTCAGCATATCGAGCGTCTCGGAATAATTCCCCTCGGCGAAGCTCACCTCGCCAGCCGCCGCCCGCAGACGATTCGAGATGACGAATGTCCGTGCCAATTCTATTGTCTCCGGCAGTTCTTCCGTCGTCTTCACTTGCTGAACAGCTTGATCATAATAGGTTCTGATCAGCTGCGCATCCGCTTTTGCCCTTTCAGCATCGTTAGCCTGACGCTCTTGATTCCATCGGTTTAACAGATTCACTTCAAGCTGCTCATAGAACGATTGCTCAAAAGGGTATTGTTCAACGGCTCTCTTCATAACTTCAATAGCGGCATCTTGGTTGCCACGAACCCTTTGAATGGTGAACTCCAGATTTATGGCCGGTCGATAATATGGTTCTTTATCCACCAGCTTCCTTAAATACTTTTCTGACTGCTGCAGGTAGTTCTCGTCCTTGGACTGGTCATAGGCCTGGTAATTCCATGACGCCAATTGCAGCAGAAGCACAGGATGCCCTGCTGATAGACTCAAACCGGATTTGAGCGGATCAACGATCTGAGCGAATGGCCGTTGCGTGGCATAAGCCTGATTCGCCTCGTCAATCTGCCTGACACTATAAAACCTCAGACTGCCGATGAGGAGCAACGCAAGTCCAATAGCACTCATCGCGCTTATTGCAATTCGCCTTGACAATACTCTCCGCCTGTCGGTAAGTACGACCAAAGATGAACGTGTGCTCGCCAGTACCCCGAGACAAAGGAATACGAGAATGTCGTACAATAAGTAACTCATCTCAAAGTCGATCGTCGCATGCAAGAGAATGGCGACAGGAACGATAAAGTAAAAAATGGCATTGTTGCGTTCGCTATCGTCCATTCGTCGATACGTAATGATGAAGTTCACGAGAACATAGACGATCAATCCGATGACAGCGACCGCACCGACGATACCAACCTCTACCAGAAGCTGTGTAACGAAGCTATGCGTCTGGGCGCTCAAGTAAGGATAAGACTGGTACTTCTCATAAGAGGCTTCCCATGCGCCACCGCCTCCGCCGAAGATAGGATATTCCTTCCACAGCCGGATTGCATCCTTGTACATCGTGAGACGTTCGTATACACTGTGCGTCTCAAAGTTGACACCCTCAATCCGCTTGCGAAGGACCGGAGGCAGCAACTGGGTTACAGTATCCGAGATGAGAGCGATCGCGCCAGCGACGAACAGTACGACAAGTCCGATCGGCAGCCACAGGTTGGCATATGAGGTCGACAGCCTCTCTATTCTCGAATTAAGCTTTGGTTCAATGAATCTCTCTATTGCATAAGTGAACAGGCCCATTACGAGAGACGCAGCGACTAGAATACCCCAATAACCGATTGATGCTCCAGAGAAAATAGACACGGTATTGAACTTTTGCCCAGCGTCCCCCGCCGCCTGTATACCGCCGATAACTTCGATGCCCCGATCCGTAAGCTTGGAATAGATGAGCAACGATATCCCCATGCCAAGCATGGAATAGACAATAAGCTTGATCTGAAGCTTCAGACGGAGCATCGCAAGGGTAATGATGGCAATAAAGGGCAGAACAATGAGCGCGCCCCGCGACAGTGTCAATAAGAAGGATACGCAGACAGGAACGAGCATGATGCCATGCAGCAGTTGAATGCCTCTACGGGACGTCCGATTGATCTCGATCAGCATGACGATCCACATAATCAGCAACAGCACGGCGTATGCATTCGCATACTGGAATACGGACGTTATCCGAATGCCATCCTGAGAAGTCAGAGAATCGAGCAGATAGGCGTTACCGAACATGGTCAGGAAGCCGAAGAAGACAATTATGTAGCCGAAGATTAAAAAGACAAATGGCAGTTGTCTAGTTAGCGAGCTCGACCTCGACCAGAACGTGCCAGCGGCAAAGAACAAAAACATGGCAAGATGAACCAGAATGCCATACTTGGCCATGTATGGCGAGAAGGCTTGAGCAGAGCTGATCAGATAGACAAGCGGGATCAGTAATGCTGCAGCCCCGATCTTCAAGTTGCTGCGGGTCCACTTGAACTCCTGATTCCCGATCTGTGCCAAAATCCATACTGCGACGAACGCGGTTGTAATCAGGGTGAGCAGCACAGAGCTCTCGAATTGATATTGGTTCGGATTATGGAGGCCAATACCGATAAAAATACCGTTTTTAAATACTGCGATAAAAAGAATAAATACTAGCCATGTCCAAGCGAACCACTCTCTAAATCCCTGCTTGTCTCTGCCCTTCAAGACTGCCACTCCTATTCAATACGCTCCCGTGCCTTTTACGACAACGGGAATCGTTTTTAACAAGATCTTCATCTCCAGCGACAGACTCCACCGCTCAATATAATGAATATCAAGATCGATCCAGTCATCGAAATTCAGATCGCTCCGGCCGCTGACCTGCCACAAGCCTGTCATGCCCGGGAGCACATCCATTCGCCTCCAGTGGTAATTCGTATACTGGGCGACTTCATCGGGGAGCGGCGGCCTGGGTCCGATCAGGCTCATCCGGCCCGCGAACACGTTCCATAGCTGCGGCAGCTCATCCAGCGAATACTTGCGCAGGAATCGCCCGGACCTCGTCACGCGAGGGTCCTGACGCAGCTTGAAGGCCGGTCCCTCCGCTTCGTTGATCTTCGCTAATGCTTCCTTCATCGCCTCGGCATCCGCCCGCATCGAACGAAACTTGATCATTTGGAATGGAACACCGTTCTTGCCGACCCTCGTCTGCTTGAAGAAGACTGCCCCCTTGGAATCGAGCTTAATCCATAACCCTAGCGCAAGAAACAAAGGCGACAGCAACAGCAGCAGACAAAAGCTGATACTCAGGTCGAAAAACCGCTTCAACAGTACATTGATACCGCGCAGCGGCGTCTTCACAATCTGCATATAAGGCTTGCCTGCATCCGTCCGGAAGGTAAATACCGTCGACATGCGGTCGAACATCTCGGGAATAATGCGAATGTCGACATTATACTTGTAGATCGTATGCAGGATAGACTCGATAATCGAACGTTCGGAGGGAATCGTAATGTAGACGACATCGACATGCCTGTTCTGAAGCACCTTTTCCAACCCCGAGATCTTGTCCAGAATTTCATCGCCGATCTTGTAGTCGTCCAGGAAGCCGACGATCTCAGCCTTGTGGCCCAATTCTCGACTCAACTGCCATTGCAGATCGCTGCCGACCTTGCCTGCACCGACGATCAGAATCCGCTCCTTGATGTGTCCACGCCGGTTGAGCATGGCATTGATCAGCTTGTAGGAGCCTCTCCAGAAGACAGCTTCGACCAGCATCAGTACGACAAATGCCACTAGCGCAACCCGGGAGTAGATAAAGGTCGTTTTCAGCAAAAAAGTGACGCCGATCGACATGAGAAAGGCGTACCCGGTAGCCTTGAAGGCAATGTATAAATCCTCCATCAGGCTGCGATCCCGCTTGTCTGACGACAGATAGCTCTGAGCATGAATAAACCCGCGGATCAACAAAATGAGAAATAGCAGCAGCATGTAATGGTTAAATACCGGAAGATCCGTAGTCCAGCGTATAGGATTATAGGTTTGCACGGCGGGGTAATCCGGAAGCACACGAACGCCCATCAGCAGATAGAAGGTCAGAATATAGCCGATATATTCGCACGCATAGAACAGCGTTTGAAAATACAGCTTGATCTTCTTCATCTTTATGCGTTGTTGGGCCGTCGACTCGATCGCTTTCAGATGCATCTGAGCGATCCCCTTGGCTTCGAGCCCGCTTTGCCATTGCACACCTATCACCAACGTTCATATTGAATATCTATAGTTATACCTATTTTATCATAATTTCCGACACAATGAGTCATTGTCCACAATATAACTGTATCGAAATCCTCCATTTGGCTTACATTAACTTTTCAATCTCTTGATTTTCTGCTGCATGTGCTCGAATCAAATTTTCGTATAGCGCTGTGTCGTCCTTTCCCTGCTTACGCAGGGCGGCAATATAATATCGGACGGCATAGCGAATATTTTCATCTGCCAGATTCTCCGCCTCGCCTCCAACGATCGGCTGCAGCACCTTCTCTGCCTCGGCATAATCGGCTTGCTCGTAATACGCCTGCCCCGCAGCAGCGCGTACTGTGACAGGAGCGGCTATCATGCGTGCCGGCATAACTGTATCCGGCAGTTTCTCTATGCGCTCGACGCGATCGATCATACGATTATACAGTTCAATAATCTGACGATTGGAACGCTCATTTTGTTTCCCGTTCTGTCGTTCATTTTTCTTTTGCTGCACCAGAAGCGCAATCGCTTGCTCATAGTAATCCTCTTCAAAAGGATTGGAAGTGATACAGTCCAGTATGATTGCAAGCGCAGACACATCGTCTCCTTTGGCTCTGGCGAGCAAATACTTGAAGTACATGCCCGGCGGAGAGTGTGGCTCCCTATTAAGCATCCTATCCACACAAGCTTCAGCTTTATCGAGATAGGCGGACTCCTGTGTCTGATTATACATTTGATAGTTCAACGCTGCCGCTTGATTAAGCATGATCGGGTGTCCCGCATGATGCTTAAGGCTGCCCTCCAAGAGGCTCATCATTTCAGGATACGATTTTTCTTCGGCTACGGCTTGCGTATAAGCGTGGAACTTCTCAGAAGCATATAACCACTTTATCGACACCACCATAAGCGCTATGGCAAAAATACTGAATCCGCCGGCAAGCATGATTCGCCCGATGCGCAATGCGCCGTCCGATAACCGTGCCGCAACCCAGGAATCCCCGGGCCGGCTCAATACGCCCAGGCAAAAGAAAACAACGAACCCAAACAGTAAATAGCTCATGCCGAAATCAATCGTCGAATGGAGTAGGACAGCTACAGGTACGATAAAGTAGAAGCGCAGCAGCGAGCGCTGTTCCTCCTGTGATTTTCGGTATGATCGATAATAGGTTGCTATAATCGCAATAATGAAGGCAACAATCGCGATCAGACCAATGATTCCTGTCTCCACTAGCAGTTGAACGAAGTAGCTGTGCGGCTGCATGCTTATATATGGGTAAGATTGATAGCGCTCAAAATACGCTTCCCAGGCACCTGCGCCCCCTCCGAATATCGGATGCAGCTTCCAAATATGAAGCGCATCCTTGTACATCGTGAGCCGTTCATATACACTGTGCGTCTGGAAATTAATATTGGCAATACGAGTTTCGAGCGCAGTTGGCAGCCAAGACGAATGGGTAGCAATCAAAGCCCCTAGGGCAAAAAAGATAATGGACGCGCCCGGAATGGCGCTGTTTGCCCAATTCGAACGACGCTTACCTGCAAAGGATGCGATTATCGGTTCCATATTAAGACGCACCAAATAAATAACGCCCGCTGCGGCTAACGATAAACCAATCAGCATCCCCCAATATTTTATACTCGATTGGGCAAACACCGACACCGTATGCACGTTGACGCCATTCGCAATATCACGTTGATAACCTTCATAAACGGCTGTCCCGCGCTCGGATACCGGATTATAGATGGTCAAGGATAGGAGTACGCCAACCACTGTATATAAGATCGCCATGAGCTGCTGCCGCAGGTTCAACAGAGCCATCACAAGAATCGCAATGACAGGTAAAATCACAATTGCGCCGCGCGACAAAGTCAGCAAGAATGATAGCGTGACAAAAATGAGCATGCAGCCGTGAAGCAGCACCCAAAACCGTCCGACCGCCCGATCCAACTCGAGCAATATAGCGATCCATAGCGTCAATAAAAAGAGCGCATATGCATTGGGGTATTGAAAGATAGAAGCAATTCGAATCCCGTCGACCATAGAAAGGGAATCTAACAAGTATACATTGCCTAATAAATTAAAGTAGCCATAGACGACAACCAGATAACCGATGACCAGATAGATGACGGGAATGAGGCGAAGCACGTCGGGCAAGAGCTGGATCCGGCTGCCTGCTGAATAAAAGGCAAGCATCATCACGCTCACCAATACGCCATATCCCGCCATATAAGGAGAAGCAGCATTATTGAGCGAGATGAGGTACGCCAACGGAAGGAGCAAGGCGCTTGTACCTGCAACAAGATTGATCTCGAGCCTCGACTTAATGTTTAAGACATGTACCGCTGCCCCACCGAGTATAATCGCCGCTATCACACCAGTGTACAAAATCGGACTCTCGAATCTATAGGATCTCGGATCATGCAAGCCGTAGCCTTCAAAAGAGCCGTTGTTGCAAGCAGCAATGACCAGTACCAGCCCGATGCATATCAACTCGAATCGTATCGCTATTGGGACATGAGCTTTTTTTATTTTAAGATTCGCTTTGCTTTTTCGTTTCATTTCCCTTTCCACCAGCCTTTACCATTTCTACGCCATCAGCATATCACTGCCTACTTTTCATGTAAATAAAGAGAAAACTGCCGAAATATGAGATTTCGGCAGTTCTGGTTGCGTTCTATTAGCGCTCTATTCGTTCCATTTCAAGTCGCTGTACCAATATTCAAGCGGCCGCTCCGCAATAAGTTTCTTGGCGCCTTGTACAGTCTCATACAAACGCACTGTATACATATAAGCTTTGTTAATGCCGTTGTATTCGGAATTGGCCTTTAGTGTGATCTTCTGATCCTCTCCTACCTTCAGCGCGTCATTCTCTCCTTCAAGAGTGAATTCCTTGGCAAAGTAGGTGTATACCGTCCCGGTATCAGGATCCTTGCCTTCTACCGTCAGCTGCAGCTTGCGGTCCGTCGAGAAGACATTATAGCTGGCATCCTTAATCAAGTCGTAGGTCAACGCCAACTGAATCTCTTGTCCCTCGGCTTGAGCGAATACCTGAGGCGTAATTTTGTTAATCGTAAAGGTATATGGCTCCAGCTGTACATCCTTGTACAAAGCATTGACGCCACGATCAGCGGGAAGTGTGAACTGCGCTGCATTGACATAGGCATCGGCCACAGCTGTTCCTTCCGTGTACTTCGTATCTGTCACGGCTTCACCGATGATCAGCTTAAGCTTGCTTGTATCGTAATTCAGCGGGACGGTAGCGCTAAAGGTCATCAGCGCCTTATTCTTCGGGTTCATCTTACCGTCAGCCAGTGTCTTCGTCGCCGGATAAATATCACCGTCATCACTCTTGAAGAAACCGGTAAGCTTAATCGGATCGACGGTTCTCGACTCATCGTTGGTCAGCGCGACTTGTGTCGTGAACAGCTTAGTCGTTGTACCCTTGTATACATTAACCGAATTGATAACTGCAGTGGCTTGATTGGCGCTGCGCGTAATCTTATAGCTTTGATCTGCATTATAGCTAGGTAGGATTACAATTGTCTGAGCCGCTGACAACTCGCCCAGCTTCGTCGTAGTCTTGTCGTCGACCTTATTGTTCAATACAAGTTTAACCGAGCTGTATTTATAGTCGCTAGGCAGCTTGGCATATACGTCTACATCTACGTAGCCGCCCGCGCTTAATCCCAGTTGATTGTTCGTCTCTATCGTTTTAAAGTCTAGTTTTACTTTGTTATCTAAATAGTAATAGCCGGAAATCGCAGGCATCGTTGCCGCATCGGTTCCTTTATTCTGAATCCGGATTTTCGTAGTCAATATATCCTGGCTGTCCCACGGCTGGCGCAGCGTCCGCAGCTGGCTTATTTGATAGGTTCCTTCTGTATTGGTGTATTGGAACTCGTTACTTGTCGTTGTCGTCGTCGCACTGCCGAATTTGATTTGGTAGGCGCCTACCGGAAGCTCAAGCGCCGTTTCTCCTCCACTATCTCTCGTGACGAGCAGCTTCCATCCCTTTGTTTTCAAGGAGGAAGGGATCGCCGCTGTCAAAGTCAGCTCTTTGCGATTGAGCGGAGCGATGACGAGATCCTCCGTTACTGAGGGCGTACAATCATATATAATGCCTTCAGCCGTTTGAATGTAATACTTATATTTGCTTAACGTCACAGCTGCTTTACCAACATTATTATAGACAAATGTAATGTTAGCCAGATTGTCATCGCCCGATGCGCCGATGGATGCGGTATATATTTTTGAATTCAAGAGCGTATTATTAAAATACAAAACCTTGTACGATCCGGGGACAACTTCATTAGTGTAGCTTTTAGGCAAAGTAAAGGTCCCAACCGGTACCTCGTAACCAGATTTGCTGAAGTCAAACTTGACGAGCCGGAACTTCAGATCAGACAGCTTCACGGATTGCCCGACTGTTGCATAGAGCGTGATAAACTTCTTTGAATTGGGCGCAATCTTACTCACCTTGGCATCGGCGCTAGACACCTTTAAAGCAATTGCGTTACCTGTAGCGCCATAGAGACGATACCAATAGTTGCCCAAATCCAGTTCCTTCGAATCTCCGTTATAGATGCTTACCGTAAATGAAGCTACCTGGCCGCCATCTGTCGGACGGAGACCGATATCAACCAGATTCATATAACTCTTCGATGACAAGTAGATGGGCTTAACTACAGAGGATACGCTAGTGACTTTGACAGCCGCTGTGGCGGCTGCTGCACGAGCTGGAACCGTTGATAGGACAGGCGTTGCTGCAATTATTGCCGCAGCAATCGTAATGGCGATTCTTTTTTTACTTTCATTTCTTGCCATAAACTTGAACCTCCCTGATATGCACTCTAAGATCAGTATAAAGTTACAACGTGAATAGAATGTGAAGATGTTCTAATATTGACGTTACTTTATATACGACTTCAAACCTCAAAAAGTTGTTCATTATGTAAAATTCCCGCAAAAAAAGAGCAAGCCCGGAGGCTTGCTCTTTTGCATTGCAGGTCTTACTTGGTAACCTCACTGTTAGCAACCGTGTTGCCCTTAAGGTCTTTCACATTCGATCCGTTGAACTTAACCTTGATCGTTTGCGAGCCGTTAAAGACGTTGCTAGCCGCTGCAGTAATTACCAGTGCATCGTTCGCATACGAGAAGCCCAGAGTGCCAGTGTACTTCGTATCATTGATGTACACTTCAACGCCAGTCGTAGCAACGGCAGGAGACAGAGTGTTCAGATCGAGCAACGTTTCGCTGAAGCCTACGCGCAGTACCGTGTCGCTCGTCAGAGTGACGGATTGTGCAATCGGAGCAACGTTTTCGTTCAGGAACGAGAGGCCCTTGAAGTTGTCGTCATTGCCCGTATTCAGCGTATTGCCGTTTACGTCCTTAACGTCAACAACCTTGATCTCACGAGTGCCGCTAGCAGTGATCGTGCCGGCAGGCAGCGTGATCAGAACCGTTTTTTGGTCTTCTTGGAAGAACAGGTTCGTACCGTCCGGCAACGGAGTGCCGTTCAGCAGATAGTGGCTAACACTCAGTGCAGAAGCATCAATGTTGCCGCCGTTGGAGAATACAACCTTGATCTGACCGTTGCCCAGTTGATCATCCTTAGAACCTGCAACCAGTGCGCCGCTCTTGTTGTACGTGCCTTCCTTCGTGATGATCTTAGCAACCAGCACACCGCTACCGGATCCGGAAGAATAGGTCAGCGTAGCAGTTGTCGAATCGATGGTATTCTTGGTCGGCTTAGCGCCATCCTTGAAATCCTTCAGCGTGATCACATACGTGCCTGCATCGGTTTGCGTAAGCGTATAGACGACATACGACTTCTCGGCAGAGGACAGATCGCCGCCGCTGTTGTCAGCGTCGTAACCATATGCAGAGCGCGTAGCGACAAGGCTCTTAACAACCGAGGACGGAGAAGTAAACTTCACGTCCAGGGTATCAGGTGCCTCAGTGATCTCCTTGCTGAACTTCAGGATAACCTTGTTGCCATCGTTCATGATGCTGGAGAACGTCGGCTTCACTTGGTCAACGGAGATCGTTACCGATTGCGTGAAGTCGGAACCCTTGTTGTTTTGCAGATCCTCGTAGCCGCTGATCTTGACGCTCAGCGTAAGGAACTTGTTGCCATTCAGCCAGTTGTACACGTCGTAGCTAGCCGTGTCGCCATCAGGGGTACCAGCTACAGCAGTCTTGCCATCAGCATAAACCGAACCGGCAGTGCTGATCTTTTCGCTGAACTTCACCTTGATCGTGGAGCCCTCAACCGTAACGGAAGAGATCGTCGGAGCAACAGTGTCGCTCGGAACATTCAGCGTCGTCGAGTAGTCGAAACGGAGGTTAGCGAAGTCCATACCGCCTACCAGGTAGAAGCTGTTGTTCGTACCCAGGCTCAGACCGTATACCGTGACGGAGTTGTATTGCGTCTCGCCACCAACCACAGCGGAATCAGCCGTGTAGTATACAGAACCGCTAGTGCCAATCGTAGAGCCGTTGATGGAGATAGTGCCCAGCGACTGGACAGGCTCGCTGAACGTCAGCTTCGCATTCTTGCCGACATACTCAACGGAAGAGATCGTCGGAGCCGTCGTATCGGTCAGGTAAAGAGCTTCCTTGTAGCCGGTAAGAGCCTTGCCGGAAGCAGCCTTCAGACCGTTCTTGACTTCGAACTGAGCATACGTGTTCAGTGCAATCTTATTAGCGCCATAAGTCAGCGTAACCGTCGTCTTGTCGGAGCTCAGCGATACCTTATCGGCAGCTTTGCCCGCGAGCAGGAAGTACGTCTTGGTAGCGTCAATCGTTTCGTAGTTGTGACCGCCAGCCGACGTGCCTTCTTGTACGGCCTTGTTGAACTTGACAGCGACTTGACGTGCGTTCAGAACCGTTACGGAGTCAACCTTGAAGCTGTCGATGGATACCGACACTTCTTGGGACTTCACAACCGTCGTGCCGGCATAAGCGTTAACCTTAACGGTAACTGCGCCAGCAGATTGCTTAGCGGAAGTGAACGAGAACGTCTTGTCAGCGTTGAGGGTAGCGGCAGCTTCAGCAGCCGTGCCGACAACAACCTTCACGCCGTCAACCTTGCCGTCAACTTTGCCCGTTACCGTGATCGTGTCGTCAGGGTTGACAACAGCCTTCACGTCGGACAGCAGTTGAACTTGGCCAGCTTGATATACAGCGTAGGACAGGTCGATCGTTTGTGCACGCGTAGCGTTGGACTTGTAGTTCGAAGGAACAGCCAGACCAGCGTCCGTAGCAGCCTTGATGTACGGGCCAGCCCAGTCGGATGCGCCAGCAACCACTGCGCCGTCAACAGGCGTCAGCTTAGCCATTTGCGCAGCAACCTTGATTACTTGCTCTACGGTAACGTTCAGCTTAGGACCGAACTTGCCGCCGCCAATGCCGTTAACCAGACCAGCGTCGGATACGGATTGAATAGCGGAGAAGTACCAGTCTTTAACTTTTACGTCAGAGAAAGAAGAAGTAGAGCTGATCAGCTTCAGGCCGCCGACAGCCGTAGCGATCGTAGCGAACTCTGCACGAGTCAGGTTGTCGCTCAGACGCGGATTGCCGTCGTTCGTACCCTTAAGAATACCTTGATCGACGAACCACTTATACTTGTCAGCAGTAGTAGGTTCGGTCGTAGCGGCAGATGCCATAGAGGCAAACATGCCGAATACCATAGCGAGTGCTATGAGAAGAGACAAACTTTTCTTCATAACCTTTTTTTCTCCTCCTCGGAAAGGACTCTGTAATGTTTGTGTGGAAGAATTGTAGCTCGATTCTCTCATCGGTGTGTCACCCCCTCTCCGGAGTTGAGCGTTGTCTATAATTGATGTCTGCAGCCATGTCTATTGAAGTAGAAGCATGTCGCAGAAACTCGTAAACAAGCAGAAAATGGCCAGGGTAAAGTATGCCACTTTGACCATTATACATGCGAGCAAACCTAGCGTAAAGAGAATTCTTGGAAAAGCTAGGGTGTCGTGATTCTAAAGACCCGCTCGCCAGCCACATGATGTTAGACGCAGTTCGTCATGAAAAGTTGCGTTTGCATCCACTTTTTTTCCTGAAACTTTTTCTTGATTGTCCCTGACTACTTTTACACGCATTGCAGGACATTCCAATCATACTCGTCCTACTGACGTCATCCTTCTATGTATGACTTGCGACTTCTGTAGTATAGCCTATTGGAAAGCATGGCGTCATTGTCAAAAGTTTTCCTCCATCGCACAATTCTATGAAACGCACATCGGGAGCGTCCGCGCCTGCGGCCGCTCCCGATCGTTCCCCTTACAGCTTCTTCAGCTTCTTCATGACGCGCTCCGCGATGACCGCGGCATCCGCCCGCGTCAGGTTGGAATCCGGCTCGTACCGGTAGGTCGCCTTCTTGTCGGCCGTCGTGTTGGCGATGCCGGCGATGAAGCCGGCCTTGTTGACCGCCAGAATCGAGCTGACCGCATAGGTGTCTGCCTGGGATGCATCCGTGAATACCTTTTGCAGCGCCGCCAGATCCTTGGCCGCGTCGGCATTGCTCTTCACCAGATTGAGCGCCCGCGCGATCATGACGGCCGCCTCTCCCCGCGTCAGATTGTCGTTGGGCATGAACAGACGCGGAGACTTGCCTCTAATGTACCCCTTCTTGACCGCCGTCTCGACATACCGGTAATTCCAGTAAGGCTGGTTCGGATAATCGAACGGCTGGACATCGTCGAAGGTCATGTTTTTCGGATCGTATTGCAGCGGGATACCCATCATCTTGACGAGCATCTGTGCGAATTCGCCCCGGGTGATGTTCTCGTACACGCCGAAGGAGTTCGTATCCTTGTTGTTCATGACGCCGTGGGAGAACATCGACTCCAGCGACAGCCTCGCATATTTGTGGCCGATAATATCGCTGAAGCTGTAACGCAGCCCCATGACGGTGTAGTAACCGAAGCCGTCGAACGGCGCCGTTACCGTTTTGCTCGAAGTGTTGACGACACCGCCGATATTTTCCCAGCCGTTGCTCGTATATCTCCAGATGCTGAGGTTCTGCCCGTAAGCGTTGGAGATGTCGGCGTCGTACTTGATTGTGATCGTACCGCGCTGCGAAGGCTCCAGCCATTTGGACGGATCGTATACGCGGCCGTAGAACATATTGCCTGCCTGGTAAGGCTGCATCGCGTTCACCAGCATGAAGTCGCCCGCAGCCGTCGTCGTGCCGTCGAAGTAGCCTGCGTCGATCCAGTACAGATTGGAGGCATAGCTGAAGTTGGTCTTCGGCCGCAGTCGATCCGTTGCATAGGAATCGGCTGCCACGGTGTTGATCGTGCCGTCCAGCGCATTGCCCGAACCGTCCGTCTCTCCTACCTGATTATACTTCTTGACCGTTCTGCCGTCCGTGCGGTCGGCGATCCCGAAGTAGATCATCTGCGAATTGAAAAGATCGACCGTCTTCACGTCCTGACCGGGACTGGCATTGGCCTGCCGCAGGAACGTATTCTTCGGAAACGATAGCTGAAGCTCGCTCTTGAAAATATTGATCTTGCCCGACGAAGCGATCGAAGCCTTGTACTGCGCCGTGACCGAATCGTCGGCTGCATAGGTGACGTCGAAGGAACCGTTCACCTTTTGCGTGCCCGTGACGACCGTGAACTTCACCGAATTTTTGCCCGCCTTCAGATTCTGCATCTCATAGCGGAAAATATCGCCTTCGCCCTTGGTCATCGCGGTCTTGCCGATCAACACCTGGTCGGCCCCTTCGGCCTTGATGCTGATCTTGAGGAAGTTCGCATTAATAACTGCTTCGTTCGGCAGCTTGGGCGAGAGCACCAGATACGGAGACAGATCCCGAATAACCGTCACTGTCTGCGATACGGTATTCGTCCCCTTGCGCAAAATGATCGTGAAGTTGGTCGAACCGGAAGTCGGCAGCTTGATCTCGGACAGACGAATCTGGAACGCCTTCTCGTTGTTGCCCGGGTCCAGCGTATACTCCATCACCGGCTTCATCGTCGCGTACATATCGACGAAAGGTACGATTGTGTCGGTCGTAATCTCATCTTTTAATGTTACCTTGCCGGCAGCAGCCGTGCCTGACGCGACCTTGTTGCCGTTAATCTGCACCTCGAGCGAGTCGAACTCCATCACCTTGAACAGCAAGTCCAGCGACTTTTCCGTCGTGGTGTATTCGTTGTCGTCCGTCACCGCGAACTTGACTGCGGCATCGGAAAACTTGCGCTGCGGAAGCGTGATGCTGTCGTTGGCAGGCGGCAGCACATAGGGCACCGGGTGAATATTCGTGATGGCCGGCGCTTCCTTGGAGAACAGGTAGATCGTAACGCTCGTCGATACCGGGATCCCGCCCGCAGAGCCCGTAAACGTAAGGGTATTGGCGCCTGCAACCAGCGTAAGCGCGGACGGTACAAGCGAGAATGAGCCGCTGGAGGCCACGACTATAATATCGCCTGCGTTTGGACCTTGCTTTACGGTCTTACCGTTCAGAGTCGCCTGGACGGTCGCGATGTCGACGGCTTTCGTAAAGTTAAGCAGTCGCCCGACGATGCTCGAAGCCTTGAACTCGGTATCCGAGCTGAACGTCTGTCCAGTGTACAGATTGTCGATCTGAATGGCCGGCGCAGGATAATAAGTGACGTTGCGGACAATGGAGTTGGACAGGCCGTCGCTTGTAATCGTGAAGGTCAGCTTCAGATCGCCCGCCGGCAGCGACTGGAGCTTAATGACCGGGTAACCGCCAACAGTTGTACGGAAATCTTTGTTGAATATGGCCTGCGCCGTCACGTCAGCCCCGTTGAGTTCAACCTTCAGATCGGCATTGCCCGTCGTGCCGAAGTTGCTCGCTTCGAGGACGATATACATCGGCAACTGCGAGATCGAAGCACTGTCGGAGAAGTTGGCGATCGATTGATAACCGATTGTGTTATTGTTAGTGTCCTCCGTCACGCTATATGCCTGCTTCACGCCCGTGATGATCGGCGATCCGTTCTTCAGGTAGCTGAACGACACCAGCTCAACAGCCGAACCGTTGGGCCCGATAATCTTGAACGTATAATTTCCGTTGTCTGTGAGGGAAAAATCCCCCCCCGTGATAAAGCTGTAAACGGCGTATTCGTTGGTCGATTCGATATACGTCCCGCTCGCGGTCTTCGAAGTGATCGGTGTGCCCGTGGACACCTCGGCCGTCTTGAACAGCTGGAACGTAAACATAGGAGCCGGGGACGATGCCGTCACGGGATCGGCGGTCGGTAAAATCAATCTGCCGCTCAGTGCCTTGCCAGAGATAGCCGCACTGATCGTCGGCTTGCCGTCAAGCTGCAGCGTGCCCAGCATCACATTGTATGCTGTCAGCGCGCCGTTGTAATAAATCAGCTGGCGTGTCAGCTGATAGGTCTTGCTGCCATTGCTGGCGACGATCGTCAGATTGTTCAAGCCGTGGTTCAGCGCAATGCCCGACAGCACATAACTCGAACCGGAGCCGCCGAACATCTCGGTGCCGTTCACGGTGACCTTGCTTGCGTTGGGCGCCTTGAGAGAGATGGTCGCGGTCGGATTCACCGTCACGATGGACTTGCCTTCGGGCAGCGTCGTTCCGTCGATCAGCTTGACCTCGGAGATGACCGGTACATTGGTGAAGTTCACGTATGCCGTGCCATTGACGATGTTCCCTTGGGTGTTCGTCCCGGACACCGTAATCCGGTTCAGGCCGTCATAGATCTCGACCGCGGTGAAGCGGAAGCTGTTCGAACCCGTAATGACCGGAATATTGGAGCCGATGGAGGATTCCGCTACTTTGTAGGTTGTTTCGGTGCCCGAGCCGGTCTTGACCAGCTTCTCGATCTTGTAGCCAAGGCTCGACTGCGCCACGCTGTTGAACGTACCTGCGATGTCGATAATGTTGCCGTTGACGTCGGTGGGCGAATCGACGATCGTACTGTAGTCGTCGAATTGGAAATAAGCCGAGGCCTCCGCACTCGCGGGAGTCGCCGGCGAGAATGGCAGGAGCGTCGCGATAAGCGCCAATGTCAGCATCCAGGCAGTTAATCGGTTGTTCAGAAGTTTCAAAGGAAAAGTCCTCCTTGCAAATCGTTGTGTATGAAAACGTCGGACAAACGGTATAAAGGAAGCACACCACCCGGCTCGCCTCAGTGGACAGTTATCGTAATGTTGTTATCGGCCGCGCGCACAAAAATGTTTAGGCATTTTGTCCATAATAAGACTCCGTACCCAGTTGAGAATGCAGGGAAATAAAGGAAGGCGCAAAAAAAAGACCCTACCCGAGAGGCAGAGTCGTAAATTCGAGGTTACTTGGAACGCGTGCCTGCAGTCTCCTTCACTCGCATGCGCGCGAGGAAGTTCAGGATCGGCCGGCGCGTCTTGTCCACGATGCCGATCAGCTCGGCGCCGATCTGCAGCAGCACGAGCAGCACGCACATGACGACAAAGGTCAGCCAGTTGCCGACGCCCGAATTGGAGAAGACCGATTGAAGCACGGCGCAGGCGCCGAAAAAGGCGGCGACGCCATAGATGATGAGCACGGTCTTGCGATGGCTGAAGCCGAGCTGCTGCAGGCAGTGATGCAGATGCCCTTTGTCCGGCTCGAAAATCGGCTTGCCCTGCACGCGTCGGCGAATGATTGCAAAAAACGTGTCGGACAGCGGCACGCCGATCAGCAGGAGCGGCGTCACGAAGGAGACGACCGTAATCTGCTTGAACCCGAGCATGGACAGCATCGCCAGCGCGAAGCCGAGGAAGAGCGCACCCGAGTCGCCCATGAATATCTTGGCCGGGTGGAAGTTGAAGAACAGAAAACCGATGATGCCGCCCAGCAGCACGGCGCACAAGATAACGACCGTCCCTTGGCCCATCAAGGCGGACATGACGAGAATCGAGCTGATCGCGATGCCGGATACGCCGGCCGCCAGACCGTCGAGCCCGTCGATCAGATTAATCGCGTTGGTCACGCCGACGATCCAGAAGATCGTGAGCGGGATGCTGATCCAGGCCGTCAGCGCCTGCCCGTCGGCGCCGAATGGAATGTTGACGAAGTCCATTCGGATATCGAATCCGAAGACGACGACGCAGGCTGCGGCGATCTGCACGAGCAGCTTCACCTTGGCGGACAGCTGGAACCTGTCGTCCAGCGCGCCGAGCAGCACGATCAGCGTACCGCCGGTCAGCAGGGCGCCGATGAGTCGTTTATCGTGAGAGCTGAACCAATGATCGGGAATAAGGGGGAGCAGCAGAAGAATGATAGCCGTAAACGAAGCGTAGAATGACAGTCCTCCGAGCCGGGGCATGATACGCGTATGCACTTTGCGATGATTCGGCTTGTCGACCGCGCCGATGAGAAAAGCGAACTTCTTGACGAGCGGCGTAAGCACGAGCGCGAGCACGAGCGATAGCACGAATCCGGTGATCCCGATTCCAATCATCCAGCCTGTCGGCATTTTGACATCTCCTTTAGCTTATGTACCGGAATGAATTATACGCCCCGGCACGGGAATGAACAAGCCAACAATTCTGCCGAATTCCGTCATATTCGGCCGTTTTGCTGCAAGGCAGCCGGTTTTCATGAGTTTTCATTTTGTTTGCAAAAGGTTATCTCCGTCTCTTGCGACCTTAAGCGCGAACTTGGGAAGTACCATCATTCGCCTGATGCGCGTCGGCTCGCGCAGCAGCCGGTAGAACCACTCCAGCCGCAGACGGATGAATATCGCGGGCGCCCGCCTGGTCTTGCCCGCCAGCACGTCGAAGCTGCCGCCGACGCCCATCATGACGGGTACGCCGAGCGCGGCCTGATGCTTGGCGAGCCACGGCTCCTGATTGTCCATCGACCTGGCGACGAACAGCAGGTCCGGCTTCGCTTCGCGGATGGCCGCCACGACGGCATCGTCGTCTCTGTCGGTAAAATACCCGTTGCGGATGCCTGCGAATCGAATGCCGGGGTAGAGGCCGGCCAGCCTGGCATGCGCCGCATCCACGACTTCTTGCGAGGCGCCGAGCAGATAGACGCTCCAACGCCTGAGTTCGCCCTCGCGCATCAGCTCATGCAGCAGATCGTACCCCGCTACGCGCTCGGCGACCGGCTGCCCCGCCCGGCGGGCCGCCCAGACGACGCCCGTGCCATCGGGCACGACGAGCTCGGCGGTCGCGAGCGCCTGGCGGAAGACCGGATTCTGAAGCGACTTCATGACCATCTCCGGATTGCCGGTGACGACACGGTGAGTGCGCCTCGACTCCACCGCGCGAACGAGATACGCGACCGTTTCGGCCATATTCATTTTGGAAAAAGGAATGCCGTAGATCGGCACGGTCGGAAAGCTGCGGGAATCCGCGGTCTGAGACATATTCATCTCCCTCTGAGCGTCAGGCAGGATTCGACGATACGCTGCGCGGGTATCGCGGCTTCTGCCTTCAATCGGCGGATGGCGCTGTAGTGATCGATGCGCCATTGCCCCGGATCATCTATTAATTGGACGGCCCTGGCCGCAAATAGTTGCACGTCGAGCGCATCTGTCGTGCCGATCGCCCGATCCCCGAGCCGCTGCAGGAACTGGTCGATCTTGGGGTCGTAGGACAGACCGAGCAACGGCACCTCGCGATTCGCGGCGTAGATCAGCGAATGAAGCCGCATGCCGACCAGCAGATCGCAGCGGTCGACCTCGCGCAGCATCTCCTGCGGCGCCTCGTGCGCGGGCGCGATCCCGGCCGTGCGGGCGGCTGCGCCCAGCCGCTCGATCACGTAGCGCGAGGCGTCCTCGTCCCCGCCCGCGTGAAAGGGCAGGAACCGCAGCCGCACGTCGCGCTGCTGCGCAAGTGCCGCCAGCGCGGCGGCCGTCCGGTCGAGGTCCGCCCGGTCGCCGCGCCAGAACCGCACGGACACGCCGACCAGCGGCGGCCTGTCCTCGCTCTCGCGCCCCGCGCCCGCCTCGGCGTCGCGCGGCGCATCCGCCTCCGCGCTGCCGCCAGCGGCCGGCGGCAGCGGCAGCCCCATGACCGGGTCGGGCACGACCGCGACCCGGTCCTCCGGCACGCCGAACCCGGCCAGCAACGCGGCCGATTCGGCGTCCCGCACGGACACATAGGCGGCCCGCCGCATCGCCCGCGCGATGAACGGTCCGAACATGCGGCGCTTCACCGGGCCGATGCCCTGCGCATAAATATACGTCGGCTTGCGCGCCCAGCGCGCCATCTCCAGGATGCCCAAGTAATACGGAATCGACCCGAGGCCGGTCGCATCCTGGAGCAGGCTGCCGCCGCCGCTGATGACGCCGTCGCTGGCGGCGATCGCCTCGCGCACCTCGCGCAGCTTCATGCGCGGCACCGACCAGACGCCATACTGCCGGGCGGTCCAGGCCGGATCTCCGGACAGCACGATCGGCTCGACATATACGCCCTGCTCCTCGCCGGCCTGATCGAGCGCGTTCAGAATGCTCTGCAGCACCGCCTCGTCGCCGCTATTGCGGAATCCGTAGTAGCCGGACAGCACCAGCCTCAGCTTGCGGTCCGTTTTTGCCATCCCCATTATGCCATGCACCGCCTAAGTTTGCCTTAAATTAAGATGAACGCGCGAATCCGGGCTGCCTAAGCCTGTATGCCGTGGCGAGCTCGCCGCGGACGACCGGATCATCAACCCTGGGACGCCGGAGGCTGCGCCTGCCTTGTCCGGAAGGCGTCTCCGCCATCCAGCGCTCCCGTCCGCGCTCCGCGAACCTTCCCGCCGCTCCGCTTGCGCACCGAATTCGCTCGCTCATTATTACCCTGTCGGACGATTGCCGATATCCTTTTCACACAGCGCATGGATGCCGGCGTCGTCCGCAAGCCTGCCGGCGCTTATCTGACGGCCATCCGCCGTCTCCATTCCATCCAGATCCGCTCCAGCACCTGCCAGACGGCGATGAGCACGAGACCGATCAGGAAGCCGATGGCCAGGCCCAGCAGATCCCGTGTCGCCGACAGCACGGCCGGCGTGTGGATATGCGCGAACGTATCGACCATCGACAGCTGTCCGATCGTGGCGGCGACGATGAGCACGAGCGGCCACTTCGGATAGCGCAGCGACAGGAACAGACCGAGCAGCATGATCGGATGCCCGAATGCGAACTCCTTGAACCTCGGGCGCACATGGAAGGTCGACTCCAGGAACGGCCGAATCTTCATCTCAAGCGCCGATGCCGAGCCGCCGTTGCCCGTTCGAGTCAGATAATAGTAGCCTGCGGCGAGCACGAGCACGCCTGCGACGACCCAGTACACCTTGATCGGCAGCTCCAGCATCCGCCGGATATTGCTCCAGAAGCCGTTCGATGACCCGTAAAGGAATACATACAGCGCGACGAGCGCGATCGGCGCGAGATGAAGCAGGCTGACACCGCGGAATTGCTGCAGCACGAGCTCGTAGGTGATATGGTTCAGCAGCGCCACAACCAGCGGGATCGCGATGACGGACAGGATCGCCGTCCGAATGTACAGCATCAGGGCGGAGCCCAGGCGCCGGCCGGCCGACAGGCGGAAGTTCTCCGGTCTGCTCCGTCTCGCGCGGAGCAGGCGGACCAAGGTGACGACCGACACCGTCGGAGCGGCGATCGCCGCGAACAGCGCGAGCGCCTGCGTGAGCAGCGACGAATCGGTGACGAGCACGGCCGCGCCGCCGAGCGCTCCGAGCACCGTGACCGGCAGCAGCAGCGGCGGCAGGAACAGACCGATCATGAGCGCCACGATCGCGACGGCGCCCGCGACGGCAAGTCCGCGCCACAGCTGCTCCGCCGGCGCATGATGCACCTTGAAGGCATGCGCTTCGCCGGTTGTGAAGCCGAACTGGCGCATCCCTTCGATCGCACCGTCACTGCCGGACAACGCAGGGACGATCGTCTTGTCGAACGGATGCACGATCTGCTGCTTGTCGTTGCGCGCAGGCGTCGCATTCAGATAGATCATGCGGATATTGCGGTCCTTGACCGCGAGGACGAGCCGGTCCTTCAGCGTCGTCGGGCTGATGGTGATCATCTCGCTCTCCGATACTGAATGCAGGCGCACGGCGTCATAGTTCAGCTTCTGGGCGAGCCCGCCCATTCCCTTCTGCGGCGCCTTCAGGTTCTCGATGACGGCGATGCCGAAGCCGCCCGCCTTGAGCTGCTTCGCAAAGTCATCCAGGCTGCCCTCCGTCAGCCGATCCGTATACCCGGTGACGGCGTCGCCGTCGAATATGATCCGCGTCGCGCCGACCGCCTTGAATTTGGCCAGCCAATCGGCGATGCGCGCGGCGTCGTAGGGAACAATGCGATCCGAGATCCGCGGCACGACGATGAATCCCGCGTCGTGGATTCTCTGCATGGCGAGCGGATTCGGCTCCATCTGACTCGCTCTGGCGTCATCCGGCGTCGTGCCGAGCACGAATCCTTCGCGGCCCTGAAACGACCACGTTGCGACGCTGACGCCCTTATGCTCGAACGTCTCCCGTACCATCGGCATGAGCACCGGCGCGCTGTCTTTTTTGTTGAACAGCACATAAGTCCGGCTGTCGCCCGGCTCCCTGAGCCGCCCTTCGAGCTGCGCGGCCTGCGGCGCCGAATATACGGTGACATCGTCCGTGAGACTCAGCTCGTCGAGATTGCTCTCGAATAAGGCCATCGCGTTCACGCCGGCCGCCTTCAGCTTTTCCAGCTGCTCCGTCACGAACTTCTCTGAATCGTACTGCGTGGATGCAACCTGCAGAAGATCTTTGTAATCCATGATGATTTCCACTTTGTCCGCCGAGTTCTCCGTCTGCACACGCGCATAAGCGACAGGCAGCGCGCCCAGCACGCCGATCAATACGACCCACCAGAGCCACTTCGCCAATCTCCGATTCCCTTGTTCCAGCCATACAGGCACGCTTGTTCCACTCCCTTTTATCCTCATCGAGCGGCGGCGGGGCGCGCTTGGCGCCCTCCTCCCGCTTCGACCCATCCTCTTGCCCCGATCGCTTCATTTAATGTAAACGGTTCGGCAATCGCATTCGCAGCACCCGCTCGGAACCGGTTGATTTCCATAATTTAAAGGTAGTATTGCGTAGTATTGCAGTTATTCCGTCAATGAATGCGGAGGTTTCGGCACAAGTCCTCATTTCCCGCGCAATAACGCGACAGAATGCGACAACACGCGGACATGCGTATCCGTCCACCGGCTCGATTCGCCCTCCGGCGCAAGACTGCCCGCAGCCATGCCTTCCATGACGGCTGCGGGCAGCAACAGGACGGGCGCCGCAGGGCGCCCTGTCCCGCCGAGTCATCCCGGCGGAACATCAACAATTAATCAACTCAGCGAATCCACACGCGCCATCACGGCGCCGACGAGGGCGTCCAGCACGGCGTTCGCACCGGGCAGATCGTCGCCGCGTACGGCGAAGTATACCTTGATCTTGGGTTCCGTGCCCGACGGGCGGAGGCAGAACCAGGAGCCGTCTGCGCGCAGGAACTTCAATACGTTCTCCTTGGGCAGACCGTCCAGGCCAAGCTCATAGTCGAGCACTTGCTCCACCTTGATGCCGCCCGCCTCGGCAGGCGGATTCGTGCGCCAGTCCGCCATGATCGCGGCGATCTGCGCGACGCCGTCCTTGCCCTTGAGCGTGCGGGACTCGAGCTTCTCCAGGTACGTGCCGTACTGGGCATACAGCTCCAGCAGCACGTCGTACAGCGTCTTGCCCTGCGTCTTGTAGTAGGCGGCCGCTTCGCAGATGAGCAGCGAGGCAACGACGGCGTCCTTGTCCCGCGCGTAGGTACCGGCCAGATAGCCGTAGCTCTCCTCGTAGCCGAACAGGAATGTGTGCGCGCCCGTCGATTCGAACTCGGTCATCTTCTCGCCGATATACTTGAAGCCGGTCAGCGTGTTGATGACTTCGCAGCCGTAGGAACGGGCGATATCGGCGCCCATCTCGCTCGTGACGATCGTCTTGATGACGGCGCCGTCCGCCGGCAGCCGCCCTCTCTCCTTCAGACTGGAGAGCAGATAGTGAACCATCAGTGCGCCGGATTGATTGCCGGACAGCACAACATACTCGCCCTTGTCGTTCTTGACGACAGCGCCCATCCGGTCGCAGTCGGGGTCCGTGCCGATAATGATGTCGGCGCCGACCTCGTCGGCGAGCTTGATCGCGAGCGTGAACGCTTCATGCTCCTCGGGGTTCGGAGACTTCACGGTCGAGAACATGCCGTTGGGCTGCTCTTGCTCGGGCACGACGTGGACATTGGCGAAGCCCGCGGCGGCCAGCACCCAGCGTACCGGCATGTTGCCCGCGCCGTGCAGCGGCGTGAAGACGACGGAGAGCGCAGAGCCCGCGCCGCTCTTGAGCACCTCGGGATGCACGGACTGTGCGGCTACCGTATGTACGAAGCGATTGTCCTCATCTTCACCGAGCCAGACGATCATGCCCTGCGCCTCTGCCTCGGCCTGGCTGATTCGCTTGACGTCCTCGAACGCATCGACCTCGCGAATCTCCGCGATCACCTGCTCCGCCTGATGCGGCACCAGCTGGCAGCCGTCCGCGCCGTATACCTTGTAGCCGTTGTACTCGGGCGGATTGTGGCTGGCCGTCACGACGACGCCGCCTGCGGCCTTCAAGTCGCGTACGGCGAAGGACAGCTGCGGAGTCGGGCGCAGCGAACGGAACAAGTATGCTTTGATGCCGTTGGCGGCCAGCACCCGCGCCGTCTCCAGCGAGAAAATATCGGAATTATTGCGGGAATCGTGGGCGATGACGACCGATGGCGATTCGAAGCTGCGCAGCAGGTAGTTCGCGAAGCCCTGGGTCGCCCGGCCGATCATATACCGGTTCATCCGGTTCGTACCCGCCCCCATCACGCCGCGCAGGCCGCCGGTGCCGAATTCAAGCTCGCGGTAAAAGCGGTCCTCGATCTCGGCGGGCTTGTCCGCGATTGCGCGGAGCTCTTCCTTGGTCGCCTCGTCTACCTTCTCATGTTTAAGCCAGGATTCATAAACGTCTTTTGCAGCATGGATCATCAAGTTCTCATCCTTCCGTCTGTGGTCTCTTTATCTATACCCAGGCGCCGCGCTCCTCGTCACACCGGAGACGGCGGCGCGCCCAAGGCCGATCTTCACTTCATCTCTCCTTCGACGGATCCGTCAGCGCGAACATGAGCACGCCTTCAGCCACAACTTTGCCGTCCACCTTCGCGGAGGCTTGTCCTTTGCCCACAGGTCCCTTCAGACGGATAATCTCCACCTCCAGGGTGAGCGTGTCGCCCGGCGTCACCTGACCGCGCCAGCGGAACTCGTCCACGCCCGCGAACAGGCCGATCTTGCCCTTGTTCTCCTCAAGCCCCAGAATCGCCGTCGCCCCGACCTGTGCGAGCGCCTCCAAGATGAGCACGCCAGGCATAACCGGGAAGCCCGGGAAGTGGCCTGCAAAATAAGGCTCGTTCATCGTCACGTTTTTGAGGCCGACCGCCCGCTTGCCCGGCTCCAGCTCGAGAATGCGGTCGATCAGCAGAAATGGCTGCCTATGCGGAATGATCTCCTGAATCTGGTTAATATCGAGCATCGTGTATGTATTCTCCCTTCAAATTGTAAGCGGCCGGAATAAGCTTGCGGCCTGACGTTCATACTATGTATAACTCCTTCGACGCGCTGCAGCCGCGAGGGTTGAACATAAGAGGACTTGCCTCCCGTGCCAACCGCTCCATGCGCGGCCTTGCGGCAAGTCCTTTTTGTCTTGGGTTAACGTCGGCGCCGCTCACAATGCCTTCGTCTCGCCGTTCAGCCTCCTGAAGGAAGCGATGTAAACGAAGGAAGTGAGGAACGACAGCGCCACGGCGCCCCACAGGACAAACACGCCGCCCGGCTGATCCAGCATGAGCAGGACGATCGCCAGATAATAGATGACCGTGGTGAGCTTGCCGTAGGAGTTCGCAGGCACCGTCAGCTTGCCTCTGAAGTGAAAAAACGCCCCCGTCGCAATCATCCCGATCTCCCTGAACGCCATCACGCCTGCAGCCGCCCATGGTATCCGCCCGTCCGCCACCAGCGCGCCCACAACAGCCAGCATCATGAGCTTGTCCGCCAGCGGGTCGAGCATGATGCCGATCTGCGTCACGAGCCCGCTCCGCCTTGCAATGTAACCGTCCAGCATATCCGTGATCCCCGCCGCGAACACCACGAGCAGCGCCCAGACGGGATGTCCATCCAAATACAGCGCCAAGAAGACGGGGATGAGGAGAAAGCGGGATATCGTCAACAGATTCGGCACATTCACCGCCGGAGCCTCCCATCCGCCAATAGGCAACACGTGCGTACGAGCTGCCTTGATTCAGCCTTTATTATACCGCCAGTCCCGCTTCGGGTAAAATACCGCATGGGTACCATAGGCCAATGATACCATATGTATCAAAAGAAAACATAAAAAAACTCCCCTATGCCATGTAACCGGGGAGCCTCATTGCCGTCTATCCACTCTCTGTTGTATCTCTTGGGTGTCTATCCATCCTCGAATGGCGACTAGCGGCTGCCCTCGAAAATGAGATCGTACATGTGCTTCCAGGTGTTCCAGTCGAACACATCCGACCATTCCTGCTTGCCCAGCACCGTATATCCGATCCCAAGGCCTGCGATGAGCGCCGCAATGCACAGCACCGGAATAAACAGAATCTTGATGCTCGTCCATAAGATCAGCATCAAGAGCCGTCCCGCGGATCGCTGCTTCTTGTCCGTCGGACGCTTCGTCGCTGACACGGTAGATCCTCCTTCAAAAAAAGAAGCCCGAATAAAAGCGTGCATTCGAGTCAACTTATTCTAAGCCTTGTGCCGGAATTGCGCAAGCGAACACCGCCATCAAGCGCGCAGGTTCGCCGCATGACGGCGCTCTCAGACGACGTAACGGAACCTTTTGCCGCTACCTCGTCCGAACCGCCGTCAGCTCAGCCACATAACGGAACTTTTTGCCGCTATCCCGTCCGCACCGCCGCCACCTCAGCTACATAACGGAACTTTTTGCCGCTATCCCGCCCGCACCGCCGTCAGCTCAGCTACATAACGGAACTTTTTTCCGCTATCCCGCCCGAACCGCCGTCAGCTCAGCCACATAACGGAACTTTTTGCCGCTATCCCGCCCAAACCGCCGCCACCTCAGCCACATAACGGAACTTTTTGCCGCTATCCCGCCCAAACCGCCGTCAGCTCAGCCACATAACGGAACTTTTTTCCGCTATCCCGTCCAAACCGCCGTCAGCTCAGCCACATAACGGAACTTTTTGCCGCTATCCCGCCCAAACTGCCGCCACCTCAGCCACATAACGGAACTTTTTGCCGCTATCCCGTCCGCACCGCCGTCAGCTCAGCCACATAACGGAACTATTTGCCGCTATCCCGCCCGAACCGCCGTCAGCTCAGCCACAATCAAGCGCGCAGGTTCGCCGCCATCTGCGACATCTGGTCGCCGGAGCTCAGCGCCCGCGCGCTCAGTTGGTAGGCCCGCTGCACATTGACCAGGTCGGCCATCTCGTCGCCGAGGCTGACGTTCGACTCCTCCAGGAAGCCCTGGCGGATCGCCACGCCGCCCGGCTGGTCCGGACTGGCGGCGACGTTCGCCACGACGTCCTGGACGTTCACGTCCGAGGGCACGCCGTACAGATTGTCGGCGACGGCCTGCAGCAGCTCGGGCTTGTTCACCTGCACGAGACGCAGCGTGCCGAGCGCCACCGATTCGTTGCCATCGGGCGAACGGGCCGTGAGGCTCCCGTCGGCGCCGACGACCAACTCATAATTGCCGGGTACGCGGACAAACGTATCCGCACCGCCCGACGATGCGACGACCGGGTAGCCCTCAGCCGTCGTCAGCATGCGATCGCCGTCCCCTGTCGGGGACAGCTGGAATGCGCCCTGGCGCGTAAAGGCGCGGGGGCTGTCCAGCGTGCCGCCCGAGCGCACCTCGAACAGCGCGTTGCCCGCGATCGCGAGATCCGTGTCGCTGTCCGTCTGCTGCATGGCGCCCTGGGTCATATCGATCTGCTGCCCGACGACGCGGGCGCCCCAGCCCTGCGTGAAGCCGAGCGGCGTACGACGGCCCGGCAGTTCGAAGGTCTTGTCATGCGGCTGCAGATTCGTCAGGATATCCTCGAATACCGTGCTCTTGCGCTTGTAGCCCTTCGTGTTCACGTTCGCGATATTGTCGGCCAGCACGTCCAGCTTCTGCTGGAGCGCGCCCAGGGATGCGGCTGCGCTGACGATGGAGTTGTTCATGCTCTAATCCCCTCGCTTCTATTATAATTAGATGCGGCCGACATCGTTGACGGCCCGGTCCAGGCTGCGGTCGTAGTATTGGACCATCTTCTGGTTCGCCTCGTAGGCACGCAGCGCGCTCATCATGTCGACCATCGATTGCGAAGCGTCCACGTTGGAGCGCTCCAGGTAGCCCTGCTTGATCTCGACGCGCTCGCCGGGCTGCACCTGGCGCAGCCCGTTCGCATCGCCCGCGTAGCGGTATTTGCCGTCGCCCTCCCGCACGAGCTGGTTCGGATCGCTCACCTCGGTGAGCAGGAAGGCAGGGTTGCCGGCCAGCGGCTGCTGCGTCTCCTTGTTGATCAAGCGGCCGTCGGCGGTCACCTGAACATGATCCCAGGAGCCCTCCACCCGGATGGGCTGTCCGTTCGTGCCGAGCACACGCATGCCGTCCGAGGTAACGACCATGCCGTCCGCCGTCGCGCGGAAGCCGCCGTCGCGCGTGTATCGGCGCTCGCCGTTCGCATTCTGGACGGTGAACAGCGCCTGCGGCTGATAGCTGACATTGCCGTTGGCGTCCACGTACTTGCCCGAGCCGTCGAAGGCTTGTCCGTTCACGAGAATGTCCGATACGAGCGCGAGATCCTGGCTCCGTCCCGTCTCGTTGAGATCGCCTTGGCCCAGGTTGATCAAGCTCTCCTCGGCGAACACGCCGGTGTTGAGCTTGCCGATCGTTCCCTTCGTATCGTCCGGGCTCCCCATGAGCGAGATCAGCATCTCGGGGAATGCGCGGTTCACGGAATTAACGCCCTTGTATCCGGGCGTGTTCAAGTTGGCAACGTTGTTCGTCACCGTATCGTGTCTCCGCTGCTCGGCGATCATCCCGGCAGCCGCAGTGTATAGGCCTCTAATCATGCTGTGTGCGTCCTCCCGTTGTCAGAAGTCACTTGCGGCGCCGCGCCATCTTGTCCAGTTGATCGAGCATGATGCCCGTCCCCTTGACGACGCAGTGCATCGGGTCTTCGGCGATAAGCACGGGTACCTTGAGCTCGTCCGCCAGCAGCGCGTCGAGTCCGTCCAGCAGCGCGCCTCCGCCCGTCAGGATGACGCCGCGATCGATGATGTCCGCGGACAGCTCAGGCGGCGTACGCTCCAGCACGGCCTTGGCCGCGACGACGATCGACGACACGGGCTCCCACAGCGCCTCGCGCACCTCGTCTGCGTGAATCGTCACCGTGAGCGGCAGGCCGGATACCATATCCCGTCCGCGGATGTCCATCTCCTCCTGGCGTCCGCCCGTGTATACGGTGCCGATCTTGATCTTGATGTCCTCGCTCGTCCGCTCGCCGATCAGCAGCTTGTATTTATTTTTGATATATCTCATGATGGCGCTATCGAACTTGTCCCCCGCGACCTTGAGCGAGGAGGCCGTCACGATGTCGCCCATTGACAGCACGGCCACGTCCGTCGTCCCGCCGCCGATATCGACGACCATATTGCCGCTGGGCTGGAAGATGTCCATGCCGGCGCCGATCGCGGCGGCCTTGGGCTCTTCTTCGAGGAATACTTCCTTCGCCCCGCTGCGCTCCGCCGCTTCCCGGATCGCCTTTTGCTCGACCGAGGTGATGTTGGTAGGCGCGCAGATCAGAATGCGCGGACGGCCGTACCAATTGCGGCCCCCGACCCGCTGAATGAACGCCTTCAGCATCATGTCCGTTACTTCGAAGTCGGCGATGACACCGTCCTTCAGCGGGCGGATCGCTACGATATTGCCGGGGGTGCGTCCGACCATGCGGCGCGCATCTTCCCCGACAGCCAGCACCCTGCGGGTGTCGTTCTCAATCGCGACAACGGAAGGTTCATCGAGCACGACGCCCTTGCCTTTGATATGGATAGAGACGTTCGCCGTGCCCAAGTCAATTCCGATGTCTTTGCTAAACATATGAAAAGCAAGCCTCCAGCAGATAGATATTCCTTTTAGTATTCGCCATTTTTTTTTAAAATCCTCTAACTTCTCTCATGATTCTACGAATTAATACAGACTGGACCGCTGCCGATGTCGAACGACGCTCATGCCTTGGCTATCGCGAATACCTCCCGCTTTTTGATCGTCGTCTTCTTGTATTTGATCTTGGTGGCTTCGCCGCCTCTAAGGTGTCGGATCGACTTGTGGTACTCCAGGATATGCTTGACCTGATCGGCCAGATCCGGATTGATCTCCGGCAGACGCTCGGTCAGATCCTTGTGCACCGTGCTCTTGGAGACGCCAAATTCCTTGGCGATCGTCCGAACCGTATTGCGCGTCTCCACGATGCTTCGGCCGATCTTGATGGTCCGTTCTTTGATGTAATCGTGCACGCTCCCGCCTCCCTGCTCTGATTGATTGGTACAGTATATGAGGGGGACGTTCACTTATTCTTTGTAACCAAGCCTGACAAGCCTATAAAGTCCGCAGATCGCGCGACTTGTGGGCCCAACGGCCTTATCCAGCGTCCTAATTCACGCAAAAAAAGACGAGCCAAAAGGCCCGCCCCGCTCATTATGCACGATATCCTGCAAACCGCTCAGCCCTTGAGCGGCAATGCCCGCGACACATAAACGCGCGGATTCTCGTTCAGATCGATCGCGTACGGAGACGGGACGCGGCCATTGGCTTCCCGCACGATGAGTACGACCGGCTTGTGCGCAGGTCTTCCCTCGGTATCCTGGACGATCGCAGTCTGCCCGCTGTTCAGTATCACGGCCAGCCCCGTGGGGAACAACGAGATACTTTTGAGAAAGGAACGGACGACGCCGATCCCGAATTCGTAATTGCCGGCTGCAAACATATACTCCATCGCCTCGTACGGGGGATAGGGGTCGCGATAGTGACGCGGGGAGAGGAGGGCGTCGAACACGTCGGCGATGCCCACGATCTGCGCCATGTCCGGGATCTTGTCCTGTCTGAGCCCATACGGATAGCCCGCCCCCCGGTAGCGCTCGTGATGCAGCAGCGCGCACTTGGCCGCCGAATCGGGAATCTCCCGCATGCCGCCCAGCACCCGATAGCCCAGCGTCGTATGCTGCTTGACCGCCTCCATCTCGGCATCGGTCAGCCTCCGCCTGGCCTGCAGCAGCTCAGGCGAGATGCGCGACATGCCGACGTCGAACAGCAGCGAGCCGACCGCCAGCTCGTACTGCTCGTTCGAATCCAGGCCGCTCTCCGCGCCGATCAGACCGGACATCAGCGACACCTGCAGCGCATGGTCGAACAGCGTCTGGTCGGTCTGACGCAGCACGCTGAGCTCCTCCGCCACCGCGCGCTCGCCGACCGCGCTCAGCAGCCTGTCCCGATAGCCCCGTCTGAAGGATGCGAGCTCGGCCGAGGAGAGCGCGAGCTTGCCATAGCTCTCGTCCGACTCGATGAACCGAATCAGACTGTGATGCGTCTCCTGCAGCTGTGCCGGATCGCTCCGCAGCAGATCGATCTCGGCTTGAGCCCGCACCTGCTCGTCGGGGCGGACCCGCATCCGGGAGGCCAGCAGCGCCTCGGCCGCCGCTCCCCGCTTGCCCAGCGCAACCGCCTGGAATCCCAGCAGCTGCAGTCTGTCTATGTATTGCGCCGTCAGCTCCGTACCCGCCTCCAGCATCACAAGGCCGTTTTTACCGTATATAGGCCTGTCCAACACATCCCCGGGGTGAAGTTCTCCCACAGACACGAGCCTCATCTGTCACGTTCCTCTCTCAATCTCTACCACGCTCTAGTATCATTATGGGTACTATCGTATCATAAGTCCTATGGATTAGTAAGCTATTTATTGTTAAAAATAAACAGAGTTGCCCTTGCGCTACGAGTAGCGCTCGGACAACTCCATCTTAGGAACTAGATTACTGTTGGTCTTCGATCAGGGACGACGGATCGACAGTCTGGCCGTTGCTCTTGACCTCGAAGTGTACGTGCACGCCTTCGTTCTTCTCCAGCTCGCTGACGCCCGCCGTGCCGAGCACGTCGCCCTGCTTGACGGCATCGCCCGTCTTGACCTTCATCTCGGACAGACTCTGGTAGACGGTGACCAGTCCGTTCGGATGCTTGACCTGCACCTCGTAGCCGTTCAGCGGCGTCTGCTCCGCAACCGTCACTTCGCCGCCCATCGCAGCTTTGACGTCAAAAGCCTTGCCGTCCTTGCTGGCGAGATCGATCGCGGTATGCGGCGTAAACGTGTTGCCCTGCTGCACCATCGCGGCGGCTTGCTCATCTTCGGTGCCGTTCTGGTTGTAGTACGGCAGCGACACCGTCATCGCGTCGCGGTTCGTCACCGGCCAGGCCAGCTTCTCGCCGCTGGCGGCGACCGGCAGCGCTTCCGGGTCGGCGGCGGTCTGACCGTCCGTATCCGTCTCTTGCGTGATGCCCGCAGTGGCCGCCTCGTCCTTTGGCTTGCCGCTCGTTCCCGAGCTGGCGTTCAGCCAGAGGATCGTTACGATGATTGCCGCTGCGGCCATGTACATGGCGGGGAATACCCACCGCTTGGCAAAAAACCTTCTCCATGCCGAGGACTTGGCCGACGAGCTGACGACACTTCTCGTACTGCTTGGTTCGATCTTGCCTGTTGGTTTGTTTGAATCATTCATTTTTTATCACCTCAGTAACAGAGTGTTGCCAGGTGATAGATTTTTAAACATGGTCATATGCAAGATTGCGGGATTTATAGCTTCGCAGTCTCCGAGCGGTCGGCCTGCATGGCCGTCAGGGGCTTCAATTGAATGCCGGAGTAGTAATGCAGCAAAATGTCCGCAGCCGTCGCGCCGGTCTTGGCCATCCCCTCCGCCCCCCACTGGCTCATGCCTACGCCGTGCCCGCTGCCGTACGTCGTGATGACGACCTTCCCCTTCTCGATCTTCCAATCGAAGGCGGCGGAGCGCAAGCCCAGCAAGCTACGAATCTCGCTGCCCGCCAGCTGCTTGCCGCCTACGGTGGCCGAGCGGACGCGGCGTCCGTCGGTCCAGGAGGCGATTACCGCCGCAGGCTGCTTGCCTACGCCCGTCAGCGCGGCGAGCGTGCGGACGCCCAGCTTGCGATAAAATTCGCTCAGCTTCATCTCTACCGTCTCCTTCGCGCGGGGCGAAGCCTCCTTGTCCCAGGGGCTTGCTACCGATACGAGATAGGGCAGGTCCGCGTCGAACACGTCCCTGGCGTTCTCGGTATACCCGTTGCTGCTGGCAAAATAGAGAGATTCGATCGGCACGCCGCCGTATACCATCACGATGCCGCGCGTCCGGCGGACGGCTTCGTCCACCGCCGCCCACGCCTTCGGTTGATTATCCTTGAGCTCGTCCATCTGCTCCCGCGAACGGTACACCTGATGCGTCACTGTATCCGTGACGTCTGCGCCGCGTACGGGCATGCCCGTGCGATCTTCATACCACAAGCGGCGAATCAAGTATGTTCGGGCGGCGATCGCCTGGGCTTCCAGTGCGGCCGGCTTGAAGTCGGTCGGCATCTCCGCCGCCACGACCCCCTTCACATAGTCCTCCAGCCTGACGCGCTCGATCCGCCGATCCTGCGCCAGGTATACCCGGACGGTCAGCGGGCTGTCCGCGCGGTCCGCCTGAAGCCCGCGCGCCGCCCCTTCGGCGGACAGCACGGTGCCGCCCGACCGGCTGTCCGCCTCACCGTCCGCCAGCTTGTCCGCCGCGGCCGTGCGCTCGTCCGCAGCAGACATGCCCGGACGGTCAGGCGCCGCAGCTTCGCCGTCTCGGGCATCCTTCGCCTGCCGGTCGGCCCGTCCGGCGGAATCCATGGCCGCCGGCAAGCCACTCCCCCCGGCGATCGCAGCTCCCAGCATGGCGGCGGCCGGATCCGGACGCTCCGCGTGCCGATCCGCCCATCTCCAGCTGGCCAGCAGCACACCGCAGCCGAATGCGACCGCAAGCAGCGTCGCGCTGAGCCTCCGGCGGCGGAAGCCGCCGCGGCCGATTCGCCCCAGCCGGACGCGGGGCCCGCCGCTGTCCAGCCCCTCCCATGCCGTGACACGATCGTCGATCCTTCCGTTCGCCCGCTTTGTCTCCCCTATCAGGCGATCTGTCTTTTTCCAGTCAACATGCTTTATTCCTCTCGTCATGCCATCCCCTTCTCCTCTCGTTGTCTCACTCGCTCGCTACTAATCTATGAGCGCGCGGACATCGATAGAACGATGGTTTGTGAGAGTCGGCGCCGCGACCGTCCGCCAGAGGCTGCTGCCGATATCTCCCCATCCGGGTGATATTAGAGCGTATTAGCAACTATAGCGCATGCGGCAGGGTCGGGATAAAAAAGCCCCCGCGCCTTAAGCCGAATGTTGAACTCGGTTTAAGGCGCGGAGGCTCAGGTACCTCTATAAGTGCTATTGCGGAGATCAGGCCAGAGTCGGCTGGACGCGCAGCATGCCTACACTCTCGGAGGCGACGCGCTCTTCGGCGGCGGCCTGTATGGAGCGGCGAACCGGGAGCGGCTCGGCCGGAACGGTCTGCGCTGCCGGGACGCTCGCCTGCGCGCTGCCTTCGGGCAGACGGACGATGTCCGCGCCGAGCGCGGCCAGCTTGCCGACGATGTCCATGTAGCCCCGATCGATATGGTGCGTACCGGTCACCTCTGTGACGCCGTCCGCGATGAGTCCGGCGCAGATCAGCGCCGCTCCAGCCCGCAGATCGGTCGCGCAGACCGGGGCGCCCGACAGCTTTTTGCCGCCGGAGATGACAGCGGTGCGGCCTTCGATCTTGATGTCGGCCCCCATCTTCGCCATCTCCTCGACATGCATGAAGCGGTTCTCGAACACGGTCTCCGTCACGATGCTCGTGCCTCCGCTCGCCAGCAGCAGCGCCATGAACTGCGCCTGCATGTCGGTCGGGAAGCCCGGGTACGGCAGCGTCTTGACGTCGACCGCCTTGAGCGGGCGGGTCGCAGTGACGCGAATGCCGGCATCGTCACAATCGACGCCGACGCCCATCTCCTCGAGCTTGGCGACGACAGGGCCGAGATGATCGCGGATCGCACCCTCGACGTACACGTCACCGCCGGATATGGCGGCTGCGATCATATACGTGCCGGCCTCGACCCGATCCGGTATGACCGTATGCCGGACGCCTCTGAGCCGCTCCACGCCCTCGATGCGAATGACGCCGGTGCCCGCTCCGCGGACTCTGGCTCCCATTGCATTCAGAAAGTTGGCGAGATCGACGATCTCAGGCTCCTTCGCCGCGTTCTCGATCGTCGTGACGCCGTTGGCCGTAGCCGCAGCCATCATGATATTCTCCGTAGCGCCTACGCTCGCCACATCCAGATAGATGCGGGCGCCGCGCAGACGGCCGTCGACCTTCGCCTCGACCGAGCCTTGCCCGAAGCCGATCTCTGCGCCCATCGCCTCGAAGCCCTTGAGGTGCTGGTCGATCGGACGCGTGCCGATCGCGCAGCCGCCCGGCAGCGAGATCTTGACCTTGCCCTCGCGGGCGAGCAGCGGTCCCATGACGAGGAACGACGCCCTCATCTTGCGGACCAGCTCATACGGCGCTTCATGGGAGATCAGCCGATGCGCGCGGAGCGTCACGCGGGAATCGTGCCGGAGCGCCTGAACGCCGAGCGCCGAGAGCACTTCAAGAATGTTATACACATCGTCCAAGGCAGGTACGTCATCGATGACGCATGAGCCTTCTTCCGCCAACAGGGCGGCGGCGAGGATCGGCAGGACGGAATTTTTGGCGCCGTGCACGCGGACAGTCCCATTCAGGGGACGGCCGCCGCGGACGATGATTTTGCTCATGGGTGGTTCCCTCCGCGGGTGTAGAATCATTTCCGATAACCGTAACTTACACCGATACCGGCTCGGAAAACCCAAATTCCATCATACCACCGTCCGTCGGCTCGGAACAAGCGGCATCTTTTTACAAATTGATGGCTTTCGTTCGTCACGCTTCGCCTTCCGGCGACGCGCTTCTGCTTTATTACCCATTGTGGTCATTTTGATTCGACGTTATGCGGAATAAGCAACCGCTACGCGGAATCGAACAGATGGCGAAGCGACGAAGCCCAGTTCCAGTAGTCGAGGACGAATCCTGCGAGCAGCCGGCCGATGATGATGGCCGCGATCAGCTGCGCCAGACGCGCCCGTGGACTTCTGGGATTGCGGAAAAACTGCTCCCACTTCACTTCTTGCAGTACAACCCAGGCTACGGCGATGAATCCGAGCGTAATAAAGATCGAAAACATGCTGTCCCAGCCCATCGAATAATAGATCGAATCCATCCGACGCGAACGCTCCTTTTGCGTATGCCGGCCGATCGGGCTTATCCGTCGTCCAGTATGCCGAACCGATAATAAGCGGATCGATCGGCGCGATCGGCCGTAATCCGGGCATAATAAGTGCCTGGGGCCAACTCCTGACGGACGCTGGCGGATGACTGCCCCGCTTTGCCTGACCAGTGCCCGATCGGCTTCAACGCCTTGCTGAAGATTTCCAGCCGGAAAGCCGAGCCTTCGGGAATGCCGGTCAGCGTCCAGGCATAGGTTCCGCCCTTCACCGCTTTAAATCTGTACCAATCCTCATCGTCTTTGTCGGAGATGAGGCCCTTGAGCGTGCCGACCGCGCCCTCGGTCAGGGCGGCCGCCGTCAGCGGACCGTCGTTCGGCTCGCCTATATCCGCATACGTAGTAATGTATTCCAACCTGACCGTATAGGTCCCTGTTACGGGTGGCGCATCATCGGCGGCTGCGTTGCGGACCCCTATGTAGTATTTGCCTGCCGACGCCTTCCTGAGGAACACGGTCTCGGACAGACCGCTGCCCTGCGCATCCGTCCACACGAGCGGCTGGCCCGCCCGCTGCAAGGCGACGGCGGCATCGATCCGCGTCGTGTCCGTCTCCACCGTCACCTTCAGATCGCCTGTCTGAGGCAGCTTGATCGCAGTCCAGTCTTCGTCCGCCTGACGATCGAACGTACCGGTCCACGTCTGCGTGCGGGGCTCGATCGCATACGCCGCCCGGCTGTTGCCGCCTGTCTCCGTCCGGTCGGGCAGCATCCGGAAGCCGGAGGTTAATCTGTATGCGCGCGGCGCAGACTTGGAGGAACCGTCCGCACGCAGGTAGTATTTGCCCTTGGCGAGCTTCCAAGTCGCCAGATCGCTCCGGCTCCCCGGCGATACCGCTACAGGTCGGGCAGCGCCGGCTTTGTACAGCGCCAATTCGACCGCGCCGGCGCCGGCGTCCGAAGAGGTCGTCTGCAGCCGGACCGAGAGGATCCCGTCGTAGCGCGTCTCTACCGCGTACCAGTCGGTATCCTTCGCCCCGCTCCAGGCGGCGTACACTTCTGTACCCGGCGGAAAAGGCGATGCCGAGCGCTGCGCGCCGTTCGGCTCCCGCCAGTCTGCCAGCGGCTTCGCCGCAACGGCCAGATCGGCTCGCACCATGCCGAAGCCGGTCGCGTCGTCCCGCCCTGCGGCGCCGATATCCTGCGCCGTCCGCCGCAGCGTCTCCCGCACGAGTGCGGGCTTCCAGTCCGGATGCGCCGCACGCAGCATCGCCGCCGCGACGGCGGCCTGCGGCGCCGCCATCGAGGTGCCCTCCATCGACAGGCGGCCGCCGCCCAGCGCAAGCGTCTCCACCTGCCACGACGCGGCCAGATCCGTCTCCGGGCCTCCGGTCGAATGCATCTGGCCTTGGCCGTCTTCGGCGCCAGATACTGCCAGCACGGTCGGATAGGCGGCAGGGTATTGCACCGCTGCCTTCTGTCCGAACTCGGCCGCGTCGTTGCCGGTGGCGGCCACGAGCAGCACCCCGCGCTGCTCGGCCAGCTCGATCGCCTCGCGCATGTCCGGCGCGTCTCTGCGCAACCCGAGCGACAACACGACGATGTCCGCGCCGTGCGCGATCGCATAGCGGATCCCGCTCGACAGATGCGTCTCGTCGCCTTCGCCATGCTCGTCGAGCGCCTTGACAGGCATCAGCTTCATCTTCCATACCGCCGTCCCCGACCCCTTGGCGGATTCCGCCGCAGCGGCGATGATGCCCGCTACGGCAGTGCCGTGGCCATTGTCGTCCTGGGGCGGCTGCGCGCGATCGAGGAGGTTGACCCCCTCCGTCAAATAAGGCGTCAGCGCCACGTTCTTCAGATCGACGCCTGTGTCCACGATCGCGATCGTGCCGGTCACATCCTCGCGAAGCAGCTTCCAGGCATCGGCGATGCCCGTCGTCTTGATGAACGCCGCATTCGCGAGTGTGGATATAGCGACCTTCGCTCCCGATGCCGCGACTCCGGCATCCTTGATCGGCATATCCGCAAGCTGGCTCCTCATCGGCGACGCCGGCGCGCCGCCTGCAATCTCCTGCCACTGCTGCCGGAGCGGCACGGCACCGGCCGCCCCGCTCTCTGCCGGCGGAACGCCGGGGATGCCGGACACCAGCGCGCTCGCGCCGATGAGCACCGCCCCGGCCGCGGCCCGGATCGCGCTTCGTTTAACATATTGTCCTGCCGCCATTCATGCCACGCCCTTGCCTGTCAGTAAGTGAAGCTATGAGTATATACCCACTATTTGGCGTTTCCCCAACACTTATCCGTCGTTCGTCGTATGTATAACGCTGCAGGGGGCGGGACATAAGGCCGAACAGATCTGTGACGCCGCGAATCCAGCCTAATATATATCGCTCATTCATTATTCATGCATGGAACACGGCTGACAAGTTAATGTTCCTTAATCAATCTCTCATTTTTGCCAAATTCTCTCGCGGCTTTACTCACCGCTCCGAAGCTTGCTCATCATCCTCCGATCGCCTTGCTCTATCACGGTGCGCACTCTATTTTAAGCATTTGTTAAGTATTCGTTTTTCGACATCTTTTTCCTTCTTCCGATATAAAAAGAGTACTAAGGTCATGGGCTGCCGGCATCATGTCGTAAAAAACCGGCCGAGGAGAGCTTCAGTCTCCTGGCCGGATCGGCGACAAGCTTAAACTATGCGGAAAGCGGATCGTTGCCGATGCCGAAGCTCAGCAAATATACGCTCCTATTGCCGTTCTGCGTGACGACAACCTTGAAGGTGGTGACGCCATTGCTGTTGAAGCTGTCAAGCGGCAGATTCCAGGTCCAACGCCCTTCCATTTCGGCTCTGTCGAGCGGCGTCGCATCGTCGTTCATGGCATAGACATGCATATCTCCGGCCGACTGCAAGGCGCTCAAATCAACTTTGGCAGGCAGCGCCTCAGAGCTGCCCGACCAGAAGTATAGCCCTGGTCTCTCGTCGTGGCCATAAGGATACCGGAATTCTCCCGAGACCCAGCCATATCCGGAATTTTCAAACTTGGCCATAAAATCCGGCATATCCGCCGCATACACGCTCACTTTTCTGGCAAAGTGATTGCCGGCCGCATCGGACAGCTGGTAATTGCCCCAGGACATCTGGCCGGTGAAGTTCCAGGTCAACTGATTGCCGCCTCCCTGCCCAGCCTTCGGATAAATATTGACCTTCTGCTCGGACGCGCCCGAGAACCAGGAGATCGGCACCGTCGCATAGTATTGTCCGTCCCACTTGATTGCCTGGACGCGGTCAGCGTCCTTGTCGGCCGTCGCGTTCGCGACCAGCATTGAGTTCCAATTGTATGCGTTGAATTCGTACTGTGCCGCGACGCTGTTATCCATATTGGACTTCACGTAGACAGTCAGCTTGTTCGGACCGCTGTCGAGATACCAGTCATGAGCTTCGCCGTCCAGCTCCCCGCCGTCTACCGCGAATTCCAGGTGATACCCCGCCGCCGTACCGAAGTTCATTCGCAGCCATTCCCCGTCTTCAAGCTCGAGCGCGTCCGAGTTCCAACTATCCCCGCTGCCTGAAGTCCAGATCATCGGCACTTCTCCGTCAATTGTGGCATCGGAGGTCAGCAGCCGCACCACACGGACGCGATAGACGCTCTCGCTGTAGGCACCGTCCGTCGAAGTGACGTTTAAGACATAGTTCCCTTCGTCGTCCGGCATGATCGTGTTGGTGTCGTCGTCCCACTGCCAAGCCGAGCCGTTGACCGTGAGGTCAACATGCGCCTGTCCGTCGGCGACTGCATGCACGGTCATAGCCGGAGCCGGTCCGGGTTCAAACGGCAGCGTCAAGATGAATTCATCCTCATTCGCGTTCATCGGCAGCTGATGGCCGCCGACGCTGAGACTATTGATCCGCGCCCTGGGAGCGGTGCCGGGGCTGCCTCCGCCTCCCGCTTGTTTGTTGATCTCAAGCGTATATTCAGTCTCGATCGTACCCGTCGGATCCGTCACCTTGATCGTGACCGGGTTGGACCCTTCGTGCAGCATCGACAAATTGAATCGGCCCTCGGCAATCTCATAGGGACGTTCGTTCATATACAGAACATCGACGCGGCTGTACGGCGAATAGGCGGCCACTTGCAGGAATATGCCGTCGACGTCCTCAGCCACATCGGCCTGGAGGTAGCGTCCTTCGCCTTCCAGCGGAATGCCGGATTCAAACGAATCGTCCGTCGTCAGCATCAGCTTGCTCCCGTCCAGACCGGCTTCGGGCGCATCTGCCATATGGGACGGATCGCCGACGAATACAATCCACTCCCTGACAAAGTACTCGTCGCTTTCCGGCTGCATGGGGGAATGCGATTTGTATCTGGCTTTAATATCGTGATAGCCCGGCGACAGTGTCAATACTCCGCTTGCATACTGGCCGTTGTCGTCTATTTGTACCGCATCGTCAATGCCGTCGATAGCGGCATCTACAAATTCGTACATTTTTTCTATCCAGTCAGGCGCCAGCGTCATGCTCCAGTGCATAACCGCCGCGCCTTGATCCGCCGGCAGGATTGCGTATTCCCGCTTTACCTGGCCTTCTTCCGTTGCTGTCTCGATTCCTTCCGCCTTCATCCAGGCGACAGGCAAGCCCGCAATATCTGCGGTTACCCTGGCAACGCCATTGTCCCGAGGTATGAAGTGGACGTAGAGATCGTATACATGCTTCGTGGAACCGTCGGCCTCCGTGACCGTCAGCTTCAGGTGGTGCAATCCGTCCGACACGCCATTCATGTCAAACTCATAGTATCCTTCTTCTTTGTATCGATTAATTGCGAGCGGAGCAGCGGAATCTGCTTCTTCGAGCGCTGCGTCGGAGACCAGCGTCTTGTCAAAGTTCATATCCATCCGCAGATAGCGGAATGTGCTGTAGATGTACCCCTGGTATACCGGCGCCTCATCCGTACCGGTATTCGCCCAGCCCGCATCGACCGCAAAATCCCCGCCGTTAAGCGTCTCCCAAAGAGAAAGGCCGTATATGGACGCCGGCCCATTGCCGATGGTTACTTTATATACACCGATCTCCTCTTCCTCGTCTACGGGATAGAGTACAAGCGTGTACATATTGTAGCCCGACAGGCTGCCCTCGATGGCTTGCGATTCATCCTCGGACGCTGTCCATGACGCGACCGGATCGCTGGCGGTCATAGCAAATTCAGACCCGGCATACAGCTCCGCTTCGGCATACACCGCAGGATCCAGGGACAATGTCATCGCCGGACTGGACTGTGTCACCGGAAGCGCGACATAGTAGTAATCCCGGCTGAACTTGCTGTTTTTCTTGACCCCGACGTCGCCGATGCTCCAGGCATGGACACCCCGGGGCAGCAACGACTCCTCGGGATCGAGGGTATGCTCAATATGAATCCAGTGCCTGAATCGGTGATCTCCCGCATCGCGCACGACGATCTCAATGTTGTCGCCTTGCGCCAGATCGAAGCTATACTGGCCTTCAACATCCGGGGAGAGCTCTGTCCGGGCCTCTCCTTCTTCACCGCTGTTGACGACGAATACCGCATCAACCGTGGACTCCGGGTCGGCAAGCGCCGCGGAGAAAGACAGTTCGGCGCTTCTGCCGTGCGTCGCAACATTATAAAATCCGAATTCGCCCATGCTCGTCGGATAGAACGATTGTCCGTCATTCACGAACGCCATATCGTCGAGATTCAGGCTGAGCGATGCAGGCCCCGCCGTCTCCTCCTCGGATGGCAGCCAGACATCAATGATCGTATCCGGCGCAGCATGGCCGGCGATATCCTTCATTTTCACCGTCAACCGATTCCAGCCCTGGTCAAGCGCACCCGCGCCGACGTAGAACGACCCCATCTCGACGCCGTAGCCCTCATCCCCGGCGACGACCTCCAGATCGGACGCGACGCTATCGGGCACAAGATAGACAGTGAAGCCGGTGCTCGAATCCGGCACAATCAAAGTAAAGTGATGTGTATCGATCCGGCTGGCAGTCAAGGAGCCATGTTCTCTGTCCATATTCACGAACATATTCGCCAGCGCCGGCAGGCTGCCGCCCACCTTGATGTCCAGCTTGTAATACACTGCACCGCCGTTTACATCGTAGACATGAAGCATGAAAACATTGTCGCCGGCCTCCAGCGGGCCGAATTCGATATTCATCGTACTGCCGCCGTCATAGCTGGCCAGCGTCTCCTCTGAACCCTCGCGCCTGAGCGAGGCCTCCGTTATCGATTCGTCGAACGAGATCGCGGAGACAAGCGTGACCGATTCATCCGGCAACTCGGTGTAGAGGACAGCATCGTACATATAATCCTCGTTCACATGCCAGACGACATCCGCATCGTCGCTCCGTACGTCCGTCCAGGCCGTTGTGCCGTGGACAAGAGACAAATTCTCGGACGGGCGAACAACCTTAATCAAATAGGTGCCGGTAGATTGGTCTTCGGCCGTGACCGTGACGGTCAACTCGTTGTCGCCTACGTGAAGCGCATGGTCGCCGTCTCCTGCAACCGTTGCAGCCTGAGCGTTCGCCGTCGCCGTGATATGAATGCTGTCCACCGCGCCAGGCACCGTCACCGTATAGCTATGATTGACCGGACTAAATTCAGGCTCCAGCGTACCTGGGCTCACGAGCAAGCTCGACAGCGTCGCGTCCGAGGACAGCGGCTCGTGCCGCGTGACGGTGAGCTTGTATACGAGCACAGTCACGCCGTCCTGCGCAGTTACGGTCACCGGAATCACATTTTCTCCCACATTTAATGCATGTGGGCCGGCGCCCGCGATCTGCGCATACTGAGAGCTTGCAGTTGCATTTACGACCAATCCGTCCGTTGAATACGGTACGGCAAGCGTATAGCTACGCTCCACCGGATTGAACACGGGCACAAGCGTCTGACCCGGAACCTCAAGACTGCTCAGCGTCGCGTCCTGAGAAGCCGCATGGCGCGTGACGGAGATCGTGTAGGACTTGGCCAAGCCGCTCTGGGACGCCACATCCACACTGACGGTATTCGTACCGACAACCAGGGAGATCGGCTGATCGGCGGATTGACCGTTAATCGTCACCGACGAGGTCGGCACCTCGACAGTCGCCGTCACGGTCAGCTGCGTCGTCTCATAAGGCACATAAGCCGTATAAGTCGCAACCCCGCTCGCGAATTTAGGGCTGAGCGTGCCGTCGGACAGTGTCAATGCGCTCAGGTTCGCGTTGGCATTGGCCGAACGGGTCACCTTGATGATATAGGTCTTGGAGCTCTTGCCTTCCTCTGTGGCCACGACCGTGATCGTCGTCGCGACGCCTACGCCCAGCTCGATCCGGGGCGACATGTCGCCGCTCGGGACGACGGTGCCATTGACCGTGATCGTGCGCGCCGTTCCCGTCGTATTCGCACCCAGCACCTTGACGGTGAGACTGGATACATCGTTCGGCGCCGTTACTGCATCGTACAGGTAGGTGCTGCCGTTGAAGGAAAATCCATTCACCGCGCCGCTAAGCGATATTTCCGTCAGATCCGCAGTCGCCGCCTGCGTGTACTCCGCGCTGCCCACGGCGCTGTTCGGATAGCCCGCACGGGTCGCGATGGCCTTGAACATGCCGGCGGACCCGATCGTCGGCTTGCTGCTCGCCGAATATTCCTTGGTTGCGCCGGTGACCGAAGTCGCCGGATCGCTGCCGTCCGTCGTGTAGTAGATATGCTCCGCGCCCTCGGACGAGATGGTGACCGGCGTGCCGAACGCTACTGCGCCGGACGGCGGATTGAACACAGGCGTAGGAAGTGCCGCATTCTCGCGCGTGACCGTGACGGTGTACTGCTTTTTCGTACCGTCCTGCGCCGTGACTTCGATCGTAATCGTGTTCGCCCCGGCGTTCAGCGCGATCGGGCCGCTCATGCTGCCGTTCGGAACTGTGGAGCCGTTCACCTTGACAGTCGCTTCGCTATGAGCGGCCGTCGGCTTGACCTGTATGCTGCCGGTCGCGTTGCCGACATTCGCCGTATACGACGTCGCTCCGTTCGCGACCACCGTCGGGCTGATGGCGCCTGCCCACAGCTCCAATCCAGCGAGGTTCGCGTTCGCCGAAGGAAGCTTGACGATTTTCAACAGGAAGTCCTTCTGCGTACCGTCGGCGGCCTTCACCCTGAACGGTACGTTCAGATTAACAATCGTGTACGGGATCGTCGCTTCCGAAGCGTATTCGCCCGTACCGAGCAGCACCTTCGCCGCCGCATTCAGCGTCGCGATCCGGAGCTTCAGCGTGGCGGTGTCCGCAGGGACGCTCACCGTCCACGTGCCGCTCGCGGTCTGGCTCACCGCATACTGAGCCGCATCGTCCGCACTGCGCGCCTCGACGCTCTTGACCGCCGTCTCGCTCGACATCGCGCGCTGGGCGATCAGCGTATAGGACTTGACCACGCCGTCGATCGTCGCCTTGATCACAATCGTATTGGTCTCGCTGTTAAGCGGGATCACGTATTTCCACGACGTTTGCCCCGGCTGCACGACGAGCGCCGCGAGGAATACCGGCAACGGCATGACGCTCTGGCCGTTGACCGAGATGTCGAGCTCGGGCCCTGTCGCAGGCACGGTCAAGGTCAAGCTGTCCGAACCGCTCGGAATCTGCAGCGGCTGGGCGGAGCCGCCCGCATTGAAGTCGATGTTGATCCCGTCATTGCCGGGGAATACGACGCTGACGCTGTTCAGCAATTGCCTTGTGATCGTCAACGTATAGGTCTTCTGCGCACCGCTCTGCGCCCTGACGGTCACGTCGACGACGTTGTCCCCATACGCCAGGCTGACCGTCCGCTTGCCGCCGGACACGCTCTGCCCGTTGATCGTGAACGCAGCGCGGCTGTCCTGCACGCTCGCCGCGACGTCGATGCTCGTCTTGTCGCTGGTCACGCTCACGCTATAAGCGGTTACGCCCGCATCGAATGCCGGGCTCAATGTACCGACGGATACGGTCAGCGTCCCCAGATTCGCGTTGGACGAGAGATTCGCGCTCGGCACAGGCTCCGTCGCACCCGGTGAGCTGCCCTGATTATTGCGGGTCTTGTCCTGCTGATATTGTTGTTTTTGCTGCTCGTTCAGCTTTTTGAGCAATTCGGCTTCGGCTCTTGCCCTCGCCTCTTCAAGCGCCTTCTTGTTGGCTTCCTCCAACGCGCGCTTGGCATCCTCGACCTTTTTGATCTGCTCCGCCAGCTTGTCCGACAGGTCCTTTTTCTTGGCGGCTTCCTGCATTTCTTTTTTCTTCGCAGCTTCTTCTTCGAGCTGCTTCGCTTTTTCCTGCTTGGCTTTATCCTTTTCGCTCAGCTGGGGCAGCTGGTCTTTGCCCAGCTCAAACTTCGTCTTTTCCTGTTTTTCGATCTCTTTGATTTTCGTTTCATCGATTTTTTTCTGTTGGATCGCTTGCTGCGCAATGACATTCAGCAATGCCAGCGTATTCTGCATAAACTGTTCGAGCTGCTGCTGCAGCTCCGGCGGCATCCCGGTCTCCCTGAATTTGTCCGTCATTTGCTTGTTTTCTTCGTCGATCTTTTCTTTGCTGCGCAGCATCGCCTCGATGACTTCGGGCGGCGCATGCTTGATGATATCCTCGATATCGACGATGATGGTCCGCTCGCCGGGATCTGCATTCGCACCCGGGTCGAGCGAGATCTGCTGCGTCGGGTACAGATCGACCGTCTTGCGGCCGGCTGCCGGTGAGCCGCCTGCATCCGAGGACCCGCTCGCACTGCCGCTTGACGTCTTCTCGACATGGTCGGACGTCAAGCGCACGACACCCGACAAGACCGCCGTCGTCGTCCCGCCCGTAGCCGGATTCACGCTCGCGTAGAACGCCGTCCCCCGCACGCCCATGATCGCCGTCGGCGTCTCGAGCCGGAAGTCGTCATCCTTGCTCTTGATCGACTTCACGTCCACCCAAGCCGTGCCTTTGAGCATGCTCACCTTGGTGACCGTGCCCTTCTTGTCCGACAGCTTGGAGAACGTCAGCGTCGCATTCTCCCCCACCGTGAACTTGTCGTCCTCGCTCGTTCCGTTCGAGAACTGCAGCACCGCAGAGCCCTCGCTCCCCGTGACGAGTTTGTCCCCCTGGTTCAGGCTCAGCTTCGCGAACGCCTTGAACTGCTTCGAGCCCCCCGACTTCTGCACCTGCACGTCGCCGCTCAGACTCTTGATGATCGCAATTCGCGACGAACCGGCCGCATGCGCTTCCTTCCCGAACACCGCCGACACCGGCAGCAGCACGAGCAGGGCCGACAGCAGGTACATGCCCAACCTTCGATACATTAGCTTCACTCCTGTTTATAATGAACTGAATAACAGTATGTACTTCGAATCTATGAAGCTAGCTGGCAACGCAAGCAATCTATGGAACAGACTTCTTGATTATATCTTAAAAAGGGCTCTTTTTGTCGATTGACAAACGATTACTCGAAAAAATAGGACTAAAAAAATAAGAAACTCTCCCTAGCCGCAAACGCGACTACGAGAGAGTCTCCATCCTCATCAAGCAACTTAAGTCTCAGGGTGCCGCGTACCGGATCAGCAGATCGCAGGACGAGGCGCGTTCTTCAAAATAAACCGTGGCATGGACAGCCAGCTCATCGCTCTCCGGCGGCAGCTGCAGCGCATACAGCCCGTCGGAGTTCGGCTCGTACGGCACGCCCCCCACCGTGAGCTCGGCTTCGGCGCCGGCCGGCAGATTCAACCCGATCCAGACGTTGTCGGGATAGTTGTCGATGCTCGCAACATACATGTCTGTCTCTTCATCGTATTGGAACATGACGCTCGATCCCCAACCGCTGTAAATCAGCCTCGGATAGACGGGAGCACCGCGATAGATGGTCAGGTCGTACTGCAGCCAGCTGCCAGCCTCATCCCTGATCTCGAGGACATACTCGCTTCTGCCCATCGGCAGCGATCTGGCGTAGCTGTCCGTCCCGATGACGCCTCCCGGCCCCATTCTGACCAACACGATCCCTTCGCCGCGCGACCACTGCACCTGTATGTGATCCTGGTCTTCAGCGACCGTCATATGAAAACGGTTCTGTCCGTCGTACACCCACGATACAGGCTGTGCCGGGCCGCCCTCCCCCGCAGTGTGCGTATTCCATGACGCCAGCCCGGGCGGCGTGAGCCGCTCGCCCCGGACGCCGTAGAAAAAACGAATCTCCCGACTCGCATATCTGCCGTATGCATCCGTCGCCTCGATCCGCAATATCTGGGATCCCGGCTCGGGGCTGAACGGATGCACAAAAGCGTATCTTATAGAATCGTAAGACGCTCGAACCCCATTGACCCAAACCTCGGAGCCCCGATCGGGACCGTCCACGACCAGGTTGAAGCCCAGCTGCCCCGCGGAGGCGTCCAGCTCGCCCTGAAGTCCTCCCGCGTAGTCCCACAGCTCCAAGCTTGTGGGCTGCGAGGCCTCGATGTAGCCGATGCGGGCCGTCAGCTCCAGCGTCAAACCCGAACTCACATCGAGCGTATATGCGAGCGGCGGGCCGCTGCCGGAGACAGGGCTGACGACGACGAATCCATAGTTCATTGTGTCGACCGACATCGGCAGCAGGTACACACCGGAGCCCTCGGGCGACTCTTGCGCCGGCTTGAAGGCATCGTATCCGCCATAGTAGACCGCGTCGACCTTCATGCCGACGCCGGGCACGGGCTTCACCTTGACCTTCACCGTATCGTCAGGCATCGCGACGCGATATACGCTCTGCTGCGACGCATCTCTGATGAACTCCCGCGGCGCAGCCGACGCCTGGGGAGGATCCTGCACCGGCGTTCCCTTCAGACCGGTCAACGCATAGCCATCCGGCACGCCGTCGCCTCTCCATATATACACGACGCCTTCTCTGGCATTCTCCTCATGACCTTGGTAGAACAAACTGATATCCGCCTTGTTCCAGCCGGGAGCCAGCGGTACCGGGTACTTGCCCTCTCCGTTCGGCTGTACCGGGGTCCGCGTCGCGGGACTGCCCGGATTGCCGGGATCACTCGGCTTGTAGTACCATACGCCCGATTTCAAGCCTTGCTCGAAGGTCTCGCTCCTCAGCAGCAGCGTATCGTCGCTTGTGCGGACCGAAGCGGTGTACGTGTTGTTGCCGACCGGCACAAGATGAACCTCCGCCTGACCGTCGGTCCGCAGATTGGCGGCCCATTGCTGCCGTCCGATCACGATATAATTGACTTCGTAAAAAATCGTGCCGCCACCCTCGGTCATTGAGTATTGGAGACGAATGTTGTTAACGATGTCCTTCAGTGCGAAGCTGCCGTGCAGCGTGCCGTTCGGCTCCTGCTCGATCTCCTCGCCGTCATAGACCAGCTGCGCATCCGTGACGACGGCCGGGTCGACAACGAACGTGATGTCCAGCATGCGGTTGCTGTCGTCTACGAAAACCCCGTAGCTCTTGCTTCGATAGGCGCCATCCGCAAAGCTGCCCAGCAAATACGGCTCGACCGGCTGTTCGCCCCAGACGATGGCGGAGGAGGACAGCCCCTTCAGTTCAAAGTCGAACGGCTTGACGTAAATCGCGACCGTCGCGGGCGCCGATGCGACGCCTCCGGCGATTGCCCTGAACTCGAAGCTGTCCACGCCCGAGAACTCCTCTTCCGGCGTATAGGTGAAGGCGGCGGAGCCGGCGACGCTCAACGCGACAAAGCCGTGCTCGCCGTTCCTCACAATCTCGTAGGTTACGGCGCCGCTGCCGCCGTAGCTGCTCAGCGTACCTGCGACCGGCGTCTGATAGTCCGTCTCCACGTAAGCGGCCATCGCGACCGGCGTTGTGGTCGGTGCCGATGTAGGCGTGGCGGTCGGTGCAGTGGTCGGTGTTGCTGTTGGTGTTGCTGTTGGTGTCGCTGTCGGTGTTGCTGTCGGTGTTGCTGTTGGTGTTGCTGTCGGTGTTGCTGTTGGTGTAGGTTCGTTGCCCGCATAAGGTGTCGGTGTCGGCGCCCGGCCTCCGGCGTTGGCGGCCTTGTCCTTGCCGTACTGCTGCCGCTGCATGTCGGTCATCCCGCTCAGCAGCGCAGCTTCCGCCTTGGCCGACGACTCCGCCGCCGCTTTGCGGTTCGCTTCGACTTGCGCCAGCTTCGCCGTCTCGATCGCCTGCAGCTGTCCCGCCAGCCGCTCTTGCAGCTCCTGCTTTTTGGCCGTGTCGGCCGCCGCTTTTTGCTTGGCAACGGCGGCTTCCTTTTCCCTCGCCAGCCGTTGCTGCTCCCGCTCCGTCTCCGTCAGCGCGAGCTGGTCCTTCGTCAGATCGAACGAAGCGTTCTCCTGCCGTTCAATGAGACGTAGACCCGCCAGATCGATCTTGCGCTGGTCGATCGCCTGCTTCGCAATGACGCCCAGCATCTCCCGAGTGTGACGGATGAACGCGTCCAGCGTCCCATTCAGCGCATCCGGCTTGCCGTTCGCCAGGAATCGCGCCGTCATTTCCTCATTTTCCTGATCGATTTTCCCTTTGCTGCGCAGCAGCGCCTCGATAATCTCGGGCGGCGCGCCACGCACAATCTCTTCGATGTCAATGAGCCGAAGCTGGCCGTGCAGGTCGTTCGTATCGTCCCCTGGCTGAGCGGCGAGCTGCCGGGCCGGATACAGATCGATCGTCCGTCCGGGCCGTACCTCCGAGCCCGCGCGTCCAGCCGACGCCGGCATATCCTGCTGCGCCCCGCCGACCCACGTATAGCGCACGATCCCTGACAGCACCGCCGTCGTCGTCCCGCCTGTAGCCGGATTCACGCTCGCGTAGAACGCCGTCCCCCGCACGCCCATGACCGCCGTCGGCGTCTCGAGCCGGAAGTCGTCGTCCTTGCTCTTGATCGACTTCACATCCACCCAAGCCGTGCCCTTGAGCATGCTCACCTTGGTGACCGTACCCTTCTTGTCCGACAGCTTGGAGAACGTCAGTGTCGCATTTTCCCCCACCGTCAACTTGTCGTCCTCGCTCGTGCCGTTCGAGAACTGCAGCACCGCAGAGCCCTCGCTCCCCGTGACGAGCTTGTCCCCCTGGTTCAGGCTCAGCTTCGCGAACGCCTTGAACTGCTTCGAGCCCCCCGACTTCTGCACCTGCACGTCGCCGCTCAGACTCTTGATGATCGCAATCCGCGACGAACCGGCCGCATGCGCTTCCTTCCCGAACGCCGCCGATACCGGCAGCAGCACGAGCAGAGCTGCCAGCAGGGCAAGACCAAATTTGCGAACCATGTCCCCACACCCTTTGCTATGTTAACGAGACGCCCGAATCATTTTTACTTAAAGATCCATGCCGCAAGACCAATTGTAGAGGAGGGAGCGATGCGGTGATATGCGACTATTTTCACGGATTTTGTCATTTTCGGTCATAACTTTGCATGATAACTCGTATGACGACTCGGCTTCGCGGCGCACAAAAAATCCCGGCCGCCGGAACATGTCCGGCAGTCGGGATTTTGGGATCGGCCGAATAACGATGTGCGGCATCGTTATCCGCACACAAATGCGGCGTACCCGCCAAATAACGATGTGCGACATCGTTATCCGCGCGAAAATGCGGCACACCCGCCAAATAACGATGTGCGGCATCGTTATCCGCGCGAAAATGCGCCGCACCGGCCAGATAACGATGTGCGACATCGTTATCCGCTCGCAAATGCGGCGCACCCGCCGAATAACGATGTGCGGCATCGTTATCCGCTCGCAAATGCGACGCACCGGCCCAATAACGATGTGCGACATCGTTATCCGCACGAAAATGCGCCGCACCCGCCCAATAACGATGTGCGACATCGTTATCCGCACGAAAATGCGCCGCACCCGCCAAATAACGATGTGCGACATCGTTATCCGCGCGAAAATGCGGCGCACCCGCCAAATAACGATGTGCGGCATCGTTATCCGCGCGAAAATGCGGCGCACCCGCCAAATAACGATGTGCGACATCGTTATCCGCACGAAAATGCGGCGCACCCGCCAAATAACGATGTGCGACATCGTTATCCGCTCGCAAATGCGGCGCACCCGCCAAATAACGATGTGCGGCATCGTTATCCGCACGCAAATGCGCCGCACCCGCCAAATAACGATGTGCGACATCGTTATCCGCTCGCAAATGCGACGCACCGGCCAAATAACGATGTGCGGCATCGTTATCCGCACGCAAATGCGCCGCACCCGCCAAATAACGATGTGCGACATCGTTATCCGCTCGCAAATTCGGCGCACCCGCCAAATAACGATGTGCGACATCGTTATCCGCTCGCAAATGCGGCGCACCGGCCAAATAACGATACGCGGCATCGTTATCCGCACACAAGTGCGGCATACCGGCCGAGATACGGCTCGAATGCTATATGCTTAAGCCTTGACCTTGGTCGGCACGTTGATGCCGGCGGTCGCGCTCAGCATCCAGGTGTGCTTCTGCAGCGCTTCGATCTGCTTGGTCAGCAGATCGGCCGTCGCCGCGTCGCCCGCTTCATCGGCCAGCTCCATCGTCTCGTTCAGACCGTTGGTGAGCAGGATGAAGTCGTCGATGACGGCCTTGACCATGTCGACGTCCTTCGTCTCGTCGCCGCCTTCCTTCACCTTCGTCAGCGACAAATATTCCTTCATCGTGGAGGCAGGCTTGCCGCCGATCGAGAGGATTCGCTCCGCCACCTCGTCGAGCGACAGCCCTGCGAAGTTGTACAGCTCCTCGAACTTCACGTGCAGCGTCTGGAAGTGCGGCCCCTTCACGTACCAGTGGAAGTGGTGCAGCTTGAAGTATATGACGCTCCAGTCGGCCAGGTTTTGGTTGAGACTGTTCTGAATCTTAGGCATGTGAATCCCTCCCGATTGAATAAGCTTGCCCTTCTAACTTACCCGGGAGAGGCCGTATTCAAGCAGGGAGCCGGATACGATCGACGATCAGGTCGCCTCGGCGGTCCGCTTGTCGGCAGCAGCGTCGGATTCGCCCGTGTCGCGGGCTGCGGTGAACGTTTTTTTGCGCGACAGCAGCAGGTACAGCACAATATAATAGCCGCAATACGCCACGACCTCCTCGACCGAAGGATTGTGGCTGTAGCCCAGGAACGCGTGGAAAAAAACACCCGTCTGTCCGCCGATCAGCGGACGATGGCCCGTATCCCGAATGTAATGCGCTTCGTCGTTGGGGTGCTCGGGCATGAGCCAGGCAATGTTGTACACCGCTCCCGGCCGGCCGCCGGCCGTCTCGTATACGGAGCCGATGAGGCCCATATCCTGTGCGATTCCGATCGCCTGCACGAGCAGACCGCCTGCGATCAGCATGAGGAACAGGCTCGTCGCGCGGAAAAACTTGCGCAGCGGAATCCGCTTGGCGCTCTTGAACATAAGCAGCCCGAGGGCACCCGCGAGCACCACGCCCAGCACCGCACCCCAGCTTGTCAGCGCCGCCTGGATGTCGCCGCCCCCGATCGCCGCAAAGAAAAACACCGTCTCCACGCCTTCGCGTACCGTCACCAGGAAGGCATGCACGATCATATTCGCGGCGCCGCCCGCCGTGAGGATCGTCGCGACCTTGGTCTGCACGCTGAGCTGGTATTCCCTGCTCTGCTTGCCCATGAACAGCACCATATGCGTCAGCAAACCTGTCGAGACGAGCATGATGCCGATCCGCATATAATTCTGGTTCGACATCGCCGCGAAGCCCGTGAAGGCGACCTGGAACAGCAGCGCGACGCCGTAGCTAGCCGCGAGGGCCAGCACGACGCCGGTCCATACCCACTTGGTCCAGCGTGTCTCGCCGATCTTGCGAATATACGTCAGGATAACGCCCACAATCAGGATGGCCTCCATCGCCTCGCGGAACGTGATCAGAAATGCTTGCAGGTTCATCGTATGCCTCCGTTCGCGGCGCGCGGCCGCCGCTTACCTGGATCTCCGGCGCCTGGTCGCCCAGACAGCCAGCCCCGCGACGACGGCTACGCCGCCCAACACGGCAATCGTGACGACCGGGTTGGTCTTGTCCTGCCCGCCCTGCGAGGAAGGCGAGCCCCCGGCCGTTCCTGCCGGAGACGACGCAGCCGGCGTTGCCTCCGCAGCTCCCTCGTCCTCCGGCACGGAGCCGATCATCGCACCCTGCGGCGGGAACAGCGGGCTGAGCGCCCCGTCGATTTCCGCCAGCGTCCGCTCGAACAGAGCTTGGTCCGGCTCCTTCTTGCCGGCGCCGAACAGCCCCGGGTTGCCGAGCGCGCCCAGCGCCTTCTCGTAGTCCGCGTCCAGCTCCCCGATCTGCGTCTCGGCCAGCTTGCCCGTCAGATAGGGCTTCAGCGTCTCGTATGTCGCCCGCGACTTGGCCAGCAGCAGCTTCGCCTGATTGTAGTCCGCGAAGCTGTCCTGCGCGTACTTGAACCTGCGCTCGATATTGAGCACGAGCGTGGCCAGCATATCGGCGATGACCCGGTCCCGGTCCTGCGCCTCGAATGCGGACGTCAGCTCGGTGACGACGCCTGCGCCGAAGTGCAGCTTGATCTCCGCCCGCCGCTCCTCGTACGCAGCCTGCGCGCTCTTCCAGTCCGGCGGCTCGGCCGCCAGCTTCGCCGCGACGACCTTGAACGACTCGGCCAGTGCTTCCGTATTGGCGTTTCCATAAGAATAAGCCCCCGCAGTTCCGGGCAGAAGCCCGAGCAGCGAGAGCGAGATGAGCAGCAGCCATATTGCTTTTGGTTTCATTGTTGCCACCTGCCGGTCGTTTTTGAATGGCATAGCCGACACGAATCATTGCATCGATCGAGGTAAATGATAATCATTTTCAAATGGCGTGTCAATAAATTATTCTACCTCACCCACTCGTAGAGCGAGATCGTGCCGTACACCGGGTCCAGCCTGGCGTCGGAGCGGAACTGCGCCAGCAGCCTGGCATGCTCTACTGGCGCTCCTTGACGGCGGAAGCCTTCGAGCACCGCACCCGTCAGCCATATGCGCGCATCCGGCGCCGCTCGAAGGTCGGCCAGAAAATAAGCGTAAGTATAGATCGGCCGCGCCTGGATGTCCGGGTGCAGGTAGTTCAGCACCCGTTCCTCCTCCCAAGTGTACAGCACGGCTGGCGCTTGCATGTGCGCGGCGGCGTAATCGGCCAGCCGGTAGACGGCCGGGCGCTGCGATGCCTGCAGCGACACCAGGCGCGCGGCCTCCGCCGACTGGGCGGCGAGCAGCAGCAGCGCGCCGGCCAGTGCCGCCCGCGAAGCGAGCGGCAGCCGCGGCTGCCCGCGGCGGCGCAGCGCCGTCACCGCGAGGCCGAGCAGCAGCAGCGCCGCGAGCGGCGCGGCGTGGCGGGGCCTCGCGATGTTCTGGCCGAGCAGCGCCCAGAGCGCGTAGGCGGCCCCGCTCGCGACGAGCAGCGCCGCCGGCCGGGGCCGCCGGCAGAATCCGGCCAGCGCGCGCATGCGTGCCGGCCAGCCGCGAACCGCCGGGCGGACCGCGGCCGGCGCGCCTATCTGACCCGGCGTGCGATTCGCAGCCCGCTCGTCCGGCGCCACCCGGCGCATAGGCTCGGTCCCGGCCGAGCCGGCGGCCACAATCGCGCAGCCCAGCAGCCATGCTGCCGCGCCCAGCAGTATGTAGCGCTGCGCGAAGCTGCCCGTCCACAGCATATTGTCGCCTGCGAACAGCAGCAGCCGCTGCGACAGCGGCATCGGATCGGCGATCGCGCCGCCGCCCCACCGATCGAAGTGACCCTGCGCGAACGAGCGCAGCAGCGCGACCATGCTGCCCACCCCGCCCTCGGCCGCCGCCATGCCGCCGAGCCACAGCAGCTGGCACGAGGCTGCGCCAGCCAGCCACAGCAGACCCCGCGCAGCCCGCGCACCGAAGCCGGGCGCCCGGCGGCCCTCCGCCTCCACGCCCGGACCTGCCGCCAGCGCGGCGAGCCACACCCATCCGAGCGCCAGGCCGAACGGCGCATAGGACAGCCGGGTTCCCATCAGCAGGCCGAACAGCCATGCCGCGCCGAGAAACCTCCCCGTCGTCGGCCGCTCGGCCGCGCATACGGCCGCCCACAAATACCACCACAGCAGCGCGAGCGCCGCGCCTTCGGACATCGCCCGCACCGCCAGCGCTGCGTTCATCGGCAGCGTGAGCACGAGCGCCGCCGCCAGCGCCGCAGACCAAGAACCCAGCCAGCGCCTGGCCAGTCTGTACAGCGGGTAGGCCGAAGATGCCGTGAGCAGCAGGTTCCAGAGCGCCAGCGCCCTCGGCCCGTCGATGCCCGGCCACAGCGCCATCAGCCGGCCGCCCAGGATGAAGTAAGGATAGCCCGGCGCATGCGGCTGCATCGCGAGCAGGTCATAGCGGTCCAGCGCCAGGACGAAGTCGACCTCGTCCCAGCCGGCCGCCCAAGGCGACAGATGCAGCAGCGCGAAGACGAAGGCGCAGACTCCCGACATCGAGACCGCCAGCCAGGCCCACAGCCGGCCGTTCGCCCCCGTCCGCTCGTATGGCGCATCCTCTCTCCATCCACCGTGACGCCGCCCCATTGCCGCCCCTCCGCTCCCTGCACGGCGCCTCCATCCATCAGGACCCCGCCGTCATCCTTTTCGACCATTCAAGCCGTCCCGTTCCCGCCTGTCCCCCGCTTGTCCACGGGCGAGCGCAGCTCGCGCCAGATCGCGGGCAGCACCTTGCGCACATACGTGCCGAAGCGGATGAACGACTCGCCCTGCGTCCGCACGCGGTACCGGATCGGCACCTCCTTGACCCGGAAGCCCTGACGCAGCAAGTTCAGTGTAATAACCTGCGCATAATTGTAATCGTGCACGATCCGCGCCCGCGCCATCGCCTCCCGGCTGAAGCCGCGCATCCCGGATTGCCCGTCGCGAATCCAGCACCGCAGCAGCAGGCATTGCAGCAGTGTGAAGCCGTAGTTGCCGATACGTCTGGTCAGCGTCATGTCGTGGGACGTGCCCATGAAGCGTGAGCCCATCGTATAGTCGGCTTCACCGTTGATGATGGGACCCAGCACCTCCGGCAGCTGCTCGGCCGGGTACTCGTCGTCCGCATCGATCATCAGTCCGATGTCCGCGTCCAGCAGGCAGCACTGCCGGAGTCCCTCGCGCACGGCCGCGCCCAGCCCCCGGTTCGACGGCCACGACAGAATATGATCGGCCCCGGCGGCGCGCGCAGCCCGGACCGTACCGTCGTGGGACCCGTCGTCGATGACGACGACCTCCACCTTGCAGCCGGGCAGGAACTCGCGCGGAACGGCGCGGATGACACGGCCGATGCTCGGCTCCTCATTGTAAGCCGGTATGAATACGACGATCTTGCCGACCTGCCTCAACGTCCCGCACCCTCCGGCTGCCGTCCGAACCGCTTCAATGCTTGCGTGAGCACGGGGCCGCGGCTGCTGCCCGGATACGGCGCGCCCAGCAGATACGCCAGCGTCGGCGCCAGCGAGACGAGCGATTGCGCATCATCGACCCGCACGCCCTCGCGCACGCCCTGCCCCCACATGAAGAACGGCACCCACCGTTCCCCCTCGTCGAGATGACCGTGGCTGCCGATGCCGATCGCCTGGCCATGGTCCGCACACACGATGATCGTCGCGCCTTCCATGTTGCCCCGCTGCTCAAGCCAGCCGACGAAGTCCGCGAGCAGGCGGTCCGCTTCCTCGATCTTGATCCTGTATTCGTCATAAAGAGAGCCTCGTGCGTGCCCGATCTGATCCGTACCGATGAGCTGCACTACGAGCAGGTCGGGGTCGCGTTCTTCTACAATCGCCTTCGCCATCTTCACGGTCTCGCTGTCGGCCTTGTCGTAATGCATGACCGCCGAGATCGCGTCGACATCGTCGCCCATCGCATCGATCAGATGCGCGATCCCGAGCAGCCGCCCTGTCTTGCCCGCGCGCCGCAGGCTGTCGAAGATCGTCTCCACCCGCACGCCCAGCCGGTGCACGAAGTTGGAGACGATCCCGTGCTCGCGCGGATAAGCCCCCGTGAACATCGACGAGAAGCAGACGACCGTACGCGCCGGATAAACCGTCTCCATGCTCGTGTACTCCGTTCCCTGTGCGCGCAGGCGCTTCAGAAACGGGGCGTCCGCTTCCTCGAACCGGTCCTTGCGCATGCCGTCGATGACGAGCACGTACACGCGCAGGCTCACCGGCTCGCCGACCGGCGGGAGCGTGGCCGGCGATTCGCGCCGTTCGACCGGCTTCCAGTCGAACAGGTAGCGGTGCAGAATCCATCCGAAGACGAACACGCCGGCCTCGAACAGCAGCAGACGCGTCCAATCCGCAGCGGAGCCGCCGGTGCCGCCGTTCATTTGCCAGCCCGTGAGCGTATGCAGCACACCGAGCAGCAGCATGACCTTGGGCAGCTGCTCCTGCGCATTGCCGCTTGTAGAGTCGCTGTGCTGAAGCACCAGCTTCCAGAAGCGGGTGAAGTTCAGCCATGAGGTGCCGATCCGCAGATGATAATAGAAGGTGCCCCAGAAAAAGATCGTAAAAAAGAAATATAAGGCTGCGCCGAACAGCCATAGATTAAGCAGTCCGTTGCCGACGCCGCCCCACAGCACGACGCCGCCCATCAGCGGAATCCACAAATAGTTGCGCAGGTAGAGCGGGTAGTCATGCATGTAAAAAATAACGAACAAGGGCAGTGCGCTCAATAGGGACAGGCCCAAGGCCTGCCAGAAGGCGGGTGCGCCCAGATCACCGATATGATACAGCAGAAAAGCACCGATCACGAAAACCGGCGTAAACGGCCGGCCCTCGTTCAGCACGTTCCATGCCCGGGCGGCGATAATTTCGAATTTTGAAGCGCGTTTCATCGGACGAACTCCTCGACGGGTAGTATGGGATCGTTTAGCGGGACTGTCTCTCTTGTACGGCCGATAGCCGGATAGGGCGTTGCTAAGCCCGAATTCCTGCAAATATACAGGTTTTTCCGGGTTAAGGAAGCGGCGAGCGGAAAAGGATGCGAGGATGCAGGTTTTCCGGCGCTTTAGCTCGCTGATCGCCGCAATCGGCGGCAAAAGGATGTATATGTGCAGGTTTTATTCGTTTTTCCCCGTGCGGCCGGGGGAAAGGCTGCATGAATGCAGGCTTTGAGATTTGCCCGCGTGGGCATCTCCCCTCTCAGGGGGCGAACCGCGCTGCAGGCGGGCATTCTGCTCAGGCTGTCTGCCCAGGCAATCTGCTCAGGCTGTCTGCTCAGGCAATCTGCTCAGGCTGTCTGCTCAGGCTGTCTGCTCAGGCTGTCTGCTCAGGCAATCTGCTCAGGCTGTCTGCCCAGGCAGTCTGCCCAGGCGATCTGCTCAGGCAGTCTGCCCAGGCAATCTGCTCAGGCTGTCTGCTCAGGCAGTCTGCTCAGGCAATCTGCCCAGGCTGTCTGCTCAGGCTGTCTGCTCAGGCAATCTGCCCAGGCAATCTGCTCAGGCAATCTGCTCAGGCAATCTGCTCAGGCAGCCCGTTAAGCCTGCCCGCGCAGCGCCGCCAGATGCTCGGCGATCTTGCGGCCATGGTACCGGCCGCTCTCGATGAAGATCTCATTGGCATCGCGTCCCGTCGAGACGACGCCCGCCAGATACAGGCCCGGCACGTTCGTCTCCATCGTGTCGGGATTGTGCGCCGGCGGGATGATGCCGTCCGGCGCGTCGATGCCCATCGACCGCAGGAAGCCGCGATCCGGCCGGAAGCCCGTCAGCGCCAGCACGAAGTCGGTGGGCAGCGTCTCGCGCGCGATCCGCGGCAGCGCGCCGCGATCTTCGCCGCCCGTCGGCATCGGCTCATCGGACGGCGCCGTCTCTGCTCCCGTCTGCCACCCGCCCCCGACGGCCGCGCTCTCGTCTGCACTGACCGTTTCCACCGTCACCTGGTCATATCCGATCTCGACGACCCGGCTATTCAGCCGCAGATCGATCCGTCCCTTCGCCGTATAGCTGTCGAAGATCGGCCGCACCCACGGCTTGATGTTCGCGGACACCGACTCCCCGCGATATACCACCGTCACCTTCGCGCCTACGCGCTCCATCTCCAGCGCCGCGTCGACTGCGGAGTTGCTGCCGCCGATGACAACGACACGCGTGCCCGCATACGGATGCGCCTCCGTGAAGAAGTGACTCACATGCGCATGGTCCTCTCCCGGGATGCCGATCCGGTTCGGATGATCGAAGTACCCGGTCGCGATGACGACCGTGCGGCTCATCGTGACGATAGGCTGGCCGGATCTGCCGACCGATGTCACGCGGAACGCGTCTCCTACACGCTCCACGGACGTGACCGCCTCGTATCTGCGAATCCGCAGCTTGCGGCGTTCGGAGACGATGCGATAATAATTCAACGCTTCCAGCCGCGACGGCTTGTCGTTCGGCGTGATGAACGGCACGCCTGCAATCTCAAGCATCGGCGCCGTGCTAAAAAACTGCATGTTGACCGGATAGCGCGAGATCGAGTAGCCTACGTTTTCTTTTTCGATGATTAAAGGATCGAAGCCCTTGTCCTGCAGCTCTGCCGCAGCCGACAGCCCGCAAGGCCCCGCGCCTACGATAACGATATCTTCCATTCGTCCAATGCCTGCCTTTCCGACTCTTTTGAAGCGCTACGTTTTAGTATACGCCCATCGGCGCACAGTGTAAAAACGTCTGACCGTTCCCCATGCGGCGCTCTTGCGGGCAATAGCAGTGATCGACCGTTTGTAACCGCGCTTCCTTCCCGCTCGTCTCTATATGGAAGCGGCAATATATTCGATCGCTTGGAGGTACATACATGGACGCCTATTGGAATCACAATACGGCCTATCACCCGCTGCTCGTCGCTGACGCGCGCAGGCGCGGCGGGCGTGTGTTGGATATCGGCTGTGGTGAAGGACTGCTGCTCGAACGCCTGGCGCCCTATGCGGGCGAAGTCGTCGGCATCGATCCCGACGGCCGGGTTATCGGGCGCGCCCGGCAGCGGCTGGCGGCAGTCACCAACCATAGCCTGATGGAAGGGGATTTCGTCGCCACATCCTTAACCGCCTTCGGCGGGCGCTTCGAGACGATTACCTGTGTGGCCGCACTGCACCATATGGACTTGAGGCTAGCATTGCTGCGGATGCGGGAGCTGCTCAGTCCCGGAGGCAAATTGCTCGTAATCGGTCTGGCGGCGAACAAGACATTGACCGATATGGTGTTGTCCGGCCTGGCCGTGCTGCCGATTCGCGTGATGGATCGCTTCCATGGCGCCGCGCACGATATCGGCGTCCGGATCGCGGAGCCCAAGGAAGCGTTGCACGAGATTCGTCGGACCGCCCGCGAGGTACTGCCTGGCGTGGTCGTGCGGCGCCGCTTCTACTACCGCTACTTGCTCTCGTGGACCAAGCCGCAAGCGGACGAACGCGAAGCATAAAAAAAATCGCCGGGAGGCGGCTACCTGCGAGCAGGTGCCGCCTCCCGGCGATTGTTAATAAGCTTAATCTCCGCCGCCGACCCGAATCCGAGTGATCGCGCGCTGCAGTGCAAGCTCCGCACGCGCGTGGTCGATCTCGGTTTGCTTGTGGTTCAGACGGTCCTGCGCACGATTTTTGGCTTCCTGAGCGCGGTGGACGTCGATGTCCTTGCCGAGCTCGGCAGATTCTGCCAGGATGACGACTTTGTCCTTGCGAACCTCCATGAAGCCGCCGTGAACAGCGATGTATTCATCGTTGTTCCCGATCTTCGCCTTGACAGGCGCGATCTTGAGCGGCGTCACGAGCGGGATGTGGTGGGGCATGATGCCCAGGTCCCCGTCTACGCCGCGGGCGACAACCATGTTGACGTCCTTCTCGTAGACCGTCCGCTCGGGGGTGACGATCTCCAATCTTAGGGTGCTCATACCGATACCTCCATCAAAAGCGGATTAGAGCCCTTGAGCGAGCTTCTTCGCCTTCTCGACTGCGCCTTCAATCGAGCCGACGTTGTGGAACGCCGGTTCCGGAAGATCGTCATGCTTCCCTTCAAGGATCTCTTTGAAGCTGCGAACAGTATCCTTGACCGGCACGTATACGCCAGGCATGCCGTTGAAGGCTTCGGCGACGTGCAGCGGCTGGGACAGGAACAGTTGGACGCGACGCGCACGCAGAACGACGAGCTTGTCGTCCTCGGACAGTTCGTCCATACCGAGGATGGCGATGATATCGAGCAGTTCTTTGTAGCGCTGGAGCAGCTTCTTGACGCCTTGTGCGACGGCATAGTGCTCTTCGCCGACGACTTCCGGCGCCAGGACGCGGGAGGACGATGCCAGCGGGTCGACGGCCGGGAAGATACCCATTGCCGCGATGTTCCGCTCGAGGTTCGTCGTCGAGTCCAAGTGAGCGAACGCCGTAGCCGGAGCAGGGTCGGTGTAATCGTCCGCCGGTACGTAGATCGCTTGGATCGAGGTGACGGAGCCCTTTTTCGTCGAGGTGATCCGTTCTTGCAGTTGACCCATTTCAGTTGCCAGCGTCGGCTGGTAACCTACTGCGGACGGCATCCGGCCGAGGAGGGCGGATACTTCGGAGCCGGCTTGCGTGAAGCGGAAGATGTTGTCGACGAACAGCAGCACGTCGCGGCCTTCTTCGTCGCGGAAGTACTCGGCCATCGTCAGACCCGTCAGCGCGACGCGCAGACGCGCGCCCGGAGGCTCGTTCATTTGGCCGAACACCATCGCGGTCTTCGCGATAACGCCGGAGTCGCTCATTTCATGGTACAAGTCGTTACCTTCACGCGTACGCTCGCCGACGCCGGCGAATACGGAGATACCGCCGTGCTCCTGCGCGATGTTGTGGATGAGCTCTTGCATCGTAACCGTCTTGCCGACGCCTGCGCCGCCGAAGAGGCCGACCTTACCGCCCTTGGCGTAAGGCGCCATCAGGTCGATGACCTTGATGCCGGTTTCCAGGATCTCTTGCGACGTCGACAGCTCGTCGAACGGAGGCGCCTGGCGGTGAATCGGATTCGCAATCGTGCGGTCGACCGCACCGGCGTTGTCGATCGGGTCGCCCAGCACGTTAAATACGCGGCCGAGCGTCGCCGGTCCGACAGGTACCGTGATCGGCGCGCCGGTATCGACGGCTTCCGTACCGCGGATAAGACCGTCCGTCGAAGACATGGCGACCGTACGGACCATGTTGTCGCCCAGATGCTGCGCGACTTCGACCGTCAGCTTGACTTCGCGTTCGCCGGTCTGATGAATTTGGATTGCGTTGAGGATGTCAGGCAGATGGCCGTTGTCGAACTCGATATCGACGACCGGTCCCGTGACCTGGACAATACGCCCCTTGCTCATTCGTGTCCCTCCTGTAACTTCAGTCTATATCCGTAGCCTTCGCTTCGCGGGCGGCCAGGCCGCCGCGAGCGAATGTTTAGCTTAATGCGTTTGCGCCGCCGACGATCTCAGCGATTTCCTGCGTGATGGCCGCTTGACGCGCACGGTTGTACGTCAGGGTCAGCTCGTTGATCCGTTTGGTGGCGTTCTTGGTCGCGTTGCTCATCGCAGTCATCCGCGAGCCGAACTCGCTCGCCTTGTTCTCCAGCAGCGCGCTGTATACCAAGGTCTCCGCGTACTTCGGCAGCAGGACGTTAAGCACCGCTTCCGGAGACGGCTCGTATTCGTAGCCTGCGCTCGGGCCCGCTTGATTCGTCGCGCCAAACGCCGAAGCGTCGAGCGGCAGCAATTGCTTGACCGTCGGCATTTGCGTGAGCGCGTTGATGAACCGGTTGTAGACGAGATGGACCTCGTCGTACGTCCCCTGTTCGAACCCGCCTACGGCCGCCGACGCGATTGCCTTTACATCCGCGAACTTCGGAGAGTCGGGCACGCCGATGACGTCCTGGACGATCGCGTAATCGCGTCGTTTCAGGTAGTCGCGGCCTTTGCGTCCGATGACGAACAGATCGTATTCCGCCTTGGACTTGTGCTTGGTCTTCAGCGTGTCCACGAACTTCTTCAGCAGACCGCTGTTGAGACCGCCTGCCAGTCCGCGGTCGGACGTAAAGACGATATACGCCGTCTTTTTCACCTCGCGGGATTGGAGCATCGGGTGCTTGACGCCGCCACCGCCGCCGGCGATACTCGAGACGACTTCCTTGAGCTTGTCGGCATAAGGCCGGCCCGCGAGCGCCGCATTTTGCGCGCGCTTGAGGTTCGCAGCCGCGACGAGCTCCATCGCCTTGGTGATCTGCTTCATGTTCTGCGTGCTCTTGATCTGACGCTTAATCTCGCGCATCCCTTTAGCCATTCATGTCACCACCTTATTGTCCGCGCCGGGCGACCTCGCGGTCGCGCGCCGGTGCGGAAGCTTCTATGGCCGAAGCCTTCGCTAATTAAGCGGTCGTAGCGAAGCTCTTCTTGAAGGCGCCGATCGCTTCGACGAGCGCCTTGTCGTTGTCGGGCAAAATGTCCTTCGAATCGCGGATGGAGCCCAGAATCTCGGGGCGCTGCGCATCCAGGTAGCTCAGGAACTCGGATTCGAAGCGGCGAACGTCTTGTACCGGCACGCTGTCGGCATGGCCTTTGGTGACCAGGTACAGCGAGACGACCTGGCGCTCCAGCGGCATCGGTACATTGATGCCTTGCTTCAGAATCTCGAGGGTACGGATACCGCGGTCGAGACGAGATTGCGTGACCTTGTCGAGGTCGGAGCCGAACGCTGCGAACGCAGCCAGCTCGCGGTATTGGGCGAGGTCGGTCTTGAGCGTGCCCGCGACCTTCTTCATCGCCTTCGTCTGCGCGGACGAACCTACGCGGGATACCGAGTTACCGACGTTGACCGCCGGACGCTGACCGGAGTAGAACAGGTCGGACTCGAGGAAGATCTGACCGTCGGTGATCGAGATGACGTTCGTCGGGATGTAAGCCGAGATGTCGCCGGCTTGGGTCTCGATGAACGGCAGCGCGGTGAGCGAACCGCCGCCGAGCTCGTCGTTCAGCTTGGCTGCGCGCTCCAGCAGACGGGAGTGCAGGTAGAATACGTCGCCCGGATAAGCTTCGCGGCCCGGAGGACGACGGAGCAGCAGGGACAGCTCGCGATATGCTGCGGCTTGCTTGGTCAAGTCATCATAGATGATCAGGACATGCTTGCCGTTGTACATGAATTCTTCGCCCATAGCGCAGCCGGTGTAAGGCGCGATGTAGAGCAGCGGGGACGGCTCGGATGCGCTCGCCGTAACGACGATCGTGTAATCCAGCGCGCCTTGACGGCGGAGGGATTCTACAACCGTACGAACGGTCGATTGCTTCTGGCCGATGGCGACGTAGATACAGATGACGCCGTTGCCCTTTTGGTTGACGATCGTATCGATCGCGATCGTCGTCTTGCCGGTCTGGCGGTCGCCGATGATGAGCTCCCGTTGGCCGCGGCCGATCGGGATCATCGAGTCGATTGCCTTGATGCCGGTTTGCATCGGCTCGAATACGGACTTACGGGCCATGACGCCCGGAGCCGGAGATTCGATCGGACGGAACTTCGTCGTCGCGATCGGACCGTTGCCGTCGACCGGCTGGCCCAGCGCGTTAACTACGCGGCCGAGCATCGCTTCGCCGACCGGCACTTCCATGATGCGGCCCGTGCGCTTGACCTGGTCACCCTCGCGGATGCCGGTGTAAGGCCCGAGAATAACGACGCCCACATTGTCTTCTTCAAGGTTGAGCGCCATGCCTACGACGCCGTTCGAGAACTCCAGCAGCTCGCCGGCCATCGCTTTTTCCAGACCGTGGACGCGAGCGACACCGTCGCCGACCGTGATGACGGTACCGACGTCAACGACTTGGATATCGGATTGATAGTTCTGAATCTGCTGCTTGATCAGCGTGCTGATTTCTTCAGGACGGATACTCAATTCGTTCACCCCTGTCTCCTACTTACGAGATACATGCATATATTACAGACTGGCTTGAAGTTCCTTGGATAGACGGCTCAGCTTGCCGCGCAGGCTGCCGTCGTACAGCGTGTCGCCGATGCGGACGGTGATGCCGCCGATCAGAGACTCGTCAACCTGACCGATGACGCGTACCTGCTTGCCGATGATGGCGGCGAATTGCGTCGCGATCTCTTCGGCCTGATCCGGCGTGAGCGGCTTGGCCGAGGTGACCAGCGCGTCGGCACGTCCGAGGACGCCTCCGGCGACCGACATGTACGCATCCAGCACAGCCGGGATCTCGCTCTCGCGACCGCGTTCAACCAGCAGGCTGACCGTGTTCAGCACGATCTGGGATACGTTGTCGCCGAACGTGCTGCGCAGAAGCGCGATTTTCTTGTCCAGCGTGATGTTCGGGGCCGACAGAAAAACGCGCAAATCTGCGTTCGCTCCGATCGCGTCCGCGACCAGCTTCAGCTCGTTCTCCGTGCTGGCTACCGCGTCTTGCTCGCTTGCCAGATCGAAGAGCGCTCTGGCGTATCGTTTGGCTACGACCGTGCCGCGGCTCATGACTTTTTACCTACGTCTTTGAGATATTGATCGACCAGTTCGCCTTGGGCGCCCGCGTCGACTTGTTTCTCGAGGATCTTGCTGGCGATCTGAACGGACAGGCCGCCGACTTCGGACTTGAGCGAAGCGATTGCCTTGTTCTTCTCGGCTTCGATGTCGCGTACCGCCTCTTCCTTCAGGCGGCTGGACTCGCCGCGCGCCGCGGAGATGATGTCGTCGGCTTGCTTGGAGCCGGTCGACTTCGCTTGCTCGATAATATCATAGGCTTCCTTGCGCGCTTGCTGCAGCGATTGCTTCTGCTCTTCGAGGAAACGCTCGCTCTCGGAGCGGTTGCGCTCGGCCGTGTCGATCTGCTCTTTGACGAGCTGACGGCGCTTTTCCATGATGCCGAACAGCGGGCCGAAGGCATACTTCGACAGCAGCAGGTACAAGATGCCGAATGCGATGACTTGAATAAAAAAGTTGCTCCATGTGATGGTCAACGATAGCCACTCCTTTCACCCAAAAACTGTCGATCGAATGCGAATTACGCCCTCTTGCATAAGGAAGGCGTGGAGGCAAGTGGCTCTCCGCGCCTACCGTTATAGATAAGTTTTCTTACTTCGCCATGAAGATGAAAGCGAGGACGAGGGAGATGATCGGCAGTGCTTCGACCAGACCTACGCCGATGAACGCCGTCGTCTGCAGGGCGCCGCGCAGCTCAGGCTGGCGGGAGATGCCTTCGACCGTCTTGGAGAAGATCAGACCGTTACCGATACCTGCGCCGAGTGCGCCAAGGCCGAACACGATTGCAGCTGCTAACAGACCGTAAATTTCCATTTGTGAATATCCTCCTCAAATTGGGTACTTAAAGATTAATGATCTTCTTCGTGAATGCTGGCCTGACCGATATACACCATGGTCAGCATCGTAAATACGAACGCCTGGATGGCGCCTACGAATATACTGAACCCCTGCCAGATGAGCAACGCCGGAATCCCGACCCAGCCCATGCCGAGGATAACGCCGATCATGACTTCGCCGGCGTAGATGTTGCCGAATAGCCGGAGACCGAGCGTCAGCGGCTTGGCCACCGTCTCGATCAGGTTGATCGGGAAGAAGAACGGCCACGGCTGGAAATAGTGCTTGAGATAATGCTTGCGGTTGTGACGGAACCCTTGGATGTGCGAGAGGACGATCACGGTAAGAGCGAGTCCCATCGTCATAGCGGCGTCCGCAGTTGGGGACTTCCACCATGCGAAGTGGGCTTCCTCTTCGCCGTTCATGAACAGATCCATTCCGAGGAACGTCGCGTGACCGTGCGCTTCGGTAATGAAGTTGAACGGAAGGCCGAGCATGTTGCCGATGAAAATGTAGATGATCAGCGTAAGACCGAGGCTCAGGTAGACGCGACCCCGCTTGAAGTCTGTCGCCATCCCGATGATGTTGCTGACGAACTCGACGACCCACTCCATGAAATTCTGCAGCTTGCCGGGGTTATCCACCGACAGGTTGCGGACGGACAGGCGTGCGAGTACGAATGCGACAATGCTGGTCACGATGACCATGATAATGGCCGCAAGGTCGAACTTCACACCGCCGAGAATGACGATTGGCGCTAAATGATCCATGTTAGTGCTTTTCACCCCTTTCATCGGTGGCGTGGCCGCCTTGGCGGCGCCTGGATAGGATACCCAGTAGGAGTGTTGCCATCGGCGCCGCAATTAATCCCGCTGCCGTAGCCGGGAGATTGAATTCAAGCAGGCGGACCGATACGTACCCGGCCAGCAGCGCCAGCGCGGCACGGGAGAGGAAGCCGAACCCCGAGCGGGGTCTGCGTCCGCCGGAAGCGGCTTCGCCGATCCGGGCGGTCTTCCAAGCCAGATGCCAGGCGACGAGCAAGCTGCCGATCGCACCGATCAGGAACCCTCCGAAGACAGTCTTGTACGCGGGCAGAACCGCCCACCCCAGACATCCCATGGACAAAAAAAAGAACGTAATACGGGAAACCTTCTTCATCAGAGCAGGCAAATCGTCCATCATTTGCCCCTTCCCTTGACGGCGTACTTCCGAATAAGGCCTACAGCCGAGCCGATGCCGGCGACGAGGCCGACGACAAGTCCGACCAGATACCAGGTTGAGGTGCCGCGGTTGCCGTCAACGACGGACCCAATCCACCAACCGAGACCTACGCATACGGCCAACTCCGCACCGATCGCGGTTACGAGTCCGGCCGCTCGCCAAGGATTCTCATCCGGCGGCAGAGACGGTTTTTGTTCGGATTCGGGCATGGACATCCGCTCCTTTGATCCCATCAGCAAGAAATTCGACTAAAAGTAAGCCCTTTCTTCCTAATGGTTCAGGTAATATTGTATCCTTGGCCGATGGGATTTGTCAATTCGCATAAAATCAAACATTATGTGAACGCCAAGCCGCCAAACCCTTGATAAATCTGGATTTTCGCTCATTCCGAACCATACAGCTGCGCTGTATGCTGTAGACAATTTCGCCCCCGCGGCCCCCGCTCCGGCGCCGGCATCCGCCGCCCGGATGGCGAATATTGCCGACATTTGGCACCACACCGACCGCATGCAGAGCAGCAACGGCGGTAGGACGCCTGCCCCTGCGGCAGATGATGATTAGCCGATAGCAGCGGGGCGAGTTGTGCGGTACTACCGCATAACTCGCCCGAAACCGCACTGCTGCGCCGGAGTTACGCGATTCTGCCGCACAACTCGCACGAAACCGTACTGCTGCGCCGGAGTTATGCGATTCTGCCGCACAACTCGGTCACAACCGCACCGCTGCGACGGAGTTATGCGATTCTGCCGCACAACTCGAACGAAACCGTACCGCGGAGCCGGAGTTATGCGATTCTGCCGCACAACTCGGTCACAACCGCACCGCTGCGCCGGAGTTACGCGATTCTACCGCATAACTCGTACGAAACCGCACTGCTGCGCCGGAGTTATGCGATTCTGCCGCACCACTCGCACGAAACCGCACCGCGGAGCCGGAGTTATGCGATTCTGCCGCACCACTCAGCCGCCGAACGCCTCCGGCCGCTCTCCCCTGCCGAAGTGATGCAGGATCGCCTGCGCAATCCGCCTGGAGGCTTGGCCGTCTCCGTACGGATTCGCGGCGCGGCTCATCCGGCCGTACAGCTCCGGATCGGACAGCAAGGCCGTCGCCCTGTCGAAGATCATATGCTCGTCCGTGCCGACGAGCTCGAGCGTGCCCGCACCGACGCCCTCCGGACGCTCCGTCGTATCCCGCAGCACGAGCACGGGCACTCCGTAGGACGGTGCCTCCTCTTGCAGACCGCCCGAATCCGTCAGGATCAGCTGCGTGTGCTTGTAGAAGTTGTGCAGCTCCACAACATCGAGCGGATCGATCAGACGAATGCGCGGATGATCGCCCAAAATCTCCTCGGCCGGTCCCTTGACCGCAGGATTCGGATGCACCGGGTAGACGATCGCGATATCATCATGTGCCTCGGCCAGCCTCCGCACCGCACGGAAAATCTGCCGGTGCGGCTCGCCCTGGTTCTCGCGCCGATGTGCCGTCATGAGCACGAGCCGCTTGCCGGCGGCCCAGTCGAGCACAGGGTGCGCGAAGTCCGGCTTCACCGTGTATTGGAACACATCCGTCACCGTATTGCCCGTCACGTATATCCGGTCCTCCGGCTTGTTCTCCTTGCGCAGGTTGCCCGCCGACCACTGGGTCGGCGCGAAGTGCGCGTCGGCCAGCACGCCGGTGAGCTGGCGGTTCATCTCCTCCGGATACGGGGAGAGCTTGTTCCAGGTGCGCAGCCCGGCCTCGACGTGGCCGATCTGGATCTGCTGCAGAAACGCCGCATAGCTCGCAAGGAAGCTCGTCAGCGTATCGCCGTGCACGAGCACCATGTCGGGCTTCGCCTCTGCGAGGATCGGTTCCAGCCCCTGCAGGACGCGGATCGTAATCTCGTTAAGCGTCTGACCGACCTGCATGACATTCATGTCGTAATCGGGCTTGATGTCGAAAATCTCGAGCACCTGGTCGAGCATCTGCCGATGCTGCGCGGTCACGCAGACGGTAGATTCGATCAGTCCCGGATACTTTTGCAGCTCGAGCACGAGCGGCGCCATCTTGATCGCCTCAGGGCGCACGCCGAAGATCGACATGATCTTAATCGGTTTCACAAGTACGTTCCTCCCACAATCCTAGCTTGTCTTTATTTGGTTCCGTACAGACGGTCGCCCGCGTCGCCGAGTCCGGGCACTATGTATCCGTGTTCGTTGAGATGCGAGTCCAGCGAAGCGACGAAGATGTCAATCTCCGGATGCGCCTCCTGCACCGCCTTGACGCCCTCCGGCGCCGCGATGAGGCACATCAGCTTGGTCGGCTTGCAGCCGCGCTGCTTCAGAATCGAGATCGCTGCATTGGCGGAGCCCCCCGTCGCCAGCATCGGATCGAGCACGATCAGCTCGCGCTCGGTCACGTCGGTCGGCAGGCTGACATAATACTCGACCGGCTGCAGCGTCTCCTCGTCCCGGTACAGGCCGATATGGCCCACGCGGGCGGACGGCAGCAGCTTCAGCACGCCGTCGACCATGCCGAGTCCCGCGCGCAGGATCGGGATCAGACCGACCATTCTGCCCGCAATAATCCGCCCCTCGGCCTCCACGACCGGGGTTTGCACTTTTACCGAAGTCAGTGGGAAATCGCGTGTCGCCTCGTACGCCATCAGCGTCGAGATCTCGTCCACCAGCTCGCGGAATTGCTTGGTCTCTGTCGTTTTATCGCGCAAAAATGTGACTTTATGCTGAATCAGCGGGTGGTCGCATACTTGCAAGCGCCCCATGGTGTTCCTCTCCTTTGTCCGTTCGGATGCCCGTCCATTATATCATTGTCTCCCCCTCGGCGCATCCATGCCTTGCCAAAGCAAATCGGGCATCCTCTGCGCAACGCGGTGCGTCCCCGCATATTCGTCACCTTCGTCTCGCCTGCTGCATAGGCTGATGTCAGAACGCCCAGGGAGGAATGCCCATGACCTCAAAAAGCAAAGCGGCCGAGACGAATGCGCCGATCTACGAAGCCGACCAGGCTTGGGTCGGCAACGTCAAGCAGACCCGGCAGAAGCTGTCGGATGTGTGCGGCCGGCACCATAACAAAAACGTGCGCGTGCAGACGATCGACGGCCACGTCTATGAAGGCACCGTCATCGGTATCGACGGCTGCCATCTGCATCTCGCCGTCTCGCCGAGCACGATGGACGCCCGTTTTTTCGGCGCCTTCGCCGCAAGCTCCATCTTGACGCTCGTCCTGTACGAACTGCTCGTCATTACGCTGCTCATCTGAGCGCGGCCCGATCCCGCCCCTCGCCGAGGGCGCGGGATTTTTTTCATTCATGATTTTCCCTGTTCGCGATCATCCTAATCAGGCTGCGCCCCGACCGGGCATGGATACGCCAGGAATCACAGGAGGTCGCAATGCCGGGTACATTATCCAAATCCCCGTGGTCCTCGCTGCGGGACAGAACACAAGGAAGCGATTATGCGGATGCCGACCACAAGCCGCAGCAGAAGGCGAAGCTGGGGCGTCAAGCCGCCCTGCTGCTCGCCGTTCACGCGCTGTTCACCTGCGGCAACGCATTGTCCGCGACTTTCGTTAACATCTATATCTGGAAAATCAAACAGGACTACGCGCTCCTCGGCTGGTTCGCCGTCGTTCATCAGCTGTCGATGTCGCTGACCTTCTGGCTCGCAGGCAAGTGGGTCAAAGAAGGCAACAAAATGAATGCCCTGCGCGCCGGGGTCATCGCGGCCGCCGTCTTCTATGGGCTCGTGCTGGCATTCGGGACGCGCGCGGCAGACGCCGTGCCGCTGCTCGGACTTGTGCAGGGCATCTCCTCGGGGCTGTTCTGGCTGTCCTTCAATGTCGTTTACTTCGAAATTACAGACCGGGACAATCGCGACCGCTTCAACGGCTGGACGGGCCTGCTCGGCTCGCTGTCCGGAATGCTCGCGCCCTGGCTATCCGGTCTGCTCATCGCCGGCAGCGGTGGCAATACCGGCTATCGGCTCATATTCGCGATCTCGCTGGCCATCTTCGTCGCGGGCGCCGTGCTCACGTTCTGGCTGCACAGGCGCGAACCGTCCGGCCGCTACGAATGGCGCATCGGGCTCGGCACGCTGCTGCGGCGAGGCAGCCCCTGGCGCTCCATCACCTGGGCGATGGTCGCGCAGGGCCTGCGGGAAGGCATCTTCGGCTTCGTCATCGCGCTGCTCGTCTATACCTCAACCGGCAGCGAGATGAAGCTCGGCAACTTCTCGCTGTATACCTCGGCAGCGGCGCTGCTCAGCTTCTGGGTGGCGGGCAGACTGCTCAAGCCGAGCCGCCGCTTCTGGGGCATGCTGACTGGCGCCCTCATGATGAGCCTGTTCATCTTGCCATTATTGTGGGGGACGGGCTATTCCACCATGCTGATCTTCGGTCTCGGCACGGCTGTCTTCATGCCGCTCTTCGCCATTCCGTCCGTATCCGTCGTATTCGATCAGATCGGCGGCAACGAAGCCGATGTGAGACAACGCGAGGAACGGGTTATTTTGCGCGAACTGGCACTCAACGCCGGACGCCTCATCGGCACCGTCGTCTTTATCGCATGCGTGTCCCGCAGCGCGAACCCGATGCTGATCCGGATTCTGCTGCTTATTTTCGGCAGCTCTCCTGTGCTGGTGTGGGCGCTGCTTCGCCAACGTCTTCGCGCCGCATCACATTCAGTAGTCGGGAAAACGGGAAAAAATCCGGGTTGAGGAGAGGTAAGGTAGACGCATGCGGGCAGGCTTCGAGCCTTCCAGCACCGAGTGACTTGTCAGCTCATGGATGCTCGCCCCCGAGTCGATGCGCACGCGTGATGCGATTCAAATTCCAAGTTCTCTAGTTGCATAACTGTGCGCATTCAAGTTACAATTACAACTGATACTTTTTTATATACAGTTCATCGGAAAGCGAGTGAAGCTAATGAGTCATCTCGGATCCTCGTATACGCTAAAGGGTCTAACGCTCCGCAACCGCATCGTCATGAGCCCGATGTGCCAATATTCCGTCGAAGCGGAGGACGGCGCACCGAACGATTGGCACTTCGTGCATTACGTCTCCCGCGCTGTCGGCGGCGCCGGACTCATCCTGGTGGAGATGACGGACGTCGAGCCGGACGGACGCATCTCGAACCGCGATCTGGGCCTGTGGTCGAACGAACAAATCCCCGCCTATCGCCGCATCGTAGACGAAGCTCACAAATACGGCGCCAAGATCGGCGTGCAGCTCGCACATGCAGGACGCAAGGCGCTGGATGCAGAACCGCCCGTCGGTCCGTGGAACGAGCCGTTCGACGACCAAGCCAAGCAGCCTCGCACGCTCAGCACCGAGGAAGTGTGGGCGCTGGTCGACAAGTTCGCCCAGGCCGCCTCGCGGGCCGTACAGGCCGGCTTCGATACGATCCAGCTCCACGGCGCCCACGGCTACCTGATCCATCAGTTCCATTCGCCGGGCATCAACAAGCGCGACGACGAATTCGGCCGCGATCCCGCCAAGTTCGGCGTTGAAGTCATCAAAGCCGTCAAGGCCGTACTGCCCGCGGATATGCCGCTGCTCATGCGCCTGTCCGCGATCGAATACGCCGAGTACGGCTACGAGCTCGAGCATATGCTCGAAGTCGCGCGCGCTTACCGCGAAGCGGGCGTCGATATGTTCGACATCTCGACCGGCGGCGAAGGCGGTCCGGCGGTGAAGGGCAAGCCCGGCAACTACCCGGGCTACCAGGTGCCGTACGCGCGCGCCTTCAAGCAGGCGCTGGGCGTCCCCGTCAGCGCAGTCGGCATGCTGGACGATGCCGAGCTGGCCGAGCACGTCGTCGCATCGGGCGACGCCGACCTCGCCGTCATCGGCCGCGCCATGCTGCGCAACCCGTACTGGGCGATCGACGCGCTGCGCCATCTCGACGGCAAGGCCGACATCCCGAAGGCGTACGAGCGCGGGTATCCCGGGCACCGATAAGCCTAACCACCTCACCTCGAAGCCGATGCATGTCTTCTTACGCATCGGCCTCATTTTTGGCGGCTTCACCCCGGTGCATGCCGCTCATACACTATTCTTGTGCACCATGCCTCTCGCCACGCCATCTCCTCCCGCAACCGCGCCGCTCATGCACCATTCTTGTGCTCCATGCCCCCCTCGTCTCGCCATTTTCTCCCGCATCCGCGCCGCTCATGCACCATTCTTGTGCTCCATGCCCCCTCGCCACGCCATATCCTCCCGCAAACGCGCCGCTCATGCACCATTCATGTGCTCCATTCCCCCTCGTCTCGCCATATCCCTCCGCATCCGCGCCGCTCATGCACCATTCTTGTGCACCATGCCCCCTCGCCACGCCATCTCCCTCCGCATCCGCGCCGCTCATGCACTATTCTTGTGCACCATGCCCCCTCGCCACGCCATATCCCTCCGCTTCCGCGCCGCTCATGCACCATTCTTGTGCTCCATGCCCCCTCGCCACGCCACATCCCTCCGCATCCGCGCCGCTCATGCACCATTCTTGTGCACCATGCCTCTCGCCACGCCCTCTCCTCCCGCAACCGCGCCGCTCATGCACCATTCTTGTGCTCCATGCCTCTCGCCACGCCATCTCCTCCCGCAACCGCGCCGCTCATGCACCATTCTTGTGCTCCATGCCCCCTCGCCACGCCATCTCCCTCCGCATCCGCGCCGCTCATGCGCTATTCTTGTGCACCATGCCCCCTCGCCACGCCGTCTCCTCCCGCATCCACGCCGCTCATGCACCATTCTTGTGCTCCATGCCCCCTCGTCTCGCCATATCCCTCCGCTTCCGCGCCGCTCATGCACCATTCTTGTGCACCTTCCCGCATCTACATCGATTTTTCCGGATTCATTTCGTTCACTAAATATCGATATTTGCGCTTATGCGACTTACTTACCGGCATGATCAATCCCTTCTTTACCAGCGAGTCTATATACTTGTATATCGTGTTTCGATGCAATCCCAGCACAGTACGCAGTTCAACCGGTTGCAAGGGGGACGATGAACGGCATGCATAAGCCATGATTTGCTTCTCGACTGCCGTTAGCTCCACCTTATCGACCCGAATATCCCTCCATCTCCCCAGCATCTGCTGCAGCAGCTGTTGAGATTGCCGAGGCTTGTCCCGTATCGATAAAAATGCCAGGCGCAATACGGACCAACCGTCGATCACGAGGTGGTTTTGGCGCATGAGTTCATCTTCGTATTCGGCGGCCGTTGCGTTGACGCGATGGGATGAGCGACCGTCGACTTCGATGGCGATTCGATACGCATTCGTGAAGTAAGCAAAGTCGATGTACCTGAAGCCGTCCTTGTAATCCTTCACCTCATATTCGGGCTCCACCCCCTTCAAGCTGCCGAACGCAGCAAACCACGTGAACCGAAGAAAGTACATGGATGCATAGGTTAGACCGGGTCTCAGCCTTCGAAGCCTGTTCCCTTTGGCGGACCGCAACAACCCGGACCACCACGCAACGAACGCGCTCTCGAATTGTCTGTTCAAATCCGGGTCTGCCTGCATGTAAGCCGGGTCTCGTTGAAAAGCTTGCAGCGTAACGGGAGGGGACGATTCGGCTGCGTGGACCGGTAGTCGTGCAAGTGTGATGTCGGTTGAATGTTTCATGCCAATCTCTCCTTCGCAATTGAGATAAGACGCAAAAAAACGCCGCCCGCACCGTAATCCGCAGATCACAGCAACGAACGGCGCGTGCTTCGCACCGAGAATACATCTTCTTCCAAAAGATACCGTATCTCCAGGCAAACGGCAAGGGTTCATTCCGCTAATTCGAAAAAAACCCACGCTCAATCAGAGCGCAGGGCCACACCTTGCTTGCGGCGTCATCGTCGCCTGGATATGCGTCCCGAGCCGCCGAAGCTCGTTCGCGGCTTCGTCGTCTTGCGCGGCTTGAAGCTGGAGCCCGACTTGCTGCTGCCGGAGCCGGACGTACCGTCCCTGGTGATACTCCCGCTCGTGCCTTTTTTCTTGCCGAACAGGCCGTCCGAGCCTACGCTGCCCGAGCTTGAGCCTGACGAGCCGCCGCGCTTGAAGATCGATCCCTTCTTGTCCACCGTGAGCGGCGGGGCGGTCTTCTGGTCGCTGACCGTCGGCGTGCGATAGGTGCCCGTGCTCGGCGGATGGGCCTTCTGGCTGCCGTAGCCGCGATAGTCGCCGTAGTATCCGCCCCGCGACGAGTCGAACAGATTGCCGATCAGGCTCGCCAGCAGATATCCTTCGAGGAACGACGGACTGTAGTTCTGACGCACGTACTCCTTGGAGTCGACCTCGACCAGACTATCCTCCGGCTTGTTCGGATCCTGCTGCACGTGGATGATCTGATCCGAATAGACGAGGAACATATGCTGCGGATCTTCCTTGGACACCTGCTCGGGCTTCTTCTTGGCCTCAAGTCCGGTCGCGACCTCCTGCACTGTCTCGCCCGCAGCGCGGTAGACGTATGAGGTCTGACTGCCGCTGCCGCTCACCGACTCGAGCGGATAGGTCTCCTCGACGTTAAGGCTCGGCCCGCATGCGGACAGCAGCGTCACGACGAGCGCGAGCATGACTGTCAGGTGAATGGAGGAGCGCAGCCAGCCGCGACCGGCCCGCCGGCGCGCAGGCCGGCTCATCGTCCGCTTCCTCTCAGCCACGCCACATCCCCCGGCAGCACGCTCTCACCTTCGTACAGCATGAAGCGCCCATCCTGCCACTCGATCCGCAGCAGCTTGCGCCCGTCGGACTGGAACCTCCACACGTACAGTTCCCCGCCTGCTGCGGCAAAGGGCGTGCTGCCTGCCTCGGCAATTCGCGTGCTGTACTGGTCTTCCAGATGATAGTCGATGCCGTCCAGCTCGATATGCGCCGGCACCTCGTCCATCGAATCGAGGCGTCCGTCGATCGGACTGAACAGCGAATACGCCGTATCGAGCCGCTGCTCGATGTTCAGATAGCGGACGGCGGCGCCGTCGCGCAGCGTCAGCCACACTTCATTGCGCGCGGTCGGCTTCGTACGTCCCGTCACCTGGTAGGTGACGAGCGACACTTCGCACACATCGCCCGGCCCCATCGTCAGCACGCTCCGTTCCTCCGGCAGCGGCTCGGCCTTTTTCAATATATTTTTAACCCGCTTGAACAGGCTCATCCTCGTGTCCTCCTCTCCGCAGCCCTACAGGCACGAGCCGATAATGAGCGCCCCGACCAGATGCAGAGAGCCTGCAATCAGACCGTGTCCCACGATGCCGTCCCGCACGCCCTCGTCAAGCCGCAGATCTCCGATCTTCCTGAAGGCGAATTCGACGATCCATTCCAGCACGAACAGGATTACAAACGAGATGAACGAGACGACCAGCGCCTCCCAGAGATCGTCCGACGTGACGATCGAGCGCGACAGAATGTAGCCCTGCGCGACCAGCTTCAGCACAAAGCGGACGGCGACGGCCGTATTGCCCCGCTTCATCTCTTCCATATCCTTGTACTTGGTAAAGTAAGCGTCGATGCCCATCAGGATGAACAGGAGCACCGCGCCTGCCGCCGTCCATAGCAGCGTGCCGACTACATTTTCAATCGCCAATGTGAATGTCTCTCCTCCCGCGAATAGAGCGAGGCGGCTGTGCCTTCATCATTATGAGGGTGCAGCCGCCGGGCATCATCCGTATCGAATATTCAAGCCTTGTTTCCTATTTTATCCGAATCGGAATCCGCCCCGCAACGGTCCAGCCGTCGCCTCGCTCCTGCGAAGCTTCCAAGAAAAAGGACCCCGCTGGGGAGTCCTCGCTTGCGTTAGCTCTCGTACTTCTTAAGCAGCGCGGCGAGTTCGTCCTCGACCGCCTTGTCCTTGCCGAGTGCCGCGAATTCGTCGTCGAGCGATTTGCCCTTGGACTGGCTGAGCTCCTCGGTCGCCTCGGCGTGGGCTTCCATCTGCCGCACCTTCTCCTCCATGCGGCTCAGGCCGGACAGCGCGGTGTCTGCGCCGAAGCCCGCCATCGCCTTGTTGATGCCGGCCTGCGCCTTGGCGGCGTTGGCGCGCGCGACCAGCGTCTCGCGGCGATTTTTGAGCTCGGTGAACTGCTTGCGCATCTCCTCGAGCTTCAGCCGCAGATTGTCGGCCGCCTGCTTGTTCTGCTCGTAGCTGGCCTTGTACTCGGCGACCTTGGTCTCCGCAGCCTTCTTCTCTTCGAGCGCGCGGCGGGCCAGATCGATGTTCTTCGCCTGGGCTGCGATGTTCGCCTGTTCGTCGCGCTTGGCGACCAGCGCGGATTGTTCCTCGTACAACTGCTTGAACCGCTTTTCGATTGCGATCTGGGCGGCGACCGCCTTTTCCGCATCCTCGAGATCCTCTGCCATGTCACGCAGATATTGATCGGTCATCTTGACCGGGTCTTCCGCCTTCTCGATCAGGGCATATACGTTAGACAGCGTGAGATCGCGCAACCGTTTGAAAATAGACATGTACACGAATCCTCCTCTTGTCCGCTTGTTCGCGGCTATGTAGTTTATTACGATGTACACAGGCCGACCGTTTCAACATTTCCCCGAACACTCGCGGGTATTCCCCCACATAAATATACATCCGGCCCGCCTCGAGAGGCAAAGCCGGATGTAGGGCGCAGCATGCGCTGCGGGTCAGTCGCCGATCTGATATGGACGCTTGACGTAGGAAGTACGCAGACCGTAATCGGCGGAGTCCGTCCAGTCGATCCGCAGCGACCCGATCTTGGACTCGCTGCCGGGAAGATCGGTGAGCCATACCGCGTCGTCCGGGCAATCCGCCGTGATGAACTTGCCGATATCGTCGTCGGGCGATGCGTGGAACTTGAGATAGGCTTTGCCGTCCTCGACGGCCAGCACCTCGACGAATCCCGCATCGTGATTGAGCGCGAGCCGGGCGCGTCTGCCCAGGCCGGCGTTCGTCGCCAGCTTCGCCTCCTCGACGAGCCGGTACGCGCGCGACAGCGGTACCGCGAATTCCCCGCCGTCCTCGCCCGGACGGTCGACGAAAAAGTAATACGGCGTCACCCCTGCCAGCTCGAGCCGGTCCAGCAGACTGCCGAGCAACTCGGCGCTGTCGTTGATGCCGCCCAGGATCGGCGTCCGGTTCACGATCACCGCTCCAGCGCTCTGCAAGGCCCGGAATGCGTGTACCGCCGCATCCGTCACCTCGCGCGGGTGATGCACATGGGCCATCAGATAGATGGGCCTGGCCGGCGTCGAAAATTCGGAAATGATCCGAAGCAGCCGCTTGTCCTCGGCGATGCGCATCGGCTCTATGACAGGCAAACGCGTGCTCAGCCTGATAATCCCGACATGCGGGATCGCGCGCAGGCTCGCGATGAGCTTGCGGAGCTTGCCGGCAGGCAGGCCGAAGCAATCGCCGCCGGCAAGGATGACCTGCCGGATCTCCGGATGGGAGGCAATATATTCGAGCGCAGGGGCGGCGCCCTCCTCGGCTTCGGTCTCTGGCAGCACCAGAAAGGCGGCTGTCCGGAACTTGTGGCGGTAGCCCTGAGCCAAATACTCCGACTCGTCGTCGGAGGCGCCCCATATTCCCGCGCTGCCGGATGCGGGGAGCGAAGGCGACATCAGCTTGCGGAGCGGATCGTTCGCATCGTCCCAATCGATCAGACTATGATAGTACGTATTCGAGCAAGGATGGGCGGCAGCGTCTTGGTCCATGTTCCTAGCGTAGTATTCCGGCATGGCCAACGTGAATTCCTCCTTCTCCGGTCTAATGGCGACACGCCGGGAAGGACAGAAAAGACCCTTCTGCAGCAGGCGTGCGCGATACGCTTAGCCAGACAGAGGGGTCCTTGTGAAGACGCCAAAAGACCCGATGAGGGTCATTCAAGCTTCAATAAATTGGATGAGACCCATCCCCTGCCTACGAGGTTAGCTGACGGGCTCGGGTAAGATGGTACCCTATGACGCCTGAACTGCAGCGCCAATTCGCCCCCTAAAGATTCGGTTCCCCCGCTTCCCGGCCGATGCCGAGAATTAAGCGTATACTTAGTTTATACCGATTGCTCCAGATCGTCAAACATTAGAAGCGCCCAATTCAGCCTGAGCAGGCAAAATTGAGCGCAAAAGCTTGATGCTCCGGAGCCTGACGACTCCCGGATCTTAGTATTCCAATCCCGTATACAGCGGGTATTGTGCAGCCAGTTCGCGGACGAGCTGGCGGGCTTCGTCCAGCTTGGCCTCGTCCTTCGGGTTCTTGAGCGTGATCGCTACAGCACGGCCGATCTTCTGCATCGCAGCCGCGTCCATGCCGCGCGAGGTGACGGCCGGGGTGCCGATCCGAACGCCGCTCGTAATGAACGGGCTCGTCGGGTCGAACGGGATCGCGTTCTTGTTGACGGTGATGCCGACGGAGTCAAGCACATGCTCGGCGTCCTTGCCCGTGATGTTGAGGCTGCGCGTGTCGACGAGCATCAGATGGTTGTCCGTGCCGCCGGAGACGAGGCTGATGCCCTCGGCCGTCAGCGTCTCGGCGAGCGCCTTGGCGTTGGTCACGACGTTGGCTGCATAATCCTTGAAGGAAGGCTGCAGCGCTTCGCCGAGCGCGACCGCCTTGGCTGCGATCGTATGCATGAGCGGGCCGCCCTGCGTGCCCGGGAATACGGCCTTGTCGATCGCAGCCGCCCAAGGCTTGGTGCACAGAATCAGGCCGCCGCGCGGTCCGCGCAGCGTCTTGTGCGTCGTCGTCGTGACGAAGTGCGCGTGCGGCACCGGACTCGGGTGCTGGCCGCCCGCCACGAGGCCGGCGATGTGCGCCATATCGACCATGAACAGCGCGCCTACGTCGCGTGCGATCTGGCCGAGCGCTTCGAAGTCGATGATGCGCGGATAAGCGCTCGCGCCGGCGACGATCATGCGCGGACGGTGCTTGAACGCCGCTTTGCGGACTTCGTCATAGTTGATCGTGAACGTCTGCTCGTCAACGCCATAAGCGACGAAGTTGTACAGCAGGCCCGAAGCGTTGACAGGACTGCCGTGCGTCAGGTGACCGCCGTGCGCCAGGTTCATGCCGAGCACGGTGTCGCCAGGCTGCAGCGTCGCCAGATAGACGGCGAGGTTCGCCTGCGCGCCGGAGTGCGGCTGCACGTTGGCATGCTCGGCGCCGAACAGTTCCTTGGCGCGGTTGCGGGCGATCTCTTCGGGAATATCGACATACTCGCAGCCGCCATAGAAACGCTTGCCCGGGTAGCCTTCGGCATACTTGTTGGTCAGCACGGTGCCCATCGCTTCAAGGACGGCCTCGCTCACGATGTTCTCGGACGCGATCAGCTCCAGGTTGTCGCGTTGGCGGCCGAGCTCCAGGTTCAGGGCTTTGACGATCTCGGGATCTTGCTTGCGCAAATTGGCGGTCATGGGTGGTCCTCCTTAGGGTTATAAGCATCGTTTATTTGTTCAGGACGTTGAAAAGCGATAAAAAAGCACAGCGACGGCTGCAAGGGGACTTGGCCCCGAATGAGGCTGTGACCCGCTCCAGCATGTTGAACGGTCGAAGATCATAACTGCCATCATGCAGTTATTTTCATTTATGTTCGCCGCCGAGGAGAGAATAGCTGCAAATATGCAGTTATTCCTCTTCATTTTGGTTGCTTGATGTGCGCCCGGAGCAATATAACTGCATTTTTGCAGGTAATGGACAAAACCGGCCGTTCTCTCGGTACATTAACTGCACAATTGCAGTTATTTGATCCGACGATCTCGGCCGGGATCCGGCCTGTGGCACGCCGTTAGCCGATTGTATCGGCTATCTCGGCCGGGATCCGGCCTGTGGCGCGCCGTTAGCCGATTGTACCGGCTATCTCGGCCGGGATCCGGAATGTGGCGTGCCGTTAGCCGATTGTATCGGCTATCTCGGCCGGGATCCGGCCTGTGGCGTGCCGTCAGCCGATTGTATCGGCTTTCTCGGCCAGAATCGGCCTGTGGCGTGCCGTTAGCCGATTGTACCGGCTTTCTCGGCCAGAATCGGCCTGTGGCGTGCCGTTAGCCGATTGTACCGGCTATCTCGGCCGGGATCGGCCTGCGGGCGCGCCGTTAGCCGATTGTATCGGCTATCTCGGCCAGAATCGGCCTGCGGGCGCGCCGTTAGCCGATTGTACCGGCTATCTCGCGATCTCGGGCATGCCGCCTCAGTCGCAGGTGCCGGACGGAGGCGCTTCGGCCGCCGGACGCGCATACACCGCGCGCTCGCCGCCGATCAGCTTGGGCCGCGAATACGCCATCACCACCCGCGCCTCGCCGATCCAGCGGCTCGCCGGCCGCACCGGCACCGCGACCGGGCGCAGGTGCATGCCGATCATCGTCTCGCCGATATCGATGCCCGCGTCGGCGGATACCGCCTCGACGAGGCAAGGCTCGGCGAGCTGCCCGTACGCGTACGCCGCCATGGAGCCGCCGGCCTTGGGGACGGGGACGGCCGATACGACCGTCCAGCCCCGTGCGACGGCCAGGGCGCGCTCGGTCACGAGCGCGCGGTTCAGGTGCTCGCAGCACTGCCACACCGTCTCGAACCCGAACCGCTCGCGCACGCGCATGGCGCCCTCATAGATGTCCCGGGCGATCTCGGTCGCACCGGACGTCCCGATATGCCGGCCCTGCACCTCGCTCGTACTGACGCCCAGCACGACGACGCGCCCCGCGCCCAGCGCGGCGGCCGCGGCCAGCTCCGTCAGCGCCTGCTCGACCTGGCCGGCTATAGCTATCGCTTGGTCTCGGTCAGTCATTCGCTTCGCGCCTCCCGCATCCACTCAAGGGTGCAGCGCCTGCTGCTCTTCGAGCGCCTTGACCTTGTTCAGGCGGCCGACGTGGCGCGGTCCCTCGGAGAACGGCGTCTCGAGCCAGACGCGGACGATCTCCTCGGCGACGCCGGGGCCGACCACGCGCTCGCCCATCGCCAGCACGTTGGTGTCATTGTGCTCGCGGGTCGCCTTGGCCGAGAACAGATCGTGCACGAGCGCGCAGCGGATGCCCGGCGTCTTGTTCGCCGCGATCGACATGCCGATGCCGGTCCCGCAGATCAGAATCCCCCGCTCCGCCTCGCCGCGGACGACCTTGTCGCATACGGGAACTGCATAGTCGGGATAGTCCACCGAATCCGCGCAATTGCAGCCCAGATCGATGATGCTGTGACCCTGCGCCTCCAGAAACGGAACGATGACGTCCTTCAGACGATAGCCCGCGTGGTCGGCGCCGATAGCGATGATCATGACTGTACCTACCTCCCTTGATTGTCAGATGTATTATACCGAATTTGCCGCAAAAAGACGAAAAAGAGCACACGTGCTCAAAGCACGCTGCTCTCTGCCCAGGCGACCGGCCGACATTCCGGTGCTCCACTGTGGTTAATCCCACTTGTGTCGCCAGTTACACCGGAACTGCAACTTGTAGCTACATCATAGCGAAGGAAAAAGCCGAAGTCAATCGCAAAATGTACTATAATGGAACCAACAAATCGAGCAAGGAGCACGCATGAACAATTTGCTGGTTACCGGCTACCGCGCCCACGAGCTGGGCATTTTCGGACAAAAACACAAAGGCATCCCTTACATTCGCAAAGCGATCGAGAGCAAGCTGATCCCGCTGCTCGAGGAGGGGCTCGAATGGGTCATCACCCCCGGGCAGTACGGCGTCGATCTGTGGGCCTGCGAATCCGTCATCGCGCTCAAGTCCGATTATCCGCATCTCAAACTGTCGATCCTGACGGCCTTCGAGGGGCAAGAGGAAAAATGGAGCGAGGACAAGCAGGAGTACTATCGCGGCATTCTGAAGAATGTAGATTACTACGGCACCGTGAGCAAGCAGCCCTACAGCGGACCGTGGCAGTTCACGGCGCGCGACGATCTGCTGCTGCGCAAGACAGACGGCATCATCCTCGTCTACGACGAGGATGCCGGGGATGCCAGCCCGAGGTTCATGAAGGAGAAGGCGCTGCGCAAGAGCCGAGAGGACGGCTACCTCTATCTCTCCGTCAGCTCCGAGGACATCCAGAATGCCGCCAACGAGGAACTGGCCGATATGGGAGATGGCTTCGGCGAAGCGGATAATTACGGTGACAAGGGTCCGGACTGGAACGAGGAGATTTGAGGAAGTTCGGCATTGCGTGCATTCGGTCGGCCTGGTACACTGAGATCACGAATACGGACGCAAAGCATGCGCCGCACGCTCTCAAGCGAGAGTTTGCGGCGCTTTTTGTTTGTCCGGGGGAGCGTGACGAGTCGAGGTGGTGGTGCCGCATGACGAGGTTTTCAAAAAGCTGCTGCAAGCTTTTTTCGCCGAATTTATGGCGCTGTTTTTCCCCGAGCTCCATCGTATGATCGACTTTTCCCATACCCGGTTTCTCATGCAGGAGCTCTTGGTCGACGTCGTCGGGGGTGAGAAACGTACGGTCGATCTGCTGGTCGAAGTCCGTCTGCGTGGGAGAAATGTGTACATCCTTATCCATCTGGAGCCCCAATCTTATGCGCAGGCGGACTTTGGGGAGCGCATGTTTCTGTACTTCGCGAGATTGCTCGAGCGGCATCGCAAAAACTATAAAGTGATTCTCCCTGTGGCCGTATTCACCGGCAGCGGCGGACGGGAGGAGCCCGACGGGTACACGATGCGCTTTGGGGAGGAACGAATTGTCGAGTTCCGCTACCGCAAGCTGGAGCTGGCGCGCCAAGATTGGCGGCGCTTCGCCAAGTCGGACAATCCGGTGGCCGCTGCGCTGCTGGCACGGATGGGTTATAATGAAAAGGATAGACGCGAGCTTCGCATGGCTTATCTTAAGATGCTGGCGAGGCTGCATCCGAAGCTGGACGACGCCAGATTGGCGCTCGTCATGTCGATCGCTGACCTCTACTATCGGCCTGAAGCCGAGGAGGACCGATCCATTCTGCGCGAGCTGCATGCCCGCGATCCGAAGGAGGCCGAACGCGTGATGGAACTGATGCCGGCTTGGAAGCGATGGGGCTACGAGGAAGGGCTGGAGGAAGGCAAAGAGAAGGGCCGTGAAGAGAGCGTGCGCAAGCTGCTGGCCAAGGGCCTCTCGCCGGCTCAGATCGCCGACCTGCTCGATCTGCAGCCGGACGAGGTAGCGAAGCTGAGAGACGCTCATTAAAAAAGTAGCGCCGCCTGCTCCAGAGGGGAGCAAGCGGCGCTTGTGGCCGTTCGGTTATGGCGCGGAAGCAGTCAATTCGATTCGTGCCGACCGCCGAAGGCGCGCTCGATCGCTTCGCGAATCTCCCGGGCGCAGGCTTCGTATACGGCGAGCGGCCCGCCGTACGGGTCGGCGATGTCCATATCCGGCGCACGTCGCGACAGATCTGTCAGGCGCCGCTTGTCCTGCTCGGGAAACGGCTTGCCCAGCGCCAGCGCCACCTGCAATTCGGCATGAAGGCGATCCATCTCCTGCAAGTCCGGCACCAGTGCCTCGCTCTGACTGGCGTATTCTTTTAACGTGTACGTCTTGGCGGCTGCTTGCGGATAGCGCTCCGCAATCGCGCGCTTGTGGGAAGTCGTCATCGTCAGGATGAGATCCGCCCAATCCACGTCCTCCCGGTCGAGCCGCGTCGACGTCCCGGGGAGCACGATGTTCCCCCGCTTCAGCGTCTCGGCCGCATTCGCCGAGATCGGCATGCCCGATTGGGCGGCTACGCCGGCGGAGCGAACCTCCATCGCAGTGCCCGTCCGCGCCGCCCAATCGCGCAGCAGCGCCTCGGCCATCGGACTCCGGCATGTATTCCCGGTGCACACCATCAATATACGCCGCATGATCCTTGGCCTCCTCGTTCAGGACGGATTCCCGTCCTTCATCTATTTATAGTGAACTAGTTATATCAAAAAGAGCAGTCCGAATGCAAACAGGATGACGCCTCCGAACGCTTCCCCGTAGCCGCCGAGCGACTGGCTCACCCGCCGTCCGAGCAGCAGCCCCAGCACGCTCATCGCCCCCCCTACGAATCCGAACAGGAGCACCGTGAACAGCATATGCGCGGAAAACATGCCGAGCGAGACGCCTACCGAGAAGGCATCGATGCTCACGCTGAGCGCGAATACGAGCATGCCCCAGAGCGTACGGTGGTTAAAGGAAGTCACAGACTCCCCGCGCAGCGCGCTGTATACCATATGGCCGCCCAGCAGGAGCAGCAGCGCACCGGCCGCGGACGTGGCGACGCCGCCCAGCAGCTCGCTCACATAATGCCCCGTCAGCATGCCGCCGAGCGGCATGAGCACGTGGAACAGGGCAATCAACGCGCTCAGCTTGAGCACGTCCAGCTTGCGAACCCCCTTGAGCCCGATGCCGATGCCGAGCGAGAAGGCATCCATCCCGAGCGCTATCGCCATAATACCGATCGTAACCAAATGCCCTGCCGCCGCAGACCATTCCATGCTCCAGCCCCCTTGTCCCGCTTGCCCGATATGTGAGCATATGCGGACAAGGCGGCGAACATGCCCTGCGGGCAGAGAGGACGGATGATGACGGAGGAGTAGCGGACGGCCGGAAGTGTTCCATGCGCAACGGCTGGCAGGCTGAGGAGAGCGGGAGGGTGCGGGGGCGGCGAGAGACGGGCGGTGTGCACCGTGGGGCGCGGCGACGGGCTGGAGAGACACGAACCGTGAGGCATGCACCGTTTTTGTGCATGCTGGGGCGCGGCGACGGGCTGGGGAGGCACGAACCGTGAGGCATGCACCGTTTTTGTGCATACTGGAGCGCGGCGATGGGCTGGAGAGACACGAACCGTGAGGCATGCACCGTTTTTGTGCATGCTGGGACGCGGCGACGGGCTGGGGAGACACGAACCGTGAGGCATGCACCGTTTTTGTGCATGCTGGGGCGCGGCGATGGGCTCGGGAGACACGAACCGTGAGGCATGCACCGTTATGGTGCACGCTCGGGCAGGACGCGGCCCCCGGCCGCCTTGTGCATGCGGTTCATGAGCGCAGCCCCGAGGCCTTCCTCCGGGAAGGCTTCGGCCGCGATGAACCGCAGCCCGCGCGCGTCGCATTCGCGCAGCGCCGCGTACAGCGCTTGCGCGGCGGCCTCCGGCGCCGCGCGCGGCCCCAGCGCGATGACTGCGTCCGCGCCGCTGTAAAACCCGGCGTGCTCGTCGCAGCACAGCACGCCGACAAGCTCTCCCCGCCGCCGCGCCGCATCGACGGCGGCCTGCACGGCGGCGCGCACCGCCTCCGGCGCGCCGGAAGCAACCGCCATTACGCCCGCAGGCGCGTAATGCGCGTACTTCACGCCGGGCGAGCGCGGCGCGCCCGGCGCATCCCCCGCGGCTGCCAGCGACGCGCCGGCAGCCGTCCCAACGGCAGCGCTCCCAGCTGCCGATGCCGCGCCGACTGCATCCGGCACCACACCGTCGGCGCTGCCCGCATTCAGCGCCGCATCGCCGGCGCCGCCAGCCACAATGCGGCCCGCTTCGCCGACCGCATCCCGCAGCTGCTCGGCCGTCACGCCGCCCGGCCGCAGGATATGGACGTCGCCGCCGAGCACGCGGACGACCGTCGACTCCACGCCGACGCCCGTCGGACCGCCGTCCAGCACGCCGTCGATGCGCCCGTCGAGGTCGTCCAGCACATGCTGCGCGCGCGTCGGACTCGGCCGGCCCGAGCGGTTCGCGCTGGGCGCCGCGACCGGGCAGCCCGCGGCCGCGATCAGCCGCCGCGCCGTCTCATGCGCCGGCACGCGCACGGCGACCGTGTCGAGCCCCGCCGTGACGCGCGCGGCCACTGCCCCGGGCCGCACGGGCAGCACCAGCGTCAGCGGGCCGGGCCAGAAGGCCGCCATCAGCTCACGCTCCAGCGGCGACACTCCGGCGGCCAGCGCCTCCACGCCGGACGCATCAGCCAGATGCACGATCAGCGGATTGTCGGACGGCCTCCCCTTGGCCGCGAAGATCCGCTCCGCCGCAGCCTCGCTGCGCGCGTCCGCTCCGAGACCGTACACCGTCTCGGTCGGAAACGCCACGACGCCGCCTGCGGCAAGCGCCGCGGCGGCTTCGGTCAAACCGGCATCCCCGTCCGCCGGCGTCCAATATTTCGTATTCGTCGTCATGTCTGTCCGTCCCTCGCGTTTCTCAAGTTAGGACGATTATATCACAGGGACTCAAGCGAACAACGAGCTGATGAAGCTGATCAGCTTCTTGAGCAGCACCCAGAGAAAAAATTCCGCCTTCGGCTTCTCGGCAGGCACGGCTGCCACGATACCGTCATCGTCCCCCGCCGAGCTGTGTGCGACCGCTTGAACGGTCGCCGCTTTGCCTTTGCCCGCCTTCGTTGCCGCCGCACCCTTGTCCGCGTCTGACTTTGCCGCCACTGCCTCGCCTTTGCCCGCCTTTGCTCCCGCAGCTTTGCCTTTGTCCGCTTTTGCAGCCGCCGCCTTGCCCTCGCCCGCTTGATTCGCGGCCTGCGCCGCTCCGTCGTCCGCCTTCACCGACGCGGTCAGGCACAGCGGCGGGAACAGCACGCACCACCAGTTGGCGCCGCCGCCCTCGCCCAGCGTGATGCGAAGCGCTTCGTACTTGCCCGCCGGATAATCCTTGCCCTCGAACGTCTTGGCCGGAAATTCGACGACAGCCAGCTCCGTCTTTTGCCCATAGCCCGCCCTGGACCGCTTCAGCGACTTGTCCGCCGCCTTCCCGACCTCGGGCAGATGCGAGCGGATCAGCGCGCGCGCCTCCTCGATCGTAGCCGGCATCTCGCCCCAGGACTCGATCAGCGCCGCGACTTCATCTCGCACTTCACGTTTGATTTTCTGATCGCGATCGCTGTCCGAGTTGGCGATGATGCGGATGCGGATCGCTTGGTTCGGTATCGTATCGTCGCCTTCGGCATCCGCCGAGGCACGGTTCACAGCAAGGGTGGAGAATCCCGACAGACCGACAAGAAAAAGTAAAAGAAAAGGACCATAATGACGAAGACCACGCATCGTTCTCGCTCCTCATGCGCACCCGTCGGTGCGGCCGATGCGTTCCGGAACGGCTTAGTCCTCATTATGTCCTTCTCTCGAATCTGTAAACCTAGCAATCTATTTTTTTATGAGAAACGAAGGGCCAGCACGTGGCGGTCAATGCCAGCATAATCGCGAATCAGGCGGATCTCGTCCCAGCGCGAAGTTTGTCTGAGCAGGTCTGCCGCCTGCTCTGCCTGATGAATGCCTACCTCCCAGGCGACGAGGTTCGGCATGGCGGCCAGTTGGCCGAGCTGCGCGGCCATACGGCGGTAAGGTGCGAGTCCGTCCGGCCCGCCGTCCAGCGCGAGATGCGGCTCATGCTCGCGCACCTCCGGCTGCAGGTCCGGCAGGTCGCCGGACGGAATGTAAGGCGGATTGGAGACGAGAACGTCGATGCGCTCTCCCGCATGCCCGCCGCCCGGCAAGAAGGGCGCCAGCAGGTCGCCCTGCACAAACCGAACCTGCGCATCCAGCGCCGTCGCATTGCCCGCCGCTACGGCCAGCGCCGCCGGCGACAGATCGCTCGCGGTCACGTCCCAGCCGGGCCGCTCCAGCTTCAGCGTGACAGCCAGTGCGCCGCTGCCCGTGCCGACATCCAGTACGCGCAGCGCTGTCTCCCCGCGAATCGCAGCAGCGGACTCGCCTCCGTCCTCCTGCGCAGCCGGCTCCGGCGACTGGCCTCCTGCCCGCCCGCTCACTGCCCCTAACGGTCGGCCGCCGCGTCTCTCGAAGATCTCCGCCGCCGCTGCCAGCACCGCCTCGGCCAGCAGCTCCGTCTCCGGGCGCGGGATCAGCACGGCCGGCGCTACGGCGAACCGGCGCCCGTAGAAGTACTGTTCCCCGGTTATATATTGTACGGGTTCCCCTGCCGCCCTGCGGGCAAGCAGCGACGCCCAGCGCTCCCGCAGCGCCTCGGGAACCGGCTCCCTCAGATCGCGCAGCAGCTCCGCTTTGCCGATGCCCAGCAGGTGCAGGAGCAGCAGCTCCGCGCTTGCTTCCGCCTCGTTCTCGTCGCCGCTGACTTCCGCCAGCCGCCGCGCCCCCGCCCTCCATATTTCTCCGTACGTTCGAGCTTGTTCCATGCCGCTCTTCCTTTCCGCCATCACATAAGCCATATGGTATCATACGCGGCAAGACCGATACCACATCCCGACCGTGCGCAGGTGCGGCCGGCCTAGCTCAGCGCCCCTCCCGACCGATCTTCGCCCAGGAGAGCAGACTGCCTGCGGCCAGGACGACCGCCAGCGCATAGCAGCCCAGCTTCACGCCGGCCTCCAATGTGCCGGCATGGCCGAGGATCGCGCCCAGCAGCACGACGCCCAGCGTCGCACCGAGCTGACGCACGGCATTCAGCGCGCCCGAGGCGGAGCCTGTCAGCTCGGCGGGTACGGCGGCCAGCACCGCGGCCATCATGGCAGGGATGGTCAGCGAGATGCTGAAGCCGATGGCCAGCATTCCGATCAGGATGACCCAGTAGCCGGAGCCCGCGCCTCCGAACGCCTGCAGCAGCACGCCGATCCCGCACAGCGCGAAGCCGGCCGTCATCGGCGCCCGCGAGCCGATGCGGCTCACGAGCCGGCCCGTCAGGATCGGATTGAAGGCGAGCGGGATCGTCATCGGCAGCAGGGCCAGGCCCGCTTGATGCGCCGAATAGCCCCATGCCTGCTGGAAATAAAGCGGGAGCGCGAACAGTACGCCGGAGAAGCCGACGTTGACGAGCAGGCCGGCCGTCATGCCCGCCGATACGGTCGGGCTTCTGAATATGCGGAGCGGGAGCAGCGGTGCGGCACCTTTGGCCTCGGCCCGCAGGAAGGCTGCCGCCGCAATAGCGAAGACGCACAATGCGCCCAGTACGACGGGAGACGACCAGCCGCGTGCTTGTCCCTCCGTAAGAGCGTAGGCCAAGGATCCGATCGCCGCGATCCCCGTCGCCTGGCCCGCCAGATCGAGGCTGCGCTTGCTGCGGACCGCCGCTTCGCCGGCGAGCTTCGCAGTTAGCGCGAGACTGACGGCGGCCAGCGGCACGTTGATCAGAAATATGCTGCGCCATCCCAACCCGTCCGCCAGAACGCCGCCGGCGGCCGGACCGATCGCCATCGCCGCCCCCGTCGTCGCTGCCCATATGCCGAGCGCCCGGGCGCGGGCCGCAGGCTCGGGATACGCTCTCGACAGCAGCGCCAGCGATGCCGGCAGCAATGCGGCTCCTCCGATGCCGAGCACGCCGCGCAGCGCGATGAGGGCGCCCAGCGACGGCGCCGCGGCGCACGAGGCCGAGGCGGCGAGAAACACAGCCGTCCCCGCCATATACACGCGCTTCGCCCCCCATCTGTCGGCCAGCGCGCCCATCGACATCAGCAATCCCGCGAACACGATCGTATACGCGTTTACCACCCACTGCAGTCCCGATATCCCGCCGCCGAGGTCCCCGCGTATGGCAGGCAGCGCGACGCTGAGCGCCGTCGTATCCATCAGTACCATAAAATAGCCGAGCGACAGCCCGATGAGCAGCAGTGAGCGCCCCCTCTCCCGTCCGCTGCTGGCGCGGACTTGCACAGATGCTTCCATCTCCATTCTCCTTTCGATCGCAAGCGACCGTCGTCATTCGATGCCCGGTCAGTTTATAATGGATGTGACGGCAGCAAAATCCGAGCGTTTATCCGGGGATCGCGAATCCTAGGCTGGACTGGCGGGAGAGGAAGCGAACGACATGAATCCGATGAGAGACCCGCGGCAGCAGGAGCTGGCGTTGTTCCTGAAAACGCGAAGAGCACGCCTCTCGCCCGAGCAGGTCGGCTTGCCGCGCGGAGGCCGCAGGCGCACGCCGGGGCTCCGGCGCGAAGAAGTGGCGCAGCTGGCGGGCGTCAGCGCGGATTGGTACACATGGCTGGAGCAAGCGCGCGACATCCAGGCGTCCGCCCAGGTGCTGGACAGCATCGCGGGCGCGCTGCGGCTGGACGATGCCGAGCGGCGGCATCTGTACCTGCTCGCGATCCGCCAGCTCCCCGCCGACCCGCAGCCGGAAGGCGGCGATGTGCCGGAAGCGCTGCGGCTGTTCCTCTCGCAGCAGGAACCGAGTCCGGCGATGGTGACCGACCAGCGGCTCGATATCGTAGCCTGGAACAGGAGCGCCTGCCTGATCTACGGCGATTATGCGGCGATGTCCGCCAGGGATCGCAATTCCTTGTGGCGGACGTTTACCAGCCCCTATATACGCGACCTGCTCCGCGACGGCTGGGAGCCGCATGCCAGGCATCGCCTCGCCCAGTTCCGCGCAGGCTACGCCAGGTTCGCGGGAGACCCGTGGTGGGTGACGATGATCGAGGACCTGACCCGCGAGAGCGCCGAGTTCCGCGCGTGGTGGCCGGCCCACGACGTGCTGAGCGGTCCCGAGGGGACGAAGCGCAACTACCATCCTGCGGCGGGCCTGCTCGTCTTCGAGCAGATTTCCTTCGCCGTGTCGGACGCGCCACATCTGACGGCGACCGTCAATATGCCGTCCGCAGAGAGCGACACGGCCGCCAAGCTGAAGCGCCTGTCCGAAGGAGCGACGCAGGCGGCGACAGCGGCGATGGAGCAGGGAAACGGCGGAAAATAACGACGGTTTCTGCCGAGATGGGCCGAAGTGAGGAAGGGTCCGCGCGCGTTAGCGGAACTTTTTTCCGTTATGAGCCAGTACGAGGATGAGTTTGTACGCTTTAGCGGAGTTTTTTTCCGCTATTGGCTACCACGAAGTCGGGTTTGCGAGCAATAGCGGAACTTTTTTCCGCTATCAGCCGGTACGAAGATGCGTTTGTACGCTTTAGCGGAACTTTTTTCCGCTATTGGCTACCACGAAGCCGGGTTTGCGAGCAATAGCGGAACTTTTTTCCGCTATGAGCCGGTACGAGGCCAGGTTCGCGCGCGTTAGCGGAACTTTTTTCCGCTATGAGCCGATATGAGGATGGATTTGTACGCGTTAGCGGAACTTTTTTCCGTTATTGGCTACCACGAAGCCGGGTTTGCGAGCAATAGCGGAACTTTTTTCCGCTATCAGCCGATATGAGGATGGATTTGTATGCGTTAGCGGAACTTTTTCCGCTATTGGCTACCACGAAGCAGGGTTTGCGAGCAATAGCGGAACTTTCTTCCGCTATGAGCCGGTACGAGGCTGGGTTCGCGCGCGTTAGCGGAGCTTTTTTCCGCTATTGGCCCACACAAGAGGCCGGGCAAGCCGGGCATAGCGGCAGCTTCCGCCGCTATTGGCCGATCGATAGCCCAAAAGAGCCCACCGCTCCCCCCAAAGGGGTAACGATGGGCTCTCCATTTATGCGGCTCGGCTGAATCAGGCCATGCCTTCCTTCTCCAGCAGTTCGGCCTGCTCGGCGATCGAGAGAGCATGCACGATATCGTTCATCTCGCCGTTCAGCACGGAGTCGAGCTTGTGCAGGGTGAGGCCGATGCGGTGGTCGGTGACGCGGCTCTGCGGGAAGTTGTACGTGCGGATACGCTCGCTGCGGTCGCCGGTGCCGACCTTCTCGCGGCGTTCGCCCGCGTACTTGGCGGTCTCTTCCTGGATCCTGATGTCCATGATTCGGGTACGGAGCACCTGAAGGGCCTTGGCCTTGTTGTCGTTCTGCGACTTGCCGTCCTGGCAGGTGGCGATGATGCCGGTCGGGATATGCGTCACGCGCACGGCGGACTTGGTCGTGTTGACCGACTGGCCGCCCGCACCGCTCGAGCAGAACGTGTCGACGCGGATGTCCTTGTCGAGAATCTCGATATCGACTTCTTCGGCCTCCGGCATGACGACGACGGTCGAGGTCGACGTATGGATGCGGCCGCCGGACTCGGTCTCGGGCACGCGCTGCACGCGGTGTGCGCCGCTCTCGAACTTCATCTTGCTGTACGCGCCCTGCCCGTTGATCGTGAAGATGACTTCCTTGAAGCCGCCGAGGTCGCTGACGCTGGCCTCGAGCAGCTCGGTGCGCCAGCCTTGGCTGTCGGCGTACTTGGCATACATGCGGTACAGCTCGGCGGCGAACAAGTTCGCCTCCTCGCCGCCGGCCGCACCCCGGATCTCGACGATGACGTTCTTGTCGTCGTTAGGATCCTTGGGCAGCAGCAGGACGCGTACCAGTTCCTCCAGTTCCTCTTTGCGGGCGGCCAGCTCCTCGATCTCCATTTTGACCATGGCCTTCATCTCGTCGTCCAGCTTGTCCTCGAGCATCGTCTTGGCATCGGCCAACTGCTCCGACACTTGCTTATATTCGACATAAGCCTGGTAGGGCTCCTGCAGATCCGATTGTTCCTTCGCGTACGCGCGCAGACGGGCCGAATCGTTCACCACGTCGGGGTCGCACAACAGCTCGCTCAGCTTCTCGTATCGGTCCGCCAGTGCCTGCAAGCGATCCAGCACTTCAACCAACCTCCGGTAATCATAATCGTTGTCTCTCCATTATATCATACCGGTGCAAGTCCGAGCAGTGCGGCGACGGAGCAGGCCGCGGCTTCAGCTCGCCCGCTCGGTGGCGGCTACCGTCTTCCGCGGCGCGCTGCCTTGCCAGTTGACGAGGAAGATGCCGGCGCAGATCATCGCGCCGCCCGCCGCAACGTAGGCATGGAGCGGCTCGCCGAGCAGGACCGCCCCGCCGATGACGCCGAAGAAGGGCGCCAGGAACAGGAACGCGTTGGTCTTGGCGGGATCGCCCCGCTGCAGCAGATAGGACCAGCCGGAGAACTGGAGAATCGAGCTGACGAGCACGAGCCAGACGAGCGAGAAATAAAACGAGCCGGTCGGATGGATGTACGGATGCTCGAACAGCGCGCTCAGGACGCCGAGCACGATGCCGCCGAACAGCATCTGGTAGCCGCTGAGCACCCAGGTATCGATCTGCTGGCCCCAGCGCTTGACTAAAAGGGAAGCCGCAGCGAAAAAACAGGCGCCGAGCAGCGAGATGAGCGTGCCGGGGTTCAGCTGCAGATGCGCGCCCATCGTGCAGAAGACGCCAGCGAAGCCGAGTGCGACGCCCGTCCACTGTGCGATCCGATAGCGGGCCTTGAGGAACAAGGCGGCGAACAAAATAATGAGCAGCGGGTTGACGAATATGAGGATCGCCGACTCGCCCGACGTAATCCACCTCATGCTGTAGTAGCTGCAGCCCATGACGCCTGCGGAATTCAGCGTGCCGATCAGGGCGATGCGCAGCCATGCGCCGGAGCTGGCCGGCTTGGCGCGCCGTGCGGTGAACGCGGCCATGAGCAGTCCGGCGGCGACGAAGCGCATGCTCATCAACAAAAAAGGCGGCGCACCGTCGAGGCCGATCCGGCCAACGGGAAACGCCAGTCCCATGGACAAGGTGGTGACGAGAATCAGCGAAGCATAGACTCTGGGGTTCATCGGGTTATCTCTCCTTCGCGGATCCGGTTCGGTTAAAATGATTGTAACGGGTATGCGTCATCAAATAAAATAGAAATAAATCATGGCATCCATCAGTGCAAGTGATACCGAAAGGCGGGACATAGGAATGGAAAGCGGGGATTTGCGCGTGTTTCGGGCGGTGGCGCTCGAGGGGACGGTGACGGCCGCCGCAGCCAAGCTCGGCTATGTGCAGTCGAATGTGACGGCTCGCATCCGTCAATTGGAGTCGGATCTGGGCAAGCCCCTGTTCCACCGGCACAACCGCGGCATGACGCTGACGACGGAAGGCAGGCTGCTGCTGGAGTACGCCGAAAGGATCGTCGGGCTGCTGGACGAGGCGGCCAAGGCGGTCGCTTCGAGCGAAGGCCCGCTCGGGCCGCTCGCGATCGCTTCCACGCAGAGCTGTGCAGCCGTCCGCCTGCCCGCTCTGCTGGCAGACTATCATCGCAGCTATCCGGAGGTCGAGCTGTCGCTGTCCACCGGCCATTCGGCGAGCGTGCTGGACAAAGTGCTGCGCTACGAGGCGGACGGCGGGTTTCTGTCGGGGCCTTGGCCCGAGGAGGAAGTAACGGCCGTGCCCGCGTTCGACGAGGAGATCGTCCTCATCTCCCCGCCGGAGCGGCAGGATGTCGAAGCGCTGGCCGGCGAGCCGATGCTCGTGTTCACGGACGGCTGCCACTACCGGTCCGTCCTGGAGCGCTGGACCCGGGAGCATGCCTGGGCGCTGCCGAGAATTATGGAGTTCGGCACGCTGGAAGCGATCGTCGGAGGCGTATCCGCCGGACTCGGCATCTCGCTCCTGCCCCGCAGCGTCGTCTCCAAGGCCGAAGCGGCGGGCGCGCTATGCGTTCATCCGTTGAAGGCGCCTTACAACCGCATCCGCACGTTCTTCGTCATGCGGCGGGACGCCTATGTCAGCCGGCCGTTGGAGCTGTTCCTGCAAGAGCTGGCGAAGGCATGCGAGAAGCTGGACGAAGCGGTCAGCGGAGCGGCCGCCGGAGAAGCGCCCGACCTGGGACATGCGCAAACCTTGCGCCGGGGCCATCGCAAAGGAGGCATCATCGCATGAAGCTGGACCGGCTGCTCGCGATTACGATGCTGATGCTGGGAAGGCGGCGGATCGGGGCCAGGGAGCTGGCAGACCGGTTCGAGGTGTCGCTGCGGACCGTCTATCGCGATATGGAGACGCTCAATCAGGCCGGCATCCCCATCGTCTCCTACGCGGGAGAAGGCGGAGGCTACGAGATTATGGAGCGCTATCGCCTCGAGCGCCAGTTTCTGACGATGGAGGAGCTGCAGGCGATGGTGATCGCCCTGCAGGGTATCCGCCAGGCGATGGACGAGCGGGAGATTGGCAGACTGCTGGACAAGGTCGGTGCGATGCTGTCGGGAGCCGAGCAGACCCTGCTGACGGACGCAGCGGAGCAGATGGTCGTCGATATCAATCCTTGGGGAGGGGGAACGCAGGACAAGGCGAAGGTCGCCCTGCTCCGGGAGGCGATACGGGAGCGGCGGATCGTGAGGTTCAGCTATACGGACATAGCGGGAGAACGTTCGGAACGTCTGTGCGAGCCGACGCGCCTGGTGCTCAAGGGTTTGGTCTGGTACATCTACGGCTATTGTCTGAAAAGAGAAGACTTCCGGCTGTTCAGATTGTCCCGCATCAAGGCGCTCGCCCGGACGGACGATGTCTTCGCGCGCAGGGAACAGCCGGAGATGCGCCCGCTGACCTGGGAGAGCATGTCGAATGCGGACTGGAGCAGTCCCAAGGAGATCGTCCTGCGATTCGCGTCTGCCGCCCGGACGAAGGCCGAGGACTACTTTGGCTCGTCGGACAGCACGGCGGGCATGGAGGAACTGCCAGACGGATCGCTGCGCGTACGAACGCGGCAGCCGGACGAGCCGTGGCTCCATCTGTGGCTGCTCGGCTTCGGGACAAGCGTCTATGTCGAGTCGCCGCCCGAATTGGCGGCAGCCGTGCGCGCATGCGCCGAAGAAGTGCTGCGCCTCTATGCGTCTGCTGACAGCCTGTTGTCAGCGAAGGGCTGATATGCTCGGAGGACAAGCCCCATACAGGGAGCTTAAGGAAGTCGTCCGACAGGGGCGGCGATTCTGAGGAGGATGATCCTGTGTTCACAAGCATCGAAGCGTTCGTTCAAGAATGGGAAAGCGTATCCGCCGGCACGCGCCGGCTGATGGAGGCGCTCACCGACGCGTCGCTGTCCCAGTCCGTAGGAGAAGACTACCGCACGCTGGGCCGGCTCGCCTGGCACTTGACCTGCAGCCCGCACGAGATGCTGGTCCGTACGGGGCTCGAGCTTCAGGCGCCTGGAGACGAGCACGTCGTGCCGTCGTCGGCCGCCGACATTGCGGCCGCTTATGCGCGCACGTCGCGGGAGGTGGCGGGGGCCGTGCGCGAGCAATGGCAGGACGCCAAGCTGGCCGAATCCAGCGACATGTACGGCGAGCAGTGGCCGAACGGCATTACGCTTCGCGCCGTGATCCAGCACGAGGTGCATCACCGGGGCCAGATGACCGTGCTGATGCGACAGGCCGGACTGCGCGTGCCCGGCCTGTACGGGCCGTCGCTCGAAGAATGGCAGAGCATGGGTATGGAGCCGCCGGTCGTGTGACGGTTCGGCAGCCTGAGATAGCCGATTCTATCGGCTATCTCGGTCGCCGCGCGGCGTTTTCGCCGCCGTTAGCCGATTCCATCGGCTATCTCGACCTGTCGTGCGGCACCTCTCCCCGTCCTTTAGCTACCTTCCGTGCGCCCCCCTCCCCGCGCCGCCTCCACGTTTCCGCCAGCTCCATGCCTCCCCCAGTCACACGCTGTCTTTCTACCTCGATGCGTCCGTCGTCGTCTCGGCAAACTGCGTCCGATACAGCTTGGCGTACAGTCCGTCCAACGCGAGCAGCTCCTCATGCGTGCCCTGTTCGACGATGCGGCCCCGATCCATCACGGCGATGGCGTCGGCGGAGCGGACGGTGGACAGGCGATGCGCGATGGCGATCGTCGTGCGTCCGGCCATCAGTCCTTCAAGCGCCTGCTGCACATAAGCCTCGGAGCGGGAGTCCAGATGCGAGGTCGCCTCGTCGAGCAGCAGGATGCGCGGATTTTTAAGGATCGCGCGCGCGATGGCGATTCGTTGGCGCTCGCCGCCCGAGAGCCGGTGGCCCCGCTCGCCCACCTTCGTATCGTAGCCCTGCGGCAGTCCGGCGATCACGTCGTGAATGTAGGCTTGCCTGCAGGCCGTCTCCATCTCCTCCGGCGTGGCGTCTTCCTTCGCGAAGCGGAGGTTGTCGGCGATCGTGCCGTAGAACAGGAATGGCTCCTGCGTCACATAGGCGATCTGCCCGCGCAAAGAGCCGAGCGTGACGCCGCGGATATCGCGGCCGTCGATGCGCACGGCCCCGCGCGCCGGATCGTACAGCCTGCCGACGAGGCCCGCGAGCGTCGTCTTGCCCGCCCCGCTCGGCCCGACCAGCGCCAGCAGCTGGCCCGGCCTGGCCGTCAGATCGATCCCCTTGAGCACGGCTTCGCCGCCAAGGCCGTATGCGAACGCCACCCCGTCGAACCGAACCTCGCCCGCCCCTCTCTCCAACGGCTTCGCGCCCGGCGCGTCGGCCACCTCCGGCTTCAGGTCGAGATACTCGAAGATCCGCTGGAAGATGCCCATCGCGGCGGACAGATCCAGATGCACGCCCAGCAGACCCGATACGGGCTCGTACATCCGTCCCGTCAGGGCGGCGAAGGCGATGACCGAGCCGATGGACAGGCCGTCATGAATGACGAGCCATCCGCCGTACAGATAGACGACCGCCGTCGCGAGCGGATTGGATACGCCTGCCGCCATTCCGTACCACCGGCCGATCAGGCCGAGGCGCAGCTCCATGCTTTTGACCGAGTCGTTCATCTCCGCGAACCGGTTCACCTGCGCCTCCTCGCGCCCGAAGATCCGGGTCAGCAGCGCGCCGGATACGCCGAACGTTTCCGACAGATGGGAAGCCATCTCTCCCCGCATGTTCTGCACGCGAAGACGGAGCGACTTGCGGAGCTTCGCAATTCTCCTGGCCGGCAGCAGCAGCAGGGGGATGATCGTCATCGAGACGAGCGCGAGACGCCAATCGAGCCGCAGCAAAATGACGACGGTCGCGATCAGCGTGACCGCCTGCGTGATGGCCGTGACGATCGTGCCCGTGATCGCGCCTTGCACGGCCTGCACGTCCCCGGAGATCCGCTGGATGATCTCGCCCGTGCGGGAACGGGTGAAGAAGGACATCGATTGCTTTTGCAGATTGCGGAACAGACGGTCGTTCAGATCCCGCATGACGCTTTGACCAACTTTATTGTTCAAGTAGGTTTGCCAGACGTTCAGCACGCCCTTGACGAGCGGACTGAGCGCCATGAGGCCGGCGAACAGCAGGAGCAGCCCCATGTCCCTGCCGGGAATGGCCCGGTCGACCAGCTCCTTGGTCGCGAGCGGCGCCGCCAGCCCCGCCAGCGTAGCCGCGAGCGACAGCACCAGGATAAACGCCAGCTGGCCCGCATACGGCTTGAACAGCAGCAGTACGCGCGACAGCTTCACATCCGCTCTCCCCGCGCCCGCCTCGTGTTGCTCGCTTAGTCTTCTCATGATACGATGCTTCCTTTTTGTCGAGTAATATCAGTGTGTTCATTATATCAGCTTGACGGGGAGCGGGTGTTGTATCCGAAAAGAAGAGCGTTGACGGCTGTCGAGGCTGTTGTTCGCAGGCAATGAGACGTCGGATGGGGGCAGCGGAACGATGTATCAGTAAAAAAGCGGCCCCTTCGAAGGTCCTTCGAAGGGGCCGCTCTATCGCTGGAATAATATGCTTATTGGACGTCCGCCGGCAGTACGACGATCATGTCCGCCGGGCTCTGCGGCGGGATGCTCCGCGTCGTAGCCGGGCCGTAGAACGCACGGACCTTCGCGCCGGGCTTGATATCCTCGGCCTTGAGCGGCTCGCCCATCGACGATACGATCAGCGTATCCGCGCCGACGTTCAACACCAGATTCGATACCGCCTCATCGCCCGTGCCTGCGCCGAGCTGGACCTGCCAGCCGCTATCCGTCTTGTTGACGGCGCCGACCTTGTCTTCCTTGATCAGACGCTCGCCCAAGATCGTGATCTTGGCCGCATGCGATTGGCCGGGGAAGCTGAGCGCGACGACCGGTCCGTACTCGACGGCAACGCGCGTGCCCGCCTTGAGATCGGCCGTCGTCTTGGCCGCACCGGATTCGTCGACGATGACGGTATCCTTGTCCGCCTTGGCGATAATCCAGTCGAAGCCGCCCGTCGCGCCTCTGCCCATCACGTTCAGGCTCGTCAGATTCCCGTCCGTATTGGCTTCGGTTACGACGCCCGTATTCAGTATGTACTGATCCACCGGCGCCTGCTCCTCTTTTTTCTGACTCAGGTTGAACTGCTTGGACTGCTGGCTCCAGGCAAGCTCGTAGCCGAGTGCGCCTGCCGTATCGCGCAGCGGCACATAGGCTTTGCCGTCGATGTAGACAGGTGTCAGCGAGGCGTAGGCGTCGCCGTTGACGGAGATGTGAATGTCGGAGCGGAGCAGGCCGCTCACCTTCTGCGTGAGGCCGGATGCCCCGGCGACCGCGGTCGCGCCGAGAATGCCGGCTGCCGTCAGTAGAATAATGGTCTTGGATTTGCGCATGATGAGTTAGCTCCTCTCTAGGTTGCGGCTGATCGCCATGCCGAATGCGATGGCATCTCTAACGATTATTGCCCCCATACAGACGCGCGCTTCGTCCAAAAGGTTGCGCGCTTGTCCAAACCGACGGCAGCCGTCCTCCCTGACAACGGGGGGACGGCTGCCGCGATGAGAAGATCAGTGCGCGCCGGCGCGATCGACGTGAAGCAGATGGCGTCCATTCAGCATGATGACGACGACGGCTGCCAGCACGAATGCGCCGCCTACCACAAACGGCACATGCGGATTGTACCACTCCGCCAGCTTGCCGGCGAAGTACGGCGCGATCGCGCCGCCGATGAACCGGAGGAAGCTGTACGCGGCGGAGGCCGTCGAGCGCTCGACGGGCGCGGCGTTCATGACGGCTGTCGTGATGAGCGTATTGTTGTTGCCGAGCAGGGCGCCGGCGAATACGATCGCACCGACGACGACCCACTCCGTCGTCGTCCAGATGCCCATCGCCAGCAGCGTGAGGCCGAACAGCGTCAGCATGGCGTACATCGACTTGAGCGTGCCGAACTTGCGCTGCAGCACGGGCGCCATGAAGACGGACGTGACGGCGAGCAGGATGCCCCAGCCCAGGAAGATATAGCCCAAGCCGTGCGCGTCGTAGCCGAAGTAGTCGAACAGTACCAGCGGCGCATACGCCAGCAGCGTAAAAAAGCCGAAGTTGTACAGACACGCGCCCAGACCGAAGATCAACAGCGAGCGATGCTTCAGCGCGCGGAACGGGTCGGCGAGCGATGCCTTCTTCCGGGGGGCCGAGGCAGCAGGCTTCTGGGCCTTCGGCATCGTGATGGCCAGACTGAGGAATGCGATGACCATCAGCGCGGCGACGCCGAAGAACGGTCCTCTCCAGGAGATGGAGCCGAGCTCGCCGCCGATGAGCGGGCCGACCGAGATGCCGAGGCCGATCGCGGCCTCGTACAGGATGATCGCCCTGGCTACTCCCGCCGTGGACAAGGTGACAATCGCCGTGAGCGAGGTGGCGACGAACAACGAGTTGCCGAGGCCCCAGCCCCCGCGCAGCCCGATCAGCGCCCAGATGCCGTGCGACGCGCCGCCGAGTCCCGCGAACAAGGCAATGATGACGATGCCCGCGAGCAATGTGCCCTTCATGCCCAGACGCGCCTGAATGACGCCGGTGATGAGCATCATGACCGCCATGACGGCATTGTAGCTCGTGAACAGCAGCGACACTTCGCTGGGCGACGCGTGCAGCTGAATGGCGATGGACGGGAGGATCGGATCGACGAGCCCGATGCCCATGAAGGCGATGACGCATGCGAAGCCGACCGCCCATACGGCGCGCGGCTGCTTAAGCAAGCTCTCCTCCGGCGCCAGAGGCGATCCGGCGGAAGCATTGGTTGTAGAAGACATGAGGATATTCTGCTCCTTTTTATATATGAGATGTAGTCACTGGCACGAATCTGGCGTGAATCTGGCGCAAGCTCGGCTCAGAGCAAATTCTCGAACGCGTGGCGAACGACGTTGCCGCGGCTGATGATGCCGACGAGGACGCCATCACGCTCGACGGGCACCTTTTTGATCTGCTTCTTGCCCAGAACGGCGGCGATCTCTTCGACCTCGTCGTCCCACGCCGCCTTGACGACCTTGGTCTTGGCGATCGACATGACGTTGAGATCCAGCAATCTGCGCGCCCGCTCCTCGAACTGCTCGTTATCCCCTTGGATCAGGATGGAGGCGTAGAAAAAGTCGACGTACCGGTCCTCGTGCTTGCCGATGTAGCGCATGACATCGCCGTCGCTGACGTAGCCGACGATCTCGTTGCGATCGTTGACCACCGGCATGCCGCTGATGCGGTATTCGATGAATCTCCGGATCACCTGCCGCACGGTCTCGCTCTCTTTGACCTTGTACACTTGCTTGATCATAATCTCGTGCGCCTGCATGAGAGCCCCTCCAATTTAGTTGTATTGCAAAACTATAATTATAAGTGTATTATACAACTACTATGAAAATTGTCAATCTTGCAATGCTTGGCGGATGCTTGAAAAGCAGGCCTCATGTGGTACGATGGGAAACAGAATGCAGCAAGGGCGGGTGGAATCGTGGATAAGGAATCGCAAATCAGCATCGAGTTCGAGATCGCGCTCTTGACTCGCCGACTCACCTCCATCTCGACCAGCGGCAAGTTCGGGCAGCTCGACCGCTCCGCTTATTTGCTGCTCGGTCAGATCCAGTCCCATGGCTCCGTCGGCGTCAAGGCGCTCGCAGAGGAGTTTCATCTCGACATCTCCACCGTCAGCAGACAGACGAGCGCGCTCGAGCAAAAGGGCTACGTCTACAAAACGCCAGACCCGGACGACGGGAGAGCTTCCTTTTACCGCTTGACGGAAGAAGGCCTGCGTTCGTTGGAGGAATCCAAGCGCCAGCGCCAAGAACGGATCGACCTGCTGCTGAAGGACTGGACGGAGGAAGAACGCGTGCGGCTCGGCGAGCTGCTGGCCAAGTTCAATCGTACGTACCTGGACGACTAGCGTTTCTCGATATTGTATTCAAAAGCCTGGAAAGTTATTGGGCGGCACATCCCTCTTCAGAGAGCCGGTCAGGATCAGCCTGCCCGGCTTATTTGGCGTACGAGGCTTAGGAGTAGTAGAAGTATTGGAGTGAGGGGTGGAGGACAGCGGCTCGTTGTGCGGCAGTATCGCATAACTCGGGGCATTCGCGTCTCCAAGTGGCTCGTTGTGCGGCAGTATCGCATAACTCGAGACATTCGCGCCTCCAAGTGGCGCGTTGTGCGGCAGCATCGCATAACTCGGGGCATTCGCGCCTCCAAGTGGCTCGTTGTGCGGCAGTATCGCATAACTCGGGGCATTCGCGTCTCCAAGTGGCGCGTTGTGCGGCAGTATCGCATAACTCGGGGCATTTGCGCCTCCAAGTGGCGCGTTGTGCGGCAGCATCGCATAACTCGGGGCATTCGCGCCTCCAAGTGGCTCGTTGTGCGGCAGTATCGCATAACTCGGGGCATTCGCGCCTCCAAGTGGTGCGTTGTGCGGCAGTATCGCATAACTCGGGGCATTCGCGCCTCCAAGTGGCGCGTTGTGCGGCAGTATCGTGTATCTCGGGGAAAGTGTGTCTCCATGAGCCGCGTTATACGGTAGTATCGTGTATCTGCACAGAAAAAACCCGGGCAACAGATGCCCGGGGTCATCGGCCGTGTCGCGCTGAGCGAGGCGGCTAGCTATACGTTGAAGCGGAAATGCATGACATCGCCGTCGGCGACGACGTATTCTTTGCCTTCGAGGCGGAGCTGCCCCTTCTCCTTGGCGGCGTTCATGGAGCCGGCTGCGACAAGGTCCTCGTACGACACGACTTCGGCCCGGATGAAGCCGCGCTCGAAGTCGGTATGGATGACGGCCGCGGCCTGCGGCGCCTTGGTGCCCTTGCGGATCGTCCAGGCGCGCACTTCCTGCACGCCGGCCGTGAAGTACGTATACAGGCCGAGCAGCTTGTACGCCGCACGGATGAGCCGATCGAGGCCGGACTCGGACAGTCCCAGCTCCTCGAGGAACATGTCGCGGTCCTCGCCCTCCAGCTCCGCGATCTCGGACTCGACGCGCGCGCTGATCGGCACGACCTCGGAGCCCTCGGCCGCCGCGAATTCGCGGACGCGCTGCACATACTCGTTGGCGTCGGCGTTCGCCGCCTCGCCCTCGCTCACATTGGCCGCGTACAGCACCGGCTTGATCGTCAGCAGGTGCAGATCGCGCACGAGCAGGCGCTCTTCGTCCGTCAGCTCGACGCTGCGGACCGGCTTCTCCTCGAGCAGCGCGGCGTGGATGCGCTCGAGCAGCTCGACCTCCTGCGCGTACTTCTTGTCCCCGCCCTTCATGTTCTTGCGGGAACGGTCCATGCGCTTCTCCACCGAGTCGATGTCGGCCAGGATCAGCTCCAGGTTGATGACCTCGATATCGTTGATCGGATCGATCTTGCCCGATACGTGGGTGATATTCTCGTCGACGAAGCAGCGCACGACATGTACGATGGCGTCCACTTCGCGGATATTGGCGAGGAACTTGTTGCCGAGGCCCTCGCCGCGGCTCGCGCCCTTGACCAGACCCGCAATATCGACGAACTCAAATGCAGTCGGCACGATCCGGTTCGGCGTGACGATGTCGGCGAGCTTCTGCAGGCGCTCGTCCGGCACTTCGACGACGCCGACGTTCGGGTCGATCGTACAGAACGGATAGTTGGCCATCTCGGCCCCCGCTTGGGTAATGGCATTGAATAAAGTCGACTTGCCGACATTGGGCAGGCCGACGATTCCGCAGGACAGCGGCATTCGCTATACACTCCTGACTTCGTGCGGCCCCCAGACGACGCGAGTAGCGCCGGACGGCCGTCAACGGTTCGATTATACTCCAGACATTATACCGGAAGGCCCGGACCTGCGTCCACCACCAGGAGCCCCCATCCTTCGAAGCCGATGGCCCTTCCCTGCCCTCAATTCGACTCCAGCCCGTCCAGCCCCTCCAGATCGTCCAGGCTCCCGATGTCGCCTTCGCTCGCCTCCGGATCGTCGATCGGCGGATCGAGCTCCGGCGCTTCGAGCGCGGCCTTGGGCACGGCGATCGCCTCGGTCGCGTCGTGCTTGCCGTAGGTGCCCTCGAACACTTGGCTCAGCACGGACGGCGAGCCTCGCTCGTACTCGATCGTCATGTCCGACGCCACGCGGTAGGCGAGCGGCAGATGCGAAGCTGCGTCCAGCGTGAAGCTCGCGGTCAGGGAACGCAGCCGGATGCTGTCCTGCACCTCGGCGTCCAGACTGCCGAGATCGAGCGTGCCTTCAAGGATATGCTTCAGAAATGCGAGCGCCCCGGGCCCCGCTCCTTCGTAGCTGACGACGACGCGGCCGCCCTCGCTCGCGGATGCGAGCCCGGAACCCAGCGCCGCCGCGGAAGTCAGCGCCCGCGCAGGATCGGTCTGATATTCGGACAGCGTCCTCGCGATGTCGGCAGCCTGCTCCCGGGGCAGCTTGCCCCATTCTTCAAAGGATGGATCGTAGACGTAATAGGCATCCGGGACGAGAATCGCACGCAGCGTGGACTTGTCGCCGTCCTGAACGCTGTCGATCGTCTGGTCGAGCTTGAGGGGCGACCGCTCGACCTTGCCGGTGTTCGTCACCTCGAAGACGGATGCGGCCGCGCTGCCGCCGCTCAGCTTCTGCACCAGATGCAGGGTGAAGGCGTAGCGGCCGACGGCGCTCATCGCCCGCCCGGCTTCTTCGAGCTGCCGTACCGCTTCGCGTGCCGGCTCGGACAGGGCGGGCGCAGCGCCGGCGGTCGGCGATGCTGCACGCGCGGACGAGGCCGATGCCCCTGGTGTCGGCGAGCCGCCTGCGCCGGTGGAGGCATCGCTGCAGGCAGCCGCGGGCAGCGCGACGGCAGCCGCGACGAGCAGGGCGTTCATAAATCGGCGTGTACGCAGCATGATGGATAACAGCCCCTTTGATTCGGATAACCTAATGTGCGAAGGAGGAGTGAACAATGGAAAACGAAAGCCGCAAGGGCAACTACAAAGGCACGACGGACATGCACGCGAAAAATCAGGATATGGCGTTCGTGAACGACACGCTGGAGAACACCAAGTCGGTCGCTCCGGTGCCGCAAAAAAAGAAAAAAACCGACTGAGCCAAAACGCCGGCTCTCCCCTCTCCGCACAGATGTCCACGCACCGTCAGCCTGCTTCTACGCTATAATTACCGCAGGGCGGCCATGCCGCTCTGTTTGTTTTTCCTCCAAAAAAGATTCCTCTACCGTACCATACCCCCGACGCTTCGACAACCGAAGCGCGGCCCGCCCGCAGCCCGCATGAAGAAAAAGGGAACTTTTGACCGCGCCAGTCGTTCATTAGACGTGCCGGCCGCACGAGAAACGGACAAAGGAGTTGCAATCGTCATGGATGCAGTCTTGACGGAACGCTCTTCCCTGAGCGCCGCCGGAAGATTACGATGAAACGGATATTATGAATAAACGCTCCCGCTCGGAGCGTTCGTCGGTACATAGTGGGGTGGCTGCGATGACGCACGATTATTTGAAGCATATGACCGAAGGCATCGATCGCGACGCCGTGCTGGAGGAGCTCATGCTCACTTACGGCAGAGACGTCTGGAACTACGCTTTCTTTATGACGGGCAAACGGGACACGGCCGAGGATATCGCGCAGGACGTATTCGTCAAGGCGTATCAGAACCTGCATACGCTCCGCGGGGAAGCGGGCGCCCGCTCCTGGCTGTTGAAGATAACGCGCAACACCGCACTGGACTACTTCAAATCGAGCTGGTACAAACGTATCCGCCTGCCCGCCGTGATGCCGCACAGAGAGACGCAGATGTCCGCCGAGAACGAGTGGCTGGGCTCTCACCGACAGCGCGAGATATGGCGGACGGTCATGCTGCTGCCCCGCAAGCTTCGCGAGAGTCTGTTGCTCCAGGTGCATCACGGCCTCAGCATGGCCGAGATCGCCAGCTTGCTGCAGGTGTCGGAGGGCACGGTCAAGTCCCGCATTCACAGAGCACGCGCGATGATGAACAAGCAGTTCGAGCAAGACCACGAAGACGACGAGGAGAGGAGCGGTAGATCATGAAAAGCGAACGTGATCGCTGGCAACGCACGCTGTCCGACCTGCCGCTCGGCTCCGGCGGCTTCGGCAGCCATACGATGAAAAGCGTAAAGGAGCGCATCAAAATGCTGGAACGACGCGCCAGGCGCAGAAGACGCGCCGCGGCTACTGCAATCGTCGCATTGCTGATCGCGGGGGCGGTCGTCTTCAGAGGCGATCTGACGAATCTGCTGACGCCCAAGGAGACGGCCAAGCCGGTCATCAGCGAGACGGAGACGACGACGCTGAATATTATGTTCTGGGACAACAGCACGTTCATGACGATGTACGGGCAGCCCTTCATCATCCGTCACCCTGCCGTGAGATTCGAGTACTCCGCCTATCCGGGCGCCGGGACGGGAGTCGCGAATTCGTCGGTCGGGATCGACCGGTATCGGGAGCAGTTGCAGCAGAGCCATGCCGATCTGGTGCAGATCCCGCTCGCGTACGTGTCCGAGCTGGCGGCCGACGGCCTGCTGAAGCCGCTCGGCGCGTGGATGAAACGAGACAAGCTGACGGACGAGAGCTGGAATACGGCGGTCAGAGAAACCCTGCGCGAGGCCGGAGGCGGGGAGCTGTACGGATTCGCGCCGGAATTCGCCGGCTACGCGTTGTATTACAATCGCGATCTGTTCCGGGAAAACGGCGTGCCCGAGCCGACCGACGGCATGACCTGGGAAGAGGCGATGAACACGGCCGCGAGATTCCAGGGAATCAAGAAGGAAGGCAAGCCGGTCTACGGCCTCAGCTTCGGCTATTCCACCAACATGGGCTTCGAAGCTATGACCATCGGCGACAGCCAGAACCTGCGCCTCGCGAACGCCGGGCTCGATCAGGCGACCGCGAATGCCAAAGGCTGGCTCGACCTGTGGACGAAGCTGGCGGACGGTCATCGCGAGGGCTGGATCAATAACGTGCCGGACCCCGAATGGGAGGGCGGCATCGATGTGAATGACCTGCTCAAGCAAGACCCGTTCCTGAACGGCCGCGCCGCGATGACGTATGCGGGCAATTCTTATATGCAAAATCTGAAAGACGCGCCTGCGGCAACCGGCTTCGAGGCGGACTGGGCCGTCGTGACGCAGCCGCGGGACAAGGAACGGGATCAGGCGATCGGCGCCTTCGAGATTCCTTATATCCTCGCAATCCCGGCGAAGTCCGCGAGCGCAGACGCGGCCTGGGAGCTGCTGAAGTATATTATGACGCCGTCGCAGTCCGAGCGGTACATCAGACTGACGCGCAATTCCTCGCTGCCGACCGTGGCGGCGAACGATGGAGCGGGCGACAGCCGCTCCGCCGTATTCTACCGCGCTTCCGTCGACCCGGTGCAGATACTCGACACCGCGAAGCGCAATTCGGACCCCGTCTATAGCAGTCTGGCCGCGGCCGTGCGGACCGAAGCATACAATCGGACGAAGGATCTGGCGGACGGAACCCTGGACGTGCCGGCACTATTGAAGGAGCTGCAAACCAAGGCCGAACAGGCGCTGCAAGCCAAGCCTGCCGGCGGGGGCTCTGCGTCGGGGGAGGAAACGCCATGAAAAAGCTGGCCGCGCTTGCGGCACTGGCGCTGCTGCTGACGGCGGTCGGAGGATGCGTCAAAGGGGGACCGTCCCACGAGGCATCCAAGACGCTGACAGTGGCTTGCTGCTCCGACTATATTTACGATCTGTGGTACCGCGACTTTATCGAGACCGGATTCCCCGACTGGGACGTGAAGTTCGTGCCGATGAGTCAGGAGAACAGCTATACGTCCTACGATCAAGCGACGATGAGCGCCTTCCTCGATCACGAAAAACCGGACCTGATGATTGTGGATAGCGCGCAGTATCGCTTGCTGCGAAGTGCCGACAAGCTGCAAAATATGGACGGGTGGGCGGCTTCCTCCAAGACGAAGCTGACCGAGCTGGTGACGCCCGGCGTACTGGAATATCTCCGCGGAGAAAGCGGATCGCTGTATGCGCTCGGTCCTTCCTTCCACGCGAACGCATTATATTACAACAAAGACATTCTGGACCAGCTTGGCGTCCCCTATCCTTCGGAGAGCATCGGCTGGGAGCAATTGCTCGAGCTGGCCGGCCGGGTCATGCAGGACCCGCGCAGGGATAAGGACACTGCGGGACTTTTTATCCCGCAGTTGCGCAGTCCCTTCGATCTCCTGCGACAGGTCGCCGGCACCGAGGGGCTGGCCTACGCCAATCTTCAATCCGGGACGGTCACCTTCGACTCGCCCGGCTGGGAGCGCCTGTTCAAGCTGGTCGTGAGCGCCTATGAGCGCGGCGTGTTCACGATGGAGTCCGCAGGCATGGACAACGGCAATCTGTTCCAGCAGGGCCACGCCGCGTTCACTATCGACTACGACAGCTTGTATCCGAACCTCCGGGAGACGGCGAAGTTCGGCTGGGGCATGACCGCACCGCCGGCCCGCTCGGGCGAGCCGGGCCGGGCAGGCGAGATTCAAATGTTCAATCTGTTCGCGATACCTGCCGGGGCCGGACATGCGGAGCAAGCCTGGGAGGCGATCTCGTACTTCATGTCGGAGCGCGTCGGCCGGGCGAGAGCGGGGCTCCTGAACGCAGACGGTCTGCCCGTGCAGCGGGACTATCCGGCGCTGAAGCAGGATTCGGCCTTGAAGATATTTTACGAGCCGCTGCCGACCAACTCGCTGGACAAGCTTGGATACGGCATCAATCAAGGTCCGGGCGACTTCGACGCCTCGTTCGCGGAGCTGGTGAACGGGCATATACGAAGCGTCCTGGCGGACAAGGAGACATCGGACGCCGCGTTCAAAGCGATCCAGCCCGAGGCCGAGAGACTGATGCAGAAGGCGCTGGCCGAACAGAAGGCGACAACCAGGAGCAACGCGGAAACTGCCGGATCATAAGCGGACGACGCATGGGGCGAAGGCGATCACGCCTTCACCCATGCGTCGTTGTCGTAGCCGCGCGCTTCCCAGTAGCCGGTATGGGGGCGGTCGATCAGCTCGATCCGATCCAGCCACTTGACCGACTTGTAGGCGTACATGCCCGGCACGATGAGACGAACCGGACCGCCGTAGTCCCGGTGGATCGGCTTGCCGTCGTGCAGCACGGCGACCAGCACATCCTCCATCCGCGCCTGCTCGAGCGACAGGGCGTCGGTATACTCGCCGTCCCCGGAATAGAACTTCACGTACTTCGCGCCGGGCTTCACGCCCGCCGCCTCCAGCAATTGGGCGAGCGGGATGCCCTCCCATGTATTGTTGTACACCGACCAACCCGTCACGCAGTGAAAATCGCTGACCTGAACCTTGCGCTTGAGCGCCAGAAACTGCGCCCACGTCCATGTGGCCGGCCGGTCGACCAGGCCGTCCAGCGTGAAACGCCACGTCTCCGACTCGAAGTGCGGCAGCGGCGTCACCGTGTAGAGACGGAAGTTGCCCTGCGCGCCGCCGCCGACGACACGCACGGAGTCCGGCAGCGGCGCGGGCGCGGGCCGCATGCGGTTCGCATCCGTCTCGTCCGCCGCGATGCTGCCGGAGCCGGGCGACGCGAGCAGCCCCCCGCCCAGCCAGCGGAAAAATGACGGCAGCACGGCTGCGGCCAGCGCCACGCCGACGGCGCCGCGGATGAACTGGCGGCGCGTCATCCAGGGCTGCGGTCCGGCGGCCGGGTGCAGCCCGCCGCGTGCGCCGGTCGCATACGCGCCGCGCTCGCGCCGATCCGGGCCGCCGCTCTCCGCCTCGGGCCGGGCGGCCTCCGCTTCGTCGTCCGTCCGGATCGCGCGCCGCTGCGGCCGCTTGGCCCAGCGCATGCGCGTGATCGAGTGGTAGGCCGCATAGGGCAGGCCGATCCAAGTCAGCAGATCGTGTACGGCCAGCGCGTTCGTCGCCCACCTCGGCGGCAGATGCCGCAGCTGCCAGAGCACGATGCCGGACGCCAGCCAGCCGAGCAGCAGGACCACGACGAACGCCAGATTGCCCCGCTGCATGGGACGGTTGCGGAGCTGCTTCAGATGCCGCTTCAGCAGCGGCGCATACAGGATTAGCACAATGCCGGTGATCAGTCCGATATAAATATGAAGCTGCTTCACCCATACGCGACCTTCGCCGAGCCAGCCTCTGGCCGCGCCCCAGGACAGGATCAGCCCGCTGACGGCCAGCGCCACGACGAGCCATGCGTTCCAGCGGTGGAGCTCCGCCAGCTGCTTGCCCAAGCTCTGCTTCTTCCGATCCGCCATACGCCGCCCTCCTTCACCTCTCTTATATGTACCCAACTTCCTCCGTCAACATGATTCGCCAGCGCCGCAGCGAACGCCGCCCCGGAGCCGAGCTGGCCGATCCGCTGCGCGATACAGCACAACGGGCCGCCAAGAAGCGCCTCGCCTGCCTCCTGACGGCACACCTCGGCGTCTCCGGGCTCCGTGCCGAACAGATGGCGCACGACATGCCCTGCCCGCCCGATATCTCCTCGGCTACGCCCGCCCACAATCGGCAGCGCGCATCCCCGAATACAGTCAATTGCAAGCGTACACCCCCGCTCGACATGATGCGAGACGCCGGACATCCCGAGGGGGGAAGGTTACCGAGGAGCCCGGCGCAGCGGCTGGCCTCCCGTCCGTACTACCGACCGGAGCTGTGTTTTTGCGCCTCAAAATCAGTATATCATCTCAAGTTCACCGGAACATCCGGCGATTTTCTGCGTCTAATGCTTAAGCGACAAAGTTAAAAATGATTTAAATTCATACATCTTCGGGAGGTTTTGCATCATGATGCGCAGGATATTACTGCAATTGACGGCGTTACTCGCCGTGGTCTGGCTGGCCGGCTGCGGTACGGGCGCATCCGACCGGAACGACGCCTCGCCATCCGCGTCCGGCACCGCCACGGCTTCATCGACTTCCACTTCCTCTACCGCTTCGCCGGCCGCATCGCCGACGGCATCCGTCGCCCCCGCCGGCAATGAAGCGGCGCTGTCGGCAGCCAAGGATATCGTCGAAGCGCTGCGCGACCGCGATCTCAAGCGGCTCTCCTCCTGGATCGATCCCGAACAGGGCCTTCGCTTTTCCCCCTATGCCGCAATGACCGAGAGCGATCAACTATTCAAACCCGATTCGCTGCCGTCCTTCAAGAGCACGGATAAGGTCAATTGGGGCACGGCGGACGGCAGCGGGGAACCGATCGAACTGACCTTCCGCGACTACTACGACAAGTTCGTGTACGACAAAGACTTCGACAGCGCTCCGAGCGTCACGGCGGGCAAGCTGATCGGCCAGGGCAATACCGTGTACAACGGACAGGACATTTATCCCGGCTCCTCGTTCGTCGAATTCCACTTCCCGGGATCGGACGATACGAGCGGCATGGACTGGGAGAGCCTGATCGTCACGCTCGTCCAGAGCGATGGTGAATGGCGGCTGGTCGCGCTCACGCACGCGCAATGGACGATTTAGTGCGCGACACCCGATACGTCATCCGCTCTCCATAGCGCGGCTTCGTCGTCTCTCAGCCGACAGCCGCCGGCATGCAAAAAGCACCCGCGTCCGCTAGGACCGGGTGCTCTGTACATACTCGGGAAATTAAAGCTGGTTCTGAATCTTCGCCTTCAGCGAATCCTTGCTCTGCAGACCGACCAGCTTGTCAACCGGCTGGCCATCCTTGAACAGGATCAAGGTCGGGATGCTCATGACGCCGAATTGGGAAGCCAGTTCAGGCTGCTCGTCGACGTTGACCTTGGCGATCGTCGCAGTGCCCTGCAGTTCGGTCGAGAGCTCCTCTACGATCGGCAGCTGCATCTTGCAAGGTCCGCACCAAGGTGCCCAGAAATCCAGCAGGGATACGCCCTCGCCTACGGTCTCGTTAAAGTTGTCTTTCGTTACGACTACGGCCATCGTAATCCACTCCTTCAAGTTTATAAGTCATATTGACGTATATCTGTATGATGATCGTCACGAAGCTACGTTGCTCCGGTCCGCTCCATCCGATCCTTCGCGCGGTTGTCCGCGCGGACGCCACGACACACTTTACCCCCGGCTACGTCTTCTGACACGCCTTGATCCGGGACAGCATCTGACCGATCGTGATACCCTGGAAGTACTGCTCGAGCTGCCGCTCGGCCCCGCAAAATACGGAGTTCATCACTTCCTGCATATTCGAGCCTACCATGCAGTCCATCTCCGGATTGCCGCTGCACCAATTCGGCGTGACCGCGCCGGCAGCCATCGTCCGGTAAATATCGGCCAGCGTCATATCGCTCGGATCCTGGCACAGCCTGTAGCCTCCGCCCGAGCCCTCGCGCGTCGTTACGTACCCGTTCTTCCGCAGGAAGCCCAGAACCTTGCGCACGCGCGCCGGATGCGTGCAGACATTGGCCGCGATCTCTTCGCTGGATGCCATGCCGTCGGGCTTGTGCGCGAGCAGGACGAGACTGTGCACGGCAATTATAAATTCGCTGTTCAATGCTGCGCCCCCTTCCTCGGCGGGTTACTGTAATATTAACAGTTACAGTTGTCGTTGTCAAGAGGATACGCCGGGGCATCGCTTAGGATGCCGCCTGCGAGCTCGCCCTATTCCCTGCGGCGCGATTGATCGGGGCCGTCCGTTCTGGCATACTCAAGGTGGCGGCCTGGCGGCTGAAGTCCGCTTGGACCGTCGCAACTATTCTCCGACAGACGAGGAGCCTGAGCTCATGCATATCGATATTTATTCCGACATGGTCTGCCCTTGGTGCAGAATCGGCAAGAAAAACGTAATGGACGCCATCGAACAATGGTCTCACGAATCCGGCGAAGAAGTAACGGTCAGCTATCACGCTTATCTGCTCGACCCCTCGGTGCCGGTCGAAGGTCTGCCGTTCCGCGCCTCCATGGCGCACAAGATGGGAGGAGAGCATCGCATCGAGGAGATGCTGCAGCATGTGACAGAGGCGGGAGCCGCCGTCGGCGTCACGTTCCGCTTCGACAGGGTGACGCGGATGCCGAGCACGGTGCTGGCGCACCGGCTGACCGCGATCCTCCCCGAGGAGAGACGGGAGGCATGGATCGACGCGGTCATGATGGCGTACTTCGAGTACGGCAGGGATATCGCGCGGCGCGAGGTGCTGCTGGAGATCGCCACCGACCTGGGCTGCAATACGCATCAGCTGGAGACCGCTCTCGAAGACGGCAGCGGCGCGGAGGAGGTTCAGGCGGATCTCGATCACGCCTCGGCCATGGGCATCACCGGCGTCCCCTTTTTCGTGCTGAACAACAAGTACGGTCTGTCGGGCGCGTACCCGGCCGCCGAGTTCGTGAAGGCATTCGGAAAAATTGCGGAGCAGGATCGTACGGGGGAGTAGGCACTTCATTCGCTCGGGACAGGCTCCATCGGCCCGGCTGCGAGGCCGGACGCCGGCATGCGGCTCCGCTCAGGCGCGTCTTCTTGCGCCCGGGCGGAGCCTCGTGTCCGTGGCCGCAGACGGGGCGGCGGCCGCCTTTACGCCAACTGCTGATCTACGCTCACACTTCGGCCGCCGGCCGCTCCCCGCTCAGACGCTCTGCGATTGCCCGCGCCATCCATACGCCCGCCGCACCGGCTTGCGCGAGGCCGCGCGTGATGCCCGCGCCGTCGCCGCCGCAATACAATCCCGCGATCTCCGTCTCCAGCCGATCCGTCAGCTGAGGCCGAGCAGAATAAAACTTCGCCTCGACGCCGTAAAACAGCGTGTGCTCGGATGCGAGCCCCGGCGTCACTTTATCCAGTGCCTCGACCATCTCGATCAGACTCTTCATCGTGTTGTACGGCAGCACGAGGCCCAGGTCGCCGGGTACGGCTTCCTTGAGCGTGGGCTCGAGGAACCCTTCCTTGATGCGCGCCGCCGTAGATCGCCGGCCCCGCAGTATATCGCCATACTTCTGCACGACGACACCGCCGCCCGACAGATCGTTCGCGCGCTCGCAGATTTCCCGCGCGTATTCGTTGGGCTTGTCGAACGGCTCCGTGAACTTGTGCGATACGAGCAGCGCGAAGTTCGTGTTGGACGAGCCGAGCGCCGGGTCCTTGAATGCATGCCCGTTAGCGGCCATGACACCGCTGTGATTTTCCACGACGACATGCCCCGAGGGATTGCTGCAAAACGTGCGGACGCGTGTGCCCACCGACGTGTTGAATACGAATTTGCCCTCATACAGATGCTCGTTGATCTCCCGCATCACGACATCGGACGTCTCGACGCGAACGCCGATATCGACCTGGTTGCTGTGCATCTTGATGCGGCGCTTCTTCAGCACCTCCGTCAGCCATGCCGAGCCGTCGCGACCGGGTGCCACAACGACGACGTTCGCCTGCAGCTCCTCGCCGCTTTTCAGTACGATGCCCGTGATGCGATGACTTCCGCCTTCTTTCACAGTCAACAGGTCCGCGACCTCCGTCTTAAACCGCCTCTCGATCTTGTCCGACAGATAAGCGGCGATCGACTTCATGATCTCCAGGTTCTGCTCCGTCCCCAAGTGACGGACTTGCGCCCGAAGCAGCTTGAGTCCGGCCGCATAAGCGCGCTGCTCGATCCCTTTAACGACGTTGGTCGTCGGATCCGTGATTGTCGGTGTGGCACCGTGGGCCAGATTAATCTCGTCGACATATTGAATCAGCTGAAGCACCTGTGAAGCAGGCAGATAATCGGTCAGCCAGCCGCCGAACTCGGTCGTAATGTTGAACTTGCCGTCGCTGTATGCGCCCGCGCCGCCGAAGCCCGCCGTGATCGAGCAGGCCGGCAGACAGCCAGCGAACTCCTTTTTGCCTGCGGGCGGTGGGCAGAGCTGAATTTTCTCTTCGAGAATCGGGCAGCGGCGGCGATGGATATCGTGGCCTTTGTCGACGAGCAGCACCTTCAGATGCGGGGCCTTGCGATAAAGCTCGTAGCATGCGAAAATGCCCGCCGGACCAGCGCCGACGACGATGACGTCATAAGGGTTCATAACTCGTTCTGCCTCCCGAAAATGAAAAATTCCCGACCGCCAAAAGATACGGAGTAACCTCCGCTCCTTCGTAGTCGGGAATTCTCGGTTCCCGGTAGAGACCACCGGCCCTTATCGCCGGAGATATACGAATGTGCGTATAGATGATGCCTGATGGCGGTGCGGTTTTGAAGAAACGTTTAAGCCGCAGTTCGCAGCGCCCAAGCTCGTCATGCGACATACGATGACCCTGGGCATACTTGAGCTGCGTCCGAAAATCAGTTTACGCGCATTACACGTACATGTCAATTGAAAGGAGTGTGATTGTACGTTAAAAATTGCCTTGTCGATCGGATATGTGGGACGAGAGACAATTGTTCGATCAAATTCCGAACATTAAGACCTTCACGCATCACATCAAACCCGGCGCACCTATCCGCTCCATCGCCTTCACTACGAGAGGCGAACGACGCCTTGCCGTGCACAAAAACAGGCCGTCCGACCAGCCGCCGATAGCGACTCCCGAACAGCCACCGCCTACGCCCGCCGCGCCAATAACGGCAGACACGCTCCAACTCGTCACCCTGCTCGCCGCCACTTCGGCGGACATACTCCAACTCGTCACCCCGCTCGCCGCCAATTCGGCGGACATACTCCAACTTGTCACCCCGCTCGCCGCCACTTCGGCAGACACGCTCCAACCCGTTATCCCGCCAACTGCACGTCCACTTTCACCGTCAGCGTCTGCTCCCCCGTGCCCCGGTACACGCCCTTGACCGGCACGATGTCCAGGTAGTCCCGCCCATGCGCCAGCTTGACGTACCGCCAGTCCACGAGCCCGTTGTTGGTCGGATCGAACCCGATCCAGCCCATGCCCGGCACGTACGCCTCGACCCAGGCATGGGAGGCCTGCTCAAAATCCGCATTGCGTCCCTGCAGATCGCCCACAAAATGATATCCGCTCACGTACCGGGCAGGCACGCCCCGCATCCGGCAGATCGCCAGCAGCAGATGCGCGAAGTCCTGGCACACGCCCGCACCGATGCCGATCATCTCGTCGGCCGTCGTGTGGACCGCCGTCGACAGCGGCTTGTATTCGAAGTCGTCGAAGATGCGGCCGGACGCGCGCTGGACGAAGTCGAATACGCCGCGCTGCCCGGCGCCCCAGTCCGCACCCTCCGCGTACCCGGCGACGACCGGATGGAAGGTCGCGAACGGCGTCGGCAGCAGATACTCCGCGTTGGCGTCGCGGAACGGCTCGCTGCGCAGGCGGGCCCATGCTTCGGCGGGCTCGGTCTCCGGCTGGCGCTTCATCTCCGAATCGCGGGTGACGACCGTCGACTGGGAGGTGATGACGAGCTCGCTGTGCGGATGGTTGGCCGTAAAGGCATGCACGCGATTGCCGAAATAATCCTCGTAAGACATCAAAGAAGCGTTAGGTTCGATGATGAGCCGGTGCTGATAGCACGCCTGGCGCTCGTCGGTCCGCGGCGCGAGGCGCAGCTCATTGACACTGTCCGTCACCGGCGCGCCGTACCGGTAGGTCGTGACATGGGTAATATCCAGCTTCATGCCGTGACCTCCCGTCCGGGGGAAAAAAACACCTTCGCCATGGACTCCCCGAGCTGCCGGTTCGTGACGAGCAGCTGCAGCAGCACGGCATCCAGCGCTTGCGCGTTCATATCGGAGCGCTCCAGCCAGCTCAGCTCGGAGCGGGCCTTGTCGACAATCCGGACGATCCGGTCGATACCCGAGCCCGAGCGGATCGCGCCGGACCGCAGCGTCTTGAGATAGTCCGAGAAGCCGGCGAGCGCATAGTGGACGGACCGGGGGAACTGCTCCTGCGCCAGCAGGAACGACGCCACCTCCTCCGTGCTGAGCTCCTCGATGCCGAGCCTGCGAAACGCCTCGTAGCCGCCCACCGACTTGAGCACGGCCATCAGGTAGGCGTAGGAGGTATTCCCCGTCTCTGCGGTATGGCGCAGCACGGACTGGAGGAGCCGCACGATATTTTCCGATCGCTCGAGATACCGGCCGCTCTCCATCATGGCGTACGCATCGTCGCGCAGCGCGATCGATACAGCCGTGCCTTGGAATGCCGCGAGCCCCTCCTTGATGCGCCGGTAAAATTGATGAGGCGAATCTCCCAGCACTTCGGCGGTATCGCAGCCCTTCAGCCACAGATAAAAGCCGTTCAACAAATTCCACAGCTCGGACGGGAGCCGGTCGCGGATCTTCCTCAGATTGTCCCGCGCCTGGCCGACGCAGACGACGAGCGAGTTGGCTTGCGTCGCATCCAGCGTCAGAAAATGGATGACGTCGCGCTCGCCGTACTCGGCATACTTCGCCTCGTACGCGGCCAGATCGCCGATCGCGCCGACGATGCGGCGCCACACCTGTCCGTCGGGTCCCTGCTCATCCTCCCGAAGATGATAGTACACGTCGATGAGCCGCGCGTGGTTCTCCGCCCTCTCCGTATAGCGTCCAATCCAGAACAACGATTCAGCGATGCGGTCCAGCATAGCGTTCCCTCCTCGTCACGATCAGGCTAATACCCACGTATCCTTGCAGCCGCCCCCTTGGGACGAATTGACGACCAGCGAACCTTCCTTCATGGCGACGCGTGTCAGTCCGCCGGGCAGCACATGCACCTGCTTGCCGTTCATGAGCGCGAATACGCGAAGGTCGATATGCCGGGAGACGAGCCGGCCGTCCTGGCAGACGGGCGCCGTGGACAGCTTGATCGTCGGCTGCGCGATGTAGTTATCCGGATCGGCAGCGATCTTCTGCGCGAAGGCCGCACGCTCGCGCTCGGTCGACGAAGGACCGATCAGCATCCCGTAGCCGCCCGAGAGCGAAGTCTCTTTGACGACCATCTCGTCCAGCCGCTGCAGCACGTACTCCCTTTCCTCCGGACGGCTCATCAGATAAGTAGGCACGTTGGAAAGGATCGGCGTCTCGTTGAGATAGTAGCGGATCATGTCCGGTACGAAGGTGTAGATCGCCTTGTCGTCGGCAACCCCCGTGCCGGGCGCGTTGGCGATCGCGATATTGCCGAAGCGGTAAGCGTTCATGAGCCCCGCCACGCCGAGCATCGAATCCGGCCGGAACGCGAGCGGGTCGAGGAAGTCGTCGTCGATCCGCCTGTACAGCACATCGATTTTGCGTTTGCCGCGGGAGCCGCGCATGTAAATCTTGTGGTCCTCGCAGACGAGATCGCGCCCCTCTACCAGCTCGATGCCCATCTGCTGCGCGAGAAATGCATGCTCGAAGTACGCCGAGTTAAAGCTGCCAGGCGTCAGCAGCGCGATGAGCGGGTCGCTCTTGCCCGTCCGGGCCATGCCGCGCAGGGAGGAGCGGAAGGCGTCAAGCGTGCGGTCGATGCCGCGGATGGCATGCGAGAAGTACATCTCCGGGAAATCGTGCGTCATGATCGATCGGCTCTTGAAGATATACGAGAAACCCGATGGAGAACGCAAATTGTCCTCCAGCACGAAGTAGCCGCCCTTCTCGTCGCGGATCAGATCAATGCCGGAAGCCGTCACGTAGGCGCCGCCCGGCACGGACAGACGCATCATCTCGCCTCTGAAGTAGCGGTTGCCGAGCACCATTCGCCGGGGAATGAGTCCGTCCTGGAAAATATGCTGCTCGTGATACACATCCTGGAGAAAAGCGTTCAAGGCGCGCACACGCTGCGAGACACCGCGCTCAATCGTCTCCCACTCGGCGCCTGGAATGATGCGGGGTACAAGGTCGAACGGGATCGTGCGCTCGAGCGCTTCCGTCTGACCGGGTTGCGACAGGGTGAAGGTGATCCCCTCTTCCATCAGCCGCCTGTTCATCTGCCGCTGTCTCGTCGCGCGCTCCTCGATGCTGAGGCGGGCGAGTATCGCCTGGACTTTCTCATAATGCGTCCTGACCTGCGTCCCCTCGAACATCTCGTCGTAAAACTTGGAGGCAGGAGGAGACAGCGAGGTAATCGCGTTCCATAATTCCATCATAGCGGCCCCTCTCCGCACCGCATCGCAGGGGAGAAGAGCCATTCCTCCCTTCGGTGGGGATCCGGCGATCGATTATTGTTGGGGTTCGATATATTTTCTTTTAAATAGATCATATTCGCCGTTCATGATTGTGTCAATATTTATGACATTAGTGATTAAAATTTATGAATTATATAACCCACATATTACATCACGCGATAGAAAAAGTATGGCCATCGCATAATGAACCGTTCGATAGCGGGATGGGACATGTTCGGGTTCGGCGGATTGGAATGGGGCGGTTTATTCCGGAGTTACTACGGGGACAACAGTACCAGCCGGACGACGACAACGGTCAAGCCGCATGAGGAAGGTGGCTGCAAGCGAGAAACGAGCGCGAAGACGGCGGAGTGCGAGCCAATTAGTCTCAGGTAGGAACAAATGAGCGCGAAGGCGGCGAAGTGCGAGCCAATTAGTTTCGGGTAGGAACAAACGGGCGCGAAGACGGCGAAATGCGAGCCAATTAGTCTCAGGTAGGAACAAACGAGCGCGAAGACGGCGGAGTGCGAGCCAATTAGTCTCAGGTAGGAACAAATGAGCGCGAAGACGGCGGAGTGCGAGCCAATTAGTCTCAGGTAGGAACAAATGAGCGCGAAGGCGGCGAAGTGCGAGCCAATTAGTCTCGGGTAGGAACAAACGGGCGCGAAGACGGCGAAGTGCGAGCCAATTAATCTCAGGTAGGAACAAACGAGCGCGAAGACGGCGAGGTGCGAGCCAATTAGTCTCAGGTAGGAACAAACGGGCGCGAAGACGGCGAAATGCGAGCCAATTAGTCTCAGGTAGGAACAAACGAGCGCGAAGGCGGCGAAGTGCACCGTTGCAGCGGAGCACCGCGACTGCAAGCTGAACGCACAAGCGGTTCACACCACCGCCCCTCCCCATTAGGAATCCCGCTCCGCGCTATGTTAAAATATCGCATGTGAACCAAGTCCGGCATAAAGGAGCCACCGCCGTTGACCTCTAAAGCAAACGCAGGGCTGCTGTCCATCTGGATCAGCCTTGTCAGCAATATCGCACTCACGATCATCAAGATCGTCGTCGGCCTGCTTTTCGCGAGCCCCGTACTCGTGGCGGACGGCATCCACAATGCAGGCGACATCATCGCGACCGTCGCGGCGCTGACTTCCTCCATGGTATCGAAGAAGCCTGCCGACGAGGATCACCCGTACGGCCACGGCAAAGCCGAGGTCGTCGCGTCGGCTCTCGTCGCCATCATCCTGGCGATCGCCGCGCTGTGGATCGGCTATCATGCGGTCCTGACGCTCAGGGAGCCGCCCGAGAGCGAGAGCCTGCTGCCGCTGGCCGCCGCCGTCGTGTCGCTGATCTGGAAGCAGGCGCTGTACATCTATACGATCCGGATCGGCCGCGCCGTCAACAGCAAGAGCGTGCTCGCAACCGCCTACGATCATCTCGCCGACGTGTATGCCTCGCTCGCCGCCGTCATCGGCATCGGACTCGCCTATATCGGCGAGCGCCTCGACTGGCCTTGGGCCGCGTACGGCGATCCCGTGGCGGGCATTGTCGTATCGCTGCTCGTGCTGAAGCTCGCTTATGCGATGGGGACGGATGCCATCGACATCCTCATGGAGCGCAATGTCGCGCCGAGCAAGCTCGCCCAGTACGAGAAGCTCATCTCCGGCGAGCCCGAGATCCGGCGCATCGACCGGGTCCGCGCGCGCGAGCACGGCCACTACATCATCGTCGACGTGCGCGTCGGCATCCCGAGCCACTATACGATCCAGCAGGGCCACGACATCGGGCGCGAGCTCAAGCGCCGCATTATGGAGAGCGACCCCGACGTCGTCGAGGTGCTCGTACATATGAATCCTTGGAACGAAGGCGAATAAACCCGCGACACCGCTTCACCCGACCGCCCGCTTCGGCCCGCAAGGCCGTGCGGGCGGTTTTTGATGCCCCATCCCGACACGCCATGGCGCTCCGCCGCGAGTCAGTTGGCCCGCGCCGAGAGCCCGTCATCCGCGCCCGAAGACCGGCGCCTTAGGTAGTGCATCCACACGGACAAGCTCGCCGCCAGGAACAGCAGCTGCATGAGCGTACGCGGAATCAGCTCATCCTCCGGATGCGTCGCCAGGCCGTTGAGCGCGACATACAGATTCGCGGGGAACATGACGATCAGCAGCAGCGACAGCCCGCCTGACGCCCACAGCACGACCGGCCGCCAGAGCAGCCCGATCGCTCCGGCCAATTCCAATACGCCGGTGAGCGTCACGATCAAGTCCGGATACGGCAGAGCCGGCGGAACCATCTGCACGATGTCCGTCCGCATGTAGAAGAAATGCACCGCCCCCGTCAACATGAACATCGCAGCAAGCCCTCCCCGCAAGGCGACCGGCCACGACCGCAGGCGCGAGATACCCGCAGCCCCTGCTGCGAAAGTTAAGAGCGTGACGACAATCAAAGCGATTAAAGGTTCCATCCATAAGTCCTCCTTTATGTAAACACCATGTGTATAGCTACTAAACACATTGCTCAAAAAAAGGGGAGCTCTCAGTCGGCCAGCTTGCTCCCGAGCTCCGCCAGAAACCTATTGATATACAACACAGCCTCGTCAGGCATATCCCCTATGGATGCGGCGACGACAGACTTGAAGCGATCCTGATGCTCCAGATGGCGAAGATATGCCTGTTCGCCCTTGGGAGACAGCTTCAGCATGATTCTGGATTGATTGCGGGCATCCTTTTCCTTGACGACCAGACCTTTTTGATCGAGCTTCTTGAGCACTTGGGAGATGGCGCCCTTGGTGACGCCGCAGCGTTCGGCGAGCGCCGTAATATGTATGCCCTCATGCTCCCTGATCTCGCTTAGCGTGTACACTTCGGAATGGTACAACGGCTCGTCGATCCCGTACTCCCTGTTTTTCCGATCCTGTCTGGCGAACGCCTTGAACACGTCCAGCAGCGCATCGCCGATTCGTTCGCTCGATAATTCATCCATGTTCGTCATACGCATGAGTGTATAGTACCTAAACTCTTTTGTCAAACCTAAAAAAACCGACGATCCGCAATAGGGATCGCCGGCTTGGCACTGTCCCGGCCGGGATCAGTGCGATACCATATTGTATTCCATAATCCAGATCGAGCCTGCGACGATCGTCACGACGATGACGAGACCGAGGATCAGCGTCATCAGGTTGTAGCGCGGCTTCTTCTCTTCCTTGAGGTGCATGAAGAAGAACAGCTGCACGACGAATTGCAGGACGGCCGTCACGAGCAGGACGACGTCGGCGGCATTGCCGGTCACGATGTCGTTCAGCACGAGGATCAGCGGGATCGCCGTCAGCACGAGCGACAGGACGAACCCGATGACGTAGGACTTCAACGAGCCGTGCGACTCATGCGAATCTCCGCCGTGTGCGGCATGCGTGTCATGATGCTGCGCCATCTTACCTCACCCCCATCATGTACACGATCGTGAAGACGAAGATCCATACGACGTCGAGAAAGTGCCAGTAAAGGCTGATATTGCCGATCTTGCGCTTGGTCACCGGCGTGATGCCGCGCTTCGCAACCTGGAACATGAGCGCGATCATCCAGATCAGACCGATCGTGACGTGAATACCGTGCGTACCGACCAGCGTATAGAAGGCGGACAAAAACGCACTGGTGGAAATTTTGGCGCCTTCGTCGATCATCTTCAGAAACTCGGTCACTTCGAGCGTGATAAAGGAAGCGCCCAGCACGGCGGTAACGATCAACCAGTTGATCAGACCCCTCTTGTCCCCGCGATTCATCGACAGGACGGCCAGACCGCTGGTGAAGCTGCTGGTCAGCAGGATAAATGTCTCCGCGATGACGCCCGGCATCTCGAACAGATCCGCGGCGCCGGGGCCGCCCGCCGTGTTGTTGTGGAGCACGGCGTAGGTGGCGAACAGCGTGCCGAAAATAATACAGTCCGTAATGATGAAAATCCAGAAGCCCATCGTCCGCAGCGCTTCAAGGTCGTGATGGCCGTCATGGCCGTGATCGTGGTCGTGCCCTTTATGTTTTGCCGCGACTTGCGCCATTAGACAACCCTCCCTGCTTCGGCTTCGGTCCTTCTGATCTCGTCGACCGTCACATAATAATCGGTGTCATAGTTGAACGAATGATACAGCATCGTACCCGCGATGCCGATCGCGCCAGGAACAATGAGCCATACCCAGTCGAATACGAAGCCGAAGCCGACGATGAACCAGAAGACGGACATGACGATCGGCACGCCGGAATTTTTCGGCATATGAATCGGCTCGTACTGCGGAGGCGGATCCTGGACGCCCTGCGCGGCCAGTTCCTTGCGCCGCCACCAATCGTCCCGGCCCTCGACCTTTGGCGTGATGGCGAAGTTGTAGAACGGCGCAGGAGACGGGATCGACCACTCGAGCGTGCGTCCGCCCCATGGATCGCCCTTGACGCGCTTCATGAACTTGATGCTGTGCAGGATCTGCCATACTTGGAACAGGAAGCCGATCCCCATCAGGAAGCCGCCGATCGTGGAGACGAAGTTCCAGCTCCACCAGCCGGTGTCCCAGCTATACGTGCTGACACGACGCGTCATGCCCATGAGGCCGAGCACGTACTGCGGCATGAAGCAGACGTAGAAGCCGATGTTCCACAGCCAGAACGCCCAGCGTCCGAGCTTCTCGTTAAGCTTGAAGCCGAACACCTTCGGCCACCAGTAGTACAGACCTGCGAAGTAACCGAATACGACGCCGCCGATCAGCACCTGATGGAAGTGAGCGATCAGGAAGTAGCTGTTGTGGAACTGGAAGTCGGCCGGCGCGACGGACAGCATGACGCCGGTCAAGCCGCCTACAATGAAGCAGGGAATGAAGGCCATCATCCAGAGCATCGGCAGCTCGAACGTAATTTTCCCCTTGTACATCGTGAACAGCCAGTTGAACACCTTGACCCCGGTCGGGATCGCGATGATCATCGTTGTGACGGCGAAGAACGCATTGACGTTCGCGCCCGAGCCCATTGTGAAGAAGTGGTGGGCCCAAGTGAAGAACGAGAAGATGCTGATGCTCATCAACGCGAACACCATGGAGCCGTAGCCGAACAGCCGTTTCTTGGAGAAGGTCGCGACGATCTCCGAGAATATGCCGAACGCCGGCAGTACAACGATATACACTTCGGGGTGACCCCACATCCAGATAAGGTTGATATACATCATCGGATTGCCGCCCAGATCAAGCGTGAAGAAGTGGGCGCCGAAGTAACGGTCGATGAACAGCAGCGCCAGCGTCACCGTCAGAATCGGGAACGCCAGGATGATCGTCACGCAGCTCGAGAGCACCGACCAGGTGAACATCGGCATCTTCATGAGCTTCATGCCGGGCGCGCGCATCTTGAGGATGGTCACGATGAAGTTGATGCCGGTCATGAGCGAGCCGATACCGGAGATCTGAATACCCCAGATATAAAAGTCCTGTCCGACGCCCGGACTGAACATCTTCTCGGAGAGCGGCGGATAAGCCAGCCAGCCGGCCTCCGGCGAGCCGCCGATAACGAACGATACGTTGAACAGCATCGCGCCCATGAAAAACAGCCAGAAGCTGAGCGAGTTCAGGAGCGGGAACGCGACGTCGCGCGCGCCGATCTGCAGGGGCACGGTCAGGTTGAACAGACCGAACATCAGCGGCATCGCCATAAACAAAATCATGATGACGCCGTGCGTAGTGAAAATATCGTTATAGTGATCGGGCTTCAGGAACTCCATGGTGTCCGGCAGCGCCAGCTGCGTCCGCATGAGCAGGGCGTCGACGCCCCCGCGGAACAGCATGAGCAGCGATGCGATGACATACATGATGCCGATCCGCTTGTGATCGACGGTGGTCAGCCATTCGCGCCACAGCCAGCCCCAGCGCTTGAACGCCGTGAGCGCGAAGACGATGGCGACCAACGTCAGTCCGATCGCGACGTCCGCGCCGTAGATGAGCGGGTCCCCAGTCACGAAGAAATCGGATAGCTTGGTAATCTTCAATCGGGTCCCCTCCTTAATGTTGATGCGCGGCGCCGTGATCGTCCGCTCCGGACATATCCATGCCGGACATGTCCATATCTTGCATATTGCTCATATCGTGGTCTTCTTGCTTGGCGTTGCCGGATTCGGCCCCGTGGTGATGCGCGGACCCGCCCTTCACGACGTACTTGTTGACGATCTGGTCGAACAGTCCCTCGGGGAAGGACGAGAACGAGCGCACCATCGAAGTCGCGGGCTTGGCCAGGTCAGTGTAGCCGTTCTGATCCATGGCCGGATACGACTGCTTGACGTCCTGCACCCACTTGTCGAATTCCGCCTGGGAGGTCGCCTTGGCATTAAACGTCATCTTGGCGAAGTGTTCGCCGCTGAAGTTCGCGCCCGTGCCGAAGTAGTCGCCCGGTTCGTCCGCGATCAGATGCAGCTTCATCGCCATGCCGGACATCGTATAGATCTGGCCGCCAAGCTGCGGAATCCAGAACGAATTCATCGGCGCATCCGCGGTCAGCTGGAATTGCACCGGAACCTTCTCCGGGAATTGTACGTAATTCACCGTAGCGATGCCTTGCTCCGGATACAGGAACATCCACTTCCAGTCGAGCGCGACGACCTGGATTGTGATCGGCTTCGCCTCCGAAGCGATTGCCTTGGACGGCTCCAGCTTGTAGCTGTATCGAACGGTGAAGATCGCGATGATCAGGATGATGATGATCGGTATCCCCCACCAGATGGTTTCCAGCTTCGTACTGTGATCCCAGTTCGGTTGGTACGCTTCTTTCTTTTTGCTCTTCGCCCGGTATTTCCAGGCGATCCAGAACGTCAATATAAGGACGGGCACGATAATGATGAGACATAGCCCCGTCGTGATGTAGATGAGATCAAGCTGCTGCTTGCCGATCTCTCCTTTGGGATTAAGGACGACTACGTCGGCACAGCCCGACAGCAGGAACGTCATCAGCGCCAGCGGCAGGAACGCCGCTGCCCGCATAAACCACCCTTTGTACTTCATTTGCTCACACTCCTTGATTGCGGCTTGGCGCCGGGCCCGCGGCACTCTCGTCAGAATCCCGCGCTATGTCATTAACATATCAAAATCCGAAGGCCCCGGCTCTGCTGTTAACAAATGCGTCAATGTTTGTTTGATATTTAGCAATAAATTGTTCACCAATTCGACCTTTGTTCAAACATTCGCAACAAAAAAACTGCCTGGCGCGGAGATGTCTCTCTACGCAGGCAGTCTTTGGTTGCAAGCGATCGATCGGGTTGCAGCTTGTTAAGCGAGATCCTCGACCTTGTCCAGGGATTCCGGCTCAAGATCCGACTTCTTCATCATGAGAGGCGCAGCGACGCCGAACAGCAGAATCTGCAGTCCGCCGACCAGGAATCCGATTCCGATCATCAGTCCCAGGTTGCCGTCGTTGAATTCGTTCATATTGAATGCGCTGAAAATGACGCCTAACGCAATGATAACTCCTGCCGTCCACTTCAGCGCGATCGTCATGTCTTTTCTCATTGGAGAACAACTCCCTTCGATGGAAACGCTATATGTGAACATTCTATCACAAAATTGTGACGAAATATAGTCTGAATCTGCCTAATCTCAATTGCCCCGCGCAGACCTGTTCGATTCAACTGTCAAGCAGCGTATGGCTCGTCTTTCTAGTTTTACCCTTGTGAAACGGCTTCCAAACGAAAGATACCGTCAAGCGCGCCGCAGCTGCTATAATCTTCCTAGACTCCGGACGGAGGCGAAGTCCAACCGGCGTCCATTCTTCCGGCGCATGCTCCAATTTATAATGAGATAGCAGACAAGGAATTATGCGCGACAACATCGCCATCGGAATGAGGGATAAGCATGAACGAGAACAAATCGGCCGGCGCGCTCGCAGTTGCAGGTCTTGCGCTGCTCGGGATCGTCGCAGTCCCGCTGTGGATCGCGCTCTGGGCGGTGCTGTCGGCGCTCGCGGCCGTCAATATTGCGCTGATCGCCTCTCCGCTCTCCGTGCTCGCGGATTGGGCGCTGAACGGCTTCAGTTATCCTGCCAAGATGTACGTCAGCCTGGCAGTGACCGGCATCGGCATGCTGGCCGCCTTCGGCACGGTCGCGGCATTCAGAGCAGGTATCCGCCTGACGGCGCGAGGGCTGACATGGACGAACAGCATTCGGAGAGGAAGGTCTATATAATATGAAGAAAATATCCTGGATCACGATCGCCATCGGCCTCATCTTGATCGGCCTCGGGGGCGCGGCCTACTACAAATTTCAATTCGCGGAGCCGCTCGCCGCGCATTCGCAGACGTGGACATTTGGCGAAGGGGAGCTTCGGGAGTTCGTCGTCGTCGGAGATGCCAAGAGTCTGGACATACGCTTCGTGCCGAGCACGGACGGCAAGAACACCGTCAAGCTGGACGGCAAGGAAGAGAAGGAAGTCATCAGCCGGCTGTCGGACGTCAAGCTGGAAGGCGGCAAGCTCGAGCTGAACCTCAACCCCAAGTTCAAATGGTTCAATATAAACTTCAACTTCAACTTCGGCAGCCGCAAGCAGTCGATCGTCGTCGCGCTCAGCGATGCGCGCCTGCTGGATGCCGTCACGGTGAAGTCGGACTCCGGCTCGGTTGTCGTGGACGGCCCCAAGGCGCAGACGGTCAAGATCGGCTCCGACTCCGGCTCGCTGAGAGCCTCGAACATTCAGGCGGGGACGCTGGAGCTAAAGTCCGATTCCGGTTCGGTCAAGCTCAGCGGCATTCAGGCCGAGCAAGCGACCGTGAAGACGGATTCGGGCAGCATTCAGGCCGACGGCATCAAGGCGGAGGCGACCGTCTCGTCGGACTCCGGCTCGATCAAGCTCGCCGCCCTCGCCGGAGCGGCCGAGATCAAATCGGATTCGGGCAGCGTACGGCTGCAGAAGCAGGATACGTCCTCCGTCGACATCAAGACGGACTCCGGCAGCGTTCGCGTCGAGGTGCCAGCCTCCTTTGCCGGCCACTACGACTTGCGATCGGGCTCCGGCTCGATTCACTCGCCGGACTCGCCGGGGCAGACCAAAGACGTGGTCAAGGTACGCACGGACAGCGGCAGCATCCGGGTGGCGACAGCTGAATAAACGACAACGCCGCTTGCATCTTTACGATGCAGGCGGCGTTGTCGTTTGTGCGGCGAAGTTCGGCTGCCGGCTCCCGAGCCGCATGCGCCCGCTCAGGCCGGATAGGGCTGCGACGGCGGCGAAGCCAGCGCCTCCTCCGTGATCTTGCGGATATCGACAGGCGACATCGACTCCTCATTCACGAGATCGGGCAAAATATGATCGAAAAAGTAATCCACGCATTTCAGCGGAATCCGGCGTATGCTGAGGAGCGCATGCCTGTACATCGAGATGAACTCCTTTTCCGTATTGCCCCGCTGCAGCTCGGAGAATGCCTCGTACACCTGGTCCAATTTATCCGCAGCCTCCAGAATCAAGCCTTCGACCGACTGATCCTTGCCTTCCCGCAGCTGCTCCTGAAAAATCGCCTTGAACTCGCGCGGAATGTGCTCCTCGATAAAATGATGAACCATGCCTTCCTCGACACGCTGCAGCAGCGTGCGCAGTTGCATGGAGGAATGCTTGACCGGCGTTTTGATATCTCCGATAAAAATCTCCCCGTAATCGTGGCTGCTCGTGATCCGGTACAGCTTTTTCCAGTCGATGACGGCACCCTGCTGCTCCTCGATATCCGCGAACGTCTTCGCATATTGTACGACCTTCCACGAATGCGCGGCGACACTGTGCTGCTCGAACTTGAACTTGCCCGGACAGCGGATGATCCGGTCGAGCACGTCCAGCGATCTGAAGTATGCATGAATCCCCATGGCGGCTCTCCTCACGTATGTCTAAAGTCCGGCTTCGCTTCGCAACATCGAGCCGCAGCACCAGTATAAACGCGCGATGTAAAGCCAGGATTAACGGAGTTTCAAGGGAAAGTGAATGAATGAAGCGGAATGCGAGAACTTGGCGGCGGTGCTGAGGGGCGGACGGGTGGCGGGGGCGGGATTGTGGCGACGGGTGACGGGGATATGGCGCGAACCGCACAGACATGTGCGGTTGCGGGTACTGGTGCGATCGAGCGCCTCGCGACAAAATGAAAAACCGGCCTCGGCGGGCCGGTTGTCTGGGCGGGCAATCATCCCGAGTTGTCGGGCTTCAGGCTTCAGTGCGCCGCCGTCTGATGGGCTTCTCCCCATTCCTTGAGCATCAGAATGACCGGCTCCAGGGTGCGGCCGTAGGGAGTGAGGCGATAGCCGATCTTCGGCGGAGTCTCTTGATAGACGATCCGCTGGACGAGTCCTTCGCGTTCCAGGTCGCGCAGCTGAAGCACCAGCATGCGTTGTGTGATGCCCGGGATTAAGCGGCGGAGCTGATTGAACCGTGCTTCCTGCTGGATCAGTTGGTACAGGATGACACCCTTCCACTTGCCGCCGATGACGCTCATCGCCGTGCCTACGGGGTTGCTCGCTATATCGTTTGCTTCGAATTTGACCGTTTGCAGCATGATGACACCCTCCTTTTCGGCGTTCGAGTTTTTCATATACTCCTTTTATAACACTTGGCACTGAACAAATTCTGAAAAACGGGCGGATGCTACGATTGGATTCGTTGCATACTATTGGAAACGATGCGGACGAGGAGGCGCGCGCCATGTTCAAATGGCTGTTCCGGGCTTGGCGTCGTGCGGCGGCCGCCAGCCTTCGCTCGCACGGAAGATCGCCCAGCGTCGGCGGCGGTCTCCTGCACCATGCCTCCGGCGGCAGCGCCCGCCGCGGGAATGCGCTCGCACACCTCCGCGACGCGCTCAAGCATTCCGAGGATATGGTCTGCCAGCCCCTCACGGCGGGAGGGGTCGCTTGTACGCTGGTCTACATCGAGACGATCGTGGACAAAAAAACGCTGCTGGAGCATCTGATCAAGCCGCTGCTGGAGCGGCAGACACAGCTGACGAGCAGCGAGCTGCAGGACGGCTTGCTCAGCGGAGCGCTCGTCTCGATCCAGGCAACGGCCTGTCCCGATGCGGATCAAGCCGTCACCGCCCTGCTCGAAGGTCATGCCGCGCTGATGATCGAAGGAGGCGCCGCCGGCATCTACTTGTTCCCTGTAACGTCGTACAATGAACGATCTGTCACAGCGTCACAGCATGAGACCGTCATCGTCGGCCCGCAGGAAGCCTTCGTCGAGAACATCCGAACCAATCTCTCGCTCGTCCGGCACAAGCTGAAGCATCCGGACTTCAAGCTGTTGAAGTACAGGTTCGGACGGTTCACCAAGACGGAAGCCTACATTTTATATATTGAAGGCCTCTGCAACGAGGACGTGCTGCAGTCGCTGAAGGACAAGCTCGCCTCCATCGATACCAGCAGCGTGCTCGGCGCCAGCTATATTGCGGAGCGGATGCAGGAAGATCCGCTGTCTCCCTTTCCTACCGTCCAATACACAGAGCGTCCCGATACGCTCGCCGCCTCGCTGATGGAGGGCAGGATCGGCCTGATGATCGACGGCACGCCGCAGACGCTGATCGTACCGGTCACTTTTTTCTCGCTGATGCAGTCGGCGGAGGATTATTACCAGAATTACCTGGCGTCGACCTGGATCCGCTGGATCCGGCTGTTTTTCGTGACGATGTCCTTCCTCGTTCCTTCTATTTATGTCGCAGTCACGACTTTTCATCCGGAGATCGTCCCTTCGAACCTGCTGCTGACGATCACGGCCGCCAGGGAGAACATCCCCTTCCCCGCGCTCGCGGAGGTGCTGATCATGGAACTGATCTTCGAGGGACTGCGCGAAGCGGGCATCCGCATCCCGAGACCGCTCGGACAGACGGTGTCGATCATCGGCGCAATCGTCATCGGCCAGGCGACCGTGCAGGCGGGCATCGTATCTGCCCCGACCGTCATCGTCGTGTCGATCACGGGCATCGCTTCCTTCGTCATCCCTCACTTTGAGCTCGGGCTCGCCTTCCGGCTGCTCCGCTTCCCCCTGCTGATTCTCGGCGGCGTCCTCGGCCTGGCAGGACTGGTGACAGGCTTGTTCATCCTGTTCCTTCATCTCGTGTCGCTATCCTCGTTCGGCGTGCCCTATATGCACCCGGTCGCCCCGCTGTCCATCGCGGATTGGAAAGACACCTTCATCCGCATCAACTGGGCGCGCATGGGGCATCGTCCGGTCGCGTACCGCAAGACGAACGCTTCGCAAGGGGCGCCCGATCATGAATAAAATCTGGCGCATGCTGGCCGCCGTCCTGACTGCGCTGCCGCTCGGCGGCTGCTGGTCGAAGATCGAGCTGAACGACCGCAGCTTCATCACGAGCGCTTACATCGATATGGGCGACAATCCCGGAGAGATCATGCTGACGATCGGTGCGCCGCTGCCCAACCGTCTGGGCTCCGCCAGCAACGTCCAATCCCCGAGCCAGCTCGGACTTGCTTATACGTCGAACACGCAATCGGCAGCCACGCTGCCCGAGGCGCTGGAGGCGATCCAGAAGGATCTGACCCGCAAGCTCACTTGGGGGCAGACACGAGCCATCGTCGTCAGCGAGCAATTCGCCGTAAAAAGAGGGATGGAAGAACTGCTGGAGTGGGCGTCGCGCAATCCTTCCATCCCGTTGCGGACATTCGTATTCATCTCCGAAGGTCAAGCCAAAGAAATCATGAACCTGACGCCGGTGTTCGAGCGGGCGCCGTCCGAGGTGCTGCGCGAATTCGGCAACCGGCACTTCGTCGGTCATGCCACGCTCAGGGATCTGGCCGTGGCAAGCGCGGACGGCGTCGGTCTCGCCGTACCGCTGCTCCATATGGGCAAGCGGCCGCTCGTCAGCGAACAAGGCCAGGACCGGTGGTGGGTCGGCCCCGACGGCGCGGCCATGATTCAGGACATGCACATGAAGGGCACATTGGATATCGAGGAGACCAAGTCAGTCAGTTGGGCGTCGGGCAGTCTGACGGAGCCCATATATCAATTGCTGTCGGGCAACGGCAGATACAACATCAAGCTGAACGAGCTGCACGGAGAGGTCGGACCCCGCTTCCGGAACGGCATGCTCGAGTGCCGGGTCAAGCTCACCGCAGAAGCGACGCTCGAGTCCACACAGACCACGCAGGATGTCACCGAGCCGCGCTTGCTGCACGGGCTGGAGCGCAAAATAAACCTGGAGATCGCGACCGACATGCAGCGCGCATTAGATAAATCCAAGCAAGCAGGCACCGACGTGCTGCAGGTCGGACGGCGCCTCGAATGGCGGTATCCCCGCTACTGGGACAGCGTCAAAAACCGCTGGCCCGAGATATACCGCGAGGACATGCGGTTCATCGTGGAGGCCAACGTTCGAATCACGCATCTGAATGCAGAGAACAAACCGTTGTGGTCGACCAGGAAGGGAGGCGCTTCATGAAAAGCGTATGGCTGATCTTGGCGGGAATCGCAGCCTCCGAGCAGTATCGGCTGCGGCTCGATAACAAGCGCGAACGCTTGGGCTCGGCGTTCCTGTGGCTGATCGTACTCCTCTATGCGGGCGTCGCATGCATAAGGGACGAGCTGCCGCTCCCCGTATGGATCGTCCGGGGCTTGTTCGGCTGGACGGATCATAGCCTGGCGCTGCCCGGGGAGTACGGCGGACGATGAAGTCGCTGACTTTCGGACAGCTATGGCGGCTGATGACGCTGCAGCTGATCGCGGCACCGCTGGTGTACATGCTGAGCCCGTTGTATGTACTGAGCGGATATCTCGGCTGGCTCGCCATTCCCGCCGCGGGGCTCATCAACTTGTCGCTGGCCTTTTTCTCCGTGCGCCTTAGCTACGCTTACCAAGGGCAAGACTGGGGGGAATACGGGAGGCGGATTGTCGGCCGGGCGCCTCACTTCCTTTTTTCCTCGCTGCTGCTGCTGTATTGCCTGACGATCGCCACGATGTGCGCCGCCTCCTACTCGGATCTGTTCATCTCCGTATATCTGGAGGGTACGCCCACGCAGGCCATGCTCGGATGCTTCCTGCTATGCGCCGCCCTCGCCGCACGTTCGGGCATTCGCTCGATCTCGCTGCTCGGCGACGGCTTTTTCCTGACCGTGTTCGCGACGACGCTCCCCGTCCTCACCGTGCTGCTCGGCAAGATGAATTACGACATGACGAGCGCCTTCGTCACCCATTGGTCCGCGACCAAGCTGATTCGATCTACGTTTTTTGCCGCGGGCTGGACCAACGATCTGACGCTGCTGCTGCTGATCTTGCCTCACTTCCAGCCGGTAGAGAAGCCCTTCCGCAAGGTGGCTGCCATGCAGGCGCTCGTCATCTCCGTGCTGCTGGCTTACTGGCTGTCCGGTCTGCTGCTGTTCGGGCCGACGATGGCGGGCAGCATCGCTTATCCGGTGCTGGAGGTCGTACGCTTCATCTCCTTCGGCGAGGTGCTGGAAAATCTCGATCCGATTCTGATCGCCATATGGTCCACAACGCTGCTGATCAAGACGGCGCTGCTGCTGTTCATGGGAGCGCGAATCGCCATGCGGTTCTCCGGCTTCAAGTCGCACCGCCCCTTAGTGTTCGCCCTGACGTCCTTTGTGTTCATATTCGCCTACCAGTTCAGCCGGTACCCCGGCGAATTTCTGCACTGGACGATGCAGCCCTCCTTCCAGACCTTCACCTGGCTCATCTTCCTCATGCCCGCCCTCTACTGGACGATCGCCAAGCTCAGAGGCATGCCCGGCGCCGGACGCCAATAAGCCCCGGCCCGCGCTATAGGCGGCCTGGGGCTCGGTGGTGCAGGAGAGATAGCTCGCGTGCTATTCGCTCTGCGTCAGACGCAGCTTGCCGAGCGCTTCGGCCGCTCTCGAGCGGGCTTCGAGCACGCTGTCCGCGGAAGCCAGCGCCACGGCCATACGCCGGCCGGGCTTGGTCACCGGCTTGCCGAAGACGCGCAGCTGCGTATCCGGCACGGCGAGCGCCTCCTCGGCGCCCGTCAGCCGATAGCCGCTCCATTCCTCCAGCGCCTTGAGCGGACGGCTCGCGCCGGGGGAGATCAGCTTGATCTCCGGGACCGGGAGACCGAGCACGGCCCGCGCATGCAGCGCGAACTCGGACAGGTTCTGGCTGACGAGCGTCACGAGGCCCGTATCGTGGGGACGGGGCGACACTTCGCTGAAGTACACCTTGTCCTCGGCGAGGAACAGCTCGACGCCGAACACGCCCACGCCGCCCAGCTCATCCGTGATCGCGAGCGCGATGCGCCGCGACTCCTCGAGCTGCGCGGCCGTCATCTCATGCGGCTGCCACGACTCGATATAGTCGCCGCTCTGCTGGATATGACCGATCGGCGGACAGAACTGCGTCCCCTCCGCGGTCCGCACGGTCAGCAGCGTGATCTCCGACTCGAAGCGGATGAACTCCTCCACGATGACGCGGCCCTGCTGCACCCGGCCGCCCTCCATCGCGAGGCGCCAGCTGTCCGCCAGTCCCTCCTCGGAGCGGCAGACGCTCTGCCCTTTGCCCGAGGAGCTCATCAGCGGCTTGACGACACAGGGGAAGCCCATCTCGCGTGCGGCGGCCGCGAACGCGTCGTAGTTGTCGGCGAAGCGGTACTGCGCCGTCGGCAGACCGAGCGTCTCCGCGGCCAGGCGGCGGATGCCCTCCCGATCCATCGTCAGTTGCGCGGCGCGCGCGGTCGGGATGACGCGGAAGCCCTCCTCCTCGAGCTTCACAAGCTCGGCCGTCGCGATTGCCTCGATCTCCGGAACGATGAGATCGGGCCGCTCCTTCAGGATCAGATCGCGCAGCGCCTGCCTGTCCAACATGTCGATGACATAGCTGCGATCGGCCACGTGCATCGCGGGCGCCCCCTCGTATCTATCGACCGCGATCGTCTCCACTCCCAGTCGCTGCGCCTCCAGCACGACCTCTTTGCCAAGCTCGCCCGAGCCGAGCAGCAGCAGCTTTTTCGTATGGAACATCTTCGTTATCCCTCTCCTCGCACCGTCGGTTGTGCTCATTATACAACAATCGGGGCGCGAGGCCGAGTGCGCCGAACTGACGCGGGCATGCTGATGCCCAGTGATGTCGCCGAATCGGCCAGAGGACCGGAGTAGCACGGGATTGGCGAGAGGGCCGAGATGGCGCGGGGCAGCGATAGGGCCGAGATGGCGCGGGGCAGCGAGAGGGCCGGGGTGGCGCGGGGCAGCGATAGGGCCGGGATGGCGCGGGGCAGCGATAGGGCCGGGATGGCGCGGGGCAGCGATAGGGCCGAGATGGCGCGAGGCAGCGATAGGGCCGGGATGGCGCGGGGCAGCGATAGGGCCGGGATGGCGCGGGACAGCGATAGGGCCGGGGTGGCGCGGGGCAGCGATAGGGCCGAGATGGCGCGAGGCAGCGATAGGGCCGGGATGGCGCGGGGCAGCGATAGGGCCGGGATGGCGCGGGGCAGCGATAAGGTCGGGATGGCGCGGAGCAGCGATAGGGCCGGGGTGGCGCGGGGCAGCGATAGGGCCGGGATGGCGCGGGGCAGCGATAGCGCCGGGGTGGCGCGCATCGCCTGCACCACGAGAGGCGATCGGCCTATCGGGGGCCGTCCCGCGCGCATCGCCTGCACCACGAGAGGCGATGCGCCTATCGGGGGCCGTCCGGCGCGCATCGCCTGCACCACGAGAGGCGATCGGCCTATCGGGGGCCGTCCCGCGCGCATCGCCTGCACGACGAGAGGCGATGCGCCTATCGGGGGCCGTCCCGCGCGTATCGCCTGCACGACGAGAGGCGATGCGCCTATCGGGGGCCGTCCCGCGCGTATCGCCTGCACGACGAGAGGCGATGCGCCTATCGGGGGCCGTCCCGCGCGTATCGCCTGCACCACGAGAGGCGATCGGCCTATCGGGGGCCGCCCGGCGCGCATCGCCTGCACAACGAGAGGCGATCGGCCTCTCGGGGGCCGTCCGGCACGCATCGCCTGCACTACGAGAGGCGATGAGCCTATCGGGGGCCGCCCGGCGCGCATCGCCTGCACCACGAGAGGCGATGAGTCTATCGGAGGCCGTCCCGCGCGCATTGCCTGCACCACGAGAGGCGATCGGCCTATCGGGGGCCGTCTGGCGCGTATCGCCTGCACTACGAGAGGCGATGCGCCTATCGGGGGCCGTCCGGCACGCATCGCCTGCACAACGAGAGGCGATGAGCCTCTCGGCCACGGTTCGGCGCGCATCGCCTGCACGACGAGAGGCGATCGGCCCCGTCCGCTCAGTCGTCCTCGTACCTGCGCAGCACGATGACTGCATTGTGCCCGCCGAAGCCGAAGGAGTTCGACAGGCCGATCTTAAGCTCCGGATGCTGCCGGGCCACATTCGGCACATAATCCAGGTCGCAGTCGGTGTCGGGCCGGTCCAGGTTGATCGTCGGCGGGATGATGCCCTCGAGCAGCGTCCGCACGAGCGCGATGGCTTCCGCACCGCCGGCTGCGCCGAGCATATGGCCGGTCATCGACTTGTTGGCCGTCACCGGGACCCGCCACGCCCGCTCGCCCAGCACCTGCTTGATCGCCAGCGTCTCTGTCGCGTCGCCAAGCTCGGTGCTCGTCGCGTGCGCGCTGACGACGTCCACGTCCGCCGCCGTTAGGCCGGCGCTGCGGAGCGCGGCGCGCATCGCCAGAATCGCGCCGCGCCCTTCCGGATGTGTGGCGACCTGGTGGTAGGCGTCGGAGCTCGCACCGTAGCCGATCACCTCGGCGAGCGGTCGCGCGCCGCGCGCCAGTGCGTGCTCGAGCGACTCCAGCACGACGATGCCCGCCCCCTCGGCGAGCACGAATCCGTCGCGGTCCGCATCGAACGGGCGGCTCGCCCGAGCCGGCTCGTCGTTGCGCCGGGACAATGCCGTCGCATTGCCGAAGCTCGCCAGCGATAGCTCCGTCACGGCGGCTTCCGCGCCACCCGCGATGACGATGTCCGCCTCGCCGTTCCGGATGAGCCGCCATGCCTCGCCGATCGCCGTGTTGCCGATCGAGCAGGCCGTCACAGGCGCCATCGTCGGCCCGTACGTGCCATACCGGATGCTGATCTGCGCCGCCGCCATATTGGCGATCATCATCGGCACGAGCAGCGGACTGACGCGGTCCGCACCCCGTTCGCGCAGCAGCGATTCGTTGTCGCTGAGCGTCCGCAAGCCCCCCGTGCCCGATCCGACGTACACCGCCACCCGCTCCCGGTCTACTTTTTCCATATCCAGCCCTGCCTCCCGCACCGCCTCGTCCGCCGCAGCCAGCGCGAATTGCGTGAAGCGGTCCATCCGCCTCGCCTCCTTGCGGCCGAATCGCCCCTCCGCGTCGAAGTCCAGCACGAGCCCGGCGATACGCGTCTTGTACCCGGATACGTCCATATGCTCGATCGTCCGCACACCTGACCGCCCCTCGATCAGCCCCCGCCAGAAGGCGGCTACGTCCGCGCCCAGCGGCGACACGACACCCGTCCCCGTAATCACGACTCTTGCCATCTCGATCTCCTCCATCGTACGTGCCCGATTGATAAACGTATCATTCCATATCGTGATATCCTAGTACAAGTTATAGTTTATACTGGTATAATGAATACCCGAATAAGGCGAGGCGGGAGAGGAACGGCGGGACGGCTGCGACGGGCGTTCACCGGGAGGCAGGGCGGCGCACGACAGCCGCATGCACGGCGGCGGGCGTGAGCAGGGAAGCAGCATCCGCATCGGCGAGCGAGGGTGAGGAAGCAGCATGTTTGACGAAGGGCGCGACACGGACGAGCTGCCGTAATGGGCAGCCGGATGATGGCGGCGATGAGCTGCCGCAATGGGCAGGCGGATGATGGCGGCGATGAGCGGCCGCGACGGGCAGGCGGATGATGGCGGCAATGAGCCGCCGCGACGGGCAGCCGGATGATGGCGGCAATGAGCTGCCGCGACGGGCAGGCGGATGATGGCGGCAATGAGCGGCCGCCAGCGTTAGAGGAGGATGCGGAATGAACAAGCAGGCGAGGCTGCAGGCATTGTCTGATTTTTTGAAGGCGCGGCGGGCGCGGCTGTCTCCGGGAGAGGTCGGATTGCCCGACATCGGCAGGCGGCGGACACCCGGCTTGCGGCGGGAGGAGGTGGCCCAGCTGGCGGGCGTCAGCAGCACCTGGTACACATGGCTGGAGCAGGGACGCGATATCCAGGCGTCGCACGCCGTGCTGGAGTGCGTCGCGGAGGCGCTGCGGCTGACAGCCGACGAGCGCAAGTACTTCTATGCGCTGGCCGAGAGCGGTGGGGGCGCCGCAGGAGCTGGCGATTACGGGCGGGAGGAGCCGCCGGTCATGACGCTGTCGCTGTCGCGCATCCTGGACGAGCTCCGCCATTGCCCGACGATCGTCTCGGACAGACGCTGCCAGATCGTCGGCTGGAACGAAGCCGCCGCGCGCGTCTTCGCAGACTTCGGACGGATCGCGCCGGAGGACCGCAACATGATCCGGCTCGTCTTCACGCGCAAGGAATTCCGCAGGCTGGCCGTCAATTGGGAATCGTTCGCGAGCGGCTTCCTCGCGATATTCCGCGCGTACTACGGACAGTATGTGGAGGACGAGTGGTACGAGGGCTTTCTGGCGGAGATGAAGGATGCGCACCCCGACTTCGAGCGCCTGTGGCACGACAGCCATGTCAGCAGCGCGCCCGAGGTCGCCCTCGAATTCAGACACGCCAAAGCAGGCAAGATGCTGTTCCACCTCACCTCGCTCCAGGCACACGGCAGCGCCGATCTCCGGCTCAGCGTATACACGCCTGCCGCCGATTCGCGCACGGAGGATAAGCTGCGACGGCTGCTGGATGCGTAGGGGCGGCGGGCACGGTAGTGGCGATGAGGCACGATAGTGGTGAAGGGCACGGTAGTGGCAAGGCATCGTGCGGAGTCGCAGGTTCTCATAGCACCATTTTGGTGCTATGCTGAGGCATAAAGTGTGCTAGCTGATAGGCTGCGTTCTCGTAGCACCAGAATGGTGCATGAGAGCAGACGCAGGCCAGGCTGGATGGCGGATGCAGCGCGATGGTGCATCATTTTTGTGCATGAGGGCGAGTGCGGGGGCGGACTGGGTGCGGATGCGGTGCGATGGTGCACCATTTTTGTGCTTGAGGGCGGGAGCAGGCCGGGCGGAGTGCGGATGCGGTGCGATGGTGCACCATTTTTGTGCTTGAGGGCGGGAGCAGGCCGGGCGAAGTGCGGATGCGGTGCGATGGAGCACCATTTTTGTGCTTGAGGGCGAGAGCAGACCGGGCTGGGTGCGGATGCGGTGCGATGGTGCACTATTTTTGTGCTTGAGGGCGGGAGCAGGCCGGGCGGAGTGCGGATGCGGTGCGATAGAGCACCATTTTTGTGCTTGAGGGCGAGCGCAGGACTGGCTGGGTGCGGATGCGGTGCGATGGAGCACCATTTTTGTGCTTGAGGGCGAGCGCAGGCCGGACTGGGTGCGGAGTGCAGCGCGATGGAGCACCATTTTTGTGCATGAGTGCGAGTGCGGGGCCGGACTGGGTGCGGATGCAGCGCGTTGGTGCACCATTTTTGTGCTTGAGGGCGAGAGCAGGCCGGGCGGAGTGCGGATGCGGTGCGATGGTGCATGCACTATTTTGGTGCATGAGTGGGAGTGCGGGCCGGACTGGGTGAGGATGCACCGCAATGGTGCACCATTCGAAATGATGCCGAAGCTTGAAGACGCTGCACACGCAATATCTGCGCATGCAGCGTCTTGCGGCGGCGTGCTATTAGCCGATCGTATACAGACGGCTCGTCTCTTCCCAGATCTCGCCGGGAGATAGCGCGAGCAGTCCCGCTTCCTCTCTCTCAGCGGGCGACAGCTCGATGTTCGGCGCGTTGACGAGGTTGATCTGCGGCTCGGGGCAGAAGTAGCCGCCCTTGGCGCCGTCGTTCCAGATCATCCATTGCTTGTAGCCCGCGCCCACGTCGTAGACGAGCTTGACGCCCGTACGCGTGTCGGTCAGCTCCATGCGGTTGCGTCCGTTCTGCGGCACAGCAGTGTAGTGATTGTCCATCGCTTCGAAAAACGGGGACTGCGTGCCGTCGCGCATGCGCGCCTCGCCTTCGGTGAGCGGCAGGCGGCGCTTGGTCGGCAGCATCCGGCCGTCCGCTCCCATCTCCCAGCGCTCGCCGACCGTCAGCTTGAACGTATAATCGCCCGGCGTGCTGCCTGGCACGAACGGCGCGTTGACAGCCGTGTGGAACGCCAGCAGACACGGCATATTGCCCGCTCCCTCGTTGCGCACGCTGACGCGCTGATGCAGGCCTTGGCCGCTCAGCGTATATTCCAGCCGCACTGTAAACGCAAACGGAAACCGCTCGTACACCGCGTCCCCTGCCGCCACCGTCACGCTGAACGCCGCCCGGGCGCCGAGTGCGTCCGCGCTGAAGCCGTCTACTTTCCACGGAATATTGTAAAGGAATCCATGCAGATGGTTGTTGCGATCGGTCTCGTTCACCGGCAGGTGGTGCACCTGGCCCTCCCACGGGAACTTGCCGTCCTCGAATCGGTTGGGCGGGAACAGCACCGGAATGCCGTGCACCATCGGGCGCTCCGTGAACGACTGCAGCTCATCGGCCGCCGGCTCCCGCAGGAAGGCATATCCCCGCTCCGTATCCCGGAACGCGATCAGGTTCGCGCCAATCTCGGGCAGCACCGCCGCTTCGTAGGGGCCTGCCTTGAGCCATACTGCCTTCAAACCCTCGTATTGACCTTCGTAAGCTTGCGCGTTCGCTGTCATGTTAACCTCCTGGCGTTCATCAAGACTTGTACGTACATCTGATTCTAGCATATTATACACCGCGCAGCGGGGAACAGCCATGGATTATACGTCGCGGCTCCTCCTGCGACGAGCCAGCCTCCACACCGGATTTCCATCGTCAGCGGCGGCTGTGCGAGCTGCATTTTCCTTTCCCGCCGGAATCCGTTATGATGCCAATAGAATGGAAGACAAGCCGAAGGAGGCGTGCAGCAAATGCAATATACGAGACTTGGACATACCGGCCTGGAGGTGTCCCGACTGTGTCTGGGATGCATGAGCTACGGCGAATCCGGGCGCGGGACGCATCCTTGGACATTGGACGAGGAGCGCAGCCGGCCGTTCATCCGCAAGGCGCTGGAGCTCGGCATCAACTTCTTCGACACGGCCAACGTGTATTCGGACGGGACGAGCGAGGAGATCGTGGGCAGGGCGCTCAAGGACTTCGCGCGACGCGACGAGGTCGTCATCGCGACGAAGGTGCACGGCCGCATGCGTCCGGGCCCGAACGGCGCGGGGTTGTCGCGCAAGGCGATTCTGAGCGAAGTGGACAACAGTCTGCGCAGGCTCGGCACGGACTATATCGACCTGTACCAGATCCATCGCTGGGATCCGCACACGCCGATTGAGGAAACGATGGAGGCGCTGCACGACGTCGTCAAAGCGGGCAAGGCGCGTTATATCGGCGCTTCGTCCATGTATGCGTGGCAGTTTCTGCAAGCGCAGCATACGGCGGAGCGCGGCGGCTGGACGAAGTTCGTCAGCATGCAAAACCATCTGAACCTGCTGTACCGCGAGGAGGAGCGCGAGATGCTGCCCTTGTGCGAAGCGCTGGGTGTCGGCGTCATCCCGTGGAGCCCGCTGGCGCGGGGCCGGCTGACGCGCGATTGGGACGAGACGAGCGAGCGGTCGGAGTCGGATGCGTTCGGCCAGACGCTGTACCGGTCGTCGGTCGAGTCGGATCGGGCGATCGTGGAGCGGGTCGCGGAGATCGCGGCTGCCCGCGGCGTCCCTCGCGCGCAGGTCGCGCTGGCCTGGGTGGCGCAGAAAAACGCCGTAACCGCGCCGATCGTCGGCGCCACGAAGCCGCATCACCTGGACGACGCGGTCGCGGCGCTGTCGCTCGGGCTGACGGCGCAGGAGATCGCGGCGCTCGAGGCGCCGTACGTCCCGCATCCGGTGCAGGGGTTCTGATCGCGTTCGGACGCTGATCGCGGGCGGGATCGTCGACTGTTGATCCACGTGTATACTTGAGGCGCTGATCGCGGGCGGGACTGCTAACTGTTGACCGAATTACCTTTAATACCGTCAGGGCGTGCAGCCCTTGACGGTATTTGCGCTGTCTATTGGCCCCCCGCCGCCTCGCACCACAGAAAATATCGCCCTCTCACCCCACAGAAAATGTTGACACCTCCCCGTCGAGCATTTAATTTATTAATTAGCCAGCTAACTAATCAAACGGAGGCCGTTCGCCATGCACCACCACCCTCACCACCACCGCGAGCTCTCGCAAATCATGAGCCGCGTCGTCAAGCTCCACCGCCGCGAGACCGACAAGCTCATCCAGCCCGCTGGCGTCTATCCCGGACAGCCGCCGGTGCTGTTCCGCCTCGCCGACGAGGACGGACTCCGCCAGCGCGACCTGGCGGAGCGCGTCGGCCTCGCGCCCGCCACGCTGACGGTCATGCTGTCGCGCATGGAGAAGTCCGGGCTCGTAGAGCGCCGGCCCGACGAGCGCGACCAGCGCGTCTCCCGCGTCTATCTGACCGGCAAAGGGCGCGAGGCGCTGACCGCCGTACGCGAGGCGATTCGCGTCGTCGAGGAGCGCGCGCTCGACGGATTTCTGCCGGAAGAACGGCTGCTTATGCGGCGCATGCTGCTGCAGATGCGGCACAATCTGATCGAATCTGATCATTAGCCTACGAACGATTGGAGGTTTCCTGCTTTGCGTGAACTTATTCGTTACTTGCGGCCTTATCGGGCCGCGTCGATACTCGCCCCGCTCCTGATGGTGCTGGAGGTCGCCATGGACCTGCTGCAGCCGCGCTTCATGGCCGGCATCGTCAACGATGGCGTCGTCGGGGGCCGGCTCGGGGCGATCTGGCAGCACGGCACTTGGATGGTCGGAGCCGCGCTGGTCGGGCTGATCGGAGGCGTTGGCTGTACCGTTTTTTCCACCTTCGCGTCGCAGGGCTTCGGCATGGACCTGCGGAATGCGCTGTTCCGCAAGGTCCAGACCTTCTCCTTCCGCAATCTCGACGAACTGACGACCGGCTCGCTCGTCACCCGGCTGACGGCCGATGTCGCCCAACTGCAGAACATGGTCATGATCTCCCAGCGCATGCTCGTGCGGGACGGCTGCCTGTTCGCGGGCAGTCTCATCATGGCCTTCCTGATCAGTCCGAAGCTGGCGCTGCTCTGTCTGGCCGCGCTGCCGCCGCTTATCGTCATTCTCATCGTCACGCTGCGGCGTTCAGGGCCGTTGTTCCTCTCCGTACAGCAGAAGCTCGACCGGGTCAACACGGTCGTCCAGGAGAACCTGTCCGGCATCCGCGTCGTCAAGGCATTCGTCCGTGCCGCATTCGAGCGGGGCCGGTTCGGCCTCGCGAACCGGGACAACCGGGACGCCGCGATCCGCGCCGCGCGTGTCGTCGCGCTGAACGGGCCGATCATGACGCTGCTGCTCAACGTCTGCATCGTCGCCGCGCTGTGGCTCGGCGGCCGGATGACGGACGGCGGCGGGCTCGCGGTCGGCAGCTTGGCGGCATTCATCACGTATATGTCGACGATGATGTTCTCGCTGGCGGGCTTGGGCAACCAGATCGTCAACATCTCCCGCGCCCGCGCTTCGGCGGGACGCGTGAACGAGGTGCTGCGCACGGCGCCGGATATGGCCGATCCGGAGAAGCCCGAGGTGGCCGAGGCGCCAGGGCTGCCGATGATGCTTGAAGCAACAGGTGTGCAAAGTACGGCGGAAGCATATGACAATGCTGATGACAATGCTGATGCCAATGCCAATGCACTTGCATTCGCAACCGCTCCCGCCTCCGCAGCCGTCCCCGCATCTCCCGGACGCATTCTTTTCGAACACGTATCCTTCGCCTACCCGACCGGCGACCGCGACGTGCTGCGGGACGTGAGCCTCGCGATCGAGCCGGGCTGGACCGTGGGCATCCTGGGCGCCACCGGCTCCGGCAAATCGACGCTCGTCAGCTTGATCCCGCGCCTCTACGATCCATCCGCTGGCCGCGTGACGATCGGCGACACGGACGTGCGGGATATCCCCGCCGACCGCCTGCGCCGCGACGTCGGCCTCGTGCTCCAGCAGGCGATTCTGTTCAGCGGCACGATCCGCGACAACATCCGCTACGGCCGGCCCGAAGCGACGCAGGAGGATGTCGAGTCGGCCGCCCGCGCCGCCGAAGCGCACGGCTTCATCAGCCGGCTGCCCGAAGGCTACGACACCGTCGTCGGCCAGCGCGGCGTGAACCTGTCCGGCGGACAGAAGCAGCGTCTCTCCATCGCCCGGGCGCTGCTCCTCCGTCCGCGCATCCTGATTCTCGACGACAGCACGAGCGCCGTCGACCTCGCCACCGAAGCCCGCATTCAGGCCGCGCTGCGCGAGCGGATGCAAGGCAGCACCTGCCTCGTCATCGCGCAGCGCATCTCCTCCGTCATGGAGGCCGACCGCATCTTCGTGCTGGACGACGGCCGGATCGCGGCCGCGGGCACGCACGAGGAGCTGCTGCGGGACAGTGCGATCTACCGCGACATCTACGAATCCCAACGCGGACAGGAGGCGCTCACCCATGTTTGAACGCAGAGGCAGACCCGATCCGGGCGCCGAAAAAGCGCGCGCCCACAACGCCGGCGCAACTATCCGCCGTCTGTGGGGCTATCTCGGCCGCCAACGCGCAGGACTCGCGGTCGCGATTGCGCTGATCCTGCTCTCCACCGCCGCCTCGCTCGCGGGGCCGTATCTGCTCGGCCGCGCCGTCGACAGCTACATCATCCCGCGGGAGTGGGACGGACTCGCGCGGCTATGCTGGACGCTGCTCGCCGTCTACGCGCTCGGCAGCCTCGCCTCATGGCTGCAAGCCTACGTGATGGCCGGCGTGTCGCAGCGCACCGTATGGGCGCTCCGCGAGGATCTTTTCGCGCATGTGCAGAAGCTGCCGCTGCGCTTTTTCGACCGCACGCCGCACGGCGAGCTCATGAGCAAGACGACCAATGACGTCGAGAACGTCTCCGTCACGCTCAACCAGAGCTTCGTGCAGATCGCCGCCAGCGCGCTCACGCTGTCGGGGGCGCTCGTGCTCATGCTGTGGCTGAACGTCTGGCTGACGCTCGTCACGCTGGCGACCGCACCGCTCGTCGTGCTCGTCGCCAAGACCATCGGGAAGCGCTCGAAGCGGTACTTCAAGGCGCAGCAGCAGGCGCTCGGCGAGCTCAACGGGTTCGTCGAGGAGACCGTGTCCGGCCAGAAAGCCGTCAAGCTGCTCCGCCGCGAGCCGGCGGCGATCGCGCGGTTTGCGGCGCATAGCGCCGAGCTGCGTGCGGTGGGTACACGGGCGCAGATTCTGTCCGGCACGATCGGGCCCGGCATGAACATGATGGGACACTTCAGCTTCATCCTCATCGCCGCGACCGGCGGCTGGATGGCGTGGCACGACTGGACGCGGATCGGGGTCATCGTGGCGTTCCTGAGCTACTCGCGCCAGTTCACCTGGCCCCTCAACGAGCTCGCCAACCAGTACAATGCGATCCAGGCCGCCGTCGCCGGCGCGGAGCGGGTGTTCGAGGTGATGGATACGGAGACTGAATACGAGGGGGAAAAGAAATCGTCGGAGCGGCCGCAACTTGCGAGTGGGATACGGGACGACGAGGCACATGGTGACTTCGGAGCGGACAGCGGCTCGGGCCGGGCCGAAGGATCGGATACCCGGCCGGCACCGGTTGTCCGGCCGAACCGGGCCGAGGGTTCGGACGACCGGCCGGCAGCGGCTGACGGATCGCGCCCGAACGGCGGCTCCGAGACGACATCGGTTAGCCGCGTCTTGGACGCCGTCCCGCGCGGACATGTCGTCTTCGACGACGTCAGCTTCGGCTACAACGGCCCCGGCGAACCTACGCTCAAGCGAATCAGCTTCGCGGCCGAGCCAGGGCACACCGTCGCCCTCGTCGGTCCGACCGGGGCGGGCAAGACGACCGTCATCAACCTGCTCACCCGCTTCTATGATATCGATGAGGGCCGCATCGCCGTCGACGGTCAGGACATCGCCGCCGTGCCCAAGGACGCGCTGCGCTCCCGGCTCGGCATCGTGCTGCAGGACGCCTATCTGTTCACCGGCACGATCGCGGACAATATTCGCTACGGCCGGCCGGACGCGAGCGATCTCGACGTCCGCGAGGCGGCGCGCCTCGCGCGGGCGGACGGCTTCATCGAGCGGCTGCCGCAGCGCTACGACACGCCGATGACGTCGGCCGGCGGCAATCTGAGCCACGGCCAGCGCCAGCTCATCACGATCGCGCGGGCGATCCTCGCCGATCCCGACATTCTGATCCTCGACGAAGCGACCAGCAGCGTCGACACGCGCACCGAGATGCACATTCAGGAAGCGATGAACGCGCTCATGAAGGGCCGCACCAGCTTCGTCATCGCACACAGGCTCAATACCGTGCGCCATGCGGATCTGATCCTGGTCGTGGACGGCGGCGAGATTGTCGAGCGCGGCACGCACGAGCAGCTCGTCGAGCGCGGCGGCGCGTACGCCCGGCTCTACAACAGCCAGTTCCGGCGGGCGATCTAGCGGGAGCGGGCGGGGCTGGCGGCGTTGCGGGGACGATAGCGGAACTTTTTTCCGCTATCGCCACGCTGCGGCTCGAATTTGCGGGCGATAACGGAACCTTTTTCCGCTATCGTCACACTGCGGCCCCGATTTGCGGGCGATAACGGAACCTTTTTCCGCTATCGTCACACTGCGGCCCCGATTTGCGAGCGATAACGGAACTTTTTTCCGCTATCATCACACTGCGGCCCCGATTTGCGAGCGATAACGGAACTTTTTTCCGCTATCGACACACTGCGGCCCCGATTTGCGGGCGATAACGGAACTTTTTTCCGCTATCGTCACACTGCGGCTCGAATTTGCGAGCGATAGCGGAACTTTTTTCCGCTATCGTCACGCTGCGGCTCGAATTTGCGAGCAATAGCGGAATTTTTTTCCGCTAGCGCCACACTGCGGCCCCGATTTGCGGGCGATAACGGAACCTTTTTCCGCTATCGACACACTGCGGCTCGAATTTGCGGGCGATAGCGGAACTTTTTTCCGCTATCGTCACACTGCGGCTCGAATTTGCGAGCGATAACGGAACCTTTTTCCGCTAACGTCACGCTGCGGCTCGAATTTGCGAGCGATAGCGGAACCTTTTTCCGCTATCGCCACGCTGCGGCTCCGATTTGCGGGCGATAGCGGGACTTTTTTCCGCTCCAAACTTCATGGATTCATCTCGGCCCCATGCTTCGTATCCGACGCACGCTCCATGAGCCGATTTTCATTTGGAACCGCGGAGACGAGCCAGTATAATGGAAGACGTGATGTTATATAAGGAGGAGACTCAGCAAATGGAATTCCGGATTGAACGCGATACGATGGGCGAGATCAAGGTACCTTCCGAGGCCATGTGGGGCGCGCAGACCGAGCGCAGCCGCCAGCACTTCAAGATCGGCACGGAGCGGATGCCCAAGGAACTGATCACGGCGTTCGCGCAGCTCAAAAAAGCTGCAGCGCAGGTTAATCATAAATTGGGCAAGCTCGACGCCGACAAGAAGGATGCGATCGTCGCTGCTGCCGACGAGATCGTCGCCGGACAGTGGGACGCCGAGTTCCCGCTCGTCGTATGGCAGACGGGCAGCGGTACGCAGTCCAACATGAACGTCAACGAGGTCATCGCGCGCCGCGCCAACCAGCTGCTCGAGGCGAAGGGTCTCGACCAGCGCGTTCACCCGAACGACGACGTCAACAAGTCCCAGAGCTCCAACGACACGTTCCCGACCGCGATGCATGTCGCGAGCGTAGTCGCAGTAGACGAGGTGCTGCTGCCTTCGCTGTCCGAGCTGAAGGCGACGCTCAAGGCCAAGTCCGAAGCGTTCATGGACATCGTCAAGATCGGCCGCACCCACCTGCAGGACGCGACGCCGATCACGCTCGGCCAGGAGATCAGCGGCTGGTACGCGATGCTCGACAAGACCGAGCAGATGATCAAGACCAGCGTGCAGACGCTCAAGGAACTGGCGATCGGCGGCACGGCCGTCGGCACCGGCATCAACGCCCATCCGGCATTCGGCGACGGCGTCGCCCAGGCGCTCAGCGAAGCGACCGGCGGCAAAGGCTTCGTGAGCGCGCCGAACAAGTTCCACGCGCTGACCAGCCACGACCAGTCCGTCTTCGCGCACGGCGCGCTCAAGGCGCTCGCCGCCGATCTGATGAAGATCGCCAACGACGTGCGCTGGCTCGCGAGCGGTCCCCGCTCCGGCATCGGCGAGATCACGATCCCCGAGAACGAGCCCGGCAGCTCCATCATGCCCGGCAAGGTCAACCCGACCCAGGCCGAAGCGATCACGATGATCGCCTGCCAGGTCATGGGCAACGACGCGACGATCGGCTTCGCCGCCAGCCAGGGCAACTTCGAGCTGAACGTGTTCAAGCCGGTTATCCTGAACGCCTTCATCCAGTCGGTCCGCCTGCTCGCGGACGGCATGCGCTCCTTCAACGAGCACTGCGCCGTCGGCATCGAGCCGAACCGCGAGGTGCTGAGCCGCAACCTCGAGCAATCGCTCATGCTCGTCACCGCGCTTAACCCGTACATCGGCTACGAGAACGCCGCCAAGATCGCCAAGCTGGCGCACAAGGAAGGCCTCACGCTCCGCGAAGCCGCCCTCAAGACCGGCCTGCTGACGGACGAGCAGTTCACCGAATACGTGAAGCCGGAAGACATGATTCATCCGAAAGAATAGAAAGCAAAATTGGCGTTCGAACCTTTGCCGGTTCGGACGCCAATTTTCATATTAAAGTTACTGCTCCGCCCTGTCCGGGTGGATATCCGTACAGAGGGCCAGTGCCGGCGCGGCCCAGGTCCGGGGAAATGACTGGTCTCGGGTATATTCTGGTCGGAGCGCTTCCGCAGCTATACTTCTATTTGACAAACGATCAATTAGAAGCAAGGAGCTGCTGTCATGCAATCAAACTTCGGACCGGACGAGGAAATAGAACGGATTCGTTCGGCCAGACGGGGACTTCTCGTCTACTTCGCCCTGCTCGTCCCGCTCTCCACGCTCGGCTACGTGCTCGCGCTGCACTTCCCGCTCGGGGCGCTGTTCCTCATGTGGGCGCCCGGACTGTCATCGATCGGCGCCCGCCTGCTGCTGCGCGAAGGCATAGCGGACATTTCCCTGCGGTTCGGCGGGCGTCGTACGGTGCGGGCGTTGCCTTTTATCCTGCTGTATCCCGTCGTCATCGGCCTGCTCGCCTACGGCATTGCCTGGGGGACAGGACTGGCGTCGTATACCGACCCGGACACGTTCATTCATGCTCCGCCCGGACTGCTGTTCGCCGCAGTGCTGCTCTTCCAAGTCGTGGCCGGCACCGTCGTGGGCCTGATCGGCAGCGTCGGCGAGGAGCTTGGCTGGCGGGGCTACATGCTGACGCGGCTGGTTGACGCTCGCATCCCTCGTCCGCTGCTGACCAGCGGGATCATCTGGGGGATCTGGCATCTGCCCGTCATCTTGTTCGGCCATTACGACTCCGGGCCGTACCCGGTCCTCTCCGTGCTGCTGTTCATGATCTCGGTTACGTCCTTCGGCTGCGTGATCGGACGCCTGCGGCTGACGACCGGCAGCATATGGCCCGCCTTCCTGCTGCATGCGTGCTGGAATGCGGTCATTCAGGATGCCTTCGACTCCTCCACCACAGGCGCACACGCGCTGCTCTGGACAGGAGAGTCAGGCGTTCTCGTAGCTCTTGCCTTACTGGCGACGGCGTTGCTCATGTCGAGAAGGCCGCTAATCGCGAGGCGCTTGTCCGACGTCGAGACACGCGAACATTCAGGTGCCGATCTGCACGGCTAGCCGCCGAACTGCAATAGCCAAAAAGCCGCCCGACGGGTTCATCCCGCTGGACGGCGTATGGCAACGAACGGCAGCGGATCGCCCGCTGCCGTACCGATTAGCGCCTTGCTTGCGCAGGGTCGAGAATCAGCTTGATCCCTTCGACCCGCAACTCATCCATTCGCTTCACCCAATCGACAAACAAGCCGAAGGTCGCTTCGGAGTAGCCGAACAGCCGCTGCAGTTCACAAGCGATCTCCCGTTCATCCTCGCTGTAATTGCCGTCTGCGTAGATGAGCAGCAGAATCTCCGCGCAGATGAGATTGCGAATCTGCTCCTCTTTAATATCGCCGACCAGCTCCGCGAGCGAACAAGCCCCGTCTTCCGCACCCGGCTCCCAGTCCTCCATATCCAGCTCCAGCTTCCAGGAGCGGAGATAATCCCATTCGTTGCGATTAACGAAGCCGTCCGAATCGGCAACCCGGTAGGCCAGCTTCAAAAACGCTTCTTTATGCTCACGCTTCTCAATAAAGTGCAGAAACATTCGACCCTACGCTCCTCATGACGTTCCATCCGTCTTCTAAGTGAATAGCGACCGCCTCCTGCTCTCAGCCGGCCGCCTTTGGCCGCACCAGCCTCGCCGCAGTCGCAATCCTCCCCTTCGATTGTACGACATTCGCACCGTCGATTTGAAGCATCGGGTTTTAACCCGCGGATCTTATATCTGCAAATCGCCTCGCACCGACTCCGTTTGCTGCTCCCGCCGCCCCATGAACGGCCACCAGTTCGCATCGCCGAACGTACGCACCATGACGGGCACGAACAGCGGCAGCACGATGACGGCGTACAGGAACAGTCCGCACAGCACCATCGTCGCGATCTGCAGCAGCGACATGACGCCAGACGGCAGCATCGCCGCGAACGTGCCGCCGAGGATGACCGCGGCCGACAGGATGACGGTGCCCATGTTGCGCATCGCCTTCAGGATCGCCTCCTGCGGCGGCAGGTCGCGGTACTCGCGGAACCGGTCCATCAGGAAGATGCTGTAGTCGACGCCCAGCGCGACCAGCAGCACGAAGCCGAAGAACGGCACGGTCCAGCTCACGCCGGAGTGTCCGAGCATGCGCACGAAGATCAGCTCTGTGATCGCGAGCGACGTATAATACGTCCCGATCAGCGAGATGACCAGGTAGATCGGAATGACGATCGAGCGGAACATGAAGATGAGGATGAGCCCGATGCCGATCAGCATGAGCACGACCGTGCGCGAGTAGTCGGCGGACGACACCTTGTGCAGATCGTTGTTGGCGCTGGTGACGCCTCCGATCTCATGCTGCGCGCCCGCGGCGTAGGCGGTGCCGCTCAGCCCGCGGTCTACGGCCTCCTGCAGCGGCGCGATCAGCTTCATCGTCTCCAGCTCGTAGGGATTGCCGGAGAAAATAACGTCGAAGGTGGCGATATTGCGGTCCTTGGAGACGTAAACGTTCAGCGCCTGCCGGAACTCATCGCTCTGCAGCGCTTGCTCCGGGATGAACCAGCCGCTCAGATCGTCGTCCTGCGCACCGGACAGCTCGCCGACGTAATCCTGCGCCGACTTCAGCCCGCCGGACACCTGATCGAGCCCGTTCACGCTTTTGTTCAGACCGCTCGTCAGCTCGCCCAGCTGGTCGTTCAGCTGCGCGAAGCCGTCGCCGAGCTGCCGCTGGCCCGCAGTCAGCTCGTCGAGTCCGCCCGTCACCGACGGCAGCCGCCCGATGATCTGCCCTTGCCCTGCCGAGGCTTGCCCGATGCCGCGCTCCAGCTCGCCGATGCCGGCCGACAGCTTCGCCAATCCCGCCGACAGCTGCGCCTGGCCGTCGGCCGCCTGTGCCAGGCCTGCATTGGCCTGCTTCAGACCCGCCGCCGCGCCGGCGAGCTTCCCGTTCAGCTGCTCAAGCCCGCCCGCCAGCTGCGATGCGTTCGACTGCAGCGCGGCGACGGTCGCCACCGCCCGCTTGTAGTCCGCATCCGCAGCCAGCTCCGGATACTTGTCTCCGAGGCTGCCGATGCCCGTGCCGAGATCGCCGAGTCCGTCCGCCAGCGCCTGCTGCTTCGCGGCAATATCGGCATAACCCGCAGACAACTGGCCCAGCCCGCTCTGCAGCTCGCCGTAGCTTGCCTCCAGCTTGCGGCTCGCGGCGAGCAGCTGATCCGCGCTCTTCTTGGCCTGCGCCGCGCCCTGCTGCAGCTCCCCGGCGCCCGCAGCGCCGCTCTGCAGCCCCTTCTGCACGGCCTTGAGCCCCGTCTCCAGCTGCGCGATGCCGCTCTTGAGCGACTCGGTGCCGCTGACGAGCTTATCCGCGCCCGCTGCGGCGCCGCTCAGCTTCGACGCGTTGGCGCTGAGCGCCTTGCTCGCGTCCGACAGCCCCTTGGACACTTGGCCGATGCCCGCTGCGCCTTGGTCCAGGCCGCTGCCCAATGCGTCCGCCTGCTGGGCGACCTGGAAGTCCTTGGGCGCCTCTCCGGTGGGCCGCGTCGCGCTCCGCACGGTCTTGACGCCCTCGACGCCGGCCAGCTCGCGGCTCACCCGCTCGATCATCGCGAGCCCGGCGGACGTATCGACCGGCTGGTCGGTCTTCAGGACGACGGTCGTCGGCAGCGATTCGCCGGGTCCGAAGCTGTCCGCAATCAGGTTGAAGCCCTTGACCGAATCGTACCGGTCGCCGATCTCATCCAATGAATTGAAGGAGATCGAGCCTTTATAAATAGAAAGGAAAGGCGCGAGCACGACGGCCAGCACGAGCAGCGACAGCAGCGGACGCTTCAGCGAGAAGCTGCCCATCGCGCCCCAGAAGCCGCTCGGCTTGTGCTCGAGCGAGCCCCGCGTCGGCCAGAAGATCGCCTTGCCGAGGACGGCCATAAAAAACGGGACCAGCGTCAACAGCGCGATCAGCAGCACGGCGACGCCGACGGCGACCGCAACGGCCGACTGGTACAGGCTGAACGCGGAGAAGCCGATGCAGGCGAATCCGACGAGCACCGCGAGGCCCGCATACAGCACCGTTTTCCCCGCCGTCCGGTACGTCGTCAGGATAGCCCCGATCTTGTCGCCCCCGTTGTGCGCCATCTCCTCCTTGAACCGGCTGATGAGCAGGATGCAGTAGTCCGTGCCGATGCCGAACATGACCGCCACCATGAAGATCTGGGTGAAGTTCGACAGCGGAAAATCCAGATACTTGACCAGATAGGAGACGACCGACTGCGCCGCGACATAGCTGATGCCGACGGTCAGCAGCGGGATAAACGGCGCGATCGCCGAGCGGAACACGACGAACAGGATGGCCAGTATGAACACGACCGTGATGTACTCCGTCTTGTGCAGCCCTTCCTGCGAGCTGTCGACGACATCCTCCTGGATGAGCCAGTTGCCGGTATAGTAATGGTCGACCTTGACGTCCGCCACGGCGGCGTCAAGCTCATCCCGCAGCGCGGACAGCTCGCGTCCGTGCGTGTCGACCGACAGCAGCGCCAGCACGGTCTTGCCGTCCTTGGACATCATCTGGTCCTTCAGCTCCGCAGTGTCGAAGTGCGTCGTGACGGAGACGATGCCGAGCTTTTTTGTGTCCGACTTCAATCTGTCGATGCCTTGCCTGATCTCCGACAGCTGCGAATCGGTCAGCGCGGCGTCGCTATGGAACACCAGCACGGTCGAGCTGCCGCCCTGGCCGGCCTCTCCGGCGCCCGCACGCTGCAGGTCGCGCTCGTGCAGCAGCTCGCCGGCCCTGGTCGACGTATTGCCGTCCGGCACGGTGATCTGGCCCTTCTCCCGCACCAGATCCGCCATGTTAGGCGCAGTCAGCGCCAGGCCGGCGACGACTGCAAGCCAGAGGACGAGCACCGCCCACCTGAATTTGACGATATGCCTCATTGCTCCTTGCCGCCCTTCTCCTCGGTGATGGGGCTCCCGCCCTGCATGACGACGCGCGCCAGCTTCTCGTAGGTCTCAATGAATTGATCGGCCTCCGACTCGTCGAAGGCGCCGACGTATGTCGACAGCACATCGCCGATCCGTCCGTCCAGCTCGGCGACGAGGCGCTCGCCTTCCTCCGTCAGCCGCAAGTACGTCACCCTGCGGTCTTTGCCGTCCGGCACGCGGACGAGCAGCTCCTTGTCCACCAGCCGCGATACGATCGCCGTGATCGAACTTTTGCCTACGCAGAACGCGTCGGCCAGCTCTGTCGAGGTACATTGGTCGCGCGAGCCGACGTATTCGATAATGGCGAATTGGTCCAGCGTCAGATCCCCCGGCATCTCATCGCGCAGCAGCGCGGTGATCCGCCTGTTCACGGTAAACATCGCCGACTTGTAGCGCTCGATGATCCGGCTCAGTTTTGGGCCGTCCAGCATTGGTATCACCCTCTAATCATTCATTGATTGAATTGTTTTATTATCGAACTATATCAGAAGCCCAAGCTTGCGTCAATCAACATCCGATTCACGCCGATTGCAGGACGGGGGTTTGAACTTTGGAATTACCAAATTGTTTATCGTTACGAATGTTAAGGTTTCATCTAAAATAATTACTATGCCATGGAAATAGGACTAAAGATTTATATTTATTTTTTCTTGTTCCATACATAATCTTATATATCCATTTATTCGACATAAGTATTATAATTCGACATTTTTCTCGCCTCTCACCCCGGTATTACTCCTGATCATTTATCGGGCAAAAATAAAGATGATTCCGAATGCCGTCGTAAAGACACGGCGAGCGTGGTAAATATTTTTAAAACGATGTGACCATCCGTGTCAAGAAAGGATCGCCTGCATTGAGAATAACCAACCGTTTTATTGCTATTTTTGGCGTACTTGCGACGATACTGGCCGGGTGCTCGCAAGGAACGACGCGCCCGGGAGACGGCTCTGACGGCGTTCCGCCCGCTAATCGTTACGGCGCCTCTGCGGCATACGACGAGGGACGCGGCGCCCTTGAGGGCTTCATCGCCCGCCGCATGACAGGTCCGGACGGCGTCTATACGAATTTGATCGACACTGCGCAGGACGGCAGCGCCGCGAGCGGCCACGAAGTGTTGAGCGAGTCGGCCGGCCTCTTGATGCGCTACTACGCCCTCACCGGGCAGCGCGAGGCGTTCGCCAGGACCTGGAGCCGCGCCAGAGCAGTGTTCGACATGACGACAGCCTTCAGTTACCGCTATAGCCCGCAATTGGACCGGCGTTATTCCGTCAACGCGGCTATCGACGACCTTCGACTCATAAGGGCGTTGTACGAGGCGGGGATCTTATTAAAGGATGCCTCCTATACGGCTGAGGCCGACAGATACGGCGAGCGCTTCTATACTTACAACGTCAAGGACGGCAATCTGTACGACTTCTATGACGAGACCTACAAGACGACCAACGATTTTCTCACGCTGTGCTATATCGATCTAAAGACGCTCGGCATGCTGAAGCTTGAAGACGGCGACAAAAAGCGACTGCTCGAAAACAGCCGGCGTACAGCCGAAGGCGGCTATCTGGGGGACGCGTTCCCCTTCTACGAGACACGCTACGAATATGGCAAGCAAGCATACGCGTCTCCCGAGGGTATTCGGACCGTCGAGTCGCTCGTGACGATTCTGCACCTGTCCGAGGTCGGGCTGGAGCATCCCGCGAGCGTCGCGTACATCAAGCGACAAGTGAAGGCCGGCGCTTTGTACGGTACGTATAGCCGGACCGGGGAGCCGAAGGACAACGTGCGTTCGACTGCGATCTATGCGCTCGCTGCGATGATCGGGTCCGCCGCCGCCGACAAGGAGCTGTACGAGCAGGCGCTCGCGCGAATGAACGAGCTGCGTACGATGGGGACTGGCGGACCGCTGGACGGGGGCTTCGGCGATCCCGCGACCGGCCAGGCCTACTCGTTCGACAATCTGACGGCTCTGCTGGCTCTCGCTTATTAGCCGCATGCCGCCTCACGCTTCACGCCTCACGGCCAGGAAAGGAGAGGGGAATATGAATCAACCGGAATCGGCGAACACGGGAGCGATCGCCGCGTATTTGAAACGTATTTTCACCGCTGCGACCCGCTACGCCTCTCCTTCCCTGCTCGCGGCCGCAGCGGTGCTCGCGATCTCGGCGGCCGCCTTGTTCGTCAAGCCTTATATCGGCATGGCCGACAACGGCGACTATTTCCGTGTCCTGTACAGCAACGGCATCTACTTCAATGCGCCGGATTACGCGAGCCAATACTTCGGGTATTTCATCAAGCATTATGGCATCTTCCAGTATTTCAACGAGAACGGCGCCACCCTCTCTTCGTCCCAGTCACTCTTCATCCGAACCGCGCTCCAACTGAACATCTGGCTCCTGAACGCCCGGACGTTCGATATCCGCATCCAGGCCGCGATCTATTTGATCCTTTATACCGTTGCCGTCTATATGCTGGTCGAGGCTCTGACCTGGGGAGCGCCTGCGAAGAGAGGTTATACGATTGCCTCGATCGCGGTGTTTTTGTTCGGGGATACGGCCTACACCGCTTATTTCAACTCCTTCTACAGCGAAGCCCTCATGCTGGTCATGTCGCTGTTCGTGCTGGCCTCCGGCTTGCTGATCTACCGCCGGCGATTCAACGACTATGCGATGCTCGCCGTATTCGTCGTCAGCTCCCTGCTGCTCGTCACGAGCAAGCAGCAGAACGCGCCGCTCGGCATCTTGATCGCCTTGTTCGGCATCTGCGTGCTGCTCGCGCGCACAGATCGCCCGTACAGGCTCAGCGCGGCCGGCGGACTGGCGCTGCTCTGTGTCGTCAGCATCGCCTCCTACGTGCTCATTCCACAGGAGTTCGTCAATATCAACAAATATCACGCAATGACCCGAGGCGTGCTGCCCGACTCGAGCAACCCCGAGAAGTCGCTCGAGGGCATGGGCATCAACGGGCAATATTCGCTGCTCAGCGGTACGATCTATTATGAGCCGTATACGACGATCGACGTGAACTCGAATCAGATGCTGACCGAGTTCTACGGCAAATTCGGCTTCGGCAAGGTGCTCGCCTATTACGCGACCCATCCGGGCCAGGCGGGCAGGATGCTGAACCTGGCCGCCAAGGATGCGTTCACGACGCGGCCGGAGGCGATGGGCAATTACGAGAAGTCCGCAGGCTTGGCATTCGGCGCACAGACGCATTTCTTTTCTGTATACAGCACGCTCAAAAAGACGCTGACGCCCAAAACCTTCGGGTTCATCTTCCTGTGGCTGATCATCGTCGTCGGGCTGTACTTGCCCTCGTTCGTGACCGCCGTCCGGACCAAAAACCGAAGGCAGGCGGTCAGGCTGCCCCTGCTGCTCATGATGATCCTCCTCGGTCTCGCGGGCATCGCGATCTCGATTGTGGGCGCGGGCGACGCGGACTTGGCCAAGCACGAATTCATGTTCACGATCGCCTTCGACCTCGTGACCTTCACGACAGTATCCGACGCCCTGCTGGGACGTCTCTGGCGCAATGTGCCGCTGCGCCCAGGCGCCGCTCCGGCGGCGACCGCCGTCTAAGACCCGACGATCAAGCGAGGAGGAAGACTCATGCGAAAAAGCTTCAGCATCGCCAGAACTGCGATGCTGATCGTGTTGGCGTTCGCGCTTGCATACGCGTCCGTCTCTCCCTGCCCCGCTGCCGCCGAGTCCGCGCCCCCTGCGGCAGCGGGGCAGGTGCTGCTGCTATACGACAGCCTGGCGCTGTCGACGGTGCGGCAAGGAAACGTCGAGACGATCGAGCGGCTGCTCGCCGCCTACGGCGCCCGGGTCGTCGCCATGGCGTTCGACCGTTATACGGCAGGGACGCTGAAGTCCTACAGCCGCGTCGTAGTCGTGCGCAATGCGCCCGACCTGTCCGCGAACGACACGCTTGCCTCGGAGCTGGCGGCTTACGACGGAGACTATCTGCAGATCGGCGGCCAGACGCTCCCGGACCGCGTGCGGGCCCGCCTGGGCCTGAAGCTGACGCCCGCGCCGCCCGACATGATCCGCATCGAAGCGGGGGACTACGGCCAGGCGCTGTCAACGGTAGCCGACCTGGACTTCATCGCCGGAACTTCGGCCGATGCCAAGAGGTACGGCACGCTGACATCGATGAGCGACGGAAGGCGCATGCCCTACGCCGCAGCCGCGGGCGGATACGCGTATGCCTCCTGCCTGTCCGCGGGCGGCCTGACCGAGCTGGCGCTCGCGTATGTCTTGAAGGACTGGCTGCACGCCGCCGGCGACTTCGGCGCCTACGTGCTGATCAAGGAGGTTTATCCCTTCTCCGATCTCGCGCTGCTGAAGACGCTGGCCGACAAGCTCTATGACGCAGGCGTGCCGTTCGTGATCAGCGTGAAGCCCGTCTTTTACAACACGAGCTATCCGGCGATGCAGCGATACCTTCAGGCGATGCAATACGTGCAGTCCCGCAACGGCAGCATTATCGTCGACGCGCCGGCCGTCGCTGCCACTTCAACGGCTGCGGACGGCTCGCTTCGCGGAAAGATGAGCGGCTTTATCGAGCTGCTCGCAGACAACGGCATCGCGCCGCTCGGCATGGGAGCCGGCCTGTCCTGGGCCTACGACCAGATTTACGCCTCGGAGGGCATGTCCTTTTTCGACTCGGTCTTCCTCGGTCCCGACCCGCAGGGACAGCAGGTGCAGCCGGGCGGCACGTCAGCGGCCTTCGCTTTCTCGCCCTATGTCATGCCGTTCGCGCAGCTTCAGGACTTCGAACGACGCAGCATCGCCCCGCACACGCCGCTGCCGCTGAACCTTGCGTTTTCCTTCGATCTGTTCCGGGACGCGGCATCGATGGAGGACGCCGTGGACGCGATCGCACGCAGCTGGATTCCCTTCTCCGATCTGAAGAACGGGGCGCATGCAGTACGTACGGACCGACTGACGGTTCAATCCTCGGACGGCAGTCTCCTGATTGACGGCAAGCCGTTGGATATCGACAAGAAGGGACGGGAGGTAGATGCCGACTATGCGTACACCGCAGCCCCCAAGACCAGCTTCACCAAGCTGTTCGGCGTTCAGAACCGGATTCTGATGGTCATTATCGGACTATCTCTGGCCGTATTCGGTCTGTTTTTCTTCATCGGCTACCGCCGCTACAGGCGCAAATTTTTATATCGGGGAGGCAGCCATGACGCCTTTTGACATCCTCATGCTCATCTCGGTCATCTGCATCTGGTCGTTGCTGCTTGTGAACGTCGTGCTGATCGTCGCCGGCTATCTCTTTTATTTGCAGACGGACCGGGAGCCCGTCCCTGCCCTACCGGAGCTGCCTCCATTTGTCTCGATCATGGTGCCGGCCCATAACGAGGGCAAGGTCATCGTGAAGACGGTGGAGTCGCTGCTCGCCCTGAACTACCCGCACGACCGGTACGAGATCATCGTCATCAACGACAACTCCTCGGACAACAGCAGCGAGCTGCTGTCCGGCCTTCAGCGCCGGTACGCAGGCAGGAACCTGATCGTTATCAACACCGACAAAACGACCGGCGGCAAGGGGAAATCCAACGCGCTCAACATCGGGTTCGCACAGAGCAAGGGAGAGCTGATCGCCATCTACGATGCCGACAACACACCGGAGAAAACTGCGCTCACGTACCTCGTCGCCGAGATCATGGCGGATGACAGACTCGGGGCGGTCATCGGCAAGTTTCGCACGCGCAACCGGAATGCGAGCCTGCTCACCCGCTTCATCAATATCGAGACGCTCTCGTTCCAATGGATGGCCCAGGCGGGCAGGTGGAAGCTGTTCAAGCTGTGCACGATACCGGGCACCAACTTCATCATGCGAAGGCATATTATCGAGGAGATCGGGGGCTGGGACGTCAAGGCGATCGCCGAGGACACGGAGATCAGCTTCCGGATCTACATGATGGGCTACCGGATCAAGTTCCAGCCCAAATCCGTCACCTGGGAGCAGGAGCCCCAGACGGTGAGCGTATGGTTCAAGCAGCGGTCGCGATGGGCGAAGGGCAATGTATATGTCATCGTCAAAAACTTCCCTCTGCTGTTCAACCGTTCGGCCGCCCGCATTCGTTTCGATATTTTGTACTTCGTCGCCATTTACTTCCTGCTGGTCAGTTCGCTGATCGTGTCGGATTTGCTGCTGATTTTGCATGCGCTCGGCTACGTGAAGACGACCATCGCCGGATTCAGCTCGTTCCTGTGGCTTCTGGCCATCACGCTGTTCGTGGTAGGAACGTATATCACGCTGATCACGGAAAAGGGCGAGATGAAGCTGTCGAACCTGTGGCTGATCATGCTGATGTACGTCACCTACTGCCAGCTGTGGATGGTCGTCGCGGCGTACGGACTTTACAACTATTTCAAGGATCTGGTTTTCAAGCGCGAGGTTAAGTGGTACAAGACCGAAAGATTTTAAGCCAGGAGGAAAGACGTGTGAAAAAATGCGCAATATTGTTCGTGCTGCTGTGGCTCGTCGCCGCCTCGATTCCTCCCTACGCGGCGCTTGCCGCGGAGCCGGACGCGAATCCGGGCGCCGCGTCCTACACGACGCCGATCTCCGACACGGACACGACGCTGGACGGCAACATCTCGTACAAGCAGCAATTTTTCCAAATTCCTGCCTATTGGAAAGCCGGGCAAGTCAAGGTCGCCCTGGACTACAAAGCTTCTCCGCTGGCGCAGGACAAGCTGTCCAGCGTGACGATCAGCGTCAACGGCACGACGGTCACGTCGTTCCGTCCGGTGGTGAGCGAGGGCGCGAGACAGCGGATGGTCGTCGAGGTCCCCGTCTCCGCACTGATCGAGGGCACCAACACACTGACGATCCAGGGGCATATCGTGTCCGGGAACGAGCAGGTGCAAATCTGTACGCCGACCTATTATGCGGATAAATGGCTCCAGATTTACAAGAGCTCCAGCATCATCGTCAGCTATACGCCGCTGCCGCTCGCAAATGCCATCGCCGACTTCTCCGCCAGATTCACGGGGCTCGACACGCTCGCCCGGCAGGACAACGCGATCGCCATCCCCAAGGATGCCGATCCGTCGGAGCTCGAGGCGGCCGTATATGCGCTGTCCGGCCTCGCCAAATCCGGAGGCTCCGATTCGAAGGGGGTCCCCTTGCTGGCCTACGGTATCGACGACAGCGAGCTTGCGGGCAAAAAGCTGGTCGTGGCCGTCGCCATGCGCGACCGGCTCCCGGCATCTCTCCGGGGTCTGATCCCGGATGCCGCGCTCGGCGACAAGGCCGTCATTCGACTGGTGAACGCGAACGGACAGCCTACGCTCGTCGTCACCTCCGACAATGCCGGTCTGCTCGTCAAGGCGGGCAGGCTCATCGGCAACGCCTCCCTGCTCGCGCAGCTCTCCGGTCCCGTCAAGGAAGTGACGGCGACTACGGAGGTCGCCTCGCCCGTCCCTGCCGTCACAAAGGTCGTGAATCTGACCCAGGTGGGCGATCAAATCACAGGCACTTCCCACCGGACCAAAGACTATTACATCGCGCTGCCGGCCAATCGGTCGATCGCCGAAGCCAGCAAGCTGAGCCTGCAGTTCCGCTACGCCAAAAACCTGGACTTCGACCGGTCTCTGGTCACCGTCCTCGTAGACGGCAAGCCGATCGGGAGCAAAAAGCTCACCGAGGCGCTGGCGGACGGAGACAGTCTGAATCTGACCCTCCCGAAAAACCTGAACCTGTCGGGCAACTTCACGATCACGACGGCCTTCGACCTCGAGGTGAAGAACACCTCCTGCATGCTGCCGCAGGATCAGATGCCCTGGGCATTCATCGATACGGACACGGTGCTGCAGCTGCATACGAAGGACCGCACCGAGCTGCTGTTCAACAACTATCCGTATCCGTTCCTGCGGGACGGCATATACAACCAGGTCGGCGTGGTGCTGCCGGAGAAGCGCGACGGCAACACATACCGGACGATCGGCAATCTGTTCAACCTGCTCGGACAGTATGCGGAAGGCAACGGGGGCGATGTCCGCTTCTTCGGTCCGGACGCCTCCGCCGATGCGCTGAAGGACCGCAATGTGATCGCGATCGGCTCGTATGCGGACAATCCGGTCATCCGCAGCGCGAACGACAGCCTGTACTTCAAGTACGACGCCGCAGGCACCGGCTTCGCATCGAACGAGAAGATGAGCATCGACGAAGACTACGGCAAACGGATCGGCTCGCTGCAGCTGATCGTATCTCCGTATGCGTCCGGACACGGACTGCTGGCGGTTACCGGCGCCGATTCCAGGTACGTATATCTGGCTTCCAAGCTCATCGCCAACGAATCGACGATGTGGAAGGTATACGGAGACGGCGCCGTGACGGACATGGACGGGAACATTCACGCCTACCGCTTCAAGCGCGAGGCGGCGCCGGATCAGCCGTCCGCCGTGGAGAACATGCTGGAGCGCGAGGACGTGCTCGCCTTCACGGCGGCCGCGGTCTCCGTCCTGCTGCTCGTCCTGCTGTCCCTCATCCTGTTGATTCGCAAGCATCGCCGCAAAAGGAGAGATGGAAAATGAGACGCGACCAGAGCAGCCTGATATCGGACGGCGCGTATTTGCTGCTGTTCATCTTCTCCTTCGTCGTGATCGTCTACATGGCGGGAGACCCCGACCGCTATATGTACAACATCATCTTCTTGAACGCCGCCTTTTTGATCGCGATCATCACGTACTTCACCAACGTCACCGCCGGCTTGATCCTCAACATTCTGTTCATCTTCGGGTACGGGACATTCACGTTGTACCGGACGGTCGTCGAGGGCGCGACGGTCAGCGCCCAGAACTACGTCTGGCTGGTGCTGACTCCGCTGCTGACACTGATTACCTGGATGCTCACGATGGCCAACCGGCGCCTGCAGGAGAACAATGAGCGGCTCCAGAAGCTGAATCAATCGCTCGCGACCGTGGACGAGCATACCGATCTGAAAAACAGCCTGTCGTTCCAGAAGGACGCGACGGTGTTCATGGCCTTGTCCCAACGCTACAAGATGCCGCTCACCCTGCTGATCGTCAGCGTGAAGTACTGGGACGAGATCAAGCGCATGATCAGCCGTGAGCAGATGACCCAGGCCATCTACGACGTGAGCCAGCTCACCCAGACGAGCATCCGGACCAACGACTCGCTATACATGTTAAATGCCGACAATCCGACCTGGGGCATGCTGCTGTTTACGGATCGCGAAGGCGCGAACGTCGTCATCGACAGGCTTCGGCAGCGCGCCAGGGAGATGCACGATCAGGCCGGCAGTTCCCGTCTGAAAGTAGAGCTGAGCCTGAAGATCGGCGCCCTCGAATACAGCCCGGAAGAGACGCCTACGCCGCTGGAGTTCATCGCCCAGGCGCGCAAGCAGCTGGAATACGACGTCTAGCCTTCCTGCAAGGTCGTGATGCGCACGGACTCAGCGCTCAGATGCCGGGAGAGAAACGCCAGCACCTCGCCCCTGTACGCATCCGGGTCCGTCGTGTACGCGGTCCCGTGCTGGGCGCCGGGCACGATCAGGAGCGGCTTGTCCGCGGGCGCGGCCGCCTCGTGGAGCTTGTGTACCATCGTCGTCGGCACGAAGGTATCGCTGCCGCCGTGGATGAACAGGATCGGCTTGTCCGCCTTCGACACCTGGCGCACGGCCGAAGCCTCGCTGAAAAAATATCCCGCCTTCAACCGGCAGACGAGGCTCGTAATCGGCACGAACGGGAATGAAGGCAGCTTGTACAGCCGCTTCAGCTGGTAGGAGAGAATGTCTCTCACCGAGCTGTAGGCGCAGTCGGATACGATGCACTTCACCTGGGGAGGCAGCTGCTCGCCGCTCGTCATGAGCACGGTGGCGCCGCCCATCGAGATGCCGTGCAGCACGATCTGCGCCTCCTCTCCCACCCGGCGGACGAGCTCGGCGATCCAGCGCGTATAATCTTTGCGCTCGTGCCAGCCGAAGCCGATGTAGCGGCCCTCGCTATGTCCATGGCCGCGGGCGTCGGGCATGAGCACGTGATAGCCCGCCTCGTGGTATTCGCGGGCGAAGGCCGCCATGTCCTCGCCCTGCCCCGAGTAGCCGTGCGCGAGGATGACGGCGCGGTGCGACGGCGCAGTGGGCGGCAGATAGTGCCCCCGCAGTCTGAGCCCGTCGAACGAGGAGATCTCGACCAGCTCGAACGGCTGCTCGGCATACCATGCCGCCGCCGAATGCCAGGTGGAGACCTCGTTCTTGGGCAGGCTCGGGTCGGCGGCCATGAACGCCTTGCTGCTGCGGGCGATGGCCAGCCGGTAGAAATACAGACAGATCAGCACGGTCGACAGCGCGAGCACGGCGCATGCTGCGACGACGATCCATAGGACGACAGCGCTCATACGGGTAGCCTCCTCTCCTGAAGCAATAAAGCCGGGATGGAGCAAGAGAGCCTCGCTTCCTGAGGAGGCGAGGCTTCGGATTGGATTATGGATCTGGATATAAATTGCGCCGCCGCGCGCTGAATCATGCACGGCAGGCGATAAGATTTACTGCTCGATCCAGCGCGTCTTGTCGGTGCCGGCTACACGCTGGCCGGGGTTCGGCGTCATATCCGGGTAGCCGATGTAGATGAATCCCACGATCTCCTCCTGCGCGCCCAGTTCGAACGCCTTCACCATCTCCGGGTGCCCCAGTCCGTCGCCCGTGCGCCAGACTGCGCCAAGGCCCGTGCCGTGCGCGGCCAGCAGCAGGTTCTGCACGGCGGCGTGCGCGGCGGCGCGCTCTTCCCAGAGCACCGCGCGCGGATGATCGGCCGCCGGCGAGCTGACGGCGGCGATGACGACGGGCGCCCGCAGCGCCTTGGCTTCCTCGCGGGACACCCGGTCCGCGCGATCCTGCCCGGACAGCTCGGCGAGCGCAGGCGCGGCCATCGCTGCGTATGCGCGGCCCAGCGTCCGGCGACCCTCGCCCGTCATGACGACGAACCGCCAGGGCTCGGTCCGGTGATGGTTCGGCGCCCAGACCGCCGCTTCGATCAGACTCTCGACAACCTCGCGCGGGACGGGCTCGTCCTTTACTTTGCCGATGCTGCGGCGCCCTTTAATCGTCTCCAGAAGCTGTGTATGCATGGTTGCTTCTCCTCCGTTTTCCGATGCGATTCTTCTTTATATTCCCTTACGATCATAACCGTTGCGGCCCGGCGCTTCAATTGTTGCAAGGCGAACATGCGCAATAGTTGCTTTTTATTGTAAAATGGATTGTAGCGATGCATGCGGAATCTATCCAAGCGCAGTCGGGAGAGGCGGGAAATCGATGAGTTCGTCCGAACCAAATTCGACGCTGTCCAGAGAAGAGCTCGAAGGTCTGCTCGGCAAGTCTCGCGCACAGGCAGGTGCCGCGGGAGAAGCGAATGTCCCGAATGACACGGACGGCGCCCTTGCGCCTCGTGACGCAGACAGCCGGGAAGCGCCCGACGTCCGCAGCGGCGATCCGGCAGGGGAAGCCGCTGTCGCTGCGGACACTGTCGCAGAGCTGCAGATGGTGCTGCGCCACTGGGAGCGCACGGTTGCCGGTCTCCAGCAGGAGCTGATCGAGCTGCGCAGCCGCATCTCCCGGCTGGAGCAGCAAGTCGAGCCGGCAGAGGCTGAGCCCGTACGCCGGGCGGCCGTCGACCGCGCCGACCCCGCCCCTCCGTCAGCGCCGGCGCTGGCGGACGAGGAGCCGTCCGTGCTCTCCCGCGTGCACACACACCGTTCACGGCGCGGCTGGTTCTAAAGCCGGGCCAGGCATCCGGGGCCGGCATCCGGGGCACACTTGGGGCGTGAACCCCATCGTGCGGGCGGCATTTGTCGATCTACGTGCACACTTGGGGAGCGGACTCCCGCCACCTTGCTCCCCGCGCAACAACGATTCCTGGCCTGCACCGCGAGCCAGCGGCCCTCTCTCGCGTCAGCTCATTGGGCCGACAGCGCGCTGCGTGCGGCCAGTATGTAGCGCGCCTGGTCGAGCGGGTTGACGCCCGAGCGGCGCCGCTCCGCCTGCACGCCCTCAGGCGCCTCCTGATAGCCTGCGAACGAGGCGGACAGCACGCCCCGGCCCTTGGTCATCGAGCCGAGCCGTGCCGGGAAGTCCAGCGAGTCCGCCACGGGCAGCAGGCCCGCGATCTCCATCCGCTCCCCCGACAGCGCCGGCGTATCGAACGCCGCGCGCATCAGCATCAGCTCGTTCATCAGTTTGCCCGCGAATTCCTCGGGCACCGACAGCCTGAACCGGAGCATCGGCTCCAGCAGCCGGGTACCCACACGAGCCAGCCCGTCCATGATCCCCATCGGCGTCGCGATGACGAAGTCGAGCGGATGCGTGTGCCACACATGATGCTCGCCTTCGACGAGCGTGACCTTGAGATCGGTGACCTCCCAGCCGCGCAGACCCTGGCGCAGCGCTTCCGGCACCCGCCGGGCGACTTCGTTCTGGTAGCTGTCGAGCAGATGCTCCCCGCGCACGCGCGACGCGTAGACGAGCCCGCTCCCTCTGGGCAGCGGCTCGATATGGAAGCGCAGGATCGCCCAGCACGGCTTGGGCGACAAATAGGCGACGTAGCCCTCGCCGACCTCTGCAGGCGTCTCCTTGTAGATGACGGTCGGCGCGCCGAACGATACCTCGAGCCCGAAGCGGCTCTGCAGCACGCTCGCCAGCACCTCCGTCTGAATCGGCCCCATGACCTTCAGATGCAGCTCGCGCTCGTCCTGCATCCACTGGAGCGCGAGCGTCGGATCCTCGTCCGCGAGCTCCTGGCAGGCGGCGACGACCGCCGGGTACTCGGCCTCGCTCCGCCAGAACGCCTGCACCGTCAGCAGCGGAACCGCCAGCCGCTGCGCGCCCGGGACGCCGTCGGGCGAGCCGACGATATCCCCGATCCGCGCCCGGCTCCAGCCGCAGACGGCCGCGATGTCGCCGGCTGCGAGCACGCCCACGTCGTCCCAGCGCTTGCCGTCCGCCTTGCGGATCTGCGTGATCTTGTCCCGCGTCCCCTCCGTACCGCCCGGGATCATGTCGCGGTTCGCGATCGTCCCTTCATAGAGGCGCACATAGGCGATCCTGCCCATGGCCGGATCGCGCTCCAGCTTGAAGACGACGCCCGATACCTCGCCCGCAGGATCGCCCGCAGGCGCGGGCAGCAGCCCAATCATCGCGTCCATCAGCTCCCGCACGCCGATCCCCCGCGCGGATGCGCCGAACAGCACCGGGTACAGCTCGCCCCGCAGCGCGCCGTCCGCGATCGCGTCCCGCAGCGCATCAGCCGGCAGATTGCCCTCCTCGAGATAACGCGCGAGCAGCGCCTCGTCCCGATCTGCCGCCGCCTCCGCCAGCAGCGTGCCGTAGGCGGCCTCGCACGCCGACGCCCCGCCGCCAAAGTCGGCCAGCAGGTCGGTCGTCCCTGCGAAGCCGTCTCCGGCGCCCACCGGCGCCTGGACGGGCACGGCCGCCGGCGACAGCAGCCGCCTGATCTGGGCGAGCGCGGCATCCGGATCGGCGCCGGTGCGATCCATCTTGTTCACGTACAGCAGCGTCGGGATGTTCATCTCGCGCAGCGCCTGCCAGACGACCTCCGTCTGCGCCTGCACGCCTTCGGCGGCCGATACGATCAGGATCGCGCCATCCATCACCCGCAGCGTCCGCTCGACCTCCGCCAGGAAGTCGACATGCCCCGGCGTGTCGACGAGGTTCACGCTGATGCCCTGCCATTCGAGACGCGTGACCGCCGCCCGGACCGAGATGCCCCGCGCGCGCTCGACATCCATGGAATCGGTCTGGGCTGTTCCCTCGTCCACGCTGCCCGCGGCGCGAATCCGGCCGCTCGCATACAGCATCTGCTCGGTCGTCGTCGTCTTGCCCGCGTCGACATGCGCGAATATGCCGATATTGCGCCGGCCGCCGGCGCCTCGCTCCCGGCCTTGCGACGGCAATCGCGATTCCATCGGCGCCTGCGCTTGTATCTGCGTATGTACCTGCGTCTGCCTCTGCATCGCCTGTTCCGCCATCGTCCCGCTCCTCCACACGATCTATTTCTCCATTTTAACGCATGTCCCGTCTTCCGCAACCCGCGAGCGGCCTTGCTTGGATAACCGACGGCAGCTCTGGGTAATATTAGTACACGCATTGGCGGATGCCCGATCGTCATGGCGCGTCTTGCCGCATCATTTTGCCAGCTAAGGAGCCTGCCCTTATGAGATCCGTTTTCTCCATCTATTTGCGCGATCTGCGTCGTACCGCCACCAACCCGGCCGCCGCCGTCATCATCGCGGGGCTTGTCTTTCTGCCGTCGCTCTATGCGTGGTTCAACATCGAGGCGTCCTGGGACCCTTACGCCCAGACGGGCGGCATCGCCATCGCGGTCGCGAACGAGGATGCGGGGACGACCGTACGCGGCAAGCCTGTCAACGCGGGCAAGGAGATCGCGGCGAATCTGGCGGCCAACAAGAGCGTCGGGTGGACGTTTGTCGATAGAGACGAGGCAATGCGGGGCGTGAAGCACGGCGACTACTATGCGGCGATCGTCATCCCGGACAACTTCTCCGCGAGTCTCGCCACCCTACTGGCGGCCGAGCCCTCGCCCGCGACGCTGGATTATTACGTCAACGAAAAAATAAACGCCATCGCGCCCAAGGTCACATCCAAGGGGGCGAGCAGCGTCGTGGAGGAGGTCAGCCAGAGCTTCGTCGAGACGGCGAGCGGGATTATATTCGACATCTTCAACGAGGTCGGCAGCGAGCTGGAAGAGAGTCTCCCGTCGATCGAAAAGGTGAAGGCGCTCATCTTCAAGCTGGAGGCGTCCTTCCCCGAGATCAACGATGCGGTCAATACGGCGCAGCAGGATATCGGCACGGCGAACCGGATCGTCGGAAAAGCGCAGGCGCGGCTGCCCGATGTGGCCAAGCTCGCGCAGGACGGCCAGACGCTGGCCGAGCGGACCGGCAGCCTGCTGAAGCAGGGGCGTACGGCGCTGGCCCAGATGAACCCGCAGATCAAGCAGGATCTGCTGAATCTGCAGGCGCTGGCGGGGGCCGCAAAGTCGGTGACGGCGCTGCTGGAAGGGGCCGATCCCGATCTCGACGTTGCCCGGACGGCGGCGGCCGGAGCCGCGAAGCGCCTGCGGATCGGCGCGGACGTCGCAGGCCGGCTGGCCGATCTGCTGGGCCGGCTCGATACGCTGGCAGGCTCGAGCGCGCTGGCCCCGCATGCGGCGAAGCTGAAGCAGGTGCAGACGAACATGAGTCAGCAGGCCAAGCTGCTGGACGACATCGCGGACGCCGCCGCGCGCGGGGAGGCGCCTGCCGCGGCGCTGGCAGATCGGCTGAACGCTCTGGCGGGCGAGGCGGAGGCGGCGCTCTCGGGGCTGATCGGCAGCTATGACAGCGAGATCGCGCCCCGCATCGACGCCGCGCTGGCCAAGGCCGCGGACGCAGCCGGTTCGGCCCAGTCCGTCCTCGCCGGCGCTTCGACCGCGCTGCCTGACGTGAAGCGCGTGCTGGCCGACGCTGCGGCGGGCCTCGGCACCGGCGGCGCGGAGCTGGCCAAGGTCAAGGCGGAGCTGCCCGCGGCGCAGCGCAAGATCGCCGAGATCGCGGGCAAGATCCGGACGTTCGAGAAGGACAACAACCTGGCGGAGATCATCTCGCTGCTAAGACACGATGCGCAGAAGGAGAGCGCCTTTTTCGCCGCGCCGGTCGTGCTGAAGGAGAACAAGCTGTACCCGATTCCGAATTACGGGTCGGCGATGTCTCCGTTTTTCACCACGCTGTCGCTCTGGGTGGGCGCCGTACTGCTCGTGTCCGTCATGTCCGTCGACGTCTCGGAGCCCGGTCTGAGCTACCGAAGCTCGCAGATCTACTTCGGCAGATACTTGACGATGGGCACGCTCGCCGTGCTCCAGTCGGTCTGCGTCACGCTCGGCGACATCTACATTCTGGACGCCTATGTGGCGCGGCCCGGGTGGTTCATCCTGTTCGGCATGCTGCTGTCGGCGGTGTTCATGCTCATCGTCTACACGCTCGTCTCCGTCTTCGGCAACGTCGGCAAGGCGCTGGCGATCGTCATGCTCGTGCTGCAGCTCGGCGGGGCGGGCGGGACATTCCCGATTCAGATGGCGCCGCCCTTCTTCCAGCAGATTCACCCGTATCTGCCGTTCACCTACGCCATCTCCATGATGCGCGAGGCGGTCGGCGGCATCCTATGGGATGTCGTGCAGCGCGCTTACATCTATATGATCGTCTACGCCGCAGCGGCGCTGGCGCTGGGGCTCGCGCTCAAGCGGCCGATCAACCGGCTGACGGCCGGCTCCGTGCGCAAGGCCAAGGAGAGCCGGCTGCTGCATTGAACCATCAAGCCTCTATTCGCTGCCATGTTTGTCGCATAGGTGGCTGTCTCGCGACATGAAGCCGGCAGCCCGCATGCGCCGCCTTATCTCCCGGGCAGCCGCGGATAGCTTCAAAAACATATTTACGCCCTCAGCCCGCCGCGATCCAGCGCATGGACGTTCCTCGCACGAGAGAGGTGGGTCAGGATAACTGCATATTTACACTTATTTTCCTTGTCCAGGCGCTCCGTAGGGCAGATACCTGCAAATATGCAGTTAAAGCAGCGGATGATGGGCATGGACCGGCAGACTCAGACGTATTAGCTGTATATTTGCAGGTAATGGCTTCTTGAACGGTTGCCTGGCAAAATTAACTGTATAATTGCAGTTAATTCTGCTCCCGCCGCACATTCGCACCTTAGCTTTCACACCCACAGCAAGAAGCAAGAGCCCGCCGTTCGCCCGGGCGGGGCTCATCGCTTCGCAACTCACCGCGCGTCCTTCTGTCTCCGCCCGGTCGCCAGCAGCAGCAGCCATGACAGGGCGACGACGGCCGCCGTCCACGCCCAGGCCATCGTCGTATGACCTGCGTCCACGGCGACATAGATCGCCGTCGGCACCGTCTGCGTGCGGCCCGGAATGTTGCCCGCGATCATCAGCGTCGCGCCGAACTCGCCGAGCCCTCGCGCGAATGCCAGCACGAACGCCGTGAGGACGGCATGCCCCGCGAGCGGCAGCGTTATGTGCAAGAACACCTGCGCCTCTCCCGCCCCCGACGAACGGGCCGCCTCCTCGATCTCGGGATCGACGGAGGCGAATCCCGTCTTCATCGTCTGGTAGACGAGCGGGAACGCGACGACGACAGCCGCGATCACCGCCGCCCACCATGAAAAAATAACCGGCGCGCCGGTCGCCCACTCGATGAACCGGCCCATCCCGCTCTTGCGTCCGAGCAGCGTCAGCAGGATGAACCCGACGACCGTCGGCGGCAGCACGAGCGGCAGCATGAACAGCGTCTCCAGCAGCGCCCGGCCTCTGAACGCGCGCCGCGAGACGGCGTGTGCCGCCGCAGTGCCCAGCGCCAGCGACAGCACACTCGCCAGCAGCGCGACCTGCAGCGAGAGCCGGACCGGCGGCCAGAACGCATGCCAATCCATCGCCCTCTACTCCCCGGCGGCGCCGAATCCGTATTTGCCGAATATCGCGATCGCTTCGGATGTCTGCAAATATTGGTAGAATGCTTCAGCCGCCTCGGCATGCTTGGTCGCCTTCACCACGCCGACCGGATAGACGATCGGCTTGTACAGCGCCTGGTCGACTGCGAATACGACCTGCACCTTGTCGGACGACATCGCATCGGTCTTGTACACGAACCCGGCGTCGGCATTGCCGGTCTCTACATACTGGAGCACCTGGCGCACATCCTTGCCCTGCACCAGCTTGGATTGCAGACCGTCCCACAATCCCGCCGCAGTCAACGCTTCCTTGGCGTAGCCGCCCGCGGGCACGCTGTCGGGGATGCCGATGGCGACCTTTTTCACGTCCGCGCCCGACAGATCCTCCGGCTTCTTCACCGCAGCTTTGCCGTCCTCGGGCACGACGACGACCAGCTCGTTTTTAAGCAGGTTATGCTGCTCTTCGATGAGTCCCTTGTCAACGAGTGCCTGCATGTTCTTCGGCGAAGCCGACAAGAACAGATCGGCAGGCGCCCCCTGTTCGATCTGCTGCTGCAGAGCGCCGGAAGCGCCGAAGTTGAAGCTGAGCTTCACACCTGCATTCGCCGCTTCATATGCTTTTTGCAGCTCGCCCAGCGCATCGGTCAAGCTGGCCGCCGCGGAGATCGTCAGCTCGGCCCGCTCCGAAGGCGCCGCAGCGCCGTTCGACGGCGCGTCGGACGCCGAGGCTTCCTGAGACGATGAAGACGAGGGCGACGTCGATGGCGATGTCTTGCCCGTCCCGCCGCATGCAGCCAGTGCGAAGATCAACATAAGACAGCCAAGCAGAATTAAATTTCTGTTTACCGATTTCATCATAGCAATCTCTCATCCACCCAACTAATTATGTCTATTTATAACTAAACATCATTATAGGCAACGACATCAGCGATGTAAATGACCGAACCGCCGGCTCGGAGCGCTCGCGGAGACGTGCTATGCTACAATACAAGAAAACGGATCACCCGCATGAGGAGCTCATCCCGACCATGACCTCGAATATTTCGTATACGACCGAAGAGATCGCCCGGATGCTCAAAATATCCAAGCTGACCGTCTACGACCTCCTTCGCAAGGGCGAGCTGCCGTCCTACAGAGTCGGCAAGCAGATGCGCGTCGATGCCGCCGACCTGGACGCCTACAAGCTGCGGATGCGTACACCCGCCGCGCCGACGCAGACCGAACCGCAGCGGCCGCATGCCGCCGCGGAGCATGCCGCTGCGCCTGCAGCCCACCGCCTGGCGCCTGACGCAGCGGCAGCCGCTGCGCCTCGTGCCCCCATACCCTCCGGCGCCCGCGTCCTGGTCATCACCGGCCAGGACATCAGTCTCGACCTGCTGGCCAAGCATCTGGAGCATGGCCGGCAGGCAGGGAACGTGCGCCCGCTGCGCGCATACGCTGGCAGCCTGGACAGCCTGGTCGCCATGTACCGCGGCGAAGCCGACATCGTCAGCACCCACCTGTACGACGGGGAGACGGACTCGTACAACCTGCCCTACATCCGCCGCATCCTGATCGGCTCGCCGTACATGGTCGTCCGCCTGCTCGGACGCATGGCCGGGCTGTACGTGGCGCGCGGCAACCCGCTCGGACTCCGCGACTGGACGGATCTCGGCCGCCCGGGCTTGCGTCTGGCCAACCGCGAGCGCGGCGCCGGGGCGCGCGTGCTGCTCGAGGAGCAGCTGCGACTGCGCGGCATCCGTCCGAGCGGCCTCGCCGGGTATGCCGAAGCGCTGACGAGCCATATGGCCGTCGCCGCCAAGGTCGCAGCGGGTGACGCCGACTTCGGCGTCGGCATCGAGAAGGCCGCCGCGATCGTCGACGGCGTCGAATTCGTCCCGCTTATTCAGGAGAGCTACGATCTGGTCGCGCTCAAGACGCCCGCCAATCTCCCATGGATCGCCAGCCTGCTGGGCACGCTGCGCTCGGACGCATTCAAGCGCGAGCTTGCCGCCATCTCCGGCTACGACCTGTCCCGCACCGGAGAGATCCTGCACGAAGAATAGCTTGCAACTTGGGCCGCTGCCGTTTCATAATAGGTTCAAGCATTCAAGGAACGCGTGACTGGCGATGACGCAGACAACTGCGGGGGAGCGCGTTTTTCATACGAGCCGTTCGCCTGGGCAGAGCATTTGATCTTTTTAGGTCGAATGCTTTTTTCTATTAAAAAGGGAGCGTCGGTGCAAATGGATCAAACGAGGAATGTAGCGGTACTGGTCTATGAGGGTGTGGATACGCTGGATATGGCTGGCCCGTTCGATGTGTTCGCCGTCTCCAGCAATTGGGGCAAGGACCTGTGCGTGTACACCGTCGGAGAGCGCGCTGCGCCCGTGACGACGGTCAGCGGCGTGACCGTCGTGCCGCGGTATACGCTGGCCGACTGTCCGGCGCCGGACGTGCTGGTCGTGCCGGGCGGCTTGGGTTCGCGGCGCGAGATGCACAACGAAGCGCTCACGGCATGGATCCGCGCGGCCGCCGGGCGGGCCGAGCTCGTGCTCTCGGTCTGCACCGGCGCGCTGCTGCTCGCCAAGGCCGGCTTGCTGGGGGGCCTGCGAATCACCACCAACCGCCGCGCGTTCGACCTGCTGGAGGCTGCCGCGCCCGCCAGCGCGGAGATCGTGCGCGACGTCCGCTATGTCGACAACGGCAAGGTGGTCATGTCGGGCGGCGTCACGACAGGCATGGATGCGGCGCTGCATATCGTGGCGCGGCTGTTCGGGACGGATCGAGCGCGGACATCCGCCGAGCTGCTGGAGTACGCATGGCGTCCCGAAGCGCCGCCGACGGATCAGCTTGCGCCGGGCCGTCCCGCATCCGCGCCGGCAGACCCGTCCCCGTCTCCGCCGGATATGCAGACCGCCGACGGCCTGCATATCCGGCGGGCGAGACATGAGGATATGCGCATGCTGCAGGCGCTGTATATGGAGGCGGCCGACTGGATCCGCGACACCAAGGGCATTCGCCAGTGGCGGCCAGAGATGTTCTCGGACGCGCGTATCGAGCAGCTGTTCCGCGAGCAGGACGTATATGCCGCCTATATGGACGGACGGCTGGCAGGCGGCTTTTCGATCTATTGGGGATTCGAAGAGATCTGGGGCGATCGCTACAGCGAAGACGCGGGTCATGTGCACCGGCTGGCCGTGGCGCGCGCGTTCAAGGGACTCGGGCTCGGCAGCAAGCTGCTGCAACGGGCGGAGCGTATTATCGGAGAACGGGGCAAGACGTGGCTGAGGCTGGATTGCATGGCCGACAATCCGTCGCTGAACGCCTATTACATGCGCCATGGCTTGGTCCACTGCGGCAGGTACGACGGGGACGGATGGAGCGCGAACCTGTACGAGCGAAGAGTCAGTTTGCAATATCGGCGCGTGTCCACGGCTCAAGTGTGAACGTACGTCTACGGTGCGCCGAAGCGATACGCATTCGCGGCTCAAGTGTGCCCAGGCAAAAAAAAGACCCGCGTCGCCGCGGGTCGAGTCTTCTATATATCAATGGGGGGTCGAGAACATCTTATTCCCCCCGGCTTAATCCAGTGTGAGCGCCAGCTGAGTAACGGCTTAAAATGGGTCCCTGGGCTTGGCTCAGCCCTGCTTCCGCACCTTCAGGCCCTGATACAGACTCAGCGTCATCGTCGACGCCTGAATCTGCAGCTCGTCAAGCTTGCGCTCCATCTCCTCGTATACCCGGTAGACCTCGTCGTGCTTGCCGCTGCCCGCATAGCCTTTCATCAGAATCCGATAGGCTTCCTCGTTGTAGGGAGAATGCTGCAGCAGCCTGCGCCCGGCCGCGATCATGCGTCCGTAATCGCCCTGATTCTCGTAGATCTGTGTCAGCCTCAGCAGTTGCGCCTCGATGGCCGCCTCGGTATGGCGGACCTCCTCGTCCGCCCACTGGTAATCCTCGCTGCGGAACAGCCTGCCGCTATACAGTGCGACCATACGCTCCAGACTATCCGCATGGTTGCCGCCCGACGAGAGCAGCGTGGCCGCCGTCTCGACGAACTCCCGATAGTCGGAGTGTTCGAGCGCAGGGATGAGCGAGTACTTCTCGTCCTCGTAGATGACGGCGTCCTCCATGCCCAGCTGACGCAGATCGCGGCGCAGATAGCTCACGCAAGTATGCAGATACACCTTGGCCTTCTGATAGTGCTCGTCGGGCCACAGCTCGTCGAGCAGCACGTCGCGATGCACACGGCTGCCATAATGGACGGCGAGATACGCGAACAGCTCCTTTTCCTTGGAGGTCCGCCACTTGAGCCGTCCCCGCCCTGCGATCGACACCTGTATCTCTCCGAGCAGCTGCACGCTAAGATTGCCGGGAGCGCCCGCTGCCGGCTCCGTCACGGCGGGGGCGGGCTCGCGTTCTTCCGCGCGCCTGTAGGCGATCGCCCGCTTGACCCGATTGACCGTGCGATGCAGACGGTCCACCTCGAGCGGCTTCAGCAGGTAGTCCAGGGCGTCGTTCTCGAACGCTGACACCGCATACCGATCATAGGCGGTCACGAACACGATATGCGTAGCGGACGACGCGGCCTCCAGCCGTTCGGCCACCTCCAGGCCGTTCATACCCGGCATCTCGATATCCAGAAATGCGACGTCGGGCTTCAGCCGGACGATCTGCTCCAAGGCTTCAATACCGTTGCTGCAGCATCCGACGACCTTCACCTCGCCCATCTGGTGCAGCAGCAGCTCCAGCAGACTGAGCGCATGCGCTTCATCGTCCGCCAGCAATGCAGTGATCATGATCTGTCCCCTCCTTTCGTATCTTCCTCGCCGGGCAGCCTGATGGTGATCCGCGTGCCGACGCCGGGTTCGCTCTCAATCAGCGGTCGCGAGCCGTTGAGATGGCTGAGCCGCTTGGCGATATTCGCAAAGCCGACGCCCTCCGACGTGCCGCCGCCCGTCTTCATCAGCTCCCGGACCTGCCGCTCCGCCATGCCGACGCCGTTGTCCTCTACGACGATCTCCACTTCTCCGCCCCGCCGCCTCACGGACAACAGCACACGGCCGCCGTTCAGCTTTTTGGCTACGCCGTGGCGGATCGCGTTTTCTATCAGCGGCTGGATCGTCAGCGGCATCACCTTGGTCGACATCAGCCCTTCGTCGATATCGATATCGACGGCCAGCCGGCTGCCGAACCGCTCCTTCTCGATATCGACGTAGGCGCGGACCAGCTCGATCTCTCTGCGCAGCAGCACGCTCTCTTCCTTGTGATCCTCGTGGAAAATAATGCGCAGGTACTTGCTCAGCACCGCCAGCAGTTCGCCCGCCCGCGGCCCGTCCGTGTAGCATAGCGACATGATCGTGCCGAGCGCATTGTACAAAAAGTGCGGCTTGATCTGCGATTGCAAAAACGCCATCTCGCTCTCTGTCGCTTCCTTGGCGAGCCGCTTCATCGCCAGTTGGGTGCGGATGCGGACTCTGACCTCCGAGGCGTCGAGCGGCTTGGAAATAAAGTCGTTGCCGCCGGCGGCAAGGCCGGCCTCGACGTCGGCCGGCGTCGTCCGTGCGGTGACGAACAGCAGCGGCAGCTCGATCGGCGTATAGGTCCGGCGGATCGCGCGGCTGATCTCGTAGCTGCCGCCCCCGTGCAGCAGTACGTCCAGCAGGACGATGTCGGGCCGGCTGGCCTCGATCCGCTCCATCGCCTCCTCGCCCGAGCGTGCGGTCAGCACCCGGTAGCCTTCGCTGACGAGCAGGTTCACCATCAGCTCCAGATGCAGCGGCTCCTCCTCGACGACGAGCACCGTGTAGACCCCGCCGGCCGGACTTAGAACCGACGGGCCCGCCTGCGCGTCCCCCCCGGACTCGCGCAGGTGGACGCCGAGACCGCCTGCCGACGGCCGCTCGGCCATCGGCAGGCTTAGCTCGAAGATGACGCTGCCCCGCTCCAGCTCTCCGGGCACGACTCTCATCTCGCCGCCCATCAGCCTCGTGAGCTCGACCGCCGCGGCCAGATTGGCCCCGTAGAAGCCCGGCTCCCTGGACTTGGAATCCGCCATGATACCTGCGCCCCAGACGATCGCTTCGATCTCGAGCACCGACCGTTCGCCCGCGCTGTGACCGGTCACGATGATCGCCGTCAAGTCGTCGAACTTCATGCAGTAGTCGAGCAGGTTGGACAGCACCTGCATGATCCGGTTCTCGTCCGCCGTTGCATACCGGCTCTCCGCGGCGAGACGATGCTCGAGACGAACGGACTTTTCCCTGGCGAGAAAGCCGTTCACCTCGAAGGCGATGGCGACGCACGCGACGAGGTCCACCGGCTTCAAAGCCACCTCGAGCCGGCCGTCCTTGATCCGCGTGAGATCGATAATGTCGTGAACCAGATTGGACATTCTGTAGGCCGTATTGCGGATGATCTGCAGCTTGTCCCGGCTGCCGACGCGCCGGTCCTTCGGCAGCTGGGCCGAGCTGTCGAGCAGCGACTGGGACAAGTTCATAATGCCTTGCAGCGGCGTGTTCAGCTCGTACGACGTCCGCAGCAGGAATTCGTCCTTGAGCTGGTTGGCCGCCTGCAGCTCTTCGGTCAGCTTGACCATCGACCGGTAAGTGGCGAAGTAATTCTGCGCCAGCATCATGACGACGAAGGCGACGAAGGACAGGCCGAATATGTCAGACATAATTGAAGGCAAGAAGGTTCCGTCGCCCTGATTGAGAAAGGCCGAACTGATCAGCACGAGCAGCAGCGAGACAAGGGCCAAAATATACATTCGGATCTCGGACGACGAGTTGTTCCCGGCCCGTCCGGAACAGTATTTGGATACGATAAACAGCACCAGCGATGCCAGCAGCAGCATGTAGACCAGCATTAGCGCATCCAGCACCGGCGCGTACATGCGGTACGGCACCCATACGATGACAAGACAGAACAATCCGATCGCACCAGCCGGATAGAGCAGCATTCTTCTGGAGAGCCCGCTGGCATAGGCAAATGCCGTATACACGAACAGAAACGGAATGGAGAGCAAGATGGACAGGTCTTTGATCTTCCACATCAGCTCGAACGGCATGTCCGAGAGTATCTGGAAAAGCATGCGCTGACCGTTGAGCACGATGAGAACGGCAAAGCAAAGAAAGAACAAGCCGAACGAGAGAAAAGCGGGATTGCGCTGAAAAAAGAAATAGAGCGCCAGCGAAAAAATACCGAACAGCAGCAGTATAATCGCGCCTGACCATTCGAACATCGTCTGGGCGGACCGGGACAGCTGGATATCGTCGGAGAGGCCGAACCGCAGCGGCAGCGCGATGCCCCCATTCGGATATTCGTAGTTGGCCACTTGCACGACCAGTTCCACCCGGTCCCCATTTGCGAGGAAGGATACCGTATAAGGAAAGTTGCCGGGCTTGTAGCCGCTCCGCTCCTTCGCAGGCGTGCCCGCCGAAGCCGCCTCCCGTCCGTTCACGAACATGCGGTCCGAGAAGCGGATGACCTGCTTGTGAATGGCGAGCGTCTGGTCCGTCGGCCGGAGCTTGATGAGCAGACGGTAGGTAGCGTAGCCGTGGCCCTTCATGCCCTTGCCGTTCCAGATGGAGGGCACCTGGATATAACGCTTGCCATCGGGCTGCCGGCCTCCTGCGAAGTCGGCGGGCGACAGCAGCTGGTTCGGGTAGAACTCCCACTCCCCGTCCAATCTGAGCATGCCGTCCGTTGCGAGATTCCATGCTGACAGGTCCATGACGCCCGCCGTCGCTTGCGGCCCACCCCGACCGGAATGATTGACACTAATCATCACGGTGCCCAGCAGCAGCACGCTGATTATCAGACCGACGAGGAAACGATCGATGCCCCGCCTCTTATTCTCGCTGTCGTCCCGCTCCGCCAAGTCTGTCACCGCGCTCACTGTCGAATTTAACTCTTTCAATTCTACTGTAATTCCTTAATTCTATTGTAATTCCGAATGCTGGATATAGGTAGCCCCATTAATCTGTCGGAGCACCCCGCAATACGGCCAGCCGCATGCAGACGGATCTGCTCCGCCTATCCCCATTGTGCACTATAGCGCTTAACAGCCGCTTAACCGACCGGAGAAGGGCAGGCAGTGCGGCTCGGAGAGGTCACGGGGCGGGGGCGATGGTGGAGCGGGGAGCAGCGGGCGGGGCCGATACGAGCCGGGCAGTACGATACCGCACCATATTTGTGCGGTGCGGTAGGCGGATGCCTGTCGGCGCGGCGCAAGATCGCGAAGGCTAGCCGCGTTAGCGGGACGACGAGACTAAAAAAGGGACGAGGCAGCGCGCTCGCTGCTTCGTCCCCTCGCGGTAGGCCGGATTACTTGTTCAAGCCTTGGCCATTCCAATATGTGATCTCGTCGATCGGCAGGCGCGCGGTCGGGCGTCCCGGAGAGGCCGCTCTGCCGACGGCGATGAGCATGATCGGCACCAGGTTGTTCGGGATGCCGAATTCCTCGATCAGCCGCTCTGCGTTGAAGCCGCCCATCGGCACCGTGTCATAACCGCGGGACTTGGCGGCCAGCATGAGCTGCATGCTGACCAGGCCGCCGTCGACGAGCGCGATATGCGTTTGCTTTTCCCGGCTCAGGCTGCCGTACATCGCGATGCTGCGCTCCGTGAATTGGTCCGCGAATTCACGGGGCATAATCCCTTTTTCCACCGCAATATCGTTGATCTGCCCCATCCGCCTGAAGCCCTCGACATCGCCGAGTACCGCGACGACAGCGGACGAATCCAGGATCTGCTGCTGGTTGTTCGCGATCGGGTGCAGCTTCTTGCGAAGCTCCTTGTCGTGGAAGACCAGGAACCGCCACGATTGCGTATTGCTGCTGGACGGCGCGAGCGACGCCTCGGCCAGAATCTCCTTGAGCTCGGACTCCGAGATCGTCCAGTTGGGGTCATATTGGCGCACGGAATGCCGTTCCCTGACGACGTCGGCATAGGCTGTTACACGAGTGAGTGTCAGTGTTTCGTTCATGATGGTCTCCTCCATTTTTTGTTTATCTATATCAATAAATAGCACAGTTAAAAGCATGAATCGGATTGTCCGGTATCGAAGCGAAGCGATCTGCAACTGTGCTGATGCAAACACAGTATACGCCCGCTCAGACTCAACTGTCAACTTGGGAATTACAGTTCACTCTGGCGCGATTCCGATATCGTCCAGCATGACTTTGCCCGGCCCGCGCCGACCCGCCACGAACGTCATTCGCGCGATTGCGACGGCGTCGAATGCCGGATTCGCTTGTGTCCAGGCTCGCAGCGGCAAGCGATACGTCTGAAAGACCGGTTCATACCGCTCCTTGTACTTGCCGCGATCCACGAGAAATTCCAGCCGCCCGAGGCGCAAGATGTCGGCGCGGAACAGCGGCTGCGGCGCTGCGAACTCCGCGAGCGGCACCTCCGCATAATTGCCGTTCGCATCGGCAAGTCCGACGCGGATATCGGCTGCCGCGACCGTCCTCCCGTCCCAGCCGGGCAGATCCCGCGACAGATCGGCCATTGCAAAGGAGAGTGCGGCCTCGCCGCCCGCCGCTGCAACCGTCATGGGCCGCGCGAACGTCATCGTGTATTCACCGGCCCGCGTCCATTGCAGGGTGAGCCCGTTGGTACCCTTGCCTTGGCGCTGGCGGTCCCGGGCTTCTTCGACGCTGGCTTCGATGCCTCGGGCCGCTCCCGACAGGTCTGCCGCCGGATGCGCCGCATCCGAGCCTGCCTCGTCGAAGCGGGCAGCCGTCTGGAAGCCGGCGCTCTCGTACCGGTTCACATACCGCGTATCCGGCAGATAAGCGCGCGCAGCGCGATAGTCTTCGAATAGAGGCGCGTATTCGCCATCTCCCAGCAGCGTCGCCTCCATAAATGCCGTGAGATAAAGCTTGGCAATCCGCTGCTGCGCCTCCTCGCCAAGCGCCGGTTCACGAAGGAACAGGCCGGCGGGCAGCGAATTGTCGCGCGCACCCCAGCTTGCGTTAAATTGCCCATGATTGGCGCCCTCTATGTAGAGCGACGCCTTGAACGATGCGCCCCCGCTCCCGGCGAATGTCGTCCGCAAGTACTGCCTGTCCCCGTAAAAATCGTTGATGTCCGCATCCGAGGCACCCTGCAGCACGAGATACGATATATTCCGCAGCGCTGCCTGTTTGCCGTCCACCACCGTGTCCGTCGGCGCGATGGCGGCGACCGATACGATGCGGTAGCCGTCCCGAGGCGGCAGCGTCCCGTCATCCGCGAACCATGCATCGCGATCGGCCGCCATGGCCACCGCCTGTCCGCCCCTCGAATGTCCGACCAGCGAGATTTTGTGAAAATCAACCTTGGCGTAGAACGGGGACGTCGAGTCTTGAGCGAAGTTGCGGAGCTGGCCGATATGTTGCAGCAACACCCATGCCCGCAGCTTCATATCTGCCTTCGGGATGCCGGACCAAGTCGAAAAGTTGAGGAAGTTCTCGTCGATCGACACGGCGATGAAGCCCCGGCTCGCCAGCTGTTCGCCCAGATAGGCGTAGCCCCCGTCGGAGTAATCCTCCATCGCGTGATTGCCGTGCACGATCAGGACGAGCGGATAGGTCCCGTCCCCCTCCGGCATCCATACGCGTCCGTTCAGCGGCAGCGACCTCGGGCCGAAGCCCCAGAACCACTTGCGGAGCATCGGCCAGCTCTTCAAATAAGCCGAAGCGTCCACCGGCTCCGAAGTCAGGCGCACCTGACTGCCGAACTCGGCGCGAAGACGGTCTGTCCCGCTGCCGTACGTGAAGCTCGTATACGCATATGCGCCCGGCTGCGCAGGATCGCCTGTCGTCAGAGCGCGCAGTGGGGCAGCGCCGCCGGCACCCGCGTCGCCCTGGAACGCTGCGTCCGCATCATCTTGCGAAGCATGCCTCATGGCCGGCAGGGAGATGGCCGGATTCGCGGCCCAGGCCGCGGCTCCGCAGAGCAGCGCCAGCGCGAGTACGGCGGCAGGCCGCCGTCCGGGGCTCGCCCCACGCGTCGCCGCTGCGACCAATAGCCAGCCGCCCGCAGCCAAGACCAGCGTATACAGGCAAGCGATGACGAGCGATACGACGAGCCCCATATCGCTCAAGAACAACAAAAGGAAAACCAATGCAGCCGTGTACAGCAGGCCCCCGATCGTGCCGAAGGGACCGGATAGCCGCGGCAGGAAGGTGAGCGCCCAAGCGATCAGCATCGCGCACAACGCGAACGCCGCCGTATGTGCGGCCACCGCGGATACGATGTCGACCGCCGTGCCGAAGCCCGTAGGCGCGCCGAGTATGCCTGCAGCCGTGGCGCCGCCGCCCGCAAGCCACAGACCGCCGATCGCGCCAACCCAGGGCCCGGTGTCGCCTGCGAGCGAGCGGCGCAGCCTCGAGGTGTCGTATAGACCGGCACGCCCCTGCGGCTGCACGATTATCCGCTCTATGTCTCCCATGCCGCCGACCTCCCGATGCATAACGAATGAGATGCCGGCGTCTCCGCCGGCATCGTGACGAATCTATTATAACGTCCGTCGATGCCGCCTACCTACGGCCAAGTTCAGGAACGTCGGCCCGCGGCTTGACATGGCCGCCTCTTCTTGCCATCAGCAGGCAGCAAGCGATCGCGCCGAGCTCCGCAGCAGCGATGACGATTGCCATCGGCAGCGCGGTGTCCTCGCCCGCGATGCCGACCAGCGGCGCCGCGAAGCCGCCGCCGATGAATGCGAGCACGCCGAGGAGCGCCGACGCGCTGCCGGCCGCGGAGGCCTCATCCCGCATCGCCAGGGAGAAGGAGGACGCCGACACGAGCCCGACGCTGGATACGAGCAGAAAAAATGAAGGGATGATGCCGACGATGCCGACGCCGGTCAGCACGAATACGAGCAGCAGCAGGCCGCCGGCCCCCGCCATCGCGAGCCCGGCATTCAAGAGCCGGCCCTCGTCGACCTTGCCGGCCAGCCTGCCTGCGATCTGGCCGGCGATGATGATGCCGATGCCGTTCACGCCGAAGACAACCGTGTACATCGGTACGCTGACGCCGTACATTTCCTGCAGCACGAACGGCGATCCGGCGATGTATGCGAACATCGCCGTCATAACGAACCCTTGCGTGAGCGCATAGCCCATGAACCTGCGGTCGCGCAGCAGTCGGCCTACGGCGCGCAGCGAATGGGCCAAGCCGCCGGCTGTCCGGCGCGCCTTCGGCAGCGACTCGGGCATGCCGAGCCAGACGGCGGCCAGCATGAGCAGGCCGATCGCGGCGAGCGCCCAGAATACGCCGCGCCAGCTCGTCAGCTGCAGCAGCTGGCCGCCGAAGGCGGGCGCGGCGATCGGCGCGACGCCGTTCACCAGCATGAGCAGCGCGAAAAATCGGGTGAGCGCCGGGCCGTCGTACAAGTCCCGGGCGATCGCCCGGGACAACACGATGCCCGCCGCCCCCGCCGCTCCCTGTACGAAGCGCAGCGCGACGAACACGCCGATCGACGGACTGACCGCGCAGAGCAGCGTCGCCAGTACGTAGACGAGCATGCCTATGGCAAGCGGCCGGCGACGGCCGACGCTGTCGCTGAGCGGGCCGACGAGCAATTGGCCGAGCGCCAGCCCGAACAGGCAGGCCGTCAGGCTCAGCTGCGCCATGGATGCGGTCGTATCCATATCCTGCGCCAGCTTCGGCAGCGCCGGCAGATACATATCCATGCAGAGCGGGCCGATCGCACTCAGCGACCCCAGCACGAGCACGAGCCACAAGCGCCCCGTCCCCACGGCTCCGGAGTCGATCATTTGCTTTTCCGATTGCATTGTGTTGTCATTCTCCTTGTTGTTCGCCTGCAATTACGTTCACACTTCGCACGTCGCGCGGCCACCCGTTCCCGAAGTATCGACCTGCGCACACACTTTTACCGCACAGTCTGAATCAGTTTCCGCTCGTCAGCCCCCATGGCCGATCAGCCCGAGCCACTGCCAGTAAGGCACGCAGGCAATCGTCAGCAGCAGTACCGCGAGACCGTAGCCTAGCGCCGTCACTTGGCCCTGGCGATGGGTGAACGAGCGTCCCTCGGCGCTGTAGTAGCCTGTCAGATAGGTCGGGGACTGGTAGGCGAAAAAGAACGGATCCGTCGACAGCAAGATGACGAAAACGAGCACCCATGGATGGATGCCGACCTGCGACGCCAGTCCTGCGGTCGATACGACGAGCAGTATGACGGCCGCGTCGTCCCGGACGACCAGCGTCACGAGGAAGGACAGCAGCACGACGGCGACGAGGAACAGCGTCGGAGAGCCCGAGAAGATCGCCATGCGCGCGCCGAGCACGTCCGACAGCGCGTCCACGACGCCGACCCGCTCGGCGACCTCCGCGAAGCTGAAGGCAACGCCGATGAACAGCAGGAACGGCCAGTCGATGCCGAGCTTCAGCGTCTGCCCGTCGAGCACGCCGGTCACGACCAGCACCGCGAAGCCCAGCAGCATGACCCATGCGTAGTCCAGGCCGTGCAGCGGCTGCAAGATGAGCAGCGCGATTGAGCCGAGAGCCGCAGCGGCCGTCACCCGCTCGCCGCGCGTCCATTTTCCGATCAGCTTGAGCTGGTCGTCCAGCACCTCCCGGCGAATCGGCCGGCCTGGCTCCCGGCCGCGCATCGTCCAGGCCATATAACCCGCCATCGCCCCGCCGAAGACGAGAAACGCAGGCAGCGCGTAAATAAACCACTGGAACCAGCTCACGTCCTCCGTCCCGCCGGCCATGCCGAGTGCCATGACGTTCGTATAGGAGCCGGTCAGCACGAACGGCGCCGTGAACCCGTAGAACACCATCGCCGTGAGCGACAGGCCGGCCATGCCGCGCGAGCGGTCGGCGAAGCCCATCGCCTCCGACAGCGTGCGGGCGATCGGCACGCCCAGGCCGACCTTGGCCGAGGACGAGGGGATCAGCGGATTGAGCAGCGCCCCGCTCGCGATAATGCCCCAGAACTGCCCGCGGTAGCTGGCGGGGAACAGCTTCAGCGCCAGCAGGGAGAAGCGGTAGAGCAGGCCGGACTTCGTGATGGCCGCGCCCAGCGCCAGAATGAACAGCATATACAGCCAGCTCGGCGCAGCGAAGCCCGACAGCGCGACCGAAGGCTCGGCGACGCCTCCGGCCACCCATAGCATCGCCATGAACAACGCGACGAGATAGTCCGGCACGGCGCGCACGATCCACATGACGACCGCCGCGATGCCGATACCGATGAAGTCCATCCCCTGTCGAGTCAGTCCGGCAAACGGAGCGGCGAAGTGGAAGTACGACAACCCAGCGAGCGCCAGCAATAGACTGACGAGCAGCGGCAGACGGCCGCCGCCCAGCAGCGAGCCGGCCTGCTCGACGAGCCGCTTGTTCTGCTCCTCGCGCAGCTTCTGCTTCGCCATCCGCAGGCCGCGCTCCGCGTCCTCCGGCTCCGCGCCGGGCAGCAGCGCTTCGGCCAGGCGGACATACTCCATCGCCTTGTGAGGCCGGTCGGCGCGCCTGCACCACTCCGCGCCCCACTCGTACAAGGCGGCAGTCTCCGCGGCATTGAACCGCTCGGAAGCAATCTCAAGCGCCGTCTCGAAGCGTATATATCCTTCCTGGCGGCCGCGCGCGAGGCAATCGTCCAGATAGGCGGCGAACAAGCCGGGTCTGCCGAACAACAGCTCATCCGGGCAGCGCCCCAATAGATCCGCGAGCGGCATATGCGTATCGTCTCGGTGCAGCCCGCGCTTGGCCCCCGAACCCGCCTCGGCGGTCTCGCGGGCGACCGCAGCCTCACGGACGGCCCTCTCACGACTCGCCGCCGCAGGGCTTGGCGCTGCACGGACAACCATCTCATGGCCCTCGACCGCAGGGCCCGCCACTCCACGCCCGTCCGCGCTCTGATCTTGCGCAGGCTGCGCCGTCCGTTTCGGGCGCGTCTCCGTGCGGGCGACCCCTGTGCCCGACACGGACATATCGTCCTCGAGCAGCGCCAGCAGCTCGGGCCAGGCGCCTCCCTCGGCCAGCACGGCCGCAGCCGCTCCCCGTTCTCCTTCGGCCTCGTAATAGGCCGCAGCTTCGATCGTCCAGCGGATGCGGGCCGCATGCCCGTGACGCTCGACGAACAGCTCCGCCAGCACGGGCCGCGCGCCCGGCAGCACAAAGATCCGGCCCGCGGCAGCCGGGTCGGTCCCGATCAGGCCGCGGGCGTCGGCATGCGCGGCAAGCGCCGCATCCACGGACGTGAGTCCGGACAGGCGCTCGAGCAGCGCCTTGTCCGCGAACGGCAGCGCCGCTGCGGCCAGCAACGTTTCCTGCACGGCGGGCGGCCAGCCTGCGGCCTGACGCCTGATCCGCGCCGTCTCCGCCTCACGCGTCTCCGTCAGTCTCGCGTTCGTCTGCGTCAGCCTGCCGGACAGCAACCGGATGAAATACGCGGACAGCGCGGCATGCTCCCCGATCAACTGGCGGAACGTCTCTTCGCCAAGCTCATATAGTTCCGTCTCGGAGGCGGCCACTGCCGTCGCGCTGCGAGGCTCGCCGGTCAGCAGCGCCATCTCGCCGAGCATATCCCCTTCGCGCAGGACGGTCAGCGCCCGCCTGGCGCCGTCCTCCGTCTCTACATAGAGCGCGATCTGGCCGCGCAGCACGATATACATGCTGTCGCCCGTATCACCCGCCCGGAACAGCACCTCGTCCGCGGGCAGCGTCCGCCGCTCCAGACGACCGAGCACCTTGGCCAGGTCCACGTTGGACAAGCCTTTAAACAACGCGATATCCGCAATATTCAACGTCTATACCTCAATCTGCATATGTTGAGCGAGAAAGTAATATCTGCGCCAGAGCGCCCAGCCACCCCGCATAACGGAACTTTCTTCCGCTATCGCCACACCAGCGCACCTTGTTACTCCGCATAACGGAACCTTCTTCCGCTATCGCCCGCTAGAGCTCCCAGCTACCCCGCATAACGGAACCTTTTTCCGCTATCGCCCCGCTAGATCGCCCAGCCACTTCGCATAACGGAACTTTCTTCCGTTATTGCCCCGCTAGATCGCCCAGCCACTCCGCATAACGGAACCTTTTTCCGCTATCCCCACACCAGAGCACCCAGTTACTCCGCATAACGGAACTTTCTTCCGCTATTGCCCCGCTAGATCGCCCAGCCACTCCGCATAACGGAACTTTTTTCCGCTATTGCCCCGCCAGAGCGCCCAGCCACTCCGCATAACGGAACTTTTTTCCGCTATCGCCCCGCTAGAGCGCCCAGCCACTCCGCATAACGGAACCTTTTTCCGCTATCCCCACACCAGCGCACCTAGAAACTCCGCATAACGGAACTTTCTTCCGCTATCCCCACGCTAGAACGCCCAGTCACTCCGCATAACGGAACTTTTTTCCGCTATCGCCCGCTAGAGCGCCCAGCTACTCCGCATAACGGTTCTTTCTTCCGCTATTGCCTCGCTAAAGCGCCCAGCTACTCCGCATAACGGAACTTTCTTCCACTATCGCCCCGCTAGAGCGCCCAGCCACTCCGCATAACGGAACTTTCTTCCGCTATTGCCCCGCTAGAGCGCCCAGTTACCCCGCATAACGGAACTTTCTTCCGCTATCCTCACGCTAGAGCGCCTAGTTACTCCGCATAACGGAACTTTTTTCCGCTATCCCCACGCTAGCACACCTAGTTACTCCGCATAACGGAACTTTTTTCCGCTATTGCCCCGCTAGAACGCCCAGCCACTCCGCATAACGGAACTTTCTTCCGCTATCGCCACACCAGACCACCTAGTTACCCCGCATAACGGAGCTTTTTTTTCCGCTATCGCCACACCAGAGCACCTAGAAACTCCGCATAACGGCACTTTTTTCCGCTATCGCCCCGTGTTTCCGCTTGTGCTGGCCGCTATGACACATTATGAACGCTCGCCGAAGCTGCGTCTGCTAACGAAAGTTAGCTGCGGACGGCGTCCTCTCTGGCTCTCGGGCTTCCAGGCTCCCGATCTCTCCGTCTACCGGCCTCAGTGTCCGGCGCGCGGGCGGCCGCGCATGCGGGCGAGCACCTGCTCGATGTCCTCGGGGTGGAGCAGCTCGATCGGGGACATGCCCTTCTCGAACTGCAAGCCGTCCGCCTCGATCAGCAGCACGTACTTGCCGTTCATACGGGCGATATGGATCGCGTCTCCGTAGTCGCTCATCTTGGCCCGCACCGAGATATCGTCGGCCTTGAACTTCAGCTCTAGGTCCGGCTGATATTCGACGATATGGGCCGTCGCACCCATGACGTCCTCGTGCGTCCACTTCTCCTGCAGCTGGCGCTTGTCGCCGGCCGCCCACATCTCGAACTCTCGCGCCTCCTGCGCCCAGCCGCCGCTGCCGCGCGCCGCCCGCGATACGCCACCGCCACCGCCTTGGCCGCCGCCGAATCCGCCTCCGCCATAGCCGCCTCCATACGCGCCTTCGCCCTGACCGCCGCCGTATGCTCCGCCTTCGCCATAGCCGCCGCCCTGGCCGGCCTCGTCATACCCCGCCGCACCGTAACCCGGCGCGCCATACCCCGCGCCCGCCGCCGGATCGCGCTCGCGGATCGCCTCATACTCGCCGCCGTAGCCGCCGGCCGCACCTGCGCCGGCCCCGTCTCCCGCGGCCATACCGCCGCCCGGCATGGCGCCCGGGCCGCCCATCGCTCCCGCACCGTCCGCCGCCGCATAGCCCTGCTCGCTCTCCGCGCCGCCGTCCGACCACTTGCGCTCCATATATTCCTGCACCAGGCCCAGGACCTGATCGTTGACGATCTCCGGCTTCGACTTCTCGTACGACACATACTTCAGGAAGTCCTCGAAGTAGCGCGCATGCGACGCCTGGTGAATCTTCAGCTCGTACGGCTCGAGCATCCCTTCCTCCGGCATGTGCGGATACTGGATCGACTTGATGTTGCGCGCGCTGATCGCCATGTCGACCTTGGAGATGAGGCTGCGCTCGTCCGAGATGCGGGCGATCTTGGACTCGAAGTCGCACTTCAGCACGAACACGAACGGCTCGTCGAACAGCTCGTTGATCTTGGCCGCCGCCACGATAAATGCGCCTCCCCGCACCGCGCTTGTATCCATATAGCTGCGCAGCACGTCGTCGCACGCATAGTGGAACTGCTCCCTCGTCGTCGCCACGCGCAGCCGCTGGAACAGATTGTAGTTCGGATTGCTCTCCGGCTCCTGCCCCGGCTCCATGACGAAGCGGCCGATCTTGGTCGGCGCCGCCGCGGTGTCCGGGTTCACGTCCGCTTTGCGCTTGGCGATCCGCGTGAACTCCTCGTCGAGAAACGACTTGACCTCGCTATCCTCGTAGTCGTAATGATCGAGCGTCTTATAGTGCTTGTACCGCTTGTTCGTGTCCGTCTCCTTGCCGCTCTCCGACTGGATGACGAAGAAGGACAAATATTGTATGGCGAATCTCATTGAATATGCTCCTTGTCGCGCGCTAGTCTGGCCTGTCCGGCGCATGAACGCTATTAGTCAAGTGTACCGACCCGGACTCGAGCTTGTCCAGCCCCGCTGACATACAGTTGTCAATGTCTATAGATTAATATGGTCGCAAAGGAAAGCCGAGGAGGTCCGATCATGCCAGCAAAAATCGATTATAAGAGGCAGGAGAAGCAGCTCTACGTTCCCAAAAGCGAGCCCGCCATCGTCGACGTGCCCGCCATGACCTTCATCGCCATCGACGGGGAGGGCGATCCGAACGGCCCCGCGTTCGCGCAGGAGACGGAGGCGCTGTACAGCGTGAGCTATGCGGTCAAGATGTCGTACAAAGGAAGCGACGTTCCGGAAGGCTACTATGAATATACGGTGTATCCGCTGGAGGGCGTGTGGAGTCTGGTCGACCTCACACGGCCGGCCACGGACAAGACCAATCTGAAGTATACGCTGATGATTCGCCAACCCAGCTTCCTGACGACGGCGCTGTTCCGCGCGTTCGTGGACAAGACCGCCGCCAAAAAGCCGAATCCGCAGCTCGCGCGGCTGTCGCTGGTCGACATCGCAGACGGCCTGAGCTGCCAGATGATGCACCTGGGCAGCTACGACGACGAACCCGCGAGCTTCGGGCAAATGGAGGCCTTCTGCGCGGAAGCGGGCTACGCGCGCATGTCGAAGGAGCACCGCGAGATCTACCTGTCCGATCCGCGCAAAACCGCGCCCGACAAGCTCAGAACCGTCCTGCGGTTCGCCGTCGCCAAGGCGTAGCGGCGCTGCCAGAGCTAAGCCCGCCCGGGCTCGTCTCCACTCGCCGTCAACGCGTGGTTCCGCCGGGGCCGAGCCTCGTCTACGCTCACCATCAACGCGCGGTTCCGCCAGGGCCGGGGCTCGTCTCCTCTCGCCGCCATCACGCGATCCCGCCAAGCCGGGGCTCGTCTAAGCTCACCATCAACGCGTGGTTCCGCCGGGGCCGAGCCTCGTCTACGCTCACCATCAACGCGCGGTTCCGCCAGGGCCGGGGCTCGTCTCCACTCGCCGCCAGCACGCGATCCCGCCAGCGCCGGGGCTCGTCTCCTCTCGCCGCCAGCACGCGCTCCCGCCAGCAGGGCGCAGCGCTCCCGTGCCCCGCCCGTACGGAGCTTGCGCCCTTCCTCTACCGGTGCCCGTGGAACACCTGGCGGTACGCCCGCGGCGTCACGCCCTCCCGCGCGCGGAAGCAGGAGGTGAAGTACGCCGCCTGCTGGAAACCCGTCTCCCTGGCGATCTGCAGGATCGGCAGGTCCGTCTGCAGGAGCAGCCGCTTGGCCTGCTCCAGCCGGTAGCGCAGCAGGTACTCCATCGGCGCGCAGCCGAATCGCCGGCGCATGCACCGGGCGATGTAGACGGGATGGAACCGCAGCTCAGCGCCGAGCCGCTGCGCGGTCATCTGCTCGGCATAGTGCAGGCGGAGATACGAGGCCGCGCGATCCGCCACCTCGTCGCCCGGCTTCGGCCCGTAGGCGGCCAGCGAGTCCGCGAGCAGCGCGAGCGTCTCCTGGAAGAGCCGCTGCTGCCGCCAGCGCACATCGTCCAGATGCGAGGACGACTCCAGCTGCGTGAGCCGTCCCAGCAGCTCGTACATCCTGCCCGGCTCCGCAAGACGCGTGAACTGCGGCAGCCGGATCGCAAAAGGCTGTATGCGGGGACCGGATGCGCGTCCAGCTTGCGCCTCCGTACTTTCCGCCCCTTCGCTCCCCACAACGCCCGCCTCTCCTGCCTCATCGACCGCCCGCCACGCGCCCGCCGTGTCGAAGTGCAGCCAGTACGATGCCGTCAGCTCCCGCGTGCCCTCCGTCGGATAGTGATGGAGGTCCGGCCGCAGGATGAGCGCATGGCCTTCCGACACCTTGTAGGTTCGGTCCTCCTCGCCGATGTACAGGCAGCCCTGCTTCACGACCAGCAGATCGAACTCGCCGATCGCGCTCCGCTCCGGATGCCTGCGGCCCGGCCCTGCCAGACTGTAGCCGCTGCGGATGTAGCCCGGCATCGGCGGACAGTCGAACTGCAGCACCGGCATACCGCCCACCTCCTTTTAAGTTTCAATTCTAATAGTTTTAGTTGAGTGCGCACAACTTCTCCCCGCTGCCGGCCTCTATAATCATCTATAAACCTATCCGCCCGCCAAGGAGGCGCCGTTTAAGATGACGAACCGATCCCCATCCTACGAATCGTTCAAGCTGGCCATTTACTGCACGGCCGGATGTCTGGACAAGCCGCTGGACGAGATTGCGGCAGATATGGACTTTTTCCAGCGCCATCTGCGATTGTCCAAGGTTTATATCGAGAATCACCGGGGCGACGTCAGTCTGAGCCGCGAGCGGCTGCTGGAGCTGAAGTCGTTTTTCGAAGCGCGCGGCATCGAGACGGCGGGCGGCATCACGCCTACGCTCGGCGCGTCCTACCGGCCCGGCTACGAGCGATTGTTCGGCGGCATCTGCTACACCGACGAAGCTTCCAGAATGAAATTCAAGGAAGCGGTCGCCAATGCCGCAGCCGTGTTCGACGAAGTGATTTTCGACGACTTCTTCTTCACGAACTGCGGCTGCGACGACTGTCTCGCGCGCAAGGGTGGACGGTCGTGGGAGGAATTCCGGCTGGAGCTGATGACGGAGGTATCGGAGCAGCTCATCATGAAGACCGCCCGCGAGGTCAATCCGAATTCGCGGATGATCATCAAGTATCCGAACTGGAACGAATCGTACCAGGCTTCCGGCTATAACACGGAGACGCAGCCGCAGCTGTTCGATGGCGTCTACACCGGCACGGAGACGCGCGATCCGGCGATCAGCCAGCAGCATATCCCGCGCTACGCCTCGTATTCGCTGCTGCGCTGGATGGACCGGCTGGCGCCGGGACGCAACGGTGGCGGCTGGTTCGACAGCCTCGACTGCACATACGTCGACTATTATCTGGAGCAGGCCTACCTCACCGTCTTCGGCAAGGCGAAGGAGCTGACGCTGTTCTGCTACTCGCTGCTGCGGGACAGCTACTATATCCCGCCGCTGGGCTTCCAGCTGGACAAGCTGGACCGGCTGGCGCCGCAGCTCGGCGCCCCGGTCGGCGCAGCCGTATACGAGCCGCATCATGCCAAGGGCGAGGATCATCTGTACGATTATCTGGGCATGCTCGGCATCCCGTTCGAGCCGACGCCGCATTTTCCCGAGCCGGCGGACACGCCGCTGCTCATCACGGCGGACGCGGCCAGGGACGAGGACATCATCGCCAAGATGAAGACGTTCCTGGAGCAGGGCGGGCAGATCGTCATGACCTCCGGCTTCATCGCGCGCATGTACGGCAAGGGGGCCGAGGACTTCACGACGCTGCGGCCGACGGGCAAGCGGCTGGCCGTGCAGCAGTTCGCCCGGAACACGCATAGCTGCACCTTCGACCGTTTCTCGCTGTCCGCCGAGCCGCTGTCCTTCCCGATATTCGACTACAGCACCAACGGGACCTGGCAGCAGATCGTCGCGCTCAGCGGCCACAACAACATCCCGATCCTGATGTACGACAACTATGGCAAAGGCAAAATCCACACGCTGATCGTACCCGATCACTACCCGGATCTGTGGAAGCTCCCGGAGCCTGTCGTCACGCAGCTGCGCAGCCTGTTCACGCAGCGGCTCGCGCTGCCGTACGCGCTGCACGGTCCTGCGAACGCGGGATGGTTCGCCTATGACAACGGGGCATTCGTGCTTGAGAACTTCGCGCCCCTGCCGCAGCAATGGCAGATAAGTCTGCCCGAAGGGCGCAAGCTCGCGGGCCTCACGCCGTCGGCACGGGCTGAAAAGGTGTCAACGGATGCCCGGGACGGCTCCGCGCTGTACGCGATCCGGCTGGCGCCGTCGACGTATGCGGGGTTCCGCGTGGAGTGAGCTCGTCTCGGATTCCCGGGCAGACTGTGCGCGTCCCGCACCCCCGGGTGCGCGCCTCCCGGCAGTCCGCCTCAGTTCAGCGACGCGAGCCGTTCGAGCACGTCGCCCTTGAACAGTTCGTCCACCGTGAACGATACGCACGGGAATCTGTCCGAGACGACCCGGGACGGCTCCTCGAACAGCGCTCCCAAGACGTAGCGGCCATCGACGAGCAAGAACTGCTCCAGCGTCCGGGCGGACGGGTCGACGATCCAGTATTCGGGTACGCCGTGCCGCTCGTAGACGGCGTGCTTGCGCACCCGGTCCCGCTGACGCGAGCCGGGCGACAGAATCTCGACGGCCAGATCCGGCGCTCCCTCGACACCGCGTTTGGTGACGATCTCCCAGCGGTCCTTGCTCACGAGTACGAGATCCGGCTGCATGACGTTGGTTCTGCTAAGAATGACATCCAGCGGCGAGTACAGCACGATATACACCGAGGTGCAGCTCTGCAGGAGCAGATGCAGCTTGCCGCTGATCGCCTGATGGTACGCGTTCGGCCCGGGAGACATCAGCTCCAGCTTGCCGTCGAAAATCTCGTAGCGGTTGCCGTCGTCAGGCATCTCCGCATACATCTCGTAAGTAACGTTCGACTCGCGCAGTTCGTTTTTGCGGCCATGCTTGTCCTTATCCGCCATCTATCTCATCCCCTCTCACGGTAAAAAAGCGCCCCGTCAAAGCGACACGACCCTGTGCGCGGCTCTGACGGGGCGCTTCCCCGTACGATCATTTCCCATTATTACGGACGCCAGCCCAGAGACTGTCAATCCTATCAATCACATGCGGAGCGACGCGCTCGGGAAAATCGCGGCTGCACCCGGCATTCTTCTCCTCTGTCGGGGCATACTGGAATTCGATCCGGCATAAGCGATTATAGGAGGTTCGATAGGTGATGACTGGCCTCAAGCCATTTGATCGAAGCTGCCGCGTGCGGGGCGGCGCACTGCTTGCCTTGCTCGCTCTCGTCCTGCTGGCGACCGGGATCGCCCGCCCGGGGCATGCGGCCGCAGCGGACAGAACGACGTATCACAAGTGGAGTGTGATCGCCATCGAGGAGACGAAGCACAAGTACCCGAAGGCCGCGCTGGTCGATTATTCGCATATCGGCAGAACGCATGTCGGAGACGGTCTCAGCGAGGAGCGGTTCAAGCTCTGGCTCCGCGAGGGCAGCCGCGAATTCGGCGTCTACGCGACCGTGCGGTTCCGCGATGCCGAGGACCGGCTCATCGCGATCACGCTCCGGGAATCGCGTACCTGACGGTCAGCTTTGGACTTTTGGACCATGCTCGAATTCCCATTTTTGCCGGCGGACAGCTGCCGGAAGTTTGATCCTGTCGACAGTCGGTTAATAACGAATACGGGATTGGATCGACAGCCCGAGGTGCTCGATCGGGAGACATGCAAGTGTTGACAGTTGCCGATCGTGAAGCCGTTCGCATCGAAGCGAAGCTGCCGCCTGCGGGAAAGACGAAGTCCAGACTGAACCTGCATAGCCGTCCTGCCCCCGGGGCAGGCTCCGGCCCTACAAACCGTGCGTCTTCCCGCGCGGACAGCGGCAATGAGCATCAGGCACGGCCCAGCCTCGCGGCTGGGCCGGCCGCAGCAGCCCGAATCCTTCACGAGCAGGAGAGAGCGCCCTTCGGCCGCAAAGCCGACAGGGCGCTCTTTTCATCCTATTCCAGTACGACCTCGTCTACGTACACCGTCAACGTATCCGCCCCGGCCGGCGAGTAGATCTGCAGGCCGAGCGCCTTGATCGCGGACTTGTCGATTTTGCCGCCGTTGATATCGTCGACGCCCAGATCCAGGGTGATCCATTGATACGCGGTGCCGAGCGATACTTCTCCCGTCGATGCCCAGACCCAGCTGCCGTGCTTGACGAACAGCTGCGCCTTGGCTTCTCCTGCCGAGAGCCGCACCTTGACCTTGACCTTGCTTCCTTTGCTCAGATCCATATCCTTCATCGCGACGAGCTCGAAGTGCGGCGCCGAGTCTCCGTTCTTCGGGAAGTCGGCCGCGAGCGCCTTCAGCTCTCCGTCCGACACCTGCCGGACGTTGGATGCGCCCAGCGTATTGTCGTTCAGCGCCCAGCCCTCCGTGCCGGCGTCGAATCCGTACAGCGTGCCTAACGGCAGGCCGCCGCCGGCGCTGCCGTTAGGCACCGTGCCGGCATCCTTGTCGTTAACCGCGCGGATATCGTCGAAGTACATCGAGGATGTCAGCTTCGTACCGTCCGGCTTCGCATTCGTATAGATGGAGAAGGCATTCACCTTGGACAGATTCAGCTTCGTCAGCGTACCCGTCGCGCCGTTGGCCGGCTGGAACGCGTTGAACGGCGCCGTGATGAACTTGGCCTCCTCCGTCGTCGTATCCGGATAGTATTCGTATGTCTTGCCGTCCGCATTGATCTGCATGACGAGCTTCTGTCCCTTGCCGTCCGGCTTGTACCAGAACTGGAGCGCATTGAAGCCGGACCAGTCGACGCCGCCGAGCGACTTGGTGATGCCTGCATAGCCGCTGTTCGCCAGCGTATAGGTATACTTCAAGCCGTAGCTGCCGCCCTGCTTGTTGCCCGCGTCGAGCGCCGTGGACGTATCGTCGCCGCCCGCATGGACGAACTTCGCGCCCAGCGCTTCATTGCTGCCCAGGTAGCCTTCGAAGTCGTCGACCGACGCCGGATCGGCGGCTGCATCCTGGTACGTGTTGTAGAAGCGGATGTTGTCGATATAGACGGGGAATGCGCCTCCCGTATTGTCCAGACCGCTGCCGACGAGCGAGAGCGCCAGATCGTCAGCCGCAGCGAGCGTGTCCGCATCCGTCAGATCGATCGCGGCCGTGTAGTGAACGTACGGCTCGCCGTCGATCTCTGTCTGAGGCAGATTCGCGAACGATACCTGCGTCGTGTCCATGCCGTACTTGCGGTCCCAATCCGGCGGCAGCTGGACGACGCTGCGCAATGTCGCCTTGCCGCTCTTCGCGCCTGCCGCCACCGGCACCCATGCCTCGAAAGTGATGCGTTTCACAGCGGAGAGCGTATCGGCGCCGGCTACAGCCTTCGCGTTTTTCAGCTCCAGCTTGAGCTCCTGCCAGTCGTCCGTGTAGGTCGTGCCGACGACGCTCAGCTTGAGCCTGCCGTCGCCGTCCGCCGCAGCATGCGACAGACTGTCGATATTCGCCTGCCAGCCGCCGTTGTTCTGCACGCCCTCGATGCCGTCGTCGAACGTGTACGCACCGACCAGCACCTCCGGTATTTTAACGAACACCGTATTCGTCTGCTCCTGCAGCACACGGCCGTCCGCATCGTAAGCCTTGACCGTGACGGTCGCCGCCCTGCCGTTCTGGCTCGCGCTCGGCGACCAATCGGCCACGTAGAAGCCGGTGGCCGAATCCAGCGACATGACATGCTCGACAGCGTCCGCATCCGTCGTGTAGGCCACGCGGGCCGGCGTCTCGTTCAGGATACGCGCGCGGATCCGCGTCGTGTTCGTCTTGACCGTGCCCTGATCCGTCGGCGAAGCGATATGCATGAACGCTTGCTCGCGCTCCGTCGTCACGCTGCGGTTGTAGGCACCCGTCACTTCCTTGTTGAACAGCGTATAGGACTCCTGGAAAAACTTGAGGAAGTCGGGCATCATCTGATGCTCAGGCTGGCCTGCGCCCGTCGGATACGGCACGTAGGCGTCCGGTCCGAAGTTCGCCCAGGTGAGCATATACGCCATACGCTTCGCGTCGGGATCGGATTGCAGCGTCTGCGAGAGCTTCGTATAGAAGTCCGGCGTCGCATTGCCGCTGACCTTCATCTTCTGGTAGCCGAACTCGGTGAGCGCTGCGACCTTGTGCCGGCTGTCCGCGATGCGCGATACGAGCGCCGCCTCGGTCTTGACGCCGTCGAACCAGGTCTGGCCCTCGCCGTTGTAGTAGCTGTCGAAGCCGAGGATATCGACATAGTCGTCGCCCGGGTACGTCTCCAGGTAACGTTCCGCGCTCGTGCCGAAGCCGCCGCCCGGCGAGTAGGCGTACAGGAAGTTGCGCACGCCTTTGAGGTCCCGCAGATACTCGACCGTATAACGGAAGATCTCCCGGTATTCGTCCTTGGACGTGAACGCCGCCCCCCACCAGAACCAGCTGCCGCTCTGCTCGTGGAACGGACGGAAGATGACCGGAATCGGGTTGCCGCCGTCATCCTTCAGATGGTTGGCGAAGTCCGCGATGTTGTCCAGGAACGCATTGTACTCGGCATGCTTGTCCCCGCCCGGCAGGATGTGGGAGACGACATTGCCCTTCAGGTCATAAAAGTCGCCGCCGGTCACGAAGTTCGGCATATGCGAGCTGAGCGTCAGCACGCCGCCGGCGTTGTAGGCTTGGCGCATCACATCGATCAGATTGTCGCGGCTCTTGGGGAAATCCCCTCTGACGCCCGGCTTCTCCCAGCCCTCCAGGCTCAGCGTGTCCCAGCCGAACAGCGCAGGGTATTCGCCGACCGCATCGAGCGAGTCGGACTGCGTGCCTACAGGCGCGTCGGCCTTGCGGTCGGCGGACAGCCCTTCGGTCGTCGCATGCTGCTGCCCGAACAGGATGTTGTTGCCGCGCAGGTCGTTCAGATAGGTGAACAGGGAGCGCGTGGCCGGCGTCGCGTCGGCATCGACGAGGTTGACGCTGACTGCCGGGTTGACCGGCGGGTTCGTAGACGGAGCCGGCGTGGACGTGCCCGGTGTGGACGGCGTCGCCGCGCCGTTCGAGATGCTGACCGTCCCCGCTGCGATCGGTTTGCCTCCGACCGTCACGCCTGTCGCCTCGATGACCGCCGAGGCAACGCTGCCGCTGCCGGAGATCGTCGTGCCGGATGCGCCCGCGGCGACCTGCAGCCGGTTGATCGAAGCGCCTTCGGCCACCTCCAGCTTCACCGGGCTGTTGAGCGCGGCGGATTCGACCGTGACGCCTTGACCGAGCTCCAGCTTCGACGCGCTGTCGACCGTAATCTGCGCGATCCGGGTCGTGCCGGTCGCTTGGACGCGCACCTCGCCTTCCTTGCGGTTCACCACGACTTCGCCGAGCGTCGAGTCGTTCAGGATGACCGTGTTCGGCCCGCCGCCCGCGATATAGGTTTTGCCTTTGACCGTGACGCCGTCGAGCTTGACCTCGCCCTCTCCGATGCCAGCGGTCAGATACAGGTTGCCGTTCACGACGGCATGGCTCAATACGACGCCGTCATGATTGACGACGACGTTGCCGGCGATCTGGCCGGCTTCCACATTACCCGCGGCGGCATAGTAGCCTTGGACGAGCTTGTTGATGAGCGTCACGACTTCGGCCCGCGTGATCGGGTTGTTCGGCCGGAAGGTGCCGTCCTCATAGCCGTTCAGCACGCCGGACAGCGCTTCCACAGCCGCCTTCGCATACGCCTGGATCTGCGCGCCGTCGCTGAAGCCCCCTTCTGTCGAAGCGGCGCCGTCCGCTGCCAGCGAGAACACTCTGGCCAGCAGTGTCACCGCATCCTGACGGCTGATAGGGTCGGCTGCATGCGCCCGATTGCCGGGGAAGCCCTCATAATATCCGGCTTCGCGGGCGATCGACAATGCATCGGCGTACCAGCTTGAGGACTGGACATCTGCGAACGCCTCGCCGGACTTGGCATAGAAGCCGAATACGCGGTTCAGGATCGTGACGAATTCGGCCCGCGTGATGCGCTGGTTCGGGTGGAAGGTATTGTCGGGATACCCGCCAAGCACGCCGCTGGCTACCCACTTCGCGATGCTGTCCTGCGCCCAGTGCTGCAGCGTATCCGTCATGACCGGTACGGCCGCAGCTCTCGCCGCGCCCCCCGTGGCGGAGACCGCCGGCCGCTCTGCGGCCGAAGCCGGGGAGACGACGCCGGTCAGCGCGCCGGACGCCGCCAGCGCGGTCGACAACACGCCTGCCAGTAACTTTTTCGAAGCTCTCATGAATCGGTCCTCCTCTGTTTTACAGTTGAATACATCTTTTCGTTAGCCAATAACTACATCTTTAGGCACTAATAAATGATCGCTAACGATAATATCAAGCTAATTATAAAGCGCTTTCTATACTAAAAAACAGGTGCTGTCTATTCTTTTCTATAACAATTTTGGCATTGTTATTAAATTATGTTGCCAGGGCAACGTCAGTTAGGATAACGAATGATCGAGCAAGAGACCGAGTTGCCGGGCAAAACCAATGTGTGACGACATAGCCAGTAACATCTCGCCGCCCGCCGCCCCCCATGTTGTCATGGTTAGCTGCAAATATACAGTTAATCTCCATGGTGGCGGCATTTATCGGAGCGTTAGCTGCGAATATACAGTTAATCTCGCGAAAATCGACCGTCATCCGGCTCAGACTCGAAAATAACTGTATAAATGCAGTTATCGCCGCCAGATGTCCTGGCGCAGGAGAAAATAACTGCGGTTTGGCAGTTATCTCCCCTTTCAAGGCTGTGTTGCACGAACGGTTTGGGGAAGAACTTCAACGTAGCCGCATCCCTGTCGTCCAGGATCGCTCGTTCACACGCAACAAACAGACCAAGCACAATACATTCATGAAGACCACGCGCCGGGGAGCGGCAGGGTTCTTAACCTGACAACATTGCGCCGCCCACCGCTTCCCCTCCCCCTCCCGCCGATTGAATTGTTTTTGCCCCGTCAAGTGTTATGATTAATTCATCGAGGGAGGGATGAGGCGGTGCGGGGGAAGATCGGCTCCTACATACTGGGCATGAAGCTGAAGAACAAGCTGCTCGTCTTGTTTATGCTGATCGCCATCGTCCCGCTCGGCGTCCTCGGCGGTTTTTCCTATTACAGGTCGGCAGGACTTATTCTGGACAAGGTGTGCCAGACGCTGCTGGAGAGCCTGTCGCAGGTCAACTACAGCATCGACTACTTCGTCAACGACATCGAGCAGCTATCGATGTATATATACGGCAACGAGCAGGTGCAGCTGGTGCTGTCCAAGGACGGCAGCCGCAGCCTGGTGGAGAAAAGCCGCGATCAGAAAAACATGAACGACATCCTCGCCTCGTTCATCGGCTTCAAAAGCTGGGAAATCGAAATCTATCTGCTGGCGGAAAACGGCGACCGCTACTTCACGGGAGAGCTGCTGCCCCGAGAGTACGACGCCTACAACGAGGACTGGGGGCTGTTCCGCAAAGCGCGCCTGGCGACGGGCAATGTCGTATGGGACACGCATTACGCGATGAAAAAAACGGAGGACTTCGGCGTCGTCCTGAGCGCGGGCCGGCAGATCAAGGATATTCAGACGAACAAGGCGCTCGGCTATATCGTGATCGACATACGCGAGGGCGAGATCGCCAACAAATACAACAAGGCAGAGCAGGTGCCCGGCGCGCAGATGTACCTGGTCGACCGCAGCGGGTACATCATCTCCAGCTCCCCCTCCAAGCTCGAGGTCGGCACCAAGCTGACCGAGCCGTTCGCAGAGCGCGTGTTCAAAGGGACCAAGGGCTACTTTCGCGCGCAGGACGAGAGCGGGCACGCCCAGATGGTCGTGTACGACACGTCGCAGACGACGGGCTTCAAGCTGATCTCCGTCGTGCCGGTCGGCGCCCTGACCAAGGACGGCGAGATTATCCGCAATCTGACGCTGGTCATTATGGCGACGGGCATCGTGCTGTCCGTGTGGCTGGCGTTTGTGCTGTCCGTCAATGTGACGCGGCCACTGCGCAAGCTGGGCGCGCTCATGCGCCAGGCCGAGACGGGCAATCTCAACGTCGTGTTCCCGGCTGAGCATGAGGACGAGGTCGGCCAGCTCGGACGCAGCTTCAACACGATGGTCGCCCAGCTGCACACGCTGATCGAGGAAGGCTATCACAAGCAGATTCGGGTGCAGGAAGCCGAAATTAAAGCGATCCAGGCGCAATTCAACCCGCATTTCCTGTACAATGTGCTGGACTCGATCAACTGGATGGCGCGCATTCATAAAGTGGACGATATCAGCAAGACGGTCGTATCGCTGGGCGAGCTGCTGCGGTTCAGCATCCGCAAGGGCAAGTCGCTGATCACGATCAAGGAGGATATGCAGCAGATCAACAATTATTTGCTCCTGCAGCAGATGCGCTACCGGGACAAGCTGAACGTCTCTCTCCAGATCGACGAGGACGTCAAGGGCTACTATACGCTGAAGCTGCTGATTCAGCCGCTCGTCGAGAATGCGATCTCCCACGGACTCGAAATGAAGCAAGGGCCGGGCACGCTGCGCATCGAATGCCGCAGAGACGGGGAGCGCATCAGGTTCACGGTGGCGGACGACGGGGTCGGCATGAGCAAGGAGCAGCTGCGCCGCATCGAGCTGGACGGCGGCTACGCCTCCTCCAAGCCCGGCAATACGGCGATCGGGCTCAGCAATCTGCAAAAGCGGCTGGAACTGTATTACGGAGACGAAGCAGCGATAAAAATCGAGAGCGAGGCCGGCGCGGGAACGACGGTCACGGTATGGATACCTATTCGAGAGCAGGCGGGGGATGAGCTTGATCAAGCTGATGATCGTTGAAGACGAGTGGTTGGTCAGGGAAGGCTTGAAGTCGACCATCCCTTGGGACGAGCTCGGCTGCGAGATCGTGGCCGAGGCCAGCAGCGGCGCAGCCGCGCTGGACATCGTAGAGAGCGCCAGGCCGGACATCATATTGACGGACATTCGCATGCCCGGCATGGACGGCCTGGAGATGGCGAGACAGGCGGTGGAGCGACTGCCCGGCGTCGAGATCGTGTTCCTGACCGGGTTCGACGACTTCTCCTATGCGCAGCAGGCGCTGAAGATCGGCTCGGCCGATTATGTGCTGAAGCCGACCAATCCCGATGAGCTGATGCAGGTCATCCGCCGGGTCGGCGACAAGGTCCGCCGCCGCAAGACGACCGAGCAGACCGAACGGTTCATCCGGCAGACAAGGTTCAGGGACAGCGGCTCGCTATTGTCGAGCAAGCTGCTCTACGACCTGCTGATGGACAGCGCGGGAGAAAAGGAAAAAGAGCTGTTCCTCGAGCTGGGGGCGGATCGGGCGGCATCGCTCGCGGCCTATCGGGTCGGGCTGATCGAGCCGGACGGCCCGGAGCTTGCGGCCGAGGACGCCCGGCGGCAGCTCGTCACGCTCGAGGAGATGCTGTACCGGACGACCGTCGCCTTCACGCGGGCGCAGGACCGGATCGCCGTGCTGCTCGGGGAGCGGGACAGCGCCGAGCTGTGGCCGGACCTGCTGGACGAGCTGCGGGCGGGACTGGGCGGCCGGCCGATCGCGGTCGGCTGGAGCGAGACGCACCGCGAGCTGGGCGAGCTGGCCGAAGCGTACGAGGAAGCCGAGCTGGCGCTGACTGCGCAGCGCGGCACGGCTCAGGGCAAGGCATCACGGCCGCGCGAGATGCCGAGCGTCGACAAGCTCAAGGCGGAGCTGCGCGAGACGATCGCCTATATCGAAGAGCATTATCGCGAAGACATCTCGCTGCACGATATCGCCTCGTCCGTGCATATGAGCGAGAGCGGGTTCAGCCGGCTGTTCAAAAAGCAGACCGGCGTCAGCTACGTCGAATTCGTCACCCAGCTGCGGCTTGAGGAGGCGAAGACGCTGCTGCTGCAGCCCGATCAGAAGGTGTACGAGGTGTCGCTGACGGTCGGCTATCAGGATTCGAAGTATTTCAGCCAGATTTTCCGCAAATATACGGGAGAGACGCCGACGGAATTCCGCAAGCGGCAAGGTCTCTTCTGAACCGTCCGCCGCCATGCGGCACCCTGTTGGTCGCATAGTCCTCGCTTGCAGCCGCGTATGCGCGCCTGTGGCGGGGACTTTTTTTGTTCTCGCAGCGAACGGACGCGGACGAAGACAAAAAATTCAACCATTTTGCAATTCGCTCCCGTTGTATGCGCTTTCCCCGCCCCTTATACTTTGTCCAGCCATTACCAGCCGTCATAGCGAGGGGGAAAAAGGCGTTGAGATCGATCCGCGCCAAATTGTTTATTGCGTTCGTCGCTTGCATCGTCGCCGCCGTGGCGGTCGTCGGGTACGCCTCCTACACGATCTCGGCCGCCGTCGTCAAGCGGCAGGCCGTACAGGCCGCGGCCACTGCGGCAGGCCAGGCGGGAGACAAGCTGGACCTGCAGCTGCAATTTTACGAGCAGATTGCCAAGCAGATCGCCGTCGACCCGGATATCAGCGCCAATCTGGCGCTCGTGAACGCCGGCGCGGACGCCGCGGCCAGACTGCGCGCCTACGAGACGATCGCCGCCAAGCTGAACAGCTATCTGTTCGCCGGCCAAGGGATCGGCGGCATCTACCTGCTCCCCGTGGACCAAGGGCTCAAGGCCATCTCGACGGCCTCGTTCACATTCAAGGAGCAGGACCGGGAGGCCGAATGGTTCCGGCAGTTCGCGGACTCGTCCGCCTCGTCGGCCTGGCTGCCGACGGCGCCCGCGGGCATGCTCGGCGTCTCGGGCAGCCCGGTATTCACGCATCTGCGCAAGATCGACGCGGCCACGGCCGGCGGGCATGCGACGGTCCTGCTCGTCGAGCTGAAGACGAAGCTGCTGGACGACGCGCTGGCGGTGCTGAAGACCGGCGGCGCCGGGCGGGTGCTGCTCGCCGACGCGGCGAACCGGATCTTTGCCGACACGGAGCCGGAGTCGGACCGGATTGGCGCGAGTCTCGCCGCGGACAGCCAACGCGGCTGGCTCGTCGCCGCCGGGAGCGTGCCGGTCGCGGGCTGGCAGCTCGCGAGCTTGACCCGCTGGTCGGCGCTGACCGCGCAGGTGCAGCACATCCTGAACTTGACGCTCGTCATCATCGCGATCTGCGGCGCGGCTGCCGTGGCGGTCGCCTACGGCATGGCCCGGTCGATCGGCCGGCCGATCGCCGTGCTGAGCCAGTTGATGCGGGCCGGGCAGACGGGCGATTTCTCCGGGCGCGCGACCTTGCGCCGCAAGGACGAGCTGGGCCAGCTCGCCGCCGGCTACAACGCGATGGCGGACCATCTGGACACGCTGGTCGGCCGCATCCGGCAGGCGTCCGACCGGATGGCCGCGCAGGCGCTGGCGCTGAACGCCTATGCGCAGCAGGCCGAAGCCGCCGCCGGACAGGTGGCCGCGGCGACCGGCGAGATCGCCACGGGCGCCGCCAATCTGGCGGCCGAGGCGGAGAAAGGGATGGCCAGCGCGCAGCATATTGAAGCGCGTGTGCAGGAGTCCGACCAGGCGTGCCGGTCCCTGGAGCAGAGCGCGGAGCAGGTGCTGCGCGCCAGCCATGAGGGCGCGGCCCATCTGCGCCTGCTGGGCGACAAGGCGACCGAGGCGGAGCGCACGGTCGCGCTGCTGCTGGCGCTCGCCGGGCGGTTCGCGGACAGCGCGGGCGCGATCGGCCGCGTGCTGGAGCTGCTCGAGGACATCTCGAAGCAGACGGAGATTTTGTCGTTCAACGCAGCCATCGAAGCGGTGCGCTCGCAGGAAGACGCCGGCCGGGGCTTCAAGGTCATCGCGGACGAGGTGCGGCAGCTGTCCGCCCGGTCCAAGCAATCGATCGAGGATGTGCGGCGCATCACCGGCCTCGTGCAGAACGATGCGCACGATACGACCGCTCTGCTGCGGGAGGCGCAGCCCCTGTTCTCCGAGCAGGTGCGGACGACGCGCTCGGCGCTCGCCATCTTCGGCGATGTGGCCGGTCAGATGGACCGGTTCAGAGCGCGGCTGGACGGCATGGCCGACGGCAACCGGCGGCTGGGCGAGGCGCAGCGCGCGCTCGTCGGCTCGGTCGGCGAGGTCGGCGCGACGTCGGAGCAGGCTGCGGCCGCGAGCGAGCAGGTGGCCGCGCTGGGCGCAGATCAGCTTGCGTCGAGCGCGAGGCTGGTGGAATTGGCGGCGGAGCTGCGCGAGGTGTCTGCAAATTTGCAGCATTCGCTGGCGGGCCTCGTGACAAGAAATTAAACCAAGCTGCAATTTTGTCTCATTGAGAGCGCTACCAAGCCGCATTTATAGTTAAGCTATCCCGAGGGGAACATAAACGAGGAGGTCAACTATGAGCTACAAACTTTTGACAGGAACGATATTGACGGCGCTTTCTCTGAGCGTGCTGGCAGGCTGCGGATCGAACGACAAAGACAACGGTGCCGCAGCTTCGCCGTCCCAGAAGGCAAGCGCTTCCGCGAGCCAAGGCTCCGGCGAGACGAAGAAGCTGAGCGGCAAGGTGACGATCTATTCGCCGAACCAGGCCGAGATCAACAATCCGATTTTGAAAGAGTTCCAGGATCGCACGGGCATCGAGGTAGAGCTGATCTCCGGCGGCACGGGCGAGCTGCTGAAGCGGGTCCAGGCCGAGGACGGCCACCCGCTGGGCGACGTCTTCTTCGGCGGCGGCGCCGAATCGTTGGCCGCTTATGCGAAATATTTCGAAACGTACGAGACGACGGAAGCCGCCAACATCGGCGACGCCTACAAGGACAAGGCCAACCATTTCACCCCGTTCTCCGCACTGCCGATGGTCATCATGTACAACAAGGATCTGGTGAAGGCGGGCGAGGAGCCGAAGGGCTGGGCCGACCTGCTCGATGCGAAGTGGAAGGGCAAGATCGCATTCGCCGACCCGGCCAAGTCCGGCTCCTCGTTCACCCAGGTCGTGACGATGCTGACCGCGTTCGGACGGGATGACGGCAAGGGCTGGGATTATGTCAAAAGCTTCGTCAACAACCTGGACGGCAAAATTCTGAGCGGCTCGTCGATGGTGTACAAGGGCGTAGCCGACAAGGAATTCCCGCTGGGCGTGACGCTGGAGGAAGCGGCGCTGCGCAATCTGGAGGGCGGCGCCAACGTCGGCATCATCTATCCGGAGGAAGGCACGTCCGCAGTACCCGACGGCCTCGCCGTCATCAAGGGCGCAAAAAATATGGAGAATGCCAAGGCGTTCGTCGACTTCGCGGTCGGCAAGGACGTGCAGGATATGCTGCAAAGCGAATTCAAGCGTCGTCCGGTGCGTACGGACGCGGCGGAAGCGTCGGGCATCCCGGCTTCCAAGGATCTCAAGCTGGTAGACTATGACTTCGACTGGGCGTCGACGAACAAGGACGCCGTGATGAAGCACTTCAACAACATTCTGATCGGAGCCGAATAATCGATAGCGGATCGGGAGGCAGCCTGCGCGCGCGGCGAATCGGGAATGCCTCCCTTTCCTGTTCAGGAGGGTATAAATCATGCAAAAAATCGTGCTGGATCACGTAACGAAATATTTCGGACAGAACAAGGCCGTCAACGACGCCCATATTACGATCGGGGAAGGCGAGTTTTTCACCCTGCTCGGCCCGAGCGGCTGCGGCAAGACGACGCTGCTGCGTACGATCGCCGGCTTTTACAAGCAAGAGGAAGGCAATCTGTACTTCGGAGACCGGCTGATCAACGACGTTCCGACGCATAACCGCGATATCGGGATGGTGTTTCAAAATTACGCGATATTCCCGCATATGACCGTATTCGAGAATGTGGCGTACGGCCTCAAGGCCCGCAAGGTGAAAAAGAAGGAAATCGAGGAGCGCGTCATGGAAGCGCTGCAGATGGTCGAGCTGTCGCATCTGCGCGACCGCGTGCCCTCCAATATGAGCGGCGGCCAGCAGCAGCGGATCGCGCTCGCCAGAGCGATCGTCATCCGGCCGAGCCTGCTGCTGATGGACGAACCGCTGTCCAATCTGGACGCCAAGCTGCGGATCAAGATGCGGTCGGACATTCGCAAGCTGCAAAAGGAACTGAACATTACGACTATCTATGTCACGCACGATCAGGAGGAGGCGCTCGCCGTATCGGATCGCATCGCCGTGCTCAGCGACGGCATCGTGCAGCAGATCGGCCGGCCGCATGAGATCTATTCGTATCCTCGCAACCGGTTCGTCGCGAGCTTCATCGGCACCACCAACTTCGTGCGGGGCACGATCTCCCGTCCGAACGCGGCTGCGTCCGAAGGCACGATCGAGCTGCTCCGGACCTCGTACCAGACGCCGCTCACGGTACCTTACGAGGGCGAAGCGCTGATCTCCGTACGTCCGGAAAATGTCCGCATCTCGCTGAGCCGGCAGAACGGCAGCGACCTGGAGGGGCGCGTCAAATCGGTCACTTATCTGGGCGAAAAAATCAGCTACGCGATCGAGCTGGCCGACGGCCAGACGATCGAGGCGACGGAATATGCGATCGCGCCCCATCTGATGCATCAGGAGGCACAGCGCGTATACGTCGACCTCCAGCTCGCCAAGGCGGTTATTTTCGATTCGACCGGCAAGGAGGTTGTGTACAGTGCAAACAGCATCGCTGCAAAGTCAGGTTTGGAAACGGCTTAGTCTGCGCGTCTGGGATTTCTGGACCTGGGTGACGTTGTTCGCTTACGCCTTTCTGCTGCTGTTCGTCATCTATCCGCTATTTTCCTTGATGGGTACGAGTTTGTTCAATGAAGACGGCAAGTTCACGCTGGCGAACTACTATGACTTCGGCCGCCTGCTCTACTATCGCAGGGCGCTGTGGCACAGCTTCACCGTATCGGGACTCGCCATGCTGTTCGCGACGCTGATCGGCGTGCCGATGGCGTACATTACGACGCGCTACAATATCCGTTTCAAGGGACTCATCCATATCCTGATTATTATGTCGCTCATCTCGCCGCCGTTCATCGGCGCCTACTCCTGGATTCTGATGCTCGGCAACAACGGCTTCATCACGAACTTTCTGAAGGATATCGGCCTTCATATAAACTCGATCTACGGCATGCACGGCATCGTATTCGTATTCACGCTGCAATTGTATCCGCATATCTACCTGTACGTATCGGGCGCGCTCAAGACGATCGACAGCTCCCTCGAGGAAGCGTCGCAAAGCCTCGGCATGTCGGCCTGGCGCAGACTGCGTACCGTGACGCTGCCGCTGATTTTCCCGACGCTGTCCGCGGGCATGCTGATGGTATTCATGGCTTCGTTCGCCGACTTCGGCACGCCGATGCTGATCGGCCAAGGCTACAAGACGCTGCCGGTGCTCGCCTACGACCAATTCATCAGCGAGCTGGGCGGCAATGCGGCGATGGCGAGCACGCTGAGCGTGATCCTGATCCTGTGCACGACCTCCATCCTGTTCGTGCAGAGGTATATCGTCTCCCGCAAAAATTATGCGATGTCGGGCATGCGCACCCCGACCGTGAAGCAGCTCGGCCCCGTGCCCAAGGCGCTGCTGACACTGGCGGCGCTGGCCGTCGTCTGTGTCTCGATCATCCCGCAGGCGACGATCATCGTCACCTCGTTCATCAAAAAGAAGGGGCCGGTATTCCAGCGCGGCTTCAGCCTCGAGAGCTACCGGGAGATTCTGTTCCGCGTGCCCAGGGCGATCCTGCACACGTATACGTATTCGATCATCGCGATCGTCATCATGATCGTGCTCGGCATGCTGATCTCCTACGTGCTCGTGCGCCGCAAGTCCAAGCTCACCGCGATCATGGACGGCGTCATCATGCTGCCGTACGTCATGCCCGGCACGGTGCTCGGCATCAGCCTGATCATCGCGTTCAACAAGCCGCCGCTCGTGCTGACCGGCACCTGGATCATTCTGGTCATCGCCTATATCGTGCGCAAAATTCCGTATACGATCCGCTCCAGCACCGCGATTCTGACCCAGCTCGACCGCAGCGTCGAGGAGGCGTCCATCAGTCTCGGCGTGCCGCCGGCCAAGACGTTCTTCAAGACGACGGCGCGGCTGATGGCGCCGGGCGTGGCCTCGGGCGGCATCCTGAGCTGGGTGACGACGATCAACGAGCTGAGCTCGACGATCGTGCTGTACTACGGCGCCACGGCGACGATCTCGGTGACGATCTACAGCGAGGTGTTCACCTCGAACTACGGTACGGGCGCAGCGCTCGCTTCGATCCTGTCGCTGACGACGCTGGTCTCGCTGCTGATCGCCTACTTCGTGTCCGGACGCAAGGAATTAAAGGTATAACGGCGGGCGCGTTCCGGCAGCCGGGCTTGGTTTCGACCGGGGCAGGTAAGGTATACTGATCTCCATAACGAGACGAATACGAACGTTAGGGGAAACGCAATGAAAAGGCGATTAGGTATGCTTACGGGATTCCTGCTCTGTGCCGGCTGTCTGATCGCGGCGATGATCTTCTGGTCGGGCTCTCCGCCCAGCCAGGGCCGGGAGAACGGCGAATCGACGTCCATGAACGTATGGCTGTACGACGAAGAGCTGATGCCTTTCCTGGAACGCTATGAAAAGCAAAATCCGGGCCTGAACCTCAATATACGCAGCTTCCGAAGCTGGAACGCCTTGTACGAGGAGCTGCTGAAGGCGATCTCCGCGAATGCGGCGCCCCACATCGCCGAGATCGGCAGCACCTACGGTGTCGCGCAGCTGGTGCAGCGGGGCATCGTCCGGCCGGTCGATCCGGCGACGGCGGCGTACGCCGACCGCATCGGCGAGCCGTTCACAGCCGCCTTCTCCTACGACGGGCAGCAGTGGGCGGTGCCGATCGGCGGCAGCGTGCCGGTGGTGTACAGCAATCGCAATTTGTTTCACACAGCCAATGCGGGGCAGCCGCCTGCGGACTGGGCCGCGATCAAGCGTGCCGGCGGCAAAATCGTCAAGGATGTCGACCAGGACGGCAAAACGGATATTTGGGGACTGGTAGCCGATCCGAGTATGGCATGGGTGCATATGAACGCCGCCTACGACGCAGGCACCGGGTCATGGGACAGCGAGCGGCTGCTCGGCAGCTTCGGACGCTGGCGGGATTATGTGGACGTATCCCGAATGACGCCCCCGCTGCAGCATGAGCTGGCGGAGAGTCAGTTTATTTACGGCAAGGCGGGGATGCTGATCAGCTCCTCTCAGAAGCGGGCCGTGCTGGAAAAGTATATCGGCGGCAAATTCGACTTCGATATTGCGGCGCTGCCGCAGGACGAACGCGACGGCGGACTGCTGCTGGATGCGCGGGGGTTCGCGGTGATGACGTCGGACGCGCGCGAGGAGGCGCTGTCGCGGCAGGCGATCCGCTACCTGCTGGATGAGCAGGTGCAGACGGAGCTGCTGCATGCGGCATCGCTCATTCCGGCGCGGGCCGACATCGCGGACAGCCTGCTCCGGTCCGGTGACCTGACGGAGCGGGAGACGGCGGTCATGCAGATCGCCGAGCGGCTGGCGGTCAAGCCGGCGGAGGCGGACGACGAGCGCCGCTGGCGCAGCTACACCGATGAACAAGAGAAGCTGGAGACGTACCCGGACAGTTCCGTCGACATCGGGCTTTAATCGCACGGCAATGGGAGGGTAACGAATGAAAATAGAGCAAATATCGATACAAGGCTGCAACGAATGGAACGAGGACGCATCTGTCGTCAACGACAAGTACCGCATATACGGCGTGATGGACGGCGCGACCTCCGAAGCGAGCCGGCCCGGCGTAGAGACGGGCGGTTATCTCGCCTCGCACAGCGTGCAGCAATATTTCGAGTCGCTGGACGACGAGACGGCCGGTCTGTCGCTGCGGAAGCACGCCGTGCGGGCGAACGAACGAATTCGCGCCATGATGCGCGAGCAGGGCGTAGATGTGGAGGACAAGCGGATTCTGTGGGCGACCGGGCTCGCGGTCGTGCGCATCGGCGAGTACCAGATCGAATACGCGCAGACGGGCGACTGCATGATCGTAGCCGTCTACAACGACGGTACAGTGCGGACGGTGACGCACGATCAGGTCGACCATTTCGACGAAAAAACCCGGCTGCTGTGGGAGCAATGCCTCGCGGAGGGACTGACCCCCAAGCAAACCCGCGAACGGGCATTCCAGGCGATCAGCCAAAACCGGCTGCTGACGAACACGACCGGCGGCTACGGCATTCTGAACGGAGACCCGATGCTGGCGAACTACGTAGAGCATGGCATGCTCAACCGGATTCAGCTGCGCACGCTGTACCTCATCACAGACGGCCTCTTCCTGCCGCGCAAAGCCGGCCATCCGTCCCCCCCGATGGCGGACATGGTCGCACTCATCGAACAAAAAGGACTGCAAGGCTATGCCGAGTGGCTCGTAGCCAACGAACTCGACGAATCCCGGCAAGCCCTGTACACCCGCCTCAAAATATCGGACGACAAAACCGCCATCCGCATCGACCTCGACTGATCGAGGCCGCCGGAAACAAACAAAAGGCCATGACGATGCAAAGGGAATTCCCTCACATCATCATGGCTTTTCTTATGCCGCTTATGCCGCGCCCTTGACCCTTAGCTAAAAAAAGCAGGCAGATAAGGCCGGTTCTTCTCCAGCATCTCGCCGAGCAGCTGCTTGGCGACGCCGACGGACGGCACGAGCGGATGCGCGGCCATCGCCTGCAGGGCGAGGTCCCGATCGCCTTCCACCGCAGCGCGGATCGTCAGCCGCTCATACGTTTTGACGGCCTGGATGAGCCCCTTCGCCTGCTCGGGCACCTTCGTCACCGGCAGAGCCAGCGGTCCCTGGCCCGTCACGACGCAGTTCACCTCGATGCACGCGTCCGGCGGCAGGAAATCCAGCGTGCCGCCGTTCGGCACGTTCAGCGTCTGAATGTCGCGCTTGTCGCCGTACAGCGACTCCATCAGGTTAACCGCCGCCTCCGAATAGAAGGCGCCGCCGCGCTTCTCGAGCTGCTTGGGCTTCTCCTGCAGATTCGGGTCCTTGTACAGCTCGAACAGCTCGTCCTCGACCTTCTTCACGACCTCGGCTCTCGTACCGCCGCTCTTCAGCGACTCCAGCTGTTCCGCGAGCATGACGTCGGTCATGTAGAAGTACTTCAAGTAATACGAGGGGAAGCCGCCCAGCGAGCGGAGGAAATCCGGGTCCCATTCGGAAGCCGGCACGTTTTTGCCCGAGTATTCCTCGCGCTTGTCGAGCAGCTCCGGCAGCCGGTCGATGCCTTCGACCTCGATCCGCGTCACCCAATGCAGATGATTGAGACCGACGAATTCCGTATAAATGCGCGAGGCGGGCGCGTCGTATTTGGCGCTGAGCCACTTGGTCAGGCCGATCGGCGCATTGCACAGCCCGATGCTGCGCACCTTGGAGTAGCGGCGGATCGCCTCGGTGACCATGCCCGCAGGATTGGTGAAGTTGAGCAGCCAGGCATTCGGCGCCAGCTCCTCGATGTCGCGGCAGATGTCGAGCAGCGCGGGAATCGTGCGCAGCGCCTTCATCATGCCGCCCGGGCCTGTCGTCTCCTGGCCGATGACGCCGTGCTGGTTCGGGATATGCTCGTCCCACTTGCGCGCTTCGAGCAGGCCTACGCGCATCTGCGTCGATACGAAGTCGGCGCCCGCGATCGCCTCGCGCCGGTTCAGCGTCAGATGGACCGAGATCGGGAGCCCCGAGCGCGCGACCATGCGCTGCGCGAGCGCGCCGACGATCTCCAGCTTGTGCCTGCCCGCTTCGATATCGACGAGCCACAGCTCCCGGATCGGGAGCTGATCGTACCGCTTGATGAAGCCCTCCACAATCTCGGGCGTATATGAGGAGCCACCGCCGATGACGGCTACCTTCAAGCCTTGTGCCATGTTCTTCATCCTCCTGTTATCGGTTCAGGTTCAGATCGCTTCGAATTCCGCAGCGTCCTTCAATGTCTCGTATGCCTGCCGCGGCAGCGGGCCGTCCGCCTCGTACGCCATCCACAGCGCGCCTACGACCGGCTCGACCGCCAGCTTCTTCACCGCCGCGTTCGGCGCGGCCGCCGCCACCGCCCGGCGGATCTCCGCATGCACGTAGTCCCCTTGGCCGCGCGTCAAGATGCTGCCTGCCATGACGACGTCGAACGTCTCCTGCTCCATGCCCAGCCGGCGAATGACCGCCGACGCTTGCTTGCCCAGCTCCTCGCCCTGTCTGCGCAAGATATCGATTGCGGCCGCATCTCCGCCCGCCGCCGCCTCGAACAGCAGCTTGGCCAGGCCGAGCGGCGGTTGCCGGTCGCGGTCCAGACAATCGTCGAACATCTCCGCGACGGACGCATACCCCATCTCCGCCAGCACGAGCGGCGTCAGCGCCGTCTGTGGCTCGCGGCCGTCCCATGCGCGGATGACCGCGCGGAAGGCTTCGACCGCCAGCGCGCCGCCGCCGCCGAAGTCGCCCGTGGCGTAGGTGAAGCCGCCCACCTGCAAGCTCTCTCCCGCCGGACTGCGGCCCGCGCTGTTCGTGCCGCTGCCGCAGATGAGCACGACGCCGTATGGCCGATCGGTGCCCGCCCGCATCGCGATGATCGTATCGCAGTGAATGTCGTGCCGGGCGAAGCCCAGCTCGGCGATCATCGGCCGCAGGATGCGGTAGTCCGCCTCCCGGTCCGCGCCCGCCAATCCGAAGCAGGCGAATGCGATCTGCTCCCGCGTCAGCTCCGCATCAGCCATCGCCATGTCCACGGCTTCGCGAATGTTGCGGCGCGCCCCCTCGCGGTCGACTTGATGATTGCCGTTGCCGCTGCGCCCTTTACCGACGATTCTGCCCAGCTCGTCCGCGATCAGCACATACGTCTTGCTGCCGCCGCCGTCGACGCCCAGATAATACTTCATGACCGCTCACCCTCCTTCGTCAAGTCATTTGCTTCCGCCGCCGGCGGCGGCGCCGTCGATTCCCTGACGACGAGCTCGGGATCGACCTGTACGGCGCTGCCTTCGTGCGTCTCTCCACCGATGGCCGCGAGCAGCAGCTCTACGGCCCTGCGGGCGATCTGGTCCGCAGGCTGCCGGACCGTCGTCAGCGCCGGCCGCAGCGCCGTCGCGAGGAACTGGTCGTCGAAGCCGACGACCGACAGATCGCGCGGCACGCGGAGGCCGGCGTTTTTGCAGGCGTCGATGATGCCCAGCGCCACATGGTCGTCCGCCGCGAATACGGCGCCGGGGAGCTCCCCGGCAGCGATCCAGGACGAGGCGACGCGGTACCCCGTCTCGGTATCGAACCCGCCCCGCTCGATTCGCCACGGCTCGAGCCCCGCCTCGTCGAGCGCCCGGACGAACCCGCGCTCCCGCTCCATGCTGCTCAGGAATTCGGGCGGACCGGCCACATGCGCGATATGCCGATGTCCGAGCGAGATCAGATGCCGCGCCGCCTCGTAGCCGCCCTTGTCATTGTTCACGACCACGGACGGCGCGGTCGGAGACGGCTGTTGATTGTCCACCAGGACGTACGGAATCCGCTTTTGCAGCAATTCCTGCTCGTAGCCGTCCTCCTGCATCGGCGACAGCACGATGACGCCGTCGACGCGATCCTCCTCATAGATCAGCCTGCCCGCTCCGCCGTTCGCTCCCGTATCGACGGTCAGTGCGAGAAAGTAGCCGTGCTCGGCCAGCCTGTCGCTGATCTCCTTGACGATTGCGTCAAACAACGAATCCTGCAGCGTCGCCAAGATCAGTCCGATGATCCCGGTCCGTCCTCTGGCCAGACTGCGTGCGGCGGCGCTCGGATGGTAGCCGAGCTCCTTCATCGCCTGCAGCACCTTGTCGCGGTTTTTCGCCCGCACGGACGGCGCGTTGTTGATGACACGGGACACGGTGACCACGGACAAGCCCGACTGGCGGGCGACGTCGAAGATGCTGACTTTCAAGCCGCTGTCCCCCTCTCTGAACACAAATCGAACACGGACCGAAACCGCACGCCGAATGTTTAAGCGCTTTAACTTTAATAACGCTATTCTACTTCAAGAAGCGATCCGGACGCAACACAAAAGTTTAAACGCTTTAACTTTTTGAGGCTGCGCTCGTTTGTCAGGACCGGGGCGTGTGCCGGCCCTTCACCCGCTTTAACGTCGCTACGATCAGGAAGCTGACGATGACGAGCAGCAGCCACGAGCTTACTTTGCCGAAGTGGACGAATCGCCAGGATGCAGACTGATCCGGGTATTGCCACGCGCCAAAAAAAGTCGCCACATTTTCCGCTATCCATATGAAGAAACCGATCAATACGAAGGACAGCGCCAGCGGCATCCGATAGCGTTGACGCCCTACCTCGAAGGTAACCCAGGTCCGCCAAAATACGAGCAGCACGAGCGCCGACAGCCACCAGCGAATATCGATCCAATAATGGTGGACAAAAAAATTCAGATAAATGGCAGCGGCGAGCGGGGCGACCAGCCAGAACGAAGGCCACCGAACCAGCTCGACCGCGAGTCTCCTCCAGGCTTGGCAGAGATAGCTGGCCACGCTGGCATACATAAAACCGCTGTAGAGCGGGACGCCTCCAATCTTCGACCATCCCGCCTCCGGATACGCCCAGGACCCCATGTGCACCTTGAACAATTCCAGCGCCAGCCCGATCAAGTGGAACACGGTGATCACCTTCAGCTCGTCGCGCGTCTCAAGCCCGGTGCGCAGCATCCACGCCTGCATGGACAGACAGATGACCAGCAGCCAGTCGTAACGGGGAATCCATGGCAGAGGCACGAGCTGCGTCAGCGCCAGCGAAGAGAAGATGACGACGGGAAATACGCAGGACAGCGCCTGCTGCCAGCCGAAACGAACCAGCTGCGCGAACGCATGACGGACGCGCCCGCGCCCCGGCGCACGATACGCCCGCTTTCCCTTTCCGAAGACGCCCATTCCCAAAATCATGCAGCAGCAGCCCCCTCATCACTTGGATCCAAATGATTCCTCAAATTAATTTAACTGAAAATTTATCGTAATTCAATAAATATTTATTCTATTGCATCGACAAATTCCTCGTCGTCGACGGAATTCGGCAGGAATATGCGCGGGCGCACAGAATTAATAATTCTGGCTTGTCGTCACCGGCAGGTCGCGACATCCACGTCCAGTCTTACATCATAGGAGGCTTCCCGCCTTGTCCATAAAGCTTAAACTAACGCTGTGCCTGTCCCTCCTGGTCGCGGCGATTCTCATGATGAACGTGTCCATCTCCTACTTCTGGTCCAAATCGGGCATGCAGGAGGAGGTGATCGGCCGCATGGAGATTATCTCCAAGCAGATCGGCGAATCGATCAAATCCTCGGAGAATGCGCTCAAACAGCTGGAGCGGGCGCAGGAACAGAAGCTGCTCGCCGCATCGATCGCGATTCAGAGCTCGCTCGATCCCGATATCGCGAACGTCAAGAACGAGGAGCTCGTCGCGCTGTCCGACAAGCTCGGTCTGGAAGGCATATCGCTGTGGGTCAAGACGTCCGACGACATCGTCGTCAAGCGTTCCTCCGAGCAGGACGAGCTCAATCTGGGCTCGCGGACGATGGACTATTGGTACAAGGCGTTCCAGCAGCTGCTGGCGCGCGAGCCTGTCACCGTCAAGCAGGGCAAGGCAATGAAAAACTTCTGGTCGGGCCCGTTCAACTATGCCACATCCGATCCCGATAAGATTCTCAAATGGGGGGAGTATTACGACGGCACGACGAATTATATGATCAACCCGTTCATGAGAGGCGACATGTTCCTGAAATTCAAGGATACGTTCGGTACGGAGAGGCTGGTCAAGCAGCTGCTGGCGGACAATCCGGACATTCTGGAGATCACGGGCATCGATCCGAACTTCTTCGGCAAGGCGCCCATCATCAAGATTAAAAAAGGCAAACCCATCTACAATCTGGACGTCCGCGACATCGTATTCGGCACCTATAATTACAAGGACGATGCCGATGTGGAACATGTCAACGAAGCGATCACTTCGGGAGACACCGTCACCGCCGGACTGAAGTCCGGCGGCAAGAGCATCCTCAGGAGCTATATTCCCATTCATGGCGATCAGGACTACATCGTCAGCGTCAGCTTCGACCGCTCGGCGATGAGCGCGGATCTGAACCGCCGATTGCTGCTCAATGTGGGTATCGGACTCGCGCTGCTCGCGCTCACAGTCGTGACCAGCTATTGGCTGGCCGGGCTGATGATCCGTCCGGTGCGGCAGATATTGCGCAAAGTCAATGCGGTGGCGGAAGGCAGCTTCGACGAGCCGTTGCCCGTGACGAGCAACGACGAGCTGGGGCGGCTGTCCGACCGGGTGAACACGATGGCGGGCAATCTCAGCTCCTATACGAACCGGCTGCGGGATGCGGCCGAGGAGCTGCGGAGCACCAAGCAATATCTGGAGTCGTTCGTGCATCACAGCTCGGATGCCATCCATGTGGCCGATCCCGCCGGGCAGCTGATGCAGCTCAATGCGGCGTTCGAGCGGATGTACGGCTGGACCGCCGCAGAGGCGCTGGGCCGGCGGCTGCCCGAAGTGCCCGAGGACCAGCAGGCGGCGTTCGAGCAGATCATGAAGTCGGTGGTGAACGGCGGCGCGGTGGCGGACTACGAGACGGTCCGCTATCGCAAGGACGGATCGCTGATCGACGTCAGCATCACGATCTCTCCCGTCCGGGACGAGAGCGGGTCCGTCGTCGGCATCGCCTCGATCTCGCGGAACATCACCGAGCGCAAGCATACCGAGGAGATGCTGCGTCGCTCGGAGAAGCTGTCCATGGTCGGACAGCTCGCAGCCGGCGTCGCGCATGAGATACGCAATCCGCTCACGACGCTGCGGGGCTTCGTGCAGCTCCAGCAGCAGACGGGCCGCATCACGGCTCACCATCTGGACACGATGCTGGCGGAGCTCGACCGCATCAACTTCATCGTCGGCGAATTCCTCGTTCTGTCCAAGCCGCAGGCGGTGCGCTACCAGCTCGTCGACATCCGGTCCATCATGAAGGAGACGATGTCTCTCCTCGAAGCCCAGGCGCTGATGAACAACGTACAGTTCGAGCTGAGCCAGCCGGACTCGCTGCCCCTGCTGAACGGGGAGCCCAACCAGCTCAAGCAAGTGCTGCTCAACGTGCTCAAAAACGGGATGGAAGCCATGCCCGAAGGCGGTACGCTGCGGATCGGCATCTCGGAGGAATACCCGGCACAGGCCGCCGAAGTCGAAGCGGCGGAGAGTGAAGCGGCGGCAGGCCGACTGCCGGATGGCGGGGCGGGGGACGAGCGTGTCGCAAAAAGTAAGGCAGACGAGGGGAGTATGGCGCAAGGCGAGGCGGGATATGCCGGACATCATGCTGCCGCCACGGTGCCCGTGAACGGCGCTGCAGCCGTACTCATCGCCATCGAGGACGAAGGCTTTGGCATATCCGAAGAGGAGCTCAAGCATCTCGGCGAGCCGTTTTACTCCAACAAAGCGACCGGTCACGGTCTCGGCCTGATGGTCAGCCAGCAGATCCTGTCCGGCCACAAAGGCTCGATCCGCTACAAGAGCACACTCGGCCAGGGAACCCGCGTCGAGATCAGACTGCCGATCTAAACCGCGTCCCCGCGCCGCATTTCTGCTTCCGTTATGCGATACTATCGCACAACTCGGCCTCTTGGCCGCATTTCTGCGTCCGTTATGCGATACTGTCGCACAACTCGGCCTCTGCGCCGCATTTCTGCGTCCGTTATGCGATACTGTCGCACAACTCGGCCTCTGCGCCGCATTTCTGCGTCCGTTATGCGATACTGTCGCACAACTCGCTCTCTTTGCCGCATTTCTGCGTCCGTTATGCGATACTATCGCACAACTCGCTCTCTTTGCCGCATTTCTGCGTCCGTTATGCGATACTGTCGCACAACTCGGCCTCTGCGCCGCATTCCTGTGTCCGTTATGCGATACTGTCGCACAATTCGCTCTCTGTGCCGCATTTCTGCGTCCGTTATGCGATACTGTCGCACAACTCGGCCTCTGTACCGCATTTCTGCGTCCGTTATGCGATACTATCGCACAACTCGGCCTCTGCGCCGCATTTCTGCGTCCGTTATGCGATACTGTCGCACAATTCGCTCTCTGGGCCGCATTTCTGCGTCCGTTATGCGATACTATCGCACAACTCGGCCTCTGGGCCGCATTTCTGCGTCCGTTATGCGATACTATCGCACAACTCAACTGGGCCTGCTCCTCGCACCGGACAATGCAACGGGCATCGCCGTCCTTGGCGATGCCCGTTGCATTTATGCCGGCTCACTTACGCCGCTCACCACCCGTAGCGGAGTGCTCAGCCTATGCCGCGCGCGTTCGTATCTTTTTGACCAACTGATTGATGACCTCGGAGAACACGAGGCCCACCGCGATCGCCCCAGACAGCATGAACGCCTTGGCGCCCAGCTGCACTGCGGACTGATAGTCGTTCTGCACGACGTTCAGCATCGCATCGTACGCCATGCCGCCCGGCACGAGCGGGATGATGCCGGATACGCTGAACACGGTGACCGGCACCTTGAAGCGGATCGCCAGATAGTGGGCGATGAGCCCGATCAGCACGGCGGAGGTCCAGGTCGCAGCGATCGCATCCGCGTCGGCCTGTATGAGTCCGTAGTAGACGAGCCAGCCGATCATCCCCGCCAGGCCGCACTGGAGGAGACTGCGCCGCGGGATCTGGAAGATGACGCCGAAGCAGGCCGTCCCCACGAAGCTGGCGGCGGATTGCGCGATGTAGTCCGTTATCATATTCGTCCCCGCCTCCTAACCGTTCAGCGTGAGCGCGATTCCGATGCCCGCGCCGATGGCGAAGGCCGTCAGAAACGCCTCCGCGCCCTTGGATATGCCAGATACGAGATGGCCGGCCATCAAATCGCGCACCGCGTTGGTGATCAGCAGACCCGGCACGAGCGGCATGACCGACGCGATCATGATCGTGCTCTGCTGCTCACCGATGCCCAGACGCACGACCAGATAGGACAGCAATCCGACCGCGAGCGCCGCCATCAGCTCCCCGAACAGCCGGATCGAGCTGAGGCGCGCCATCCGGCCCAGCAGCCAGAAGCCCGTCCCGCCGCACAGCATGGCCGCCGGCATATCCGACCAGACCCCCTCGTACAGGATCAGGAAGCAGCCGCTCGCCAGCGCCGCCAGAATCAGCTGAATCTTGAGCGGATAGACGGGCGCCGCGCATTCCGTCTCGCGCAACAGCCTCTTCGCCTCCACCGGCGACAGCAGCCCGCCCGCGATGCGTCTGGAGATATCGTTCACCGTCGTCACCTTGCTCAGGTTCGTCGAGCGCTGCGAGATGCGGACGAGCCGCGTCGTCGTCTCCGTGCCCTCGATCGCGAACATAATGCCCGTCGGCATAACGAAGCTCTGCGGTCCCTCCGCGCCATAGGCATAAGCGATGCGCATCATCGTATCTTCCACACGATAGGTTTCTCCGCCGTTCTCCAGCATGATCTTGCCGGCCAGCAGGCAGACTTCGACGATCTCTTTGCAGCTTGCTTGCGTATGTTCCATCTGATCGGTCCCTCGGCTTGGAGAATGGGTACTTGTAAAGTAGTATGGGGTTAGAATAAGATGCAAACGGGGTGAGCGTCAAATGTCAGTTATTCGAATGGCGGGCGGTCCTGTCGTAACGGTCGGTCACGTCAAGCCTTCCCGGCCCGACTTCCAGGCGGTCGGCGCCTTCAATGCCGGCGTCGCCGTGCTGGGCGACGAGACGATACTGCTGCTGCGCGTGGCCGAGATGCCGCTCCAGCCGGAGTCCGGCGCCGTCCTGGTGCCGATGCTAAGCGAGCAAGGCACCGAGCTCGAGCTGGTCCGCCTGCTCGCGGACGATCCGAACTACGACTTCTCCGACTCCCGCGTCATCAAATGGTACGACGGCTCCTATGCCTACCTGACGTCGATGTCCCATCTCCGCATCGCCCGCAGCCTGGACGGCGAGCGCTTCGTCGTGGACGAGCGGCCCGCGATGTTCCCGACCGGCGAAGCCGAAGCTTGGGGGATTGAAGACCCCCGCATCACCCAACTGGAAGATACGTATTATATCACTTATAGCGCGGTCAGCTCGCGCGGCGTCGGCGTCGGTCTGGCGAAGACGCGGGACTTCGTCGACTTCGAGCGGTCGGGCATGATTCTGCCGCCGGAGAACAAGGACGCGATGTTCTTCCCCGAGCGGATCGGCGGCAAATACTACATGCTCCACCGCCCGGTGCCGAGGTCGATCGGCGCGCCAGAGATGTGGATCGCGGAGTCGCCAGACTTGCTGCATTGGGGCGGACACCGCTACCTGATGGGGCTCCGGCCTGGACTGTGGGACGGCGGCCGCATCGGCGGCGGCGCAGTGCCGATCCGGACCGACCGCGGCTGGCTCGTCCTCTATCACGGCGCCGACGCAGATAGCCGTTACTGCATGGGCGCGGCCCTGCTGGACCTGGACGACCCTGCCCGCGTGCTTGCCCGTTCGCGCGTGCCGCTCCTGGCCCCCGAAGCCGACTATGAGGTCAACGGTTTTTTCGGCAAGGTCGTGTTCTCCTGCGGCGCGATTCTGGCCGGCGACACAGTGCGCATGTACTACGGCGCCGCGGACGAAGTCATGGCCCGCGCCGATATCCCGCTGGCGGACATATGGGCCAGCTTCTGATAGGACCGGCGGGGCTCAAGGGCCCCGCCCCGGCCCGCGCAGATCCGGGGCGGCCGGGCAGTATTCGCTGCGGCCCGCGCAGATCCGGGTCGGCCGGGCATATTCGCTTCGTCCCGCGCAGAGTCGGGGTCGGCCGGGCACATTCGCTTCGTCCCGCGCAGGTCCGGGTCGACTGGGCATATTCGCTACGGCCCGCGCAGATCCGGGTCGGCCGGGCATATTCGCTGCGGCCCGCGCAGATCCGGGTCGGCCGGGCATATTCGCTACGGCCCGCGCAGATCCGGGTCGGCCGGGCATATTCGCTACGGCCCGCGCAGATCCGGGTCGGCCGGGCATATTCGCTGCGGCCCGCGCAGATCCGGGTCGGCCCACCACATTCGCTTCGTCCCACCAAGGCCGAGCACATTCACACTGAATCGCATAGAGTCGGGATTGTCCGAACATATTTAAATGTTAAAATGCAGTTAATATCGGCTATTCGTGCCCGACGTAGCGGGATAACTGCAAAAAAGCATTTAATTGTCCCTATCTCGCCAGACTCGGCCTGTTTATCGGCGATTTAGCTGCGTATTTGCAGCTATCTCCGATCATCACGCGCACTTCGTCGTCGATAACTGCATATTTGCAGTTATCGCACGATATCGCGTGCAATCGCCTGCATGATGCAAACTTTACAACCTTGTCACGCGATACGACCACAAGAAAGGATGTCTTTCCCTTTGCCAGCTAACATTCTCGTGCTCTTCACCGGCGGCACCATCGGCAGTCGGCGCGGCGCGTACGGCATTGACGTCGATACGACCGGCTCCTACTTCCTTATGGAGCAGTATGCCCAAATATCGGGAACGCCCGGCTATACATTCGATACGGCGCAGCCCTGCAACCTGCTCAGCGAGAATCTGGTGCCGGCCGACTGGACGCTGCTCGCGCGCTCGATCCGCGACGCCTTCGGCCAGGGCTACGACGGCATCGTCGTCACACACGGCTCCGACACGCTGTCGTTCTCCGCGGCGATGCTGTCCTATCTGTGCTGCGACGCGCCGATCCCCGTCGTCCTGACGGCCGCCAACTATCCGCTGGACGATCCGCGGAGCAACGGCCTCGCCAACTTCGCGGCGGCGGCGGACTTCATCGCGGACGCCGGCCTGCCCGGCGTATTCGCCCTGTTCGGAGACGACCGCGGCGAATCGGTCGTCTACCTGGGTACGCGGATCACGCAGGCGCTGCCGTTCACCGACCAGTTCGACGCGCCCTACGGCGCGCCGTTCGGCTACATGCGCGGCGGCCGCTTCGAGCCGCATCCGCATCCCGTCAACCCGGCAGCCGGCCAGCTCACGCGCCGCGCGCAGGCGGAGCCGCCCGCTTTGCCTGCTTCGGATGACGCGTGGCCGCCCGTCCTCTACATCAAGCCGTACCCCGGCCTGGACTACGGCGTCTACGACTGGCCGGACGATCGTGCGCCGCGCGCCGTGCTGCACGACACGTATCATTCCGGCACCGCCAACACACGCGAGGGCGCGCCGGACCGTTCGCTGGCGGCGTTCATCGCGTATTGCCGCAAGCGCCGGGTGCCGGTCTATCTCGTGCCGATGCGCAATCCGGCCGGGGATATGTACGCTTCCTCCGCGCTGCTGACCGCCGCCGGCGGCCTCGCACTCGAGGGCATCTCGTCCGAGGCCGCCCTGATGAAGCTGCTGCTGGGCTGCGCATGCTCGGCCGATCCCGACGAAGTCGAGCGATTCATGCGGACGCCGCTTTTTTACGAATATATGGCATAACGGCAACAGACAGCAAGAAGACCGGCCCGCCAAGGCGCCGGTCTTCTTATATGTTTGCATCGCCCGGCACACCCGGCAGGCCGCCGTTCACGAACCGGCAGCGATGCCGAGCGGCAGCACGATCCGCCCCGCCTCCGCATCTTCGCGAACGACGACCTCGACGCCGTACACGTCCCGCATGAGCGCGGGATCGATCGTCTCGTCCGACGCGCCCGACGCGGCGACGCGGCCGCTGCGCATCACGACGATGTCGTCGCTGTAGCGGATTGCCTGATTGATATCGTGCAGCACCATCCCGATCGTCATGCCCTGCTCCCGGTTCAGCCGGCGGATCAGCTCCAGCACCTCGATCTGATGGTACATGTCCAGGTACGTCGTCGGCTCGTCGAGCAGCAGGATGCCGGTCCGCTGAGCCAGCGCCATGGCGATCCAGGCCCGCTGCCGTTCGCCGCCGGACAGCCGGTCGAGCCTGGTGTCCCGCCGGTCCCCCAGACCGGTGCAGGACAGCGCCCAGTCCACCGCCTCGCCGTCGTCCTCGGACGACCGCCGCAGCGCGGAGCGATACGGCTGGCGCCCGTAGCCGACCAGCCGCTCGACCGTCAGGTCGTCGGGCGCCTCGTTGATCTGATGCACGACAGCCAGCCGGCGGGCGAGCGCTCTGGCCTTGTAGGACGACAGCGGCCGGTCGTCCAGGAGGACCTCTCCGCGCGACGGCCGGAGATGGCCGGACAGGACGCCGAGCAGCGTCGACTTGCCGCTGCCGTTGGGCCCGACGATCGCCGTGACGCGTCCCGGCGCGAGCCGCAACGACACGTCCGCGAGCTCCTGGGTGAGCTTGCCGTAGCCGAAGCAGATGCCCTTAGCTTCCATAGATGCGACCACTCTTTCTTAGCAGGAAAATAAAAAACGGCCCGCCGATCACAGTCATCAGAATCGAAGCCGGAATCTCGGTCGGCGCGAGCAGCGTCCGGCCGAGCGTATCCGCGACCAGCAGCAGGAGCGCCCCGGCAAGCGCGGAGAACGGAATCAACGTCCGGTGGTCGGAGCCGACGAGTATGCGCGCCGTATGCGGCACGAGCAGACCGACGAACGCGATGAGCCCCCCGATCGCCGTAGCCGAAGCCGCCAGCAGCACCGCCACCGCGGAGACGATCAGCCGCGCCCGGACGACGGGCAGCCCCAGATTGCGGGCCGTGCGGTCCGGCATCGCCAGCAGATTGCACCATGAAGCCAGCAGCGCGGCGAGCAGCAGACCGACGAGCCCGTACAAAGCCATCGACCGCACGTCGTCCCACGTCTTGAGCGTGAAGATCGAGGTCGTCGCCTGGTTGACGCTCGTGACCGCATAGCTGCCGCGGTAGTTGAACGACTGCCCGAGGCCGGTGAACGTCGCATTGACCGCGATGCCGATCAGGACGAGCCTGATCGGGCTTAGCCCCGATTGCCACGACAATGCGTAGACGAGCGCGCAGGCCAGCGCGCCGCCGAGGAACGCGAACACCGGCAGCCAGAAGAACAGCGCGGGGAAAACCGTGACGAATACGAGCGAGACGAGCCCGGCACCCGACGAGACGCCGATCACGCCGGCGTCGGCGAGCGGGTTGCGCATGACGGCCTGCAGGAGCACGCCGGACACCGCGAGCGCCGCCCCGACGAGCATGGACACGACGATCCGGGGCAGCCGCAGGTCCCGGATGACGGCGGCCTGCTCGTCGCCGCCGAACAGCAGGCCGTGCAGCAGGCGGCCGGGAGCCAGCTTGATGCTGCCCGTCGTCGCCGACACATAAGCGGCGGCGAGCAGGAGCAGGACGACGGCGGCATATGAGAGCAATGGCCGTCTCACGGGTACAACAGCTCCAGCAGCCGGCTCAGCGCGTCGTCCGCGCCGAGACTCGCCGTCGTGCCGAACAGCGATTCCTCCAGATCGTAGACGCGCCCGTTTTTGACCGCGTCGAAGTGCTTCCATATATCGTTCTTCTTGAACTCCTGATCGAACATCTTGACGACCTCGTCGGGCATCCCGTGCGCGGCCCGCAGGATCACGTCGGGGTTGGCGCTGTGCAAATATTCGGTGTTGGAGGCCAGATATTCCACCTTCTCGCCTTGGGCCACGTTGACGCCTCCGGCGATCCGCACGAGATCGCCGATGTACGAACGCTCGGTCGCGACGAGATAGCTGCCCGGCACCCCCATCAGGATAAGCACCTTCGGAGACGGCTTGCCCGCGGCAAAAGCGGCCGCCTCTATAATTTTGGCATCGTACCTGGCGTTCAGCGACGCCGCCTCCGACTCCCTTCCGTACTTGGCGCCGAGCTCTGCGATCGCCTGCTGCATATGACCGATGCTGGTCAGGTCCAGAAACTCCGCCTGTACGCCTGCCGCCTCGAACTTGGGCTTCAGATCGTATTCGAGCGTCGTCACGGACAGCACGGCGGTCGGCTTCAGCATCTTGACGACCTCCATGTCCGGGCTCATCGGATTGCCGATCTTGGTCACATCCGCATAGCGTGCGGGCAGCTGCTTGGCGCTGGTCGGGATGCCCGCCAGCGGCAGTCCCAGCGCGTCGGCGATCTGCGTGATCGCGACCGTCGTCGACACGATGCGCGGCTGCTGCGCCTGCGCAGCGTCCGACGCGCCGGTTCCGTCCGCCGGCCCCCCCGACGATGCGTAGGCGCTCGCAGTCTCCGCTGTTCCCGAGGCTCCGGCATCTCCCCCGTCCGCACTTCCTTTCCCGCAGCCCGCGAGGATCAGCGCCACGATCAGCACGATCAGCGCGGCGATACTCCGTCTGTTACGCTTGTTCAACTATGAGCTCCCCTCTCGCGCGTCCGCCTTGACGTACGCAAGAGGAAGCCGGCTGGCGCCGGCCTCCTCCGCTTGTCTCGGCGCGCCCGCTCCGGCATCGCCGGAACGCGCATCCCGAATTATGACTTCTTGTAATCCAGCAGCTTCAGCACCAGCGTCACGGCTTCGGCGCGTGTCGCCGTCGCTACGGGAGCGAACTTGTTCTGTCCACGCCCGGAGACGAGACCTTCCTTGAAGGCGACGGCAACATACGGCCGCGCCCAGGCAGGAATGTCGCCGGCGTCTGCGAAGGTCAGCTCTGGAGCCTGCTCGACCGGCAGTCCCAGCGCGCGCACGATCATGACGGTCAGCTCTGCGCGGCTGATCTTGCCACCCGCGCGGAAGGTGCCGTCCTCGTACCCGCCGACGATGCCGCGGGCGACCGCCAGAGAGACATAGCCCTTGGCCCAGGCGGGCACCTGGTCCTTATCCTTGAGCGTCAGTTCGCCGGCCTCAGCGGTATCCAGTCCGAGCGCTCTGACGAGCATCGCGGTGAACTCGGCACGAGTCACCTCGCCGCCGGGCACAAATGTGCCGTTCGCGTAGCCGCCCACGATCCCCAGCTTCACGGCGCGCTCGATCGCGTCCTTCGCCCAGTGATTGGCGATATCGGTCAGCTTCACTTCAGGCGTGTTGCCGCCGTTCTCCTGCTTGCCGCCTTCCTCCTCCTTGTCTCCCTTTGTGCCGTCCTTGCCGCCGCCCGGCGTTCCGCCGACCGGACTGTCGGGAATCGGATTGCTCGTCGCCGCGCCGGCGCTGCCGAGCTTGATCCGCACGTCGTAGCTGTGATAATAGTTCATGGCCGGCCAATTCACGTTAACCCATCCGTTGAGCGTCGTATTCAGCGCGGCCACCGGGAAGCGCACCCAGCGCGTATTCGCTTGTTTGTCCTCGTAGGCCGTAGAAGCCTCCGCCAGCGAGCCGCCATTCTCAACCTTGAAGCTCGTGATCTCCTTGCTCTGCTGGAGTTGGATGTATACCGTCTTGCTGCCGCCCGATACCTGCAGCACGCCCGGATGCGTCACGTAGCCGTCCATGACGGAAGGGGCGTCTTCTTTGGTGTGCAGGATCGTATATGAGATTTGATAGTAGCCGTCCTGAACGCCGTTGTCGCCCGGATTGCCAGGGTTGCCCGGATTGCCCGGTGTCTCCTTCTCGGTCACTTGCAGCTGGAAAGCGAATGTCCGCTCGCTCGACTCGCCGTCAACCTTTACATATCCCGTATAAGCCGCCGTCAGATCCGGAATCTCGAATTGGACGTCGGACGATGCTGCGAGCGCCAGTGTCCGGACTTCGGCAATTGCTTGAGGCGCGGCGCCCGTGTACGGCAGAATATCGTTCAACGAACCGGCTTGACGCAGCTTCGTGAGCGCGGCTCCGGCATTCAGCTTAAACGTGACAAGATACTTGCCGTTGTCGGCCTTCAGCGAGGCGCCGCTCTTGAAGTACGTCTTGGCCTCGTCCGGCAAGCTCGCCAGCGTGATATCGTATTCGCCGTTCGCCACCGGCAGCGGGCTGATATAGCCGATGCTGTCCGCGTCGAAGGCGTAGCGGATGTCGTGCCACATGTCGTATGTTTGGCCGCCCTGCAGCGGCATTACGATATGGACTTTGCCGTTCAGCTCGCTCCGCAATGCAGCTGCGGGAATCTCGACGATGCGCGTATTCGCGGATTCGTTCGCCGACAGCGTGTCAGCTTCTACGAAGGAACCATCGCCCGCCGCATACTGGACATTTTTTACGATGCTGCTGTCTTTTACGGTGAATGAGACCGTCTTGACGCCGCTCTTGACCGCAAGCCGCTTCGGCTCCAGGAAGTAGGCGTTCATGCCGGACAGCTGTTCCTTGGTCGCATGCTTGGCCGCAACGCCGATGCTGTACACGCCATCGCGAAGCACGGGCTCTGCCGGACCGGACAGACGCTTAATGCTGTTCGCATCGAACTTGAAGCGGATCGCATGCCACATGTCGTAAGGCTTGTCGCCGTTTTTCGTGACGATATGCACCTGTCCGCCGATTGTCTGATCGACGCGGTCCAGCTGCAGCTGCACGGTGCGGGTATCGTTCACCGGATCGACGCCCGTCACGAGCGTATCGTAGTACTGGTCCGTACCTTGCGCGCCGTAGGTTACCGCCTGGACCGTGAGGTTGTCTTTGACGGTAAATGTCACATATTTCTTGCCGCCTTGCACGACCAGACGCTTCGGACCGAGGAAGTAGCCGTCCATGCTTGACGGCTGCTCCTTGGTGGCGTGCAGCGCCTGGAAGTCCAAGCTGTATACGCCGTCGGGCAATTTGCCCGTCTTGAGCGGGATCGCGGACGTGTCGAATGCGTATTGGATGTAATATTTCTCGTTATAAGAGATGGACGGGACGATGATATGAATCTTGGCATCTACCCGCGCCGCCGGATCGTCGATTTTGAAGCGGACCGTCTTCCGGTCTCCATCCGCCGGGACGTCGAGCGATATATCCTGATAAGCGCCGCCGGACTTGATCTTGAGGTATTGATAGAAGCTGCTCGACTTCAATGTCAGCGTCGCATACGCTTCGCCGCCTTCGATATTGAGGGTGGCCGTCGGCTCCACATAATCCGCCGCTACAGACTTCTCATTCGTCTCGGTCAGTATTTCTTCGGGCTCTGGCGTCGCGCCCCCGACTTTGTATACGCTGAGCGCGACCGAATAGCTGCCTTCCAGATAAGCGGATGCGGGATTTACGGAAGCCGCGCCACCCGAGCCGGATTCCGCCTGTGCCGCCGGCCAGCGGATCGTAGCCAGCAGCGTGAATGCCATCGTCAGGACGGCGACGATTTTGATCAGCTTTTTATTCAATTTCATATTCTCCTCCATACGATTAAAAGTTGTAAAAGATCGAATTGGCGCAGAAAAGACGTCAGCGGGTGTTGCGGTTGCGGCTGCGGTAAACGAGACTTCCGGCGATCAGCGCGGCTGCCACCGCGATGCCGACGGCGATCCAGACGTTGCGCGCGTCGGACGCGGCTGTCGGCGACGGCGAGGCCGCCGCTGCGACGGTCGCGGCTGGCGCTGCGGCGGAGACGCCCGCAGCCCCGGCGGTCTCCTCCGGCGGCAGCGAGGATGGCTGCGGCGCGAGGTCCGCGGCGCTGCCGGCGTCAGCCGACGGCTGCAGCTCTCCATCCGCCGCAGCCGGAGAAGCTGCGGGCTGCGGCGCCGCGCTTGCCTGCGCGCCGGAAGCGCCGCTCTCCGACGCCCCGCCGGCTTGCTGCGTCTTCGCGGGAGCAGTCGCAGCCGGTGTCGGCGATGCCGCCGCCTTGTCCTGCGTTGGTGTCGCGGCCGGCGCTTGGGGCGCGGCGGACGCCTGCGTCTCCGCCGGCTGCTGCATCTTGACCGGAGTGTTCGTCCCCGTCGGCGTCTTGGTTGCGGCCGGCGCCTGCGTGGCCGCCGGTTCGCCGCCCGCCGTCGTCCCTTCGAGCAGCTTCGCATGGCCGGGCTCGAATGCGTAGCGGACCGTGTAGTCGTGATCGTAGTCGATATCCTCGACCGTCACATGCATCTTCACGGCCAGCGGGGCCGACAGATCCGTCACGGCGAAGCGCACCGTACGGGTATCTTTGGCTTTATCGCTGGCGACGACAGCCGCGTCGATATAGCTGCCGCCCGACGGCACTTTGAATTCGGTGATCCATTTGCTGTGGTTCATGCGCAGCTCCACGGTAATGGCGCCGCCTGCGACCGTCACCTTGGCCGGCTTCTCAAAGTAATCGTTGGCGATGGACGCCGAATCGTCCTCCGCTCTCAGCACGGTGTAGGCGATCGAATATGTGCCGTCAGCCAATGCCTCCGCCGCCCGGACGACGGCAGGCCGGAGCCAGACCGAGACAACGATGAGTACCAGCAATGCGGACAACGCCGCCAGCCGCCTTCGCGACAATCTATTCCCCTCCTCATTGCCTGATAACCATTAATTGATTATCATTCTCATTAAAATAACAAAAAAAAGAAATGTTCTCGTTGTATCAGCCGGACAAATGCCTCATTGGGCAGATCCGGCTCGGGAACACTGTGTTCGGCTCCCTAAAACCTTGATATATCAACCTTTATGTACACTTCGGCCCTCCTCGATTTGTTGCATCCATCGTTATACCTCAACCCGCGCTTACCAGATTATAGCACCAATTATCATTGACATCAATAATGATTCTCATTATCATTGAGAATACACGTCATATATTTACCATAACATTCCACAGGAGGTTGCTTGTGAGACCGTCCATACCTATACGGGCCGCTCCGCTGCTCTGCCTCGCGGCATGGCTGACCGGGTGCGGCACCGCACCTGCCGGAGAAGCGGCGAACCAAGGTCCGGCTGCGCTCGTCGTCCATGACTTCGCCAAGCGGGAGGTTCGGTTCGCCCAGCCGCCCGCACGCATCGTCGCGCTCGGCAACGGCGAAGCGGACATCGTCTACGCGCTGGGCGGCAGCTTGGTCGGCAGGCCCAATGCGACCGGCGCCGATCCGCTCCCCGCCGCGGCCGGAGACGTTCCCCAGGTCGGATCCGCCCACGAGGTGGACCTGGAGCGGATCACGCTGGCGAAGCCGGATGTCGTGCTGGGGAACTATCCGCTGAACCAGAAGGATATCCCGACGATCGAAGGTCTCGGCGCCAAGCTCGTGCTCGCGGGCGCCGACTCCGTCGAGGACGTCAAGCGCGAGGTCGTCCTGATCGGCGAGCTGCTCCGGCGCGAGGACGCCGCGGCCGGCCTCGTCGCGCAGATCGACGAGGGCCTCGCGAACGTCGCAGCCCGCCGGCCCGCCGAGCGGCCGCGCGTCCTGCTCGTGTACGGCGCGCCGGGCGCGAACATGGCTGCGCTGCCGAACTCGCTGAGCGGCGATCTGCTGACGCTGGCCGGCGGGGACAACATCGCGGCCAAGTTCACTTCGCTGCAGAGCTTCCCGCAGTACGCGCAGCTGAGCGCGGAGCGCATCGTCGAGGCCGATCCGCAGTTCATCTTCATCATGAGCCACGGGGATGCCGAGGCGGTGAAGTCTTCGTTCGTGAAGGATATGAGCCGCAACGGCGCCTGGGACGGCGTCGACGCCGTCCGGCACGGGCATGTCGCGATTCTGCCGGCGGACCTGTTCGGCACGAACCCGGGCACGCGGGTGATTGCAGCGCTGGAGCTGCTGCAGCATGAGCTGGAGCTGACGCCATGACCGGCGGCTTGACCGACGCCGCCCGTCTGATCCGCCGCCGCAGGCTCGTCCTGATCGCCGCGCCGCTGCTCCTGATCGCCGCAGCAGCCTACGGGCTGGCCGAAGGCTCGGTCCGCATCGGGCTCCGCGAGCTCTGGAACGCGCTGGCCGGCGGCGGCGATCCGCTCCATCGGCGCATCCTGCTCGATCTGCGGCTGCCGCGTGTGCTGGCCGGCATGCTCGTCGGCGCCGCCCTGGCCGCGGCGGGCGCGCTGCTGCAGGGCGTCATGCGCAATCCGCTGGCCGATCCGGGCATCATCGGCGTATCCGCGGGCGGCGGGCTGGCCGCCGTGCTCGCGATGGTCGTGCTGCCGCAGTTCGGCTATCTGCTGCCTGTCGCCGCCTTCGCGGGCGCCGTGATCGCTTCCGTACTCATCTATTCGTTCGCCTGGGACGGCGGCTCCTCGCCCGTGATGATCATTCTGGCCGGCGTCGCCGTCAACGCGCTGCTCGCGGCCGTCACCAACGGCCTCATGGTCGCCTACAGCGACCGCGTGCAGGCCGTGCTGCCCTGGCTCGCCGGCGGGCTGAACGGCGTCGGCTGGCAGCGGCTGTCCTTCATGGCGCCGTATGCGCTGGGCGGCCTCGCCCTGTCGGCGCTGGCGATCAAGCCCGCCAACCTGCTGCTGCTCGGCGACGACTCGGCGCGGCTGCTCGGCCAGCGCGTGGAGCTGCAGCGGCTGCTCCTCATCCTGCTGTCGTCGCTGCTGGCCGGCTCGGCCGTCAGTGTCGCCGGGCTCGTCGGATTCGTCGGCCTCGTCGCTCCCCATGCGATGCGGCTGACGATCGGCGAGGATTACCGCTACCTGCTGCCCGCTTCGGCGCTGTCCGGCGCGCTGCTCGTCGTCGTCGCCGATACGGCGGCCAGGTCGTGGTTCGATCCCGTCGAGCTGCCGGTCGGCGTGCTGCTGGCATGCGTCGGCGCTCCGTTTTTCCTGATTCTGCTTCGCAAAAGGAGGCGTATAGGTTGAAAAATACGGCGCTGCGTCAATCGGACTCCGAGGAGGTTCGGGACGATATCGCGGATAATGCGCCGGAAGGCGCCCCCGCCGAAGCGATCGCCGTCCGCGGCGCAAGTCTGGACCGCGGCCACTTCCGTCTGGCCGACGTCCGTCTCTCGCTGCCTGCGGGACGCATCACCGCGATCGTCGGACCCAACGGCTCGGGCAAGTCCACGCTGCTGCGCCTGTTCGCGCGGCTGATGAAGGCCGACGGCGGGACGATCGCTCTGCACGGCAAAGACCTGCGCAGCTACGGCACCGCCGAGCTGGCGCGCACGATCGCCATGATGCCCCAGTCCGCCGGGAGCCAGCCCGAGCTGACCGTGCGCGAGGTCGTCGCCTACGGCCGCGCGCCCCATCGCAAGCTGCTGGCCGCGCGTCTGTCCGCAGCGGACGAGGCGCTCGTCGACTGGGCGCTGGAGACGACGGGCACGACGCGCCACCGCGACCGGCTCGTCCATACGCTGTCCGGCGGCGAGCAGCAGAAGGTCCGCATCGCCATGGCGCTCGCCCAGCGCACGGACACGCTGCTGCTCGACGAGCCGACGACTTATCTGGACGTCGCCCATCAGTTGGAGCTGATGGAGATGCTGCGCCGCCTCAACGCGGAACGCGGCCTGACGGTTGTCATGGTCCTGCACGATCTCCAGCAAGCCGCCGCCTACAGCGATTATCTGATCGCCATGAAGCGCGGCAGGAAGATCGCCGCCGGGCATCCGCGCACCCTCGTGACGAGCGCCTTTATGCGCGAAGTATACGGCATCGAGGCGCAGGTCCGTTTCGAACAAGCTTACCCGGTCATCGTGCCGGCATCATTCGCGGGCAAACGCCCGCCCCAGGAGGAATCATCGATGGTTATCGTGACGAACACTTCGCATATCAAGCCGGGCAACGCCCACAAGCTCATCGAGCGCTTCGACAAGATCGGCAAGGTCGAAAACATGGAGGGCTTCCTCGGCCTCGAGGTGCTGCTGACCGAGAATACGAAGGATTACGAGGAAGTGACGGTCGTCACCCGCTGGAACCGCAAGGAGGACTTCCAGGCGTGGACGCGCAGCGGCGCGTTCAAGGAATCCCATGCCCACCGCCAGATCCCCGACTATATTCTGAACAACAAGATCACCTTCTACGAGGTGAAAATCGTGCGCGGTCCGCGCAGCGCCGAAGACGAGACATCAGACGCAGCTGCCGTGTCAGGCTCGGACGGCCATTCGTCCGTGTCGGAGGAAGCTTCCGCTTAACGACAACACATCATCCGCAGCGGGACGAACGAACTAAGCAGTCCGCGTTTTTCGTTCGTCCCGCATTCCCCGCCAGCAACTCGATTCATTCCAATTATTTCTCCATTTGGCATTGACAAACAGCGATATATGGGGGTAAGCTTTAACTATTAACTGATAATGATTATCATTATCAGTTAATGACAGGCCGATTGCCCATCTCGTCTTAATCCGTTGAAAGGAGGTGCTTGTACATCTGCGAAAAAGAAGACGAGTCAGGCGCAACCGTCCGCCAAATCCAATCCGTGAAGGAGCGTTATTAATGACCGTTTCGATGAAAAAAGGCTTGCCCGCTCTGCTGTTCGCCCTGCTGCTGTCCGTTGTCATGATTTTCAATTCCGCCGCTGCCGCCACGAACCAGGACTACCGGATCGTCAAGGCCGACAATCCGACCCAGACGTCGACCGCTGACGGCTACGCCGTGAAGCCTGCATCGGTCGCTACGGATGGCGTCACCACGACGCTCGGCTTCACGACCTCATTCGCCTACTCGATCAATTCGCTCAGCATCTCCAACGACGGCGGCCTTACTTACACCACCTACACGGGCACGACGTCCGGCAGCGTGAAGTCCTTCACGTTCCCGATCTACGACTTCAGCACGAACACCAAGGCGAAGATCGCGGTCAACGTGTTCGGCCTGTACAACATGACGCACGACATCGAGATCGAGTGGAATTGATCCGGAGCTAACCGGTCACCCGGGATCCCGACAGACGCGTTAACAACGACTGCGCAAAGGGCGAATGCCTTTTGCGCAAGCGTCAAGAAGGCCGGCTCTAGGGCCGGCCTTCTTGACGCTTGCGGACGCCGGTCCGCAGCCAATACCATTAAGGAGCGATTATCCATTGATTAAGCCCGTCTATCGTTGCACGGCTTTGCTGTTGTCCATCCTCCTCCTGCTGCCGCTGTTCTCGCCCGGCTACGCCGCGGATGCAGCCTCCCCCCCGCCCTCCAAGGTAGCGGACGGCGAATACGACGTCCCCTTCCTCATCCTGACCGACAACAAGGACGAGCCGTCCGTCGCCATGGGCTACACCGCCTCCCCCGTCGGCAAGCTCATCGCCCATGACGGCACCTACAAGCTGGTCGTACAATTTATCAATTACGACTGGTTCGAGTACTGGGGTTCGCTGACCAAAGGGAAACCGAAAGGCAAAAATACCTCGGACTACACGCCAGCCGAAGTTCTGGAGAAAAAAGACGGCGAAGGCGCCCGCGGTCCGCTGTCCGAGCCAACGCCGGTCGAGGGATACTACGGGACGGTATCCTTCCCGCTGGACGACCTGCTGCAGAAGCAGGAAGTGCTCATGCATATCGTCACGAAAAACTTGTATATCGGCGGCATGCCGTTCGCATACGACAACTGGTACAACGCCCAGGTTCGCATCGACACCTCGAATCTGCCGCTCGTGCCGCAGGACGGCGAAGGCGGCGGGACCGCTCCGCAGGCGGACGCGGAAGCGCTGGCCCGTCAAATCTCCGCAGCCGAGGAAGTGTATGCCGGCTCGCGGGACGGCTACGGGGACGGCGCCTACGTGCCCGGCGCCAGGGCTTCGCTGAAGCTGGCGCTGGATGCCGCGGCACAGACGGCGAACGATCCTTCGGCCACCGCGCAGCAAATCGCGGATGCCTATCGCGCGCTGACGCAGGCGCTCGCCAACCTCGAGCGCTACCGCGTGATCGTGGACCGGTCCGCGCTGGGCAGCGCGATCGCAGACGGCATCGCGCTGCAGCCGACCGTGAGCGACTACGGCACGCGCACCGGGGACAGCAGGGTATACGCCGCAGGCGAGAATCCGCTCGGCACCAAGGCCACGATCGGCAATCTGCTGTCCGCCGCGCAGGCCGTGTATGTCAAGGCGGACCCGACCCAGCAGGAAGTCGACGACCAGCGCAAAAAGCTGGACGACTACTGGCAGACCGTCCGCACGAATCGGATCGCGGGCGTACCCACGCGGCTGATCGTGCTCGATTCGCCGGCGCCGGATGCGGGCGTCTCGCCGCTGGCCGCCGCCTTCGAGACGGACGCGGAGGTTCTGAAGGTCAACACCAAGAGAGAGTATAGCAACATCACGCTGAAGACGGCCTCCTCCGCACTCGCCCCGGCGACTTATCTGCGGCCCGGCATCGACGGCAGCCGGACGTTTATCGAGACGCCCGTCACACCGTTGAAGTACGGAGAAGACGCGATCAGCGGCACCTATACCGTGCAGTTGCAAAATCAGACTTCGACCTTCTCGAGCTCGCACAACAGCGGCTTCGTCAAGTTCAGCTTCGCCTACGCGAGCAATCCATCCGTCGTCAATACCGTCTACTTAAGCTTCAACGGCTACTTGCTCGATGCGCTCAATCTGAATGTGGGCGAAGCCCGGACGCTGCATGACCGCGCCGTGTCCGGCGATCTGGCGGGGCAATTCTCCGCGCCGGCCGCGTCCGCGCTGCAGTCGGCCATCGACAGCGCCGCAGCGACAGGACATCGGCTCGCCGCCACCAAGGTCGAGATTGCCGATGCCGGCGCCGCATTGAACGCCGCCGTGCAGCAGTTCCTGGCTTCCCGGTGGCAGCCTCTCTATTACACGGCAGCCGACGCCGGGGCAGACGCATTCTCTTTGGCGGACGCGTATTTTGACAAACCCGCCTATATGAGCGAACGGGACGGTATCCGCTACGCCGCGCTCACGCTTCGGCACAGCTCGGAGATCGTATCGTTCATGCAGAAGCTCGGCGACGGCAGCTATGCGGAAGCCGAGACGATCTACGCCGACGCAGCCGAGGACGTCCGCATCGTCCTCGTCCGGGCGCCCGAGGCGGGCAGCCTGGCCGAAGCGCGGCTGCAACTCGCCGCTCCGGGGCGGGACGATGTACGCACGCTCGATATCCGGCTGAACTTCAGCGGCGTGGATAATGCGGCCCTGGCGGCGGCCGTCGCCGAGGCTTCGGCGCTGCTGGCCGGCGCGAAGGTCGGCGTCGCCCCCGGACAGCACCGTGCCGAGGCGTTGTCCCTGCTGCAAGCCGCGATCGGGGCGGCAGGCAGACCGGCGGCGAAGCCGGAAGGCACGCAGGCGGAGAGTGACGCCGCGCTGGCCGCACTGGCGGAGGCGATCGCGGCATTCCGCGCCGCCGCCATCCCGTCCGGCGATCCCGCCGACCTGCTGGCGCTGGCCGGGCGGGCCGAAGCCGCCCATGCGTCCGCCGTCGCCGGGGACGATGCGGGCGAATACCCTGCCGCAACGATCGATGCGCTCGGCACGGCGCTGGCAGCCGCGAAGGCGCTGCTGGCGCGGGAGGCGAGCGCGGACGAGATCGCGGCCGCATATGCCGCGCTGAGCTCGGCATTCGAGGCGTTCAAGGCGGCCGTCGGCATCGCCGGAGACCCTGCCGCCCTGAAGGCGCTGGCCGCGTCCGCACAGGCCGCATATGACGCCGCCGTCGAAGGGACGAGCGCGGGCAGCTATCCGGCCGGCGCCAAGGCCAAGCTGGGCGAAGCGATCGCCGCCGCGCGCGCGACGCTCGGCAAGGCATCGTCCGCCGCCGTCATCGGCCGGTCGGCGTCCGAGCTGAGCCGGGCGCTCGACGCCTTCCTGGCGTCGAAGCTGCTCGCCTCGGGCAGCTACACGGTCGCGCTGAAGAGCGCGGACGCGGAGCTCGCGAAGCATATCGACACGAGCGGCGGACTGGTCGTGTCGGGCGGCTCCGCCCGGCTGAGCCTGACGCCGAAGGCGGGCGTCTCGATCGTCAAGCTCGTTAACGAAGCGACCGGTCGGACGATCTATCCGGTCGGCAGCACTAATGCGCCGCTCATCGCAGCGCTCGATTACACGCCTGCACTGTTGGCCGCCGCTGCGGACGTGCCGGTCGCATTCGAGCTGGACGATCTGGCGGTGCCGTACACGCTGTATGTGAAGGATGCGGAAGGCGCCGAGCGCGGCTTCGCGCTGCGGCTGGGCGATATTGCGGCCGTGCCTGGACAGGGCGGCAACGACAATCCGTCCGGTACAGGGGGCGAAGGCGGGAATGGGAGCGGTGCCGGGAACGGCAGTCAGGCGAACGGGAACGGCGCCGGTGCGGACGGCAGCGGCGGCGGCGAGCCTGCGGCCGACTTCGCGGATACCGCGAACCATTGGGCCCGCGAGGCCATCCGGCGCGCCGTCGGTCTCGGCATCGCCGCAGGCTACGGCGACGGCACGTTCCGCCCCGGCGCCGAGGTGACGCGCGGCGAGTTCGCCGTGTTCCTCAGCCGGGCGCTCAAGTCGGCGGCGGCGGGCGAAGGTGCAGCGGCGCTCTCCGACCTCGACGAGACGCCGGCCTGGGCCAAGGCGCACGCGGCTGCCGTGACGGCGGCCGGGTGGATGCAGGTCTACGAGGACGGCAGCTTCCGCGCCGGCCGGTTGATCACGCGCGCCGAGCTCGCGGTCATCGTAGCCCGCGCGGCCGGGCTGGACGCCGCGGACGATGCGAGCGGCGGAATCGGTGCCTTCGCAGACGGCGCCGACATTCCGGCTTGGGCGAAGCCCGGCATCGCCGCTGCGGCTGCGGCCGGTCTCGTGCAAGGCATAGGCAACGGCCGCTTCGGTCCGGCAGCCCATGCCACGCGCGCCGAAGCATTGACACTGATCATGCGCCTGCTGGATTACCAGGCCGCGCGGGAGCGCTGACTTTGTGTCAGTGATCGGACGGAGCTTGACTCCGTCCGGTCCTTTTTTAACGCTGCATGCTGCATACGCTGCGACCCTCCGCGTCCTCCTGTTAGGATCGACAATTCGCCCGGCCCTTCCCTTTCCAAAAATTGAATGCGCCTGCTTGACCGTCCAGGTGGAACATTTCTCGCGCCCGCTCCGTCAAGAAGACAACGAACTCGGAAACGGTGGGATCCCAACATGTCTATCAAGCTGCTCGGAACCGCTCTGCTCACGGCTGTCCTGTTGTCGGGCGGCATGCTCATGCAAGGTCCTCTGACGCCTTCCTTCGCGCTGTCTCCGCCCGAAGTGATCGAACCGCTGCCGCCCGTTCATCTGAACTGGGAAGACAGCGACAGCGGAGACGGGCAAGCCGGCGACTCCGGCGTGCAGGGCGATGAAGCGCGGCTGCTTCGTCTGATGCAGCAGTCGGATGCGATCGTGACCGGGACGGTCATCGGCGAGGCCCACGCTCTGAACGGTACGGCGGCGGTGACGACGCTTGAGGTGAGGGATTGGCTGAAGGGCGGCGATGCCCGTTATATTCGAATCGTCCAGACTGCCGGCGAAGGCGGAAAGCTGCTGCAGTCGGGCGAGAGCTACCTGCTCATGCTCGGCGCCGCGGCAGGACAAGCCCCCGATCTCTACCGGATCTCCGGCAGAGCCTGCGAAGGCAAATTCACGCAGCTGGACGGCAGCTGGGCAAGCGACGATCCGCTGCTGACAAACGCGCTGCAAGCCTGGTCGGCCAAACAACCCGCCGCCATGGCGGCGAAGCTGGCGACCGAGGCCTAAGGGGTCGCCACGCTCCGCCGGCATCGAAGCGTGGCGGGCAAGCGCCTGCCTATGCTGTCCACTGCCAAGCTGCCCACCGCCACGCTTCGAATCTAGCGGCCGAGCGGATGCGGAGCGGGGGGCCGGTTGCGGGCGGTGAGTGGATGTGGAGCAGCCGATTGGACGCGGACGGCGGACGGTTGCGAGTGACTACGGATGGTGTGTGGTTGCGGGCGTTGAGTGGATGTTGGCAGTGATTGGATGTGGAGCAGCGACTGGACGCGAACGACGGTTGCGAGTGACTACGGATGTGGATGTGGAGCAGCGACTGGACGCGGACGACGGATGGTTGCGAGTGACTACGGATGGTGTGTGGTTGCGGGCGGTGTGTGGATGTGGAGCAGCGACTGGACGCGGACGGCGGACGGTTGCGAGTGACTACGGATGGTGTGTGGTTGCGGGCGGTGTGTGGATGTGGAGCAGCGACTGGACGCGGACGGCGGACGGTTGCGAGTGACTACGGATGGTATGTGGTTGCGGGCGGTGTGTGGATGTGGAGCAGCGACTGGACGCGGACGGCGGACGGTTGCGAGTGACTACGAATGGTGTGTGGTTGCGGATGGTGTGTGGATGTTGGCAGCGACTGGACGCGGACGGCGGACGGTTGCGGGCGGTGTGTGGATGTGGAGTAGCGACTGGACGCGGACGGCGGACGGTTGCGAGTGACTACGGATGGTGTGTGGATGCTGCTCACGAGCGGTTGCGGCGCTTCGGAAAGGGATCGTTTGTATAGCGAACAAAAAATACCTGCAAAAATGCAGTTATTCGTCCGATCCATCGGGAGAGGGTTGGAATAACTGCAAATGTGCAGGTATTTTGCATGTCCAACGCTCAAATGAGGGCGCTGAGAGACAATTAAATGTATATTTGCAGGTATTTCGGCTTCGGTGTCGCTTGCAGCCCAAAATACCTGCAGATTTGCATTTAATTCATTATTCCTGTGCCTTGACGGGAATGCCGGCGGCCACGAACTCGTCCAGATCGCGGTTGGCCTTGGTCTGGTTGCACAGGTTGCAGGCGCAGACGCAGTTGTCGGGCGTCGTGTGCCCGCCCTTGGAACGCGGCAGCAGGTGGTCGATCGTGTCGCCGTATTCGCCGCAGAAGTAGCAGGTATACTTGTCCCGATTTAAAATCATCAGGCGGAAATCGCGGTTGCTGAGCAGTCTGCGGATCGTATGGTGGTTGACGACGACGGCGGCGCGTTCCTTGACGAGGGTGACCGCCATCTCCAGGTCGATCTCCTGGTACCAGCCGCGCCCCTTGTCGGTGCGCCCCCGCATGCGGACGAAGCCTTCGCGCGTCGCGCGGAGCAGCGACGCGTCGTGCGGGTCGATGCCGCGCGCTGCGCCGGGCGCGGTCGCACGTGGCCGCGCCGAGCCGCGGGCCTGCGGCCGCTGCGCCTCGGCAGCGCCGGCCGGGCGCGCCGCGGGCTGCGGCCCTGCGCTGCGCGGCGGCCGGGCGGCCGGCTGCGTCGCCGCAGGCAGCGCCTGCGCAGCTGCGGCGGCTGCCGCTGCGCGGCCCGGCTCGGCCGCAGGCTCTGCCGCGGGCGCCTGGCCGCCCGCCCGAGCGCCCGCCGCCGGGGCGGCGTCGCTGCGGCGCTTGCGGCGGCCGCGACGCTTGCGCTTGGGCGCGCCCGTGTCGCCGGGCGCGGCGGCGGGCTGCGCCGCAGGCGGCTCCGGCACTGCCGCCTGCGGCGCAGCCATCGGCTCTCCGCCGCTGCGACGCTTGCGGCGGGCGCGGCGCTTGCGCTTGGGCGCGCCTATGTCCGCCGCAGGCGCGGCATCCGCGGGCGCCGCCGCCTGTGGCTCCGGCTGCTGCTGCTGCGTCTCGGCGGCGACGGCCTGTCCGCCGCCGCCGCGCCTGCGGCGCTTGCGCGCGGGGCGCGGCTGCTCCTCCGGCGGCGACGCCAGCTCGGCCGCCTCGGCCAGCGCCGCTTCCGGCGCCGCTGCGGGCAGCCCGCGCCTGCGGCGGCCGCGCTTGCCGCCCGGCGCTGCCGCTTCGGCCCGGCCGGCAGACCCGCTGCCGGATTCGGGCGCCTCCCCGGCCGGAACGCCGGACGCTCCTGCGTCCGCTTCGGCCGGCAGCCTGGCGGCGGCTGCCCTGCATTGCTTGCAGATGCCTCTACGGGCGTTCGCTCCCGCCCGCCGGCCCGATCTGCGGCTGTACTCCGATATCGGCTTCAACTCGAAGCAGCTTACGCATTGCTTCAGCTCCGTGGATGCCGCTTGGCCGTCAAGGGTCGATGTCGGCTTGCTCAACGTTGTCAGCTCCGTATCCCGTTAGAAGTGTTACGCTCATTATACTTGATTTGCCAGCGTTTGGCTCGGCCTGCGCTAAGTCTCGTACAAGCCTCCCCGTTCGCCTCGTCTGCGGCACTGGGCGCGCTCCCATGCGGGTCCGGCGTCACAAACGAATGCATGACAATATCCATGACCCCGGTAACTTACCGATCATCGTCCCTTCGCGCCATAATATTCCATGACCCGGCCTGATTAAGGCCATTCAATCCGGATATGGTGGAGGAGAGATTACCCGTATGTTGAAAAAAAACGCGCTTCGTCTGACGACGATCGCAGCGCTGGCCGTCGCGCTGGTCGCGCCTACGGCGGCCCATGCCGCCGATACGGTCGTCAAGACCGACAGTGAAAAAGGATTCGCGGCCCTGCAGGTCGGCAACCGCGTGTTCGTGCACGACAGTGAAAAGCAGCTGTTCCAGACGAACGGCAAGGCGCATGACGGCAAGCTGATCGACCTGTTCACGGTGCCCTACGGACCTGCGACCATCCCGCTGATTCTCGTTTACAACGACAAGTCCGGCCTCACGGTGTTCAGCGATCTGTGGCCTGAGTTCGCCAAGGGCAAGGAGAATGACACGACGCAGGAATACATGAGCGGCCACATCTCCTTCAAGCCGATGAAAAAAGCCGCGAACCGCACGAACCACAACTATGCCGAGCAAGTGGGCGATACCGTGCATGTCTATACGGCCAATGACTTCGGCGACCTCAAGAAGGGCTATCACGAGTCCTATGCGGTCAAGGGCACGCTGCGCGGCCTGATCCTGTACGATTGCTGCCCGTATGTCGTCCTTGAAGGCGAGAACGGCGGACTCGATGTGTACCATCATGGTGAAAAAGGTCCCGAGCAAGCCGGACATATCAACCTCTAATCGACTATACGCGCATATACGGCTCCAACTTCCGCAGTCCAGGCGATCGCTTGGCTGCGGATTTTTTTCCTATGGACGCCCGTCTGCCCGAGCCTCCCGGTCCGCGCCCCACTCTTCCGGCAGCAGCCGCCTGTAAGGCATCCGCAGATAGCGGTCGTCCATCAGCAGCAGCACACCCGTGTCGGTCTCCGTACGGATGAGTCTCCCGCCGGCCTGGAGCACCTTGTTCATGCCCGGATAGACATAGGCGTAGTCGAAGCCCGGCAGCCCGGCTGCATCGTAATGCGTGCGCATCAGATCGCGCTCGAAGCTCGGCTGGGGCATGCCCACGCCCACGATCGCGACACCCTGCAGCCTGTCTCCCGCCAGATCGATCCCCTCGGAAAAGACCCCGCCCAGCACCGCAAAGCCGATCAGCATCCCGGCGCTCGTCGCATCGAACGCGGACAGATACGCGTCCCGCTCCTCCTCGGTCATATCAGGCCGCTGCAGCATCGTGCGTACCTCGGCCCCGCCATGCGCGAGGAAGGTCTCGTATACGACGTTCATATAAGCATAGGACGGAAAGAAAAATAGATAGCGGCCGGGTCTGGCCGCGACCAGCTTGAGCATCCGCTCCGCGATCGGCGCGAGGCTGGCCTCCCTGTCCGCATACCGGGTCGACACGGGCACGATCTCCGTCGTCCATTGGGCTGCGTTGAAGGGCGAAGCTACCGAGATCGAGTAGTCCGTCTCCTCGGCGCCGAGCAGGTCCATGTAGTAGCCGAGCGGGAACAGCGTCGCGGAAAAGGCGATTTGCGAGCGGTAGCCTTTGCGCATCTGCCGGAGCAGCCGGGACGGATCGATGCACAGCAGCCTGATCCGCACGTCGCTGCGCTGCCGCTCGGCGTAGACGATATGCCGCTCCGCATCGTAGAGCTTGCCGATGCGCATCCAGTTGACGGCTGCGAAGTACGTCTCGAGCAGCAGCGCGTACGGATCGTCCGGGGCGAGGGCCGCCCCGCCGTCCTCCGGCGTCTCGCCGATCGCCAGCACAGCTGCATCGCTGCCGCGTGCTGGCGCCTGCGCGTCTCCGTGCCCCGCGCCGGAAGTCATCGGCAGCGTCCCGCCGCTTCGCTCCGCCCCGGCCAGCGCTCCCTCCGCCGCTTCGGCAAATGCCTCCACCGCTTCATTCAACGCCTCCGGCATGCCCTCCGCGAGCACGAGATGCGGGCCGCGCTCCTGATCGCGCTTGCGGATGGCGAGCAGCGCCGCGTCGACGGACTTGGCCGCCGCATGTACGGCGGCTTCCCGCCCCTTGAAGGCGCGCGCGATGTCCAGGAAATCCCGCTTCGTCAGCTCCGCCGAGTACATCTCGCGGGCCCGATCGGGCAGATTGTGCGCTTCGTCCACGAGCAGCGCGCATGATGCCTTCCACTCGGCAGCGACGCGCTTCAGCGACACGCGGGGATCGAATATGTAGTTGTAGTCGCAGATGACGGCATCCGCGGCATAGGCGACCTCGAGCGACATCTCGAACGGGCATACGCGGTGCTTGGCCCCGTAGCGCAGCAGCTCGGCCTTGCCCATCAGCGTCTCATGGGACAGCAGGTCGAGGATCGCACCGTTGATGCGGTCGAAAAAGCCCTCCGCATACATGCATACGCCGCCGGCGCAGCCCGGAACGCCGGCCTGTGCGGCTGCTGCGGCGCAGAGCTTGTCCTTGGCCGTGATCGTCACGGCGTGCAGCCGCAGCCCGCCGCCCTCGAGCCGCCTGAGCGCGTCCTCGGCGGACGCGCGGGTCGTCGTCCGAGCGGTCAGGTAGAACAGGCGCGAGAGTGTGCCTCCGCCGATTGACTTCACGGCGGGATACAGGGTGGACATCGTCTTGCCGATGCCGGTAGGCGCCCTTGCGAACAGCTGATGCCCGGCCTCGATGCTGCGATAGACGGCCCCTGCGAGCTTGCGCTGGCCGGCACGGTAGGATGGATAAGGAAAGGCCAGCTTCGCGATGCTGTCGTCCCGTGCGGCGCGATGCCGCAGCTGGAGCTCGGCCAAGGGCGCATAGCTGGCGACATAGCCTGCGACGCGGCGCTCCAGCTCCTCGCAGTCTGCCGTCCGCTCGAACGATACGCGCGCTCCTCCATCGCCCCGGGTCTCCACGTAGGTCATTCTCACCCCGATACGGTCTACGTCCTCCGTCTTGGCATACATGTAGGCGTAGCAATACGCCTGGGCCCAGTGCACCTCCGGCGTCTCGCTCTCCGCCCCGGGCAGCGCGCCGCCCGTCGACTTGATCTCCTCGATCGTCACGCCGCCGTCCGCATCGGTCAGCAAGCCGTCACATCTGCCCTCGATCACGAACAGCAGCTCTCCGTGTGCGATCTCCGTCCGCAGATGAACTTCCCGCCGGTCCTGCTCCCCGTATGCCTCCTGCACCTGCTGGTGTGCCTTGATCCCGTCCGCGAGCGAGGCCGTCTGCCTGAATCCGCTCGTCAGATCGCCGCTTCGCAGCGCGTATTCGACCAGCGGCCTGACCGCAATCGTGACCGTCCCCCGCATATATCGTCCCGCCCCCAATGCGTCTCCCGATCCGACCCGCGCCGGAACATTTGTTCCTCTCATTGTAGCATGAAGCAGCACGTGTTGGAAAACCGGCAACCCGAATAACCCGCCTCTCCTGCGAAAAGCCGCAGCGAATGGCGGGTTGTCTCATTGTCGGAAGATCGGACCGCTGAAGCTCTCAGACGAGCCTGCTTGCTTGCGGGCCTGCCTGCTTGCTTGCCTGCTTGCTTGCCTGCTTGCTTGCCTGCCTGCCTGCCAGCCTGCCCGCCTGCCGAACGGCCCGCTTAAGGCTGCCGCTCCGACAGCTTCTCCTGCGCCATGCGAATCATCTCGCGAACCATGGAACCGCCGATCTTGCCGCCGATATGGCCTGCGTCCTCGGTCGTCAGATGACCGTTGTCTCCCGGCATTAGCGGCACGCCCAGCGACTTCGCGACTTCGTACTTGACGTCGTCGGGATGTGCAGGATCGACAGCGTAGCCTTCCTTGCGCATGACCTCGGCCTTGAATGCATTGACGCCCTGCTCCGCGCCCGGCACGGCGAGCCGTCTTGATCTTCTTCTGGCCATCTGGCACCACCCTTTCATGTCGGATGCTGCTAGCATGCGCCCGTTTCGGATCGCTATTCCCTTAAGGAAAGGGACCCGGCAGCAAATGCTGCCGGGCCCGGACGATCTTACTTACTTGCTCAGAAGCTCCACCGTATCGTGCAGCTGCCACTTCAGCGCCGCTGCGCTGAAGTCGTTCCAGTGACCGCTGTCGACGAGATAGACCTTGTTGTTCTGGGCAGCAGGAATGTTCTTCCAGGCCGAATCTTTAAGCGAATCGTACGTATCCTTGTCGGCTTGACCGTCGACCATGATGAACAGGCGATCGGCGTCGGCCACGTTAGCCGGCACGGCCTCTTGCGTAACTTCGGTCGTAGCAGTCAGTGTCTTGACGTGCTCGGTCGGCAGGAAGCCGAGATCGTCGTACAGCGGCGTAAACACCTTGGTCGGGTGTTCGTAAATTTTCTTGCTCCAGAATTGGAGAATGCCGACCTTTTCGCCTTCGGCGATTTTACCCTTGAGCTTTTCTTTGGCATCGGCGACTTCGGCCTTGTAGCCGTCCAGGAACGCCTGCTTCTGGTCTTCAATGTCCAGCAGCGCGGCCAGATCGTCCAGCTGCTCGTACGGCGTACGGCCAAATGTCGTCGCATAGGTCGGCGCGATTTTTTGCAGCGCGTCGACGACTTCGGGCTTGAAGTAGTTGCTCACGATGATGAGGTCCGGCGAGGCGGCCAGCACCTTCTCGTTGTCCGCTTCCTGATCGCCGACGCTCGGAATGCCTGCGACGGCTTCCGGCTCGTCCTTGTACTTGTCCAGGTAATAATTGAGCGTGCCGACAGGCTTGACGCCGAGCTGCAGCAGGTCGCCGAAGTTATTGAGCGCGATGATGCGCTGCGGCTTGACGGGCACCTCGACTTCGCGGCCCATGCCGTCGGTGACCTTCTTTGTGGTTGCAGCCGGATCGGCGGATGCCGAAGCGCTGGCGGTCTCCGAGGCCGAGGCGGATGGGCTGGCCGAAGCGGACGCGCCGGACGAAGCGTTATTGTTTTTGCTGCCGCACGCCGTGACGGCGAAGGCGAGCAGCAGGATGAGCGCGAGGAACAGGGACGTTCTGCGTTGCTTGAACATGAGGCAATTCTCTCCTTGTACGTTATCAGTTTGTCTAACGATAACGATTCTCAATATCACTCGAATCATCTTACCGGATATTCGTCGAAAAGGCAAGACTCGCTGGCGCCACTTCACTCTGTGGCATGCTTCCGCCTAGCCCCGCGCTATCCGGCAAGTAACCTCCTACCGCACAGATTTGTGCGGTTCCGGCTTCGCTGGCGCCACTTCACTCTGTGGCATGCTTCCGCCTAGCACCACGCTATCGGGCCAAGTGCCTCCTACCGCACAGAGATGCGTGGTTCCGGCTTGGCCGGGAGCATGTTTTTCCGTTGCGCGTACTAAATAATTTAGGCAGACGAGCAATAGCGGAACTTTCTTCCGTTAAGCGCACCGATCAGGTTAGCCAGACGAGGCATAACGGAACTTTTTTCCGTTAAGCGCACCGATCGGGCAAGCCAGACAAGGCATAACGGAACTTTTTTCCGTTATACATACCGAATGGGTTAGTTAGACGAGCAATAACGGAACTTTCTTCCGTTAAGCGCACCGATCGGGCCAACCAGACGAGCAATAACGGAACTTTTTTTCCGTTAAGCGCACCGATCGGGCAAGCCAGACGAGCAATAACGGAACTTTCTTCCGTTATGCGCACCGATCGGGCCAGCAAGACGAGGCATAACGGAACTTTTTTCCGTTAAGCGCACCGATCGGGCCAGCCAGACGAGCAATAACGGAACTTTCTTCCGTTACGCGCACCAAATGGGTTAGCCAGGCGAGCAATAGCGGAACTTTCTTCCGTTAAGCGCACCGATCAGGTTAGCCAGACGAGGCATAACGGAACTTTTTTCCGTTATGCATACCAAATGGGTTAGTTAGACGAGCAATAACGGAACTTTTTTCCGTTATGCATACCGAATGGGTTAGCCGGACGAGCAATAACGGAACTTTCTTCCGTTATGCGCACCGAATAGGTTAGCCGGACGAGGGATAACGGAAATTTCTTCCGTTATGCATACCGAATAGGTCAGCCAGATGAGCAATAACGGAACTTTCTACCGTTACGCGCGCCGATCGGGGTTAGCCAGACATGAGATAATGGAGCTTATTCCCACGGCCGCACGGATGGGGCGCCATGATGCATAAAAAAGATCCCTTTCCCGGGCATTTGTCCGGAGAAGGGATCTTTTTACTAGCCATGGCGTTACTATTCGAGCACCGCGAACAGACCTTTGATGTGCGTCAGGTAGCGGATGTTGCTCATTTCCTTCATGAGCGTGGCAGGGAAGCCCTTGAAGCGGGTGTTGCTCGCGCCGACGGTGCCGACTGCGTCCTTGCGGCCGAGGCTGCCGAGCGTGCCGGAGAATACCGGCTGGAACGTGTCCTGCACGCCGCCCTTGATGACGGCGGCCAGGTTGTGGCCGATCAGCTCGCCCATCTGCCAGGCCAGCTGTGCGGTCGGCGGGTACGGACGCGCGCCTTCGCCCGGGATGACGACCGCGCAGTCGCCTGCGAGGTAAACGTCGGGGTGCGAGGTCGATTGCAGCGTGTCGGTAACGGATGCGCGGCCGCGGTTGACTTCGATGCCGCAGTTCGCGACGATCTCGTGGCCTTGGACGCCGCCGGTCCAGATGATGGTGTTGGACTTCAGCGTGCGGCCGTCCTTCAGGGAGACGGTGTCTTTGGAAGCTTCGGTGATCGCTACGCTGATGATGAACTCGACGCCGCGCTTCTCAAGGCTGGCTTGGGCGCGGGCGATCAGCTCCGGCGGGAAGATCGGCAGAATCGCCGGGCCGGCTTCGACGACGTACAGCTTGATGTCGCGCGGGTCGATGCCCTTGGCGCGGGCGACTTCAGGCAGCTTGTCGGCGAATTCGCCGACGAGCTCGATGCCCGTCAGGCCGCCGCCGCCGACGACGATCGTCGCGTCGGCCGGGTCCTTGGACGCCTTGTAGGCATCGAGGCGCGCATGAATGTGCTCGCGGATCTTGTTGGCGTCGGCGACGGACTTGAGGACGAAGCTGTTCTCCTGCAGTCCGGGAATGCCGAAGTACGCCGTCTCGGAGCCGAGGGCGATGACGAGGTTGTCGTACGTGTACGTGCCGCCGCCGGCCGTCGTCACTTTCTTATCGTTCGGCTTGATCTCCTTGACCGTATCGATGATCACATTGATGCCTTGGTTTTTCAGCAGCTTGGCAAGCGGCAGCGCGACCGCCGGCTCGCTGATCGTGCCTGCAGCCAGACGGTGCAGCTCGGTGATGATCTGGTGGGTCGGATAACGGTTGATGACCGTAATCGCCGCTTCGTGGACGCTCAAGTGCTGACGTGCCGTCAGCGCGCTCAGCAATCCGCCGTAACCGCCGCCCAGGATCAAGATTTGTTTAGCCATGGTCCATCCTCCGTTCGTGAGTCAGTGGTTAAGGGATTAGCGTTGCTGCTGGCGCTCCGCCAGTACGTTCAGGAATGCTTGGGTGTAGCGCAGCGTCTTCTGCACTTGCGGATCCTTCAGCATCTTGAGCAGGCCGAACAGGCCGACCGTCTGCGTGTCGGCTTCGGCGCGGTCTCCGGCTTCGATCGCCGCGGATGCGAGTCCCTTGGCCGTGTCGACGACAGGCGTGAAGAATTCGACGATACCCGCCTTCGTGTCGTTGATGAAGACTTGGTCCTTCGCGAGGCCGGCTGCGAAGTCGTACGCCGCCGTCAGCGTCGTCACCATCTCGGTCAGCTTGGGAAGGTTGTCCACCAGCGTAGTGAGCGATTGTTGAATCTCCGGCTTCATCAGTTGATCCAGCACATCCTGGGCCTTTTGCGCGTCGACGGCTTGCTCGGCGCCTTGCGGTTGCGGTGCGGTAGTCATGAGACAAAGTCCTCCTTTACAGTAAGATCATGCGGTCTCTTGCGAATCTCCGTCTCGACGGACGAAGAGGGCAGATGGGAGGCGGTCGGCATTTGTACCATTTTTCACATAAAATAACGTGCCGCTGTTCCTACAGCTTCTTCGATGAATCGAGCCGGAAGGTCGAAATGAACCCTTGCCCACTATTTTACACCCGATCGCGCCGCAAATGTAAAAAAATTAAAAAGGTAATATGTGTCTATTGTGTGTCGGTCGGTGTCGGATCGTGGTCCGGCGCCGAGGCGGAAGAGACATATGCATGTCGGCTGGAGCCGAATCCGAACAGCGAGGCGAGCAGGACGACGCCCAGCATGACGCCTAGCGGCGCCTGCCAGCCGCCGGAGCGGTCGTGAACGAAGCCGATGAAGGCGGGGCCGACAGCGGCGACCAGATAACCCACCGACTGGGCCATGCCGGACAGCTCGGTCGCCTCCGCGGCAGTGCGCGTCCGCAGCGCGAAGAAGACGAGGCACAGACTGAAGCTGGCGCCCGCGCCGATGCCGATCAGCACGATCCACAGCACGGCCAGCGGACCGGTGCCGTGATCCAGGAACAGCCCGAGATAGCCGACGAGCAGCATGCCCATCACGACGCTCATGATGCCGCGCTGACTCGGACGGCGAGCGGCGAGCACAGGCGCCAGAAAGTTCGCCGGCAGACCGATGATCTGCATAAGCGACAGCATCCATCCCGCTGTCCCCGCATCCATGCCCCGGTCCTGGAGCAGCTCCGGCAGCCAGGTCACATTGACATAAAAAATAATGGACTGAAAGCCCATATACAGCGTCACCTGCCAGGCAAGGGCCGAACCCCACAGCTTGATGCCGGGCGTCTGCTGGCGCACCTGGCGTCCGCGGCGGCTGCGGATGACCTGCGGCAGCCAGACGATCATGGCCAGTGCGGAGGCGAAGCCCCACACGCCGAGCGCGCCGCGCCAGCCCCAGCCCGGCGCATCCGCGATCGGGATGCTGACGCCCGAGGCGATCCCGGCGACGAGCGTCAGGGCGACCGAATAGATGCCGGTCATCAGTCCCGCCCGGCTTGCGAAGTCGCGCTTGATCACCGCAGGCACGAGCACATTGGCGATCCCGATACCGAGGCCGATCAGGCCGGTGCCGGCGAACAACAGCGCCGCGTACGGCGAGGTGCGCACGATGACGCCTAGCGTGATCAGCGCCAGGCCCGCGAGCAGCAGATTCTCGGCGCCGAAGCGGCGGGACAGCTTCGGCGCGACTGGCGAGATGACGGCAAAGGCCAGGAGGCCCAGCGTCGTCAGCATGCCGGCGCCCGCGCCGGACAAGCCCAGGTCGTCCTTGATCCGGCCGACGACCGGTCCGACCGCGGTGAGCGCGCCGCGCAGGTTGGCGGCGATCAGCACGATGCCGACAGCCAGCCAGATGAGCTGGCCGCGGCGCGCTCTTCCCTCGCCGGGCAGCGGTGTCGGCTGCTGCTCTATGACGGAAAGTACCGCTTTTTCCTCCGCACGAACGGTCTTCGTCCGGCTTTTTTTATCCCATGAATCGCTCATTCCATCTCATCCTCCAGCATCCCCTTCAGCATGTGCAGAACAAGCTCCGCAAATGCCGGCACATCCATGCACGTTGTTAGGCCAGTTCCCGAATTGTAACATAATGAGTCAAGTCCGGCATTTGTGGAATCGCATAATTCGTCCCGGCGTACGGGAAGCTATGGAGGCAATCGTAAATACGCATGAAGGGGTGCTGCAGATGAGCGGACGCAACAGCAAGCCGGCCAGCCGCGGTCCTGCCGGGCATCCGGGCAGATTGGATCAGTTCGGGGACAAGCTCGGCTCCCGCAACGACGAGGAATTAAACGCGGCCGCAGACCGGACGTGCAGCACGGAGGACAAGTCGCGGCCATAGCGGCAGAGGCAGAGGCAGAGGCAGGACTAGCGCGGCGGTCATCGCCGGTGATTCATAGGGAGAGGAGCGTCGGATATGAGCGATACGCATGGCTTCGTGGAGCAGGTCCATGACCGCCAGCGCAAGGACAAGCGCAACAAGGCGCATCAAGGCCAAGGCACGCAGGGACAAAAGGTGTCCTCCAGACAGCACAGCACGAACAAGTAGCCAAGCGGCGGCAAGCGGAAGGGAAGCTTGGGATCCCGACGGCATGCCGGCAAGCCGATTCTCCGTGAAGGGGGAATCGGCTTGTCGCGATGAGCGGATGTCGCTTGTGGCGACGAGCGGAGCGGATCGGTGCGGCGGGAATGCGAAGTACCGACTGAACGGCCGAACGGCCGCCCCCTGCGATACCTCCCTGCGAATAATTGCAGAAAAGCATCTACATCGCTGCGCGCATCGATTATAGCGGCGGATAGCTGCCAATCAGCAGTTAACTGTAACGCGAACATCGAATTTCCGGTGCTTTGAACAAATGAGCTGCTTTTTGCAGTCAATTTCTGACGAAGCGGGCTTTCCGGAGCAGAATAACTGCTTTTTTGCTTTTTTGCAGCTATCGCTAGCGGATACTTCCGGGTCCGACACACCGCCTGCCGGCCTATTGCTTGCCGTCGGTCCGCTGCTCGCCTTCGATCGGGAAGATCACTTTGTTCTTGTATTCGGGATGCTCGGCCCAGCTGACGTCGGCGATGCGCGTATCTTGCCCCTGCACGTCGATCTTGCCGTACCAGGTGTATTCGGACATGAAGTTGTTCATAAAGTAATACCATGCCTTGCCGGTGTCGGCAGGCTTGGTTCCTTTGACGACGGCCTTCTCGCCGTACGGATTGTATTGCTGGTATACCGCCTCTGCGATCCCATCCCCGTCAATGACGAAGTCGGACGTCAGCTGACGGTAATCCGTCTGGAACCGCAGCGCCTCTCCCTCGGGGAACAAATAGGTGAACGAGAAGCCCTCTCCCTGCGATTCGAGCTGTCCGTCCGGATAATATTTCGGCACATGAACCGCGATCGTACGGGCCGCCTCGAGATCGCCCTTCATCAGCGTATCGTAATCCTTTTGCCCCTTCGGGGTGCGGACGATCGTACGTTTTTTGGCTGCGTTGTAGCTGACATACGCACCCATGTTGTCGCCGACGAAGCGCAGCGGCACGTAGGTTCTGCCCGCCTGGATGACGACGGATACGTCCAGCGCGACCTCCTTGCCGTTCACGAGCGCCGTCTTCCGGCCTTCCTTCAGCTCGATGACCTTGCTCTTGTCCTTGCTCGCAGCCTTGACGGTCTTGGTCTTGGCATCATAGCTGTAGGTCAGCCACGACGGATCGTCAAGCGCTCTCAGCTGCACGAGCGTGCGGCCGTTCACGATCAGGGCGCCCTGCTGCAGGCTGCCGTCGATATAGACTTGTCCCGCAGCGCTCCCCGCGGCGGATGCCGAACCGCTGCCGGCTGCAACGCCCGCGATCACAGATAGTATGGTTCCATACTGTATCCACTTCTTCATCATTCCAGCTCCTTGTCCGATCTCTGGCTCTCCTCTACAGACGATTCTTAAGTTGGAAAAGTTCCGCAGCGCAAAAACGTCGCCTGCGTGCCGCTCTGCAGGGGCGAGGAGGTGTCGAGTGAAGTGTGGCTGATGAGTCGCGTCATTCGCAGCCTGCCGGTTTGCGCCAGTCCTATTAATTCCCGCTAAGCAGCAGCTTCCCGAGCCGGACCGCGGACGACAGGCGCGGCCGCCGCAGGCGTTCGTTGACGAACCGGTAGTCGGTCAGCTCCACGCCCGCATCCTTCATCGCAGCCGCGAAGTCGGGATCGAGCATCAGCCTGTACTCCCATACCCGTTTGTTCCAATTCGGAATCTGCGCACCCAGCGTCGCATCCTCTGCCGCCGGATGGATGTAGGTCTCGACGACACCCTCCGGCAGCGTATAGAGCTTGGCGATCAGCATCGCCTTGAACGACTCGTATGTCTCGCCCGGCTCGATCGCATACGGGTGGCTGAGCAGATAGTCCGGCACCGGCACGCCGAGCGTATCGGACAGCGCCACCGCCTTGGCCAGCACCGCCTCGATGCCCGGCGCGCCGGCCGTCAGCGCCTCGGTCGGCTCGATATGGCGGAACAGACGGAACGGCAAGCCCCGGCGCGCGCATTGCCAGAACACCTGCGGCAGAAAGCTGCGCCCGGTCGCGATCCCGTACAGGCTGCCCATATGATTGTCGGCGTGCGTCAGACGGACGCCCGCCCGCGCGGCGGCATCGAACTGCGCCCGCATCTCGGCGACGACATCCGCCTTGGCCGCGCCGCCCTCGAACTCGGCGACGGTATGATACATGTATCCGTCCGCATCGTGCAGCGACGGCCGGCCGGTCAGACTCTTGAAGCGCACGGCATCGTATTCGCTCGTGAATGTCAGATGCAGGCCGATGCTCGCCTCGGGATGCCGCCTGCACCAGGCGGCGGCTTCCTCGAAGCCGACGGCCGGGGTCATGATCGTAGCGGACGATACGCGCCGCTCCTCCAATAAATGCATGATGGCGGCGTTGGCCGGCGCGCTCTGGCCGAAGTCGTCGCAGTTGAGGATGAGTCGCTTCGCCATCAGGCACCGATCTCCCCTCGGGCCGGCGGCGCGGGCGGTACGGGCTGCGGCCGCAGGAACAGCGAGATGACAAGCGAGATCGCGAGCAGGATGAGCGGCACGACGGTGACGAGATAACGGAATGTCTCGGCCGGATGCGGTCCGGGATCGTCGCCGCTCACATAGCCGAAGATGCGGCCGACGACGAAGAAGGCCAGCGCGGAGATGAGCGCGCTCGAGCGGGTGAGGAAGCCGCCGACGGCGGTGTACATGCCTTCGCGGCGTTTGCCCGTACGCAGCGCGTCGCGGTCGATGATCTCGCTGCTGAGTAACGCGGGCGAGACGAGGAAGCCCGCCAGGCCGAAGCCGAAGCAGATGCCTGCGACGATGCCGGTGCCGAGATTGTTCGCGAACCAGAGCGGGATGACGGACAGGCCGTAGATCAGGAAGGCGAACCGCCAGCTGCGGTAGCCGCCAAGCTTTTTGACAATATAGAACCAGACGGCGACGAGCGGGATGACCGGCACGAATACGGAAGCCATCAGTATCATGACCTGCCCCTCGGGTATGCCGAGGACGTACTTCGCATAATACGGAATCGTCGCGCTGACGAGACCGTTGACCGTCTGGGCGAACGAGCACGCGATGTAGAACAGCCACAGCTCCTTGTTCTTGAGCGTCTCGCGGAACGCTGCGCGCAGCGGCATCGGCGGCTCCTTGGACGCCGCCTCGTCCTCCCGGACGTTCAGCACGAAGATCGTCATGAAGACGCCGAAGACGACGGCATACGTCACGGACATCCAGCCGAAGCCGATCGCCTCGTAGAGCGTCGCCGTGAGCGCCGAGCCGATCAGCACCGCGAAGATCTGGTAGCCCTGCTGAACGGCGGACGCCTTGGCGCGCAGCGAAGTCTTGGTGAACAGCTCGGGGAACAGCGCGCCGTAGTTCACCCATAGGATGGTGGCGACGGCTTCGAACAGGATGAGCGAGGTGAGGAACCAGGCGAACAGCCCGCCGTCGTGCAGGCCCTGGGGCACGGCGAACACCATGATGAAGGTGAGCATAAAGAGAGGAATCGCGCCGATAATCCAGGGCCGGCGGCGGCCGTGACGGGAGCGCGTGCGGTCGGAGAGGTAGCCGGCCAGCGGCTGGTTGACGGCATCCCAGATCTGATAGATCAGGCGCGCCAGCGTCGTCAACCCGATGGCGAGCCCCAGCTTCTCGTTGTAATAATACGTGTAAAACGAGCTGAAAGCCTGGCTGGGCACCATCATGGCGAACATCCCGAAGGCGTACGCCGTCGGGGAATTCAGGAATTTGCGGCTCATCGGCATTCTCCCGTCGCTGGATAATATTAGAATAGCGGCTCTGTCATGCAATCTAAATTGTTCTAAATATGTAAATACTATAGCATCCGGGGCAGAAAAAATCTTCAATTATTCGTACGCAAATAAACGTCGCGGCGCCCGATGTCCAGATGCCGCGGCGTTGTATGAGGCGATTCGAGCCGCCGTACTCTGCTCGATTAATGAATCGTCTTCACCAGACCACCGTCGATAATATAATCCGAGCCGGTAATCATCGAGGCGCGGTCGGATGCGAGGAATACGACAAGCGCTGCGATATCTTCCGGCTGCGCGAACCGGCCGAGCGCGATGCCGATCTCCGCGGCCATCCGGCTTCGTTCTTCTTCTCCGGCCGGCAAGCGAGCCTCCCACATCGCCGTCTCCGTAGGACCCGGCGACACGGTATTGATGCGGATGCCCTGGGGCGCGCAGGCGAGCGCCAGGTTTTTCGACAGGTTCGTCACCGCAGCCTTGGACGCGCTGTATGCGATGATGCGCGCATTCGGCATGACTGCGTTCATCGACGAGATATTGACGATCGCGCCTCCCGGCGCCATACGCGGCAGGGCGGCGCGTGTCGCACGCACGACGCTCATCAGATTCGCCTCCAGCATGTCCATCCAATCGTCGTCGGTCAGCCGCAGGAACCCTTCGCCCGCGCGGGCGTCGGTGGCGCCGATGTTGTTGACGAGAATATCCAGCTGGCCATATCGCGAGATGACGGCCTCCACGGCTGCGCAGGCCCCTTCACCTGTCGCCGCGTTCACTGCGAGCGGATATACGTCATGAGCGGCGGCGAGCGCCGCCATTTCGTCCGACATACTGCGGGCGGCGGCGACGACACCGGCCCCCGCCTCGGCCAGCAGCTTGACGACGGCCAGACCGATGCCTCGGCTCGCGCCTGTCACCAGGGCGGACTTTCCTTTCAACGATACGTTCATCTGTAAGCTCTCTCCCTCATCTGCCGCTCATCCGGATGGCTCCTTCATTATGGACTGCGCGCAGCCGGCTGCACAGTACGCTGTTTTTTCGTACATAGTCCCGTTAACCGTACCGGCCCGGGGAGGAGCGATGTTCGGCAGACCTCTTTCGTTGCTCGGGGCCCTCTGTTAAAGTGGAAAAACATGCATAGCGATTATGAAAGGAACGGTGGCGATGACCGAGGAGATGCGAAGCGAAGCCGCCACGGACGGCATATCGGCGACGCTGCGGGCGATCGGCGGCAAATGGAAGCCATTTATTTTGTTTCTGCTGCTCGAGGAAGGGACCAAACGGTTCGGGGAGCTGCGCCGACGCCTGCCGGGCGTCACGCAAGGCATGCTGACGAACCAGCTGCGGGAGCTGGAACGGGACGGACTCGTCGACAGGCGGGTCTACGCGGAGATTCCGCCCAAGGTGGAGTATGCGCTGTCCGATCACGGCCGGACGCTCGCTGCCGTGCTGTCTGCGATGTGCGGGTGGGGATATGCGCATTTGGCGTTTCTGAATGAGCGTTAGCCCAACGATTGACAGAGCCCCTGCAGCAGCGGCAGCGCGGCACTCGGCCGAGTCGCTGGCAAAAAAATATCCCGAGTGCGCCGCCTACCGGCTACCACACCGGTCTGAACTTGGACGCTCCTTCGCCGAAGGAGCGCACGATATCGCGCATGGCGCGCGTCAACTGCTCGGTCTCCCGCTCCCCAAGCCGCTCGCGCCACCTGCGCTCGATCGCGACGAACTGCGCCTCGGTCGCCCGGATGCACGCCCAGCCCCGCTCCGTGAGCACGACCAGCTTGCCGCGCCCGTCGCTCGGATGCGGACGGCGCTCGACATAGCCGCGCCCTTCCAGGTAATCGATCATCTGCGTGGCTGCCTGCTTGGTGATCTCCAGATGCTCCGCCAGCTCGATGCCCGTCGCGCCGCCGAAGGACAGCCGCTGAAACGCATAGCCGTGCGAGGGCCGCACATCGTCGAAGCCCTGCGCGGCCAGCTCGCGGTGCAGCTCGTCGACTGCCGCGCGGAAGGCGGTGGCGAACAATATCGTCAGTTCATAGCCCCAGGACCCTGATTCGGCCATGACGCTCCCTCCTATTCTCCTGTGAGCTGCTGCTCGTCGCAGTCCATTGTATCACAGGAGAGCGGCCCGGCCCGATCGATGTCCCGGCATGGTACCTATTGCCTGCGATTTAGTTCTGGCTGAGACTACTGTCAGTTGCTGGCAGCGGCCTCCTGATGCGGAGCGGGCGTGACATGCGCGAGACGGCGGCGCCCCCCCAATGTTGTCAGGTTAAGGATCCTGTCGCTCCCCGGCGCGTGGTCTTCATGAACGTATTGTCCTTGGTCTGTTTGTTGCGTATGAACGAGCGATCCTGGACGACAGGGATGCGGCTACGTTGAAGTTCTTCCCCAAACCGTTCGTGCAACACAGCCTTGAAAGGGGAGATAACTGCCGATAACTGCCAAACCGCAGTTATTTTCTCCTGCGCCAGGACATCTGGCGGCGATAACTGCATTTATACAGTTAATTTCGAGTCTGAGCCGGATGACGGTCGATTTTCGCGAGATTAACTGTATATTCGCAGCTATCGCTCCGATAAATGCCGCCACCACGAAGATTAACTGTATATTTGCAGCTAACCTGACAACATTGGCCCCCCCCCTTGCCGTTAAGCCTGCACTAGCCCCTGATCTCCTCCCTGCCCCTGCCCCGGCCCCTGCCCGACCCGGCAGGCCTGGTGCTCGTGCAATTGCGCGCCGATCTGCCTGAGCAGCGAAGCCGTATCGAGCAGCGCCCAGTGTTCGGCGATCCGCCCTTCTTCGATCCGATACTCCCGATACACCTTCACGTCGATGGGCTGCCCTGTCGCCGCCGTGCCTCTGAAGTCGCCCAGATGTGTCCCCGTCATGCGCAGCCGGACGACAACACGGTCGCCCGACGCCGTCGCGCTCTCGACCTCGGACCGTTGATCGGGAAATGCCCGCCATAGCGCCTCTGCCGTCTGCCGCAAGCCCGCCGCGTCTCCCGGCTCGTAAGCGTGATCCCGGTAATCGTCCGCGAGATATGCGGCAGTACACGCCAGATCCCCGCCGTTCCAGAATTGCTCGACGAATGCCAAGGCAACATCCGCAGGCGCACTATCCCCACGCTGACCCGCATTCGTTCCCGTCACCGCTGCCGAATTGACTTGCCCATTCATCCCGTTTTTCTCGTTCATCTCGCACATCCTCCTTCATTTAGTCAATTTAATTGACTAAATGAAGCGTAGCACACCCGCCTAATTTAGTAAAGTAAATTTACTATATTCTCTCCGCCCACGCGTTCGTGCACGATTGTTAACCAAAGTATATAATAGTGGTTAACATTTCATTTCGAAGGGACACATCCATCATGACGATCCAGCTTCGCGGCCATCATCTGCTCTGTCTATTAGGTTATCGGGGCAAAGGCTATTCGGCGGGTTTCTGCGCCAATATGACGCTGGTGTACGAGCGCCTGCGGACGGCGCCGGAGACAAAGATCGCGTTGATCCACGGACCGGACGACATTTGCGCCGCGTTTCCCGAGGATCAGGAATCCCACTGCGACAATGCCAGCGTCTACCGCAAGGACGAGGAGATCGCGCGGCAGATCGGCATCGCAATCGGCGAGACATGGGCCTGGGCCGACATATGCGCCGCCGTGGCAGAGCGGGTGCAGCCGCATGACATCGGCTCTCTCTGCAGCGACTGTCGCTGGGAGCCGTACGGTCTGTGCCGCGAGGGCGTAGCGCACATTCATGCTTCCCGCCGGCTGCGGACGCTGCCCGAAGCATGAAAAAGCGGCCGCCCCGCGAGGGAACGGCCGCCATACTCTACGCCGGATGCGGCGCACGCACCTCATCGCCTAGACGGATGTCCGGCGCAGCAGCATATAGGACAGCGCCATGCAGATCAGCGTCACCGGAGCTGTCCCGCCCGCGATCTCCAGCATCGATTGATCGGACAGCCAGTTCCACAGGTCCATCCAATAGCCCTGCGCCGTCATCACATAGCTCCCAACCGTGCCGAGCGCGATCCACGCGAGGAAAAAGGCGTACATGCCGGTTTTGCCGAAGCGCTTGCCGATACATGCGATCAGGAAGCCCGTATAGAACAGGAATACGATGAGCAGGAAGTTGATGATAAACTGTACCGGCGCCGGACCATCGCTGTAGTAGGGTAGATGGAAGAAATACAGCCCCGTGCCCCAGCCCGGCACGACATCGATCTCGATAAACGACAGCAGCGTCAAGCCCGCTGCGCAGCAGACGCCGACCAGGCCGATCGCGCGGCCGATGCCCCAGAAGTAATCCGAACGCCGGACATTGAATCCGAGCAAGAAAGGAAGCGTGTTCGACACCGAGATGATGCCCGCGACAAGCATGTAGATGTACAGGGAGGAGACGCCCCCGGTCTTGATCTCGTCTTTTACGAAGATGCTTGTAATCAGATTAACGACGAAGCTGGAGCCGGCAATGACCCACGGCAGAAAAAACCAGCTCCATTTATCCTTCAGTATGGTGGACGTGACCGCCTTCATTCTCCCGTTTACAGTCGTATTCATCGCGTCACCGCCTCCTTTTCCCCATTTTTGCCGCCCGTCAGATGGACGATCAGCTGCTGGAGCGACACCGGCGTGAATTCGAGCCCGCGCTCCGCGGCCTCTCTGCGCTCCTGTACGCCCGCTTCGCCCAATATCGTCGCCGATGCGATCGCGCCCATCGACTCCCGCGACAACACCTGCTTGCCCGCCGCGAACGACTCGATCCGGGCAGCCGCGCCGACGACGCTGTAGGCCATGCCCGACAACCGCTCCACATCCTCGTTCAACAGCAGTCTTCCTTGATCGATCAGCAGCACGTGCTCGAGCAGCTTGCTCACCTCGTCGATCAGGTGCGTCGACAGGATGACAGTGCGCGGATGCTCGGCGTAGTCGGCCAGCAGCCGGTCGTAGAACATGCTGCGCGCGACGGCGTCGAGGCCCAGATACGGCTCGTCGAAGATCGTCAGCGGCGCCCGGCTGGCGAGCCCGACGACGACGCCCACGGCCGACAGCATCCCCCGCGACAGCTTCTGCATCCTGCGCTTCAACGGCAGCCCGAACGCCGCGGTCAGCTCCGAAGCGTACGCCGCGTCCCAGTTCGGATGCAGCATGGCGGACACCTCCAGCACGTCCTTCACATTGAACGTAGCCGGGTACTTCTGGCTCTCCTTGATGAAGCAGATACGGCGCAGCACCGACTCATTCTCGTAGGGAGCCGCGCCGAACACCTGAATGTCCCCGCTTGATGCGAACTGCTGCGCCGTCAGCATATGCATGATCGTCGTCTTGCCGGCGCCGTTGCGCCCGAGCAGGCCGTAGATCTTGTTCTCCTCCAGCTCGAAGCTCACGTCTTGGACCGCCGTCGTGTCTCCGTACGTCTTGGTCAGGTTGCTTACCTTTACGATCGCGCTCATGACTTGCTCCCTCCTCTGCGGACCATGTCCGCCAGCTGCTCCTGCGTGATGCCGAGCTTCTCCGCTTCCCTCATCATTGCCACCACATACTGCTCGAAAAACTGCTCCTTGCGCTTCTCGATCAGAGTCGCCCTCGCACCGGCGGACACGAACATGCCGATCCCTCTCTTCTTGTACAAAATGCCTTGCTCCGTCAGCAGATTCACGCCCTTGGCCGCCGTGGCCGGGTTAATCTGATAAAATGCCGCGAATTGATTGGTCGAGGGCACTTGAGATTCCTCAGGCAGCGCGCCTTCGATGATGTCGTTCTCGATACGCTCGGCGATCTGCACGAAGATCGGACGGCTGTCGTCAATCAGCAAGCTCATATTTACCTCACCACCACACTGGTTAATTACTCATGTAACTAACCATACAACATGCTGCCGATGCCGTCAAGCAGGCTAACGGCTGTTTTTAACGCAAATGACAGAAGATGAGCAATTGGCAAGAAATAAAAGCCGCGGACAAGTGCTACAATGAGGATGAACGCGAGGCATTGGGCTATATGGACATGCTGCGAGCAAACCGGCCCCGAGCCATGGAAGGAGAAGCACACCATGACCAAGGATTTGTGGATCAACCTGTCCAGTAAAGATCTGGCGCGCACCAGACAGTTCTATCAGGATATCGGCTTCAAGTTTAATCCGAGCTTCCCCGGCGGCGACTCCGCCCTCAGCCTGCTCGTCGGCAATCCGCAGATCGTCGTGATGCTGTTCCCGGAGGCGACGTTCCGCAGCTTCACGGCGAGTCCCGTCTCGGATGCCATGACCACGGCGGAGGTGCTGCTCTCGATCGGCGCGGACAGCCGCGAAGAAGTTGACGCGCTCGCCGCCAAGGCGCTCGCCGCGGGCGGCCAACTGTACGCGAAGCCCGGCGAGAGCCAGGGCTGGATGTACGCCTGCGGCTTCGCAGACCCGGACGGGCACCGATGGAACGTGCTGTACATGGACACAGCGAAGATGCCGGGGAGATGATGCGCGGGGGCGGGGATACGGCGGGGGGCATGCTGCGTTCTCGCGGGCCCGAGCAGACGGCGCGGCGCGGCGCACGAGAGGCCGATCGCCTCTCGCAGGGCAGGGGCGATGCGCGCGGCGCGGCACCCGAGAGGCCGATCGCCTCTCGTAGGGCAGGCCATGCGCGCGGCGCGGCACCCGAGAGGCCGATCGCCTCTCGCAGGGCAGGCGGTTCGCGCGGCGCGGCGCGGCACCCGAGAGGCCGATCGCCTCTCGCAGGGCAGGCGGTTCGCACGGCACGGCGCACGAGAGGCCGATCGCCTCTCGCAGGGCAGGCGATGCGCGCGGCGCAGCGTCCGAAAGGCCGATCGCCTCTCGCAGGGCAGGCGATTCGCGCGCCGCGGCGCACGAGAGGCCGATCGCCTCTCGTAGGGCAGGCGGTTCGCGCGCCGCGGCGCGGCACCAGACACAAATAACACCGTTCGGGCACATCCACCCGGACGGTGTTATTTGCATTCTTTCGCCTGCGAACAGGCCCGGCCGCCTCGCCTACTTCCCGCGCATGCGGGCGACGAACAGCTCGACGTACACGGGGTCCCACTGTGTGCCGCGGCCCTCTTCGAGGATGGCGAGGGCTTTGTCGAATGCCATCCCCTTGCGGTACGGCCGATCCGAGGTCATCGCATCAAACGCGTCCGCCACCGCGATGATGCGCCCCGTCCGGGGAATGTCCTCGCCGCGCATTCCGTCCGGATATCCGCGTCCGTCGTAGCGCTCGTGATGCGAGCGCACGCCCGGCAGCAGCGGCGCCATCGCTTCGCGGGGCTCGACCTGCAGGAGGATGCTCTCTCCGAGCACAGGGTGCTGCTTGATCTGCTCGAACTCCTCGTCCGTCAGCTTGCCGTCCTTGAGCAGGACGCTGTCGCGGACGCCGATCTTGCCGATGTCGTGCAGCAGCGCCGTCTTGTTCAGCACGTCGAGCGCTTCGGCGGAGAGGCCCGCGGCCCGTCCGATGACGCCGCTGTATTCGGCCACCCGCTGCGAATGCCCCGCCGTATACGCATCCCGCGCATCCAGCGCCGCAGCCAGCGTTGCGTAGTAGCTCTGCAGCAGCTGCGCATTCATCCGCTCGCGCGTCCGCAGACCGCCGACCATGCCGTTGAAGCCGGCCGTCAACCTGGCGAATTCGTCGGAGTATAGGTCGGACGCCGACTTGTGCAGATTGCCCTCCTGCACCTCGGCCATCGCCTCGTACAATTCCCGGATCGGCTGCTGCACGTCGCGCCCGAGCAGCCAGGCGCCCAGCGAGGAGAATCCGACGCCGGTGACCAGAATGATGCCGGCCCAGCTCCAATAGTCGTAGCCGAGGTCTGCAGACCAGCCGTTCAGCCGAATCTGCGTAGCCAGCGTGAACAGCAGCAGCGGGAACGTGCCGATCAGAAAAGCGCTCAGCTGAAACTTGCGCTGGATCGAGACGAGCACATGCCCGTTCAGCGAGATATCTGTGGCATACAGTTCGCTGCCGCGCCTGCGGATATAGCCGAGCAGCGGCCGAATGGCCTGCGCCGTGAGGAAATATTCGATCAAGGCGTGCATGCATGCGACGAGCACGGCTCCCGCGGCCGCCAGACCGATATAGTAGTACGGCAGCTCCGCCCAGCCGAGCCGGATGGCCAGCAGCGCCATCGCGATCGCAGGCAGCGACAGCCCGAGCATATGCGGGCCGAGCGTACGGGCGACGGCGAGCGACGGCAGCCGGTGCGTCCGCAAGTACGCTGCCTCAAGCTCGTCCAGGGACGGGCGCTCGGCGCGGAATAAAGCGCGAATCGGCGCGATATGCAGGCGGAAGGCGAAGTATTCGGCCAGGAACATCGTCCCGAGCGACAGGAGCAGGATGATCTGCAGATGACGCAGCTCTCCCGCGGGCAGACTGAGACTGCCGGTGATGATCGTCCCGCCGACCCCGACGACAGCGATGACGGAACCGACGATATAGTTAAGGACAAGCCGCGCCAGGAAGGATCTGTAGGGCTGCTGCTCCATAAAGGCTATGCCTCCTAAGTATGTCATTCTTCACTATGAAGGAGGAAGACGTATGCGTAAAGTCCCAACTTGGCACGAGGCCGCTGCGAGAGAGTGACGTTACGAAGTCGTCGCGCCCCCCGGGACAGGCTCGGGATTTGTCCCGCCGTATCCGCGCAGTTTTCCCGGCATCGTCATATGGGGTATGATGAAGACATACGCGTACCAGCGCCATTCTCGCCACATCACCCAAGGAGGTGCCTGCACTATGAAGCAGGAATTGACCGAACGATTCGTCAGATATGTACAAGTGGACACGCAGTCGGACGAGAGCAGCGAGACCTGTCCGTCGACCGCCAAGCAATGGGACCTGCTGCGCATGCTCGAGCGGGAACTCATCGAGATCGGCCTCCGGGACGTCTCCGTCGACGACAACGGCTATCTGATGGCCACGCTCCCGTCGAATGTCGAGCATGATGTGCCGACGATCGGATTTTTGGCGCATGTGGATACGGCGACCGACTACACGGGCACAAATGTGAAGCCCCAGTTCGTATACAACTATGCCGGCGGCGACATCATGCTCAACGCAGCGCTGAAGATCGTGCTCTCGCCGCGTATGTTCCCCGACCTCGCGCATTATACGGGTCATACGCTCATCACGACGGACGGCACCACCCTGCTCGGCGCGGACGACAAGGCCGGCGTCGCCGAGATCGTGACCGCCATGTCGTATCTGATCCGTCATCCCGAGATCAAGCACGGGCGCATTCGCATCGCCTTCACGCCTGACGAGGAGATCGGCAGAGGGCCGCACCGGTTCGACGTCGCCGCATTCGGCGCGCAGTACGCCTATACGATGGACGGCGGACCGCTGGGCGAGCTGGAATACGAGAGCTTCAATGCCGCCGGCGCGGTCATCGTCATCAAGGGGAACAACGTGCACCCCGGCACTGCCAAGGGCAAGATGATCAACTCCGCCAAGATCGCGATGGCGCTCCATGCGCGGCTGCCCGCGGACGAGGCGCCCGAGTTCACGGAAGGGTACGAGGGGTTCTATCACCTGCAATCCATCGAAGGCGACGTCGAGCGGACGACGATGCGATACCTGGTGCGCGACCATGACCGCGTTCTGTTCGAGCGGCGCAAGGCCGTGCTGACGAACATCGTCGAGGAATTCAGACAGACCTATGGCGAGGACAGCATCGAGCTGACGATGAAGGATTCGTACTACAACATGCGGGAGAAGATCGAGCCCGTCATGCATATCGTCGACATCGCGCGCGAGGCGATGGAGAGCCTGGGCATCACGCCGATCATCAAGCCGATCCGGGGCGGGACGGACGGCTCGCAGCTGTCCTATATGGGCCTGCCGACGCCGAACATCTTCACGGGCGGCGAGAACTATCACGGCAAGTATGAGTTCGCGTCCGTCGACAACATGGTGCAGGCTGTGAAGGTGATCGTCGGCATCGTGCAGCGCTACGAGCAGAGAGCGCGTGGTTAATCCGGCACGAGGGGGAGCGGACGGCGAAGCGGAGCCGATGGATGTGAGCGGGCGTATGGCGGGGATCGTGTCGAAAAGGGGAGCCGGCACGCATGCGGCGCAGGCGGAGCCCGGTGCGGTTAACGGAGCATCGGAGCAGGAACGAGGTTGGAGCGATGGCGCAGACGGCGATTGGATGTCCGGGCTGTTGATCCTCGATCGGACGGACAGCCTGGATGCGACCGATCCGCTGTACGCCTTCGCCCTGGACGAGCTCCTGTGCAGAGCCGCCGGAGACGGAGGGCCGGCCATCTGCCATCTGTGGCGGCATCCGCGCGCCTTCGTCATGGGGCTGCGCGACAGCCGGCTGCCGCATGCACGCGAGGCGGCCGGCTGGCTGGCCGGCCAAGGCATCGGCGTAGCCGTCCGCAATTCGGGCGGCGCTGCCGTGCCGCTCGATCCCGGCGTCGTGAACCTGTCGCTCATCCTGCCGAAGGGACAGGCCGAAGATATGGCCTACCGGGACGACTTCGAGCGGATGTACGACCTGATCCGGCAGGCTGTCCGCCGGATTGGCGGCGAGGCGGCCAAAGGCGAGATCGTCGGCTCCTACTGCCCGGGCGACTTCGATCTGTCGATTGCCGGGCGCAAGTTTTGCGGCATCGCCCAGCGCAGACAGGTGAAGGCCTACATCGTCCAGGCGTTCGTCATCGCCGAGGGCGACGGCGCGGCGCGGGCCGGGCTTGTGCGGGAATTTTACCGGATTGCAGCCGAAGGTGCAGATTCGGCCGCCTATCCCGCCGTCGCCATGGACAGCATGGCAAGCCTGGCCGAGCTGACGGGCTCCGGCAGGCGCCTGACGCATGGCGGAGCGGGTACGGATGCGGCAGGCAGCGTCGATACCGGGCGCCCGGTCGGCATGGCGACGCGCTTCGCCGATGCGGTAAAGGCCGTGCTCCGCGGGCGCCAGACGCCGGCAGGCATCGCGACCGCAGAGGCATCGCTGCGCCTGCCGGCGCCGGAGGAGATCGCCGCCATGGCGGATGCCTTGCGCACGCGGTACGGATTTGGGAGCCAGCGGGGTACATAGGCTAGGCGCTTTATCGCGGTAGCGGCGGGGTTGGCCGCTATCGGCAGGCCGCAGGGCCGTTGCGCGGGCAATAGCGGCGGCTTCGGCCGCTGTTGGCAGGCCGCGGGGCCGTTGCACGGGCGATAGCGGCGGCTTGGGCCGCTGTTGGGGTCGCGGGGCCGTTGCGCGGGCGATAGCGGCGGCTTTTGGGCCGCTGTTGGCAGGCCGCGGGGCCGTTGCACGGCAGATCGTCATATTCAAACAGCGTGAGCAGCGGTCCGTCGACCGCGGCTCACGCTGTTTTTTCAGGCGAATGTCTCGTCCGTCATGTCTTCGTTGATGCCGATCGCGGCGCGGCTGCCGTCGGCGGCGGCCACGATGAGCTGTGCCGGCATGATGCATGTGGCATCGCCGGCAGCATAAACGCCGGGCACGTTGGTCCGCCCGGCCGCATCGGTCTCGATGCCGCCATAGGGCGTCATTGCGCAGCCGAGCTCTTCCGCGAACGGCACAGCTTGGCGGAGACGCTCGGCTACGAACCCGCCGGCGCATGCAGCCGTCTCGCCGTCCGCGAAGCGTACCGCCGACAGCTGCCCGCCGTCGCCCTCCAGTCTCCCGATCTCTCGATGATCGATTCGGATGCCATGTCCGCGGAGTGTCTCCTCCTCCTCAGGGGTGAGCGAGTCATAACCGTTGGTGCACACCAGCAGGTCTTTGCTCCAGTTGTGGACCGTTTTGGCCAGATGAAAGGTGTGATCGTTGCCTGCGATGAGGACGAGCGGGCGATCCCGCAGCTCCCACCCGTCGCAGTAAGCGCAGCAGAAAAGGCTGGTTCCATAGAAGGCGGCCAGCCCCTCTATATCCGGCAGCAGCTCCTTCAGCCCCGCCGCCAGCAGGAGCCGCTTGGCCTGCCAGTTAGCCCCCGCCTCGTCGATTAGTGTAAAGCTGCCGTCCTCTTCCCTCGCCACCGATGCGACCCGGCTCATGCGAAGCCTCACGGAAGGATAACGCCCCAGCTCCTCATGCGCGATCTTGCGTATCTCTCCCGGGGCCGCGCCGTCTCGTGTAATAAAGCCGTGCGAAGCGCGGGCGACCCGGTTCCTCGGCCTTTGGTCGTCGAAGAGTATGGCCGATCGTCTCGCCCTGCCCAGCACGAGTGCCGCACTGAGGCCGGCAGGCCCGCCGCCGATAATCGCGCAATCCAACAAAATTACGTCCTCCCTCCATTCTCAACTGCGGCATCGTGCGCCATTGTTATTATACCCATTACCATCCATAGCGCCGTCCCCACCTTGGGAATGAACGAATTGCACCGGGCGAGATAGCGATGCGCCGCATCCTTATCCGGCCATGAGGAGGGCATCCGGGCGAGATAGCGATGCGCCACATCCTTATCCGGCCATGAGGAGGGCATCCAGGCGAGATAGCGATGCGCCACATTCTTATCCGGCCATGCAGAGGGCATTCGGGCGAGATAGCGATGCGCCGCATCCTTATCCGGCCATGAGGAGGGCATTCGGGCGAGATAACGATGTGCCACATCCTTATCCGGCCATGCAGAGGGTATTCGGGCGTGAATAGCGATGTGCCGCATCCTTATCCGGCCATGCAGAAGGCATTCGGGCGAAATAGCGATGTGCCGCATCCTTATCCGGCCATGAGGAGGGCATTCGGGCGAGATAGCGATGCGCCGCATTCTTATCCGGCCACGCAGAGGGCATTCGGGCGAGATAACGATGTGCCACATCCTTATCCGGCCACGCAGAGGGCATTCGGGCGAGATAACGATGTGCCGCATCCTTATCCGGCCATGCAGACGGCATTCGGGCGAGATAACGATGTGCCACATCCTTATCCGGCCATGCAGAGGGCATTCGGGCGAGATAGCGATGCGCCACATCCTTATCCGGCCATGAGGAGGGCATTCGGGCGAGATAACGATGCGCCACATCCTTATCTGGCCACGCAGAGGGCATTCGGGCGAGATAACGATGTGCCACATCCTTATCTGGCCACGCAGAGGGCGTCCGGGCGAGATAGCGATGTGCCGCATCCTTATCCGGCACGGGAGGTTACGCAGTTGACGTGGCAGCGGGGCGCAATCATGCGTAGAGCGGCACGCCGAGCACGTCCAGGAATGCGTCCACGACCGCCGGGTCGAAGTGTACGCCGCGCTGCGCGAGAATCTCGTCGATCGCTTCTTCGTGGGTCCATGCTTTTTTGTAGGGCCGCTCGTGCGTCAAGGCATCGTAAAAGTCGGCGATCGCGACAATTCGGCCGGGCAGCGGGATGTTCTCCCCGCTCAGGCCGTGGGGGTAGCCGCCGCCGTCCCACTTCTCGTGATGCGTGAGGGCAATCTCGCCGGCCACCTGCAGCACGGGGAACAGGCTCGTCCCCAGGATGTTCGCGCCGATCACCGTATGTCGCTTCATCTGTTCGAACTCTTCGGGCGTGAAGCGCCCGGGCTTGAGCAGAATCTCGTCGGCGATGCCGATCTTGCCGATATCGTGCAGCGGCGTCGCCTGCTCGATCAGCTCGATCTCGTGCTGCGGCAGTCCCAGCGCCAGCGCGATATGGCGCGCCATTCGTCCCACGCGCTGGGTATGATGCCCCGTCTCGTCGTCGCGGTACTCCGCCGTCCGCGCGAGCAGGTGCAATATTTCCAACTGGGCGTTCTCCAGCTCTGTCGTGCGTTCGAGCACGCGCTGCTCCAGCAGCTGATTCTGTTCCTGCATCTGCAGGTAGAAATACCGGGTCTTCAGCAGATTGTTGATGCGCAGGACGACTTCCGAGGCATCCAGCGGCTTGGTCAGAAAGTCGTTGGCCCCCAGATGGAGCGCCTCCTTGCGCACGGAGGCGGATGTGTCGGCCGTGAGCATGAGGATTGGCAGGAAGTTGTTGTCCCCGATCAACGGACGCAGCATGTTCAGGACGGCGAAGCCGTCGACGACCGGCATGTGCAGATCGAGCAGGACGATATCGGGCGCCAGCTCCCCGAACAGCGGGATCACCTGAGCCGGATCGGTCGTGCTGTACAGGTTCACGAAGCCTGCGCGCCTCAGCACTTGCTCAAGCAGCAGAATATTCACAGGCTGATCGTCCACCATCAATATTTTCGCATGCTTCGTCCACGTCCGATCCATCCACAGTCCTCCTCAATGATGTGCCGGTCCACTTGCATTTCATAGTCTAATTATAGGCGATATTCTCCAGAATTTGCAGACAAACTTCGCCATTTTACAGCATAAACCATCAATCCGATCAGCCTCCACATTTATAGACAAAAACTATAAATAGTATGCATTTTATATATTTCCCACAACGTCCGCCGAGGACTATGATAGCTGCATAAGAGAACCAGAGCGTGTCCGCTGGCGCTCCTACGACGACCGAGGAGGAATACGATGAATCCCGATGTTAAAAAGCAATTCGATGCCGCAGCCGAGCAATATGACGAGCAACGCCGAGGGCTGATCCCTTGCTTCGACGGCTTCTACGGCATGGCGCTGTCGCTCGTCGAGACCGGGCATGCCTCGCCGTCCGTCCTGGATCTGGGCGCGGGAACGGGCCTGCTGGCCGCGATGGTGCGCCGCAAGCTGCCGCAAGCCCGAATCACCCTGATGGATATGAGCGAGAGCATGCTCGAGGTGGCGCGGCGGCGCTTCGCCGGCGATGAGAACGTCCGCTATGCCGTAGCGGACTATACCGGCTACGCGTTCGAGCCGGGCAGCTACGACTTCGTCGTCTCCTCTCTGTCCATCCACCATCTGACCCACCCCGACAAGCGCCGGCTGTTCGCCAGCCTGTATGCCGCGCTCGCGCCTGGCGGCGTCTTCGTCAACGCGGACCAGGTCGCGGGCCGCACGGCGGCGGCCGATGCCTACTATCGCCGGCGCTGGCTCGCCGAGATCGCCGCCAGCGGGCTGCCGCAGGCCGCGATCGACGCTTCTGTGGCGCGCCGCGCGGTCGACATCAACGCGAAGCTGGACGATCAGCTCGCATGGCTCGAGGAAGCCGGCTTCCGGCATGTCGAATGCATGTACAAGTACCTGGACTTCGCCGTCTTCTGCGGCACCAAGCCGCCGGCGGCTTGATGCGCCCATTCCGGGCTCACACGTCCCTGGAATAGACATAGAAGCCGCTTCTGCGCCGCCAGCCGGTCGCGGTCCAGAAGCGGTCTCCCGCATCGTTGTCCTCCAGCACGAACAGATGACACTTGTCGATGCCCGCCCGCCTCAGCTCCTCCAGTCCCAGCTCGGCCAGACGGCGGGCGATGCCCCGGCCCCGATATGCAGCGTCGACGGCGGCGTGATAGACGAAGCCCCGCCGTCCGTCATGGCCGCACAAGATCGTCCCGACCAGCTCTCCCTCCGCCTCGCAGACGAAGCTCAAGCCTTCATTGCGCCTGAGATAGGCGTCGATCGCCGGCTTCTCGTCCGCGTCGCTCAGCGCCAATCCCCCGGTCCGCCGCCACAGGGCGATCATGCCGTCATAATCCGCTATTTGCATCGTTCGGTAGGCGAGGCTCATTCGCAACGCCCCGCTTCTGCCCGCCCAACGTCCGCCGGCTCTTGCCCGTCCGCGCCTTCCCGAGGCGGCGTCCGCTCCAGCTCCAGCGCCAGCTCGGCTTCGTCCAGCTGGTCCTCGCCGAACACCTTGAAGCCGTTCCTGCGCAGCAGCCCCGCCGTCTTGCCCTCGCCCGGCCGCTTCGCGCCCGTGAACGTGCCGTCGTAAACGTACAGACTCCCGCACGAGGGACTGCTCTGCTTGAGAATCGCCAGTGCGACATCGTGCATGCACGCCGCCTCCAGCGCCAGCTCCGCGCCCCGCTCGAAGGCGTCCGTCACGTCCTCGCCCGACGCTGTCACGACGCGATCGCCCCGGATCTGCGCGGGCGGGCGCGGCGTCGGCAGTCCGCCTGCGACTTCGGGACAGACCGGCACGAGCCTGCCTTCCTCCCGCCACCGTTCAATTCTCGGGTCCGCGCACCGCTTGCCCTCGCCGTCGTAGCGCACCTTCTGGCCCAGCAGGCAGGCGCTGATCAGAATTTTACCGGTCATCCTGGTCGCTCTCCTCCCGCGCCTCCGGACGCCAGCCGCACTGTGCCAGATCCACCCGCCAGTCGCCGTCGAAGCGGACACCCTCCTCTTCCAGCATCGCGCGCTGCGTGTAGCGGGCCTCGTCGCCGGGCAGGGCGATCTCACCCTTCGCGTTGACGACCCGGTGCCAAGGCAGATTATGCGCCTCGCTGAGCGAATGCAGCACCCATACGACGCGCCTCGCTGCCCGCGCGCTGCCCGCGACGGCGGCTACCTGCCCGTACGTCATCACGGTCCCCGCCGGAATTCCCTTGATTACCTCGACCACACGGGCTGTATACGGCTGCATGCCGCTCACCTCTCCTCCACACTGCCTTGATCTCCTCGCCGGCAGACCGCGAATGCGCTGCCGATCTGGCGTACTGTTGCTGCTCTCTCCGCAAGCCCGCAATCCGCAAATGTGCTCCCTACAGCTTATAACAGATGCCGCCCACGCGCCAAGCCCCCGGGAGTCGCGCTCCCGGGGGCTTGCTTGCCTTGCTTCACCTCATGGCTCGATCGCTCAGAAGCCGCCGCCCGACTCCGCCGTCGCCAGCAGGCCGTGCACGACCTTCGCCGCCTCGGCGCGCGTCGCCAGACCCTGCGGCGCAAACGCGCCGGCGCCCCGGCCCTGCATCAGGCCCGCGTCCACGATGCGGCCGACCGCCTGCTGCGCCCAGCCGCTGATCTTGGCGCCGTCCTTGAAGCCGGCGGTGCCTGCCGAGCCGCCCGCCGCAACAGACGGGATGCGCGCCAGCATCACCGCCATCTCCTCGCGCGTGATCGGCGCGTTCGGCGCGAAGCTGCCGTTGCCCTTGCCCGTGACGAGGCCGTTGGAGGCGGCGATCGCTACGTCGCTCTCATACCAGCTGCCGGCCTGCACGTCGCTGAAGGAGATGCCGCCGCCCTTGGCCGTCAGCGCAAACTCCCGCACCAGCAGCTTGGCGAACTCGGCGCGCGTGATCTGCTTCTGCGGCGCGAAGTTCGCCGCATCCGTGCCGTCCACGAGCTGCCTGGCCGCCAGCTCCGCGATGACATCCTTCGCCCAGAACGACGACGATACGTCGGCGAAGCTGCGGCTGTACTCCAGCGCGGCAAAAGTGCCCGGCTTGGTGACCAGCGCCGTCAGGACGCCGCCCTGCGACTTCGCAGCCACATAGACCGGCGATCCGCCGTCGACGCGGTACAAATACGTCAGGCGCGCATTGGAGCCGCCGTCCGTCTTGACGGCGAGCGCGACAGGCTCGGCGAAGCTGCCGAGCGTGCCTGCCGTGCTGCCGTCCTTGGCGAGCGCGGACAGGCCGAGCTTCGTGACCGCACCCGCAGGCTTGACGCTCAGATGCGCGCTCTGCGCGCCGGCCAGCAGCGAGGCGGACGCCTCGGCCGACAATCTGCTGTAGTTGAGCGACAATGCCGCATCCTTGGCGGCGTCGCCCGCTACGAGCTTCGCCGCGTCGCCGAGCACCTTGGCCGGGATGGACAAGGTCACGCCGTCCAGCTCCAGCTGGACCTGTGTGCCCGCGCCCGCCAGATCGGCGATGTTCAGCGGCAGCACGATGCTGACATCCGTCGCACCTTCGGGGACAGTCACCGGCAGGCTCACGATGCCGCCGCTTGCCTTCGGCAAGTCCTTCTCCCCGATCGTCACCTTCGTCGGCGCTCCCGGCGTCGGTGTCGGGGTCGGCGTAGGCGTCGTCGTCGAAGGCGGAGGCGTCACCGGCGTATTCGTATTGACGATGCGGCCCTCAAGCTTGGCGGTGATCTGCCCGCCCTTGAACGTATCCACGATATATTGATAGAAAACATCCAGATCCGTCGGGCCTACAACTGCGTTTTTCGCCGCCGTAAGCACCTTGTAATTGTCGCCGCCCGCAGCCATGAAGTTGTTGACGACCGCCGTGTATTCCTTGTTGTCCTCAATCGGCGTGCCGTCCGTCTTCGTCAGGCTGGTGACACGCTGCGCGACGGGGAGCGCCATATTGGCCGTATATTTCAGACCGGAGATCTGCAAGGTCTTCGTATCTGCACTGCCGTCCGCCTTGACGCCCCATTGCTGCTGCAGCAGTGTGCGAATCTGGGCGCCGGTGAGCGTCAGCTTCACGAGCGTATTGCCGAACGGCTGCACCTTCGCCAGATCGCCGAACTTGACCTCGCCCTGCGGCAGATCCGCGCGGATACCGCCCGGGTTCATGAACGCGAAGTCCGCGCCCGAGAATGCGCTGCGCATCGCATCCGCAATCAGGTTGCCGAGCGGCGCTTCATTGTTGTAAGCGTCCGTCCGCACGACCGTGCCGTCCGTCGTGCCGACCGGCTGCCGAAGCTCCGGATGCAGATCGAGATACTTGTTCACGAGCGTCTCGGTGTCCGCGTCCGGCGTCACGCCGTCCTGATAGGTCGTCGTGATCGTCGCCGACTTGCTCGTCACATCGCCCGTCACCGTGTCGATGACCAGCTTGACGTCCTCGAAGGCGGTGCCGTAGGAATAAGCCTGCACGACCAGCTTGCCGTCCACGAGGCCGTTCGCCAGCGCATGATTGTCGCCCGCCATAATGACGTCGACCTCCGGATCGACGGCCTTCGCCAGATCGGCGGCTTCGCCCGTCGTCACGCCGTCCTTCGTGGTCGCGGGATCATGCGCCAGCACGACGATCGTTTTGACGCCCTGCTGCTTCAACTCCTCCACCGCTTTGTTCACGACAGGCGCCTGATCGACCAGCTTGACGCCCTTCAGCCCCTCCGGGGACACCTTGGTCACCGTCGCCATCGTCACAACGCCGATGAAGCCGATCTTCACGCCGCCGATTTCCTTCACGACATAGGGCGAGATGATCGGCTCGCCCGTCTTCTCGTCGACAACATTGGCATTGATGTAGTCGAAGTTGACGCCCTTGTGCATGACCTTGCCGCCGACCGGATCGAGTCCGCCCTGCAGCTGCGCCTTCAACGCGGCCACGCCCTGGTCGAACTCGTGATTGCCGAGCGTGCCCACGTCGAACTTCATCAGGTTCATCCACTCGAGCGTCGGCTCGTCGCGTTCGAGCGAGGACACCGGAGCGGTCGCGCCTACGGAGTCGCCGTTGTGCACGAGCAGGCTGTTCGTATACTTGGCGCGCGCCTGCTTCAGATAAGCCGCCAGCGTCGCTGCCGTGCCGGCCGGCTTGTTGCTTGCGATCGAAGTCGTGTCGAGCTGCCCGTGCAGATCGTTGATGCCGAGCAGATGCACATAGACCGCGTTCATTTGCAAATTATAAATCTCGAACTGGCTGTCGTTGGCCGTGCCGGTATCGGTGATCTTGCCGTCCGTCTCCGCCGCGTACTTGGCCGCTGCGGGCGAGCTGGTGAAGGTAACGTTCACTTTGCTCTTGATCGGCGCGAACGACCAGTTGCCGTCGGCGCTAGGGCTGACTGTACCCTTTTCCGAGATGTAATCCATCAGTACCTGACGGTTCTCATCCTGGGAGTCGACGGCCAGCGTAGAACCCTTCAGTCCCGGGAAGTTGCCGCCGCCGCTCGCGCGATAGTTGTTCGTGACGACGATAAACCGCTGATCCGGATCGATCGGCGCACCGTCATACTTCAAATTCACGATTCGGCTCGAGGATGCGTCGTTCACGCTGCCGTCCGGCTTGTACTTGGCCGGCTTCGTCACGTCGATCTGATACGTCACGCCGTCGATGACATCGTAGTTGTAGACGGCAAAGGAAGGATTAAGCAGCGCCTGGGTCTGCGCGCTCGCCGGGTCAATCATGTTGAAGGCGCCGGCGGACATTTCCAGCCATTCCTTGACCGTCTCGCCCTTGATGACGATTGCCTTCAGCGTATTGTCGTACAAATACAGGTCGCTCGCGCTGCGAATCGTCAGCGGCCCCTTGGCGATGTCCGTGTACTCGGATGGTCCGTTGCGCCCCGCCTTGAACGGCGCGCCCGCGCTCAGGATCGGCAGACCGTCGTAAACCGTGCCCGCGACGGACTTCTGCACGTACCACTTCTGCGCATCGGTCACGATCTGGATGGAGGGGTCGTCCTGCACCATCGCAAAGTAGCTGTTGATCGGCGCATCCGTCTGCCCCAGCTCCTGGCCGGTGTAGGCGATCGTCGCCTCGTGGGCGGTCTTCACCGCTTGGACGACAGCCGAATCGGGCTCTACGTTGGCGATGTTGACCTTATTCTCCGTACGGTAAATCGAGCGCGTGGACGACTGGGAGCCGGACTTGTCCACCGTCCACTTGCCGTCCCCGTCCTTGACCAGCTTCAGGTCGATGAGGCCGAGGCTGGCGCCGCCGTAGCCGGACTGAACGGCGAACACGCCGTTGATCGTCCCGCCGCCGAGTCCGTTCGTGTTATTTACGACGGTCTCGCCCGGTATGTTGTACGGCAGCTTGGTCGCCGGGTCCTTGAACAGGGCGTCCAGCGAGGCGGTGCTCTCCGTCGGGAATATTTTGTGCGTATGGGAAAATGTAATCGCGTCGATGCCGGGCACCTTGCTCAGCGCATTGACGTCATTCTCGGAAAGGTCGCCCTCGACCGCCGCCGCGTCGAACCCGGTGTGTGCGAGCGCCACGACGATATCCGCACCGTCCGCCTCCATCAGCGGTACAAAGTGACGGGCGGTCGCGGCGATGTCGCGCGTGACGACTTGGCCGAGCAGGTTGGCCTTGTCCCACTCCATAATCTGCGGCGTCACAAGGCCGATCACGCCGATCTTGAGCGTCTGGCTCGCGCCGTTGTCGTCCTTGAAAGTCCGCGTCAGAATCTCGTACGGCTTGTATTTGTTGGTCGTCTCGCTGTCCTGGGCGATGCCGTCGCCGTTGTCGTCCACATAAATATTCGCGTTGACATAAGGCATGTCCGCGCCGGACAGCGCCCGCCCGAGATAATCCAGCCCATAATTGAATTCATGATTGCCAAAGGTAGCGGCGTCATAGCCGAGCAGGTTCATCGCCTGATACATCGGATGGACGCTGCCGGAGGCGGACAGCTTGTCCACCTTGGCCATATAGGTGCCGAGCGGCGTACCCTGGATCAGATCGCCATTGTCGAACAGCAGCGAGTTGGGCTGCTCCGCACGCGCCTGCTTGATGAGCGCAGCCGTCCGGTCCAGGCCGACCGTCACCGTCTCCGCATTTTTAAAGTAATCGTAGCCTCTGACATTGGTATGCAGGTCCGTCGTCTCCATGATTCGCACATGGACCGGCGCCTCTACAGGAGTCGCTCCCGCCTTGTGCGCGGCCAGCAGGCCAAACCCTCCGAACACCTGAGAGACCAGTAACGCCGCGGCCGTCACAGTCGACGCCTGTTTGCCCCAGCCAGTCTTCCTCATCAACATGCTCGCTCTCCCTTCGGTATCGTCGTTCCCGACAAGTATAAAAAACGATATCGAGATTTGATCGCAGGATTTGTAAAAGGCATGTCAATTCGAGCGAGGGTTGGGGATATCAGGAAGCTGCGAGGCAGAGTGAACGGGCGGGGCGCGGCCGTCGCGGGTGGATGGGGCGGGCGGAGCGGACCGATGGGGCGGGCGGGGGCGAACGGACTGCGCGGCATGCGCGGGCGGCCGGGGCGGGTGGAGCGGGACCGATGGGCGGGCGGGGGCGAACGGACTGCGCGGCATGCGCGGGCGGCCGGGGCGGGTGGAGCGGGACCGATGGGCGGGCGGGGGTGAACGGGCTGCGTGGCATGCGCGGACGGCTGGGGCGGGCGGCAAGACCCGGCTGCTCGCTCCCGTGCGCGGAGGGGGGCTGAATCGCGCCTGGTCCCGGCCAGCGGCAAGCCGATAGCTGCAAATATGCAGCTAATTTCCGCGTCTGCGGCATTTTCGAAGCGTTAACTGCGAATATACAGTTAATCTCTCGAGAAACAGCCGCCACCCGGCGCTGGAGCGAAAATAACTGCATGGATGCAGTTATCGCGGCCAAGCGGCTCGGCTCGGAAGATAATAACTGCATATTTGCAGCTATCGCTCCGAGGCGCGCCGCACAGACCAAGCCCCTCCTGCCGCCAAGCACGCCCAAACTTGGCGGCAGGACCCGGACGGACGGCTACCCGCTCGGCCGGTCCAGCCATATCCCGCTCAAGTCGTATAGCGCACCTCGCACCGCGTGCCGAGCGGCATGAGCTCGCCCAGGTACAGCTCCAGCAGCTCCCGCTCGACGAGCGAGATCGGCCGCTCCGAGGAGATAGCCATATACGCGGTCGCGGTGGCCTGATCGTAGCGCTCGAAGCACATGCTGCCGCCCGCCAGCATCCCGTCCACGACCTCCGCGATGCCGCGCAGCGTCAGCCGGCGGTTCATCGCAGCCTCCGACACACATTCCGGCACCTCCGGCGCCGCCGGAATGCCCTCCTCGCGAATACGACCGTACGGCTCAACCTTGAAGCAGACGAACGGCGTCAAGTAAGCGGCGGCAAACTTGCGCAGACTTTCCCGGTCCGCCTCGCTCAGCTCCAGCCGGTCGTCCCACGCATAGATCGTCGCCGTCCGGCGACCGCTCGTATGAATTCTCACATATCGCAGATGGGGATACCGCTCCCTGACGATCGACTCGGACAACAGTCGGGTACTCATCGGGTCTCCTCCTTATGTGCGCCGGTCATTGGTTATGGAGGCGCTTGCACATCATCTGATCGCCGCATTCCCATACCCGCCTGCGGCGTCTATCTGAATCGTTCTATTATATTCAGCACGCGGCGCAATGTATGTTCGCTCGCCTAACGTAGCTGGAAGTGGATATTGGAGCGAAAAAAGACTGCCGTCCGCTTGGGGACGACAGTCTGGAGCAGAGCCGGGGCCGATAATGCCCCGCTGCGGTTTACTTCATTGCCGTGCGATCGCTCAGTTCCTCGCGCCAACGGATCATAAACCGGTTGCGGGCGACCAGATCGCGCAAAATATCCAGGGAAGTCTGCCGGTCGCCGCCTTCCCAGAGAATATCGCTGCGCAGCTTCTGGTACCAGATTTGCTCCGGATGCTGCGCCAGCGCCTTTTCGTTCTCCGCCTGCGCCACCTCGAGATAGCGGCGATCTCCACCTTGCTCGAACTCGCTCAAGTACAGCCTGGCCTTGCGATCGTGGATGCGATCCGAAAATAGAATCGTCTGCGCGCTGCGATCCAACTGCTTGACGGCGTCCGCCTTCCGCTGCTCCGCGATCGCTCGCAAGGCGGATTGCTCCAGGCGATCCGATATTAGCAGCAGCACAGCCAGCACCAGCAAGCCGGCAGCGGCGAGCGCCGCGAGCGACCTGGCCACGACATGCGGAGCCGAGCGTCCGGGGGCGGCCCGCGTAGGGGCGACCGGTTCCCGGCCTGCGGGAGTCCCGACCGCGCCCAGCACGATTAGCAGGCCGAGCAGATAGGGGAACGATAATGTAAAATCGGCCAGGCTATGTATCAGCAGTGCACAGCAAGCCACTGCCCGAACGGCGGCGAAGCGCGCCCCTTCCCCGTCTTTGCGCCGGGCTGCCGATATGCAGCTTGCGACTAGCGCGATACATATCGCCGAGAAAAGCAGCAGCCCGAGCAGCCCAGTCTCCGTCATCGTCTGGAGCGGCTGGCTGTGAATAAACGCGGTGTAATACGTGGATGTCTGATAATGATATTGCATGTACGTCCAGGCGCCCGCGCCGAAGCCCCATAGCGGCGAATCCATAATCATCAACCAGGCGTCGCGGTAATAGACGAGCCGCGTCGCGCCTTCGCCGGTCGGCGAGAGCAGCGTGCCCCAGCGATGGGCCATGCCTGCACCCGCTCCGATCGCCGCTACCGCCAGCAGCACGGCGGTCCCGAGCAACGGCAGCCGCACGACCGCCCTGGAGAGCGCCGAATCCGGCAGCCGATACAGCAGCACGGAGAGTACAGCGATGCCGATCAGACACAACAACGGCGACCAGGCGTACAGCGCCCCCGTCGCCAAGCCGATGGCCGCTGTCAGGCAGGATTGCAGCCAGAGCCTGCGGCGCTCGCGGTCGCCGAGGAAGAATAGCGCGGCGAACGACAGCAAGAGCAGCGCCAGCACAGTGCGGGATTCGGTCAGGTACAGACCGCCCGCACAGAGGAAGATCGGGATCTGCATGAACCGGCTGCCGCCGCCCGCCGATACGGACAGCCCATATGCGATCAGCGCGGCGGTCAACAGCAGAATCGCATAGCCGTTAGCATAATCGATAAAGCCCGCCAGACGTCCCTCTACAAATCTGTCGGCCGCGATCCCGATCGGCACCGACAAGCCGACTAGCCACACCCAGACCGTCCAGATCCGCGTCATGACGGCAGGCGAGGCCGCCCGCGCAAACACATACAGCGGAATAAGCGGCGCTATTTTTAGCAGACTAACCAGCGATTCGTAGCGATCGTATGCATAGCCGATGGCGGCGGCATACATCACCAGCAGCCCCAGCAGCAGGCAGGCCACCCAGCCGCGCGGCAGACCGCCGCGGAACAGAACGACCACAAAGCCGAGCAGAATAACGATCGCAGCCACCGCCAGCTCGGATTCAAACATCAAACCATGCAAAAATGGGCCAGCGGTCAAAAATAAAAACAGAACGACAACGCCCGCATCGATCCCCCGGACATTTGCCAGCTTAGCCATATTCACTTCATCCATTTCCGATTGAGAATACGGGAAGAGACCCGATCGCTCGGGTCCCCTCGCTACCTTATTGTGACGCAAGACGAAGCAAATTGACAAGCATTTGCGCAGCCTCGGCGCGGGTCGCCAATCCCTTCGGATTAAACCCGCCGCTGCCGTCGCCCTTGATCAGACCGTACGCCGACGCTTCGTTCACGGCCTCTCTCGCCCAGGCGCTGATCTTCGTCGCATCCTTGAAGGATGCTGCCTGACCGGCAGTCGCCTCCGGCTGCGCCAGCTTCAGCGCACCGGCCATAATCACCGCCATCTCCTCGCGCGAGATTGCCCGCCCCGGAGCGAACGTATCCTGGCCGGCGCCCTTCACAAGCCCGCTCTCATATGCCGCAGCCACCGCCGACGCATACCAGGCCGTGCCCGGCACATCCTTGAAGACCGCCTTCTTGTCCGTCTGCAGCGCCAGTGCATTTACCAGCATCGCCGTAAACTCGGCACGCGTCACCGTCCGGCTCGGCGCAAAGGTATCCTCAGTCGTACCGCTGACAATTTGCTTGGCGGCGAGTTCCTCTACCGCTTCGCGGGCCCAATGAGACTGACTCATGTCGGTGAAAGTTTTGCGTAATTCCAGAACACCGTACTTGCTGAAATGCGTCACCTTTGCAACCAGCATGCCGCCGCTCCACTTGCTCGGCACATAAGTCAGGCTGCCGTCTTCCGCGATATAAAATACGTTCGCGAGACGTTTTTCGGCACTCGCGTTCACTTCAAAGGTAAGGGTAATCGGTTCGGAGAATGCCGACAATACGCTCTCTTGACCGTCCTTCGCCTGAATCGACAGCTTGAAGTCATAAATACTGCCGGCAGCCTTCACACTGGTACCGGCCTTTGCCTTGACGGCCGCCGACAGCTCGCTTGCGCTCAGCGGCGCGAGCGACAGCATGATTTGCGCCTCCGCCAACGCATTCTTGCCTACAAGTCCGGCCAATTGTTGAAGCACGGCAGCCGGAATCGACACTTTCCCGTGATTACCTGCGATCTCCAGCGTATTCTTCGCGCCCTCTCCGCTCAGTATGCTGGCTGGCAGCTTTATCGCTTCGCTGTCCTTGATCTGCAGTGTCACTACGCCATCGACGGCAGCCGGAATATCGGCTGTCTTAAAAATCGCGGTTTTCGGCGAGTTGGCACCTTCAGCCCCTTGACTTCCCGCGCCGGAGCCTCCACCGCTCCCTGTTGAACCGCCTGGGCTGCCGCCCCCAGTCGAGCCGCCGGAGCTTTCGCCGTTCGCCGATACTGCAAAGCTCTTGCTTAGCGTTACGGATTGATTCGGTCCGGTCGGCATGAGATAGGTCAATGTATAATCGCCGGAGTCCAGTTTCTTCGTCAAGGTCAATTCCTGATCGGCACCGTAGGCGACACCCGCGTAGACTTTCTTATTTTTCGAATCGCGTATCGTCACGATTGATGGCGCGTATTGATACAAGCTCCTATTTCCGGACTGTGCGCTGACTAACTTCAAATCTCCGCTGACCAGCTCCGGCACGATATTCAGAACGGTGGCACCGTCTGCAGCGGTTTGGACTACGGATAGGCTTGAACTGTCCACTCGCCCGGTGAATGCGATCGTCGTATTGCCTGCGACTGTCACATCGCTGCGAGTTCTCCAATCCAAGTACCATGCGCGCTCATCCTCACTGTAGACCGGAGTCGATATACGATATGAACTCGTTCCGGCGGGCACATAGACCTTGTTCAGAATCGTACTGGCATTGTTGTACGTCAGGTTATAAGCCGAATAATAATTACTCGGAGAAGTAATTCCATAAAACGGATGGCCCTGCTGCAATTGCAGCTCGAACAGCGGTCGATCGTTAATGCTCCATTTGTCGATTCCGGCATCCAAATGAACTTGCTTACGCAAATCGTAACCTCCGGAACCTCCATCCACCCCATACAAATCCGCGGCAAAGTCCGTCTCACTCGTAATTAGTGTAGACATTGTTGCGCTTGTACGACTGGTCCGTATTGCTGAATGGGCAATCGTAAACGGATTGGTTCCGTTCGGTGAAGCAAAGGTAAAGGAAGCATGGTCTCCTTGTAAATTAGCAGGCACATTGTCAAATTTGAGATCGAGCGCCTTTGTATGCGCAGCGCGCTTTATCTCCTTTTTGGCCAATAGATCGGCACCGGAGACAGTCGTTCGGCTGTAGTATGAGATAGACTGCATCGGTGTTTGCCAATTAAACATCATGTGAATTACATAACGCTGATTCGCCTCAATTTTCGAAGCTTCCCAAAACACAATCTTTCCATATGAGATTGAGGAGATGTCGATAATTTGGCTCTCTCCCTCTTGCTGAAGCGCCACATAGCCATTTCCCGCATCGAACCCGCCTGATGATGCCGGATATTGAAGCGGATATTCAATTGGAATCTCGATTATATCAGAGGAACCATAGGGGTCCATCACATTGACGACCGATTGGCCTTCAAGCGAGATCAGGCTTTTCGGGAAGTTTTGACTAATGAGTCTGACCTTGTACTGACCTGCCGGGAGCCGCGTGTTTAACCAGAAACTGTTCATATCCATCACAGAGAACGGCGTACCGACCGGTTGATTCGCCGAGTCATATATTTGATAGTCCAGCAGCCCGTTCGAGGCCACGGCGGCCGACGAAGCGTCGTTATAGCCAATCGACATATAGCCAAAGCCTTCCGACGCAGGCCGAATCGCCAACGTTCTCATAGCTCCGCCTTCATCCACTTTAAAGGCGATACTTTCTTGCGTTATACTGCTTGCGATTTTCGCAGCTTCAAGCGTCGATACCCCGATCAACAAATTGTCCTGGGCATCCCAATAGTCAGTGTACACCTTCTGATTGACGGCGCCGCTCCAGTAAATATTCTGCTCCGGCGTCCGATTCGTAAAAGTGCTGCCGAAGTTTAACGTTTTTTTCTCGTTGACGGCTCCCAGGTACTTGGCGAACGAGTAACGATAACCGTCCTTGTCGATATCGAAGTAGGCGACGGCGTCCACTCCTTTTGTAACGTAATACCGTTTCGCCTCATTACTGCCTGTATAGTAGATGTAGTTGACATCCAACTGTCCCTTATAGCCAGAGGGAAGCGCGATTTCTACCATATCGCCATTTAAATCGATCACAGAATCGGCACTCGGCGGCAGCATCTGCTTGTCCAGGAAATAACCGTTGTCTCCATCATGCAGCTTGGTGAAAAAGTCGAGCTTCTGATCGGCGTTAATCCAGACATCGGCACTCTTCCCTACAAACGGAATTGCCCAAGGGTAGCTGGAGGGCTCTCCTTGTTCATCCAGAAGAGACATAACCAACGTATCTCCGCTCGTGGCCTGCTCGGCTTGCAGCTTCACATGCTTCAGCTTACTGGCAGTTAGCCGCAACTCCTTATCGGCACGGTTGACTTGAGTCGCATAAACCACGCCAGGGCGGCCGCCGGCAGAGTTTCCGATGATAACCAGTTCGTAGTCCAGTCCCTGCATAAGGTAGTCATATGGAATGATTGCCGCACCGCGCTCGTCCAAATCCCAGTAGCCTACCTGGCTGGTATAATTAGAAAGCGTGCCGTTTTCAGCATCAAGGTAGTAAGGAGTCAGCGGCAGTGCGCGGTATAGAACGGCATAGCCGCCGCTCAGTGCGTCGCCCGCTTCATTTTCGGCTGCAATATGCAAGCCTTTCCCCTTATAATCGTCCGGGTTCTCGATTCGGAACGCATTCGTCTCGACAAGCGGATCGGCCAAACCCGGATAGGTTATAGAGACTTCGGCTTTGTACAGGCCGGTTTTCAGCTTTGGCGAAAATGCGGCATTAATATACGACCACTCGTTCGATTGCGGATGTTTATCGTATTGAACAGCTTGCTTGTCATTCGTAATATGCAACCCGTTCTGAATCAGGTTGATATGAGCGTCGTCCTCGGCGTAGACTCCATACAATTGAAAGTCTCCGTTGCGGACCTCCAGGCTCGAGGAAAATCGCTGTTCGGAAGAATTTACTTTTAACAGCCGCAATACAGGCTTACTAAAAGAAAGTGTCTGATCTGCCTGCAAGTTGAGCTTCTCGGTTCCCCACACGCTTCGATAGCCGCCGTTGTCGACCGTCTGGACGACGGTATCGTAAGTACCCGCAGATACCTTTAACTGATCCGCCTGGACGAACTCGGCGTGGGCAAAGCTATTCCGCAATGCGGCGAACTTATTGCCCGCAGGCAGAGTTAAGCTAAACGCGTTAGCGATATCCGCATCCGTAAACGGAGCGATCTCACCACCGGACACAGTTATCGACTTGCTCAGCAAGTATCCGTTGCGACCGGATTGCCCCCAGGCGCTGAGTACGAGTTCACTTGGTCTAGTAATCAACGTAAATGAGTCATTGTACGCGCCTATCTGAAAAATATGGCCTTTAAAGCCCGCTTCATAAATAAACGGTACTCCGCCGCTTAGCGGCAAAGTCTGCATGGTAGAATGAACGGACTGCGAACTGATGATCCATTCGTTCATTGCGGCTAATTGTCCCCAGGATAGTTCGAAGGAATCCAAGTACATGTCCGCCCTGTCCGTTTGCACGGCAAACACGACTTCCACTCTAGTGTCTGGATTAAATGACAACCCGGAAAGATCGATATTACCGTCCGAAATCGCCACAGAATGGCCGTTCACAAATGCCTCTCCCGCTCCTGCAATGTTCGTCCCGTCACTCGTTTTAATTTGAATAGACGGGCTCTCTTTCCGCAACGCGTAGGTAACAGAATTGACGCTGACCGATTCCGATTCATTCGCCGGCAGCGGCAGCTCCTGCGGTGTCACAACAACCCCATCAGGCGCTTGTAACCCGTCGTCCTCTCCGGTCTGGCCGGCACTCACGGGCATAGCAATAGCCAAACTCAATAACAAAGCGAGAATGCTTGTCCAACTTCGCTTATACATCTTTACTCCTCCACAAATCAACCGTCTGTTAGCACTTTCGAATCATATCACGATCGAACCGCAATAATTGTCGAATCCAGTCGATTACTTCAAACATTTTCCGGCTCCGTCCCCTTGAATCAAACTGCTGACGAGGCTGTCCCGAATGCCGTCCGGATCATTTAAATCCGCCATTTGAAAACCCGGCAAACGGCAATATCCGTCCGTTCGCCGGGTCGATTTCTACTCCTCCTCTTCCTCCGCTACGAACACGACAGACTCGTTCGACAGTACGCCCGCGCGATAGCATTCTCCGTCGAAGCGGATTTCGAAAAAGATGCCCGCCTGATTCACGATTCTGTCGCCGACCGGATGGAACATGACCCGGACCTCGAACGAGATGTGCCGGGACTGTCCCGGCGCCAGATGCCCGATCGCCAGGCCGACCTGCGGGTCGAGCTGAGGGACGCCGTCGAGCCTGAGGCTGCCCGAGACGAATTGAAGCGGCGCCGCGAGACGATCGAAGAACGTGACGTTCTGCGCATGCAAGCTCCCGGAGAGGTTGCGCAGGAAAAAGTCGTAGCGGTACGTATCCCATACGTTCACATGGGTTCTGGAAGCTTGCTTGGTCAGGCTGAAAAAGGGCAATAAGCCGTCCGGCCGCAGCGGATTGGAGATCGGCCGGGAGGCATACGGCCTGACCTCGACCTGATTGTCCGGCCGCAGGAATGTGGCGCTGACTTGGCTCGAATTGACGACGGCCGCGCTGCCCGGCTTGCCCGTGATCAGCAGGTCGTAGCGGACGACCGTCCCCTCCGCCGACGGGATCGGTCCGAGCTGAATGCCCAAGCCGGGATCGTCCTGCAGCCGGAGCTGTCCGTTCACGCGAACCGTGCCGTCGATGAACCGGGACTCTGGAGGCAGCGTGTCGCGCAGGGTGGCGGCGATGACCGGCAGGCTTCCGTCGTTGATGACGAAGATGCTGTACGTAATCCGCTGGCCGACAAAGAAAGCATCGTTGAACGCGCGCTGGAACACGATCAAATTCGGTCCCGGCACGAGCTGCGGAATCGCGATGATGATCGGGGCCGACTGAACGATAGGCGTAGGCACGCCTAGCGGATCCCCGAGCGTGACCCCGCGGATCGGCGCCAGCGTGATGCCCGGCACCGTCACAGGATCGGCTAGCCCGACCGACCCGTTCGGCATGAGGACGGGACCCGTGGTGCTCGTTTGCCCCGGCAGCGGTGTCACGCCAGGCTTGAACACGAGGAGGACCGGCAGCATCTGATCCGGGATCGGATACACGCCAGGCGGCGAGCCCACGATCGCCTCTCCCAGGCTGCACAGCGGAGGCGCAGTTCCCGGTACGAGCGCGATGACGGAGCCCCCGTTCACGACCTGCCCCCTGGGCGGATAGGCGGCAACGATCGCCTCGAACGCTACAGTCACGGTCTGTCCGGGCACGAGCGTACCGAGCACCGTCGTCTCATTCAGATCCTGCGCCAGCGCCGGCACGCCGTCGATGACGACACTGGCCGGTATGAACAGCAGCTCACGCGGCAAGTCGTCGCTCAGTACGACGTCGCCTGCCGACGTCCCCGTATTGCTCACCACAACCACGAATCGGATGATGTCTCCCAGCCGCGCTGACTGGACGCTCGCAGTCTTGACCGCCGTGATGCGCGGTCCGAGCAGCGGCGGCGCCGTCGTCGAGGCGGTCGTCGTCGTCGGCACGGGGGTCGTCGTCGTCGTCGGTACGATGGTCGTGGTCGTCGGCGGCACCGCCGTCGTCGTAGTCGTCGTCGTCGGCACGACTGTTGTCGTGGTCGTCGTCGGCACCTCGGTGGTGGTCGTCGTCGTGGTCGTGGTCGGAAGTTCGGTAGTCGTCGTGGTCGTCGTCGGCACCTCGGTGGTGGTCGTCGTCGTGGTCGTCGTCGGAAGTTCGGTGGTCGTGGTGGTGGTGGTCGTCGTCGTAAAAGGCAATTCGGACGTGCTCGTCGTGGTCGTCGTCGTGGGCGGCGGCTGCGTAGGCAGGCAGCCGCAGAACGGGATGTCGTGCGCCTCCAGCGTGCCGCCCGCATTGACGAGCGAGCCCGCCACCATCGTACCGTCGATGTTGCCGAATCCCCTCGCCTGCCAGTTCGCATTGGGCGCCAGCACTGAGCCTGCGATAGCGATATTCTGATTGAAGGCAGTCGCCGCCTGAAAGAAGTTCCAGAGAATCGGACAGACATTGCTGCGGTTCGCGGCTACGCCGTTGATAAAGGTCTGGTAGCTGCCAAAGCCGACATTGTCATCCCCGACGTTGACCACGACCGTCGAGCCTGCCGGCACAATCAGGTTGATGCCGTTCGCCGAATCGAGCCTCAGGCCGTGGCCGTCGACATTGTTGCCGCCGAACATGAAAAGGTTCAGCACCGGATCGGTGCCGGTGAGTACGATCTGTCCGAAGTTGTTGCTCACCGTTCCGTTCGGCGTCATCGCGGCCAGATTGATCGACAGCTCGGTCAGCGCCAGCTCCGCCGCCGCAAAGTCGATCGGCGTTCCCCGCAGCGGCTGACCCGGCACGCCGTTGTTGTTGGTCATCGTATAGTTGAAAACCGTGCTGGTCGGGTAGACAACGGTGTTGCCCGCGAAGTTCGTGCCGTTCGTGATGTTGACATTGCCCTGAATGATCAGATCGGGACGCGTCGTCGATACGGGCAGCGTATTCCCGACGCCGTAGTTGGCGTAGGTCGCCGTGCCGCCCACGGCGACTCTGCCCTCCGAATCCACGTTGGACTGCGTATGGTCCCCGAAGATAAACAGGTTAAAGTCGTTAGCACTACCCAGATTGCCGCAAGCCATCTCATCCCTCCACTCTGTCTCTCCTTTCATCTGTACGACGCTCCGGCCAGTCCCTATGCATAGGCCATGCGCGTCTGACATATGAAATGAAGAAGATTCATGTACGGGGAGATGCAAAAAATATATGAATATTGCCGTGCTCACCATGTTCAACGGCTTGTCGCCGACCTACTCGCTCGTTCAGGTGGCGGAGCTTCAGCTGCGCATGCTGCTGAACGCGGGCATGAACGTCCGGCTGCTCGTATCCGAGGACTGCCCGCTATCGGAACGGTACGGCGCCTATCTGGACGAGCGGCTGACCTGGGTGCCGGTCGCGAATCGCTGCGCGGGAGGCCAGATTCACTGGCGGGACTATACGCAGCACGCCGGACGCACGCATGAAGGCTTCGAGGCCGAGACGGAGACGATCGCTTGCGATCTGATCCGCAAGCTCGCGGACGCGGACGTCTGCATCATGCATGACATTCTCTATCAAGGCTGGCATCTCGTGCACAACGTCGCCGTCAGGCGGGCCCAGCTCGCGCTGCCGCGCCTGCGGTTCCTGTCGATGGTCCACTCCGCCCCCGCTCCACGTCCCCGGCGGACGGAATGGCCGTTCTCCGCGCGTTATACGCCCATGCCGAACACCTTGCACCTATACCCCACCGCATCCGGCATTCCCGCGCTCGCACGGCAGTACGGCGTGCCCGAGTCGGCATGCCGGGTCATGCCCAACGGGCTCGATCCGCTCGCCTACTGCAGCGAGGATACACGCCGGCTCGCGGCGAGCGTCGATCTGCTGTCGCCCGATGTGCTGATCGTCTATCCCGGGCGGCTGACGCCGGCCAAGCGGTTCGACAAGGCCGCCGCACTGGCCGCCGCGCTCGCCAGCGTGTCCGGCCTTCGGGTCACGCTCGTCTGCTGCGATTTTCCGTCGATGGACGTAGACCCCGACGCCTACAAGCAGGGCGTCCGGCTCGAGGCGGCGCGTGTCGCCGGGGAGCTCAGGGCGGCTCGGCTTGCGGACGGCGAGGCGGACGGACCGGCAGGCTGCGGTCAGGTTGGCGACGCGGTCGAAGACCCGGCCCGGGACCGGGCTGAAGCGCCGACGGACATTTCCCGCGCGAAGGCGGCGGGCGCCGAGGTCGTGTTCACCTCGGACCTCGGCTGGCCCACCGGCTATCCGCACCGCGGCGTGATGGAGCTGTTCGGCCTCGCCAATCTGTTCGTGTGTCCCTCCTACTCCGAGTCGTTCGGGCTTGTCGTGCTCGAGGCGGCAGGCCGCGGCAACCTGCTCGTATTGAACGAGGCCGTCCCGGCGCTCGCCGAGCTGGGACGGCCGCTCGGGGCGTATTTGATGCGATGGGACGCACGCAACTTCGGCTTCGATACGGTGGAGACCTACCAGCCGTCCGAGGAGGCCTATCTGCGCGGACATGCCGACCGGATCATGCGGCTGCTCGCCGACAATCCCGTACTGAAGGCCAAGACGGCGGCCAGACAGCGCTATAGTCCGCAGGCGATCTGGGAGGAGCGGCTGCGCCCGCTGCTCGCGGAATGCATGGCTGCGGAGCGGGACGATGCGGAAGCCACGCAGATGGCGGATGCCGGTGACAAGTAGGCCCTATCCAGCGCCACTCCCGCACGCCTCCGTCGTAGCCGGGCTCGCCTCTCTGCCCCAGGCAAGCAGCGCTCTCCCTTTGCACATTCGCAAAGGCGGGAGCGTTCTTATATGTTTGAGGAGCCGTTTTTTTCAGAAATCTTATAAAAAACAACAATTCACAGTTTCAACGGGTAGCCAAGCGAGCCATTTTTTTCTATATTAAAACCATTCCGTTCATTCGCGTAGCCGAAGTCGCGCGGAAGCCAAGGAGGACATTCAATTTGCAAACGCATACAGCAGACATCGTGCGCGCAACCGGGCTCAAACGTGCCTTCAACAGCGGACAAGGAACCGTCGAGGTGCTGAAGGGAATTAATCTCTCGGTGCCTGCCGGCAAGCTGGTCGTGCTCAAGGGCCGCTCCGGATCGGGCAAGACGACGCTCATCAATCTGCTCGGCGCGCTTGATCGGCCGACCGAAGGCAAGATCGAATTTGCCGGCAAGGATCTGACCGCGATGAGCGACGGCGAGCGGGATGCGGTACGGCGCAGCGAGATTGGTTTGATTTTTCAGTCGTTCGCATTGTTCCCGCTCATGTCGGCCTACGAGAACGTAGAATTCGTGCTGCGGGTCAGCGGCAGCCCCAAGGAGAAGCGTCGTGAAGCGGCGCTGCAGGCGCTCGAGCAGGTCGGCCTGAAGCCGCGCATGCATCATCGGCCCTTCGAGCTGTCCGGCGGGGAGCAGCAGCGCACGGCCATCGCCAGAGCGATCGCCCACAAGCCGCGCATGCTGCTGGCGGACGAGCCTACGGCCGAGCTGGATTCGAAGACGGGCCTGCACATTATCAGGCTGTTCCGCGATCTCGTCGAGCACAACGGACTGTCGATCGTCATGACGACGCACGATCCGGCCATCATGGAGATTGTCGACTATATATACGAATTGGAGGATGGCCAAATTGTTGAATCGCTATAGACGCTTGGTGGCGGCAGGAACGGCGCTGGCGCTCGGCGCCACGCTCGCAGGCTGCTCGCTGTTCCCCCGCGAGGAGGAGGCGCTCGCCCCGCCGCTGGTCAAGCCGGCCGCAGAGAACTACCAGACGGTCGAAGCCGTCAAGGGCGCCATCGAAAATGCGCTCACGCTGAGCGGCACCTTCGAGTCCTTGCTGTTCGATGTCGCCCAATTCACCGGCACTGGCGGGCGCATCTCCAAGATCAACGTCACACCCGGGCAGCAGGTTAAAAAGGGCGATGTACTCGCCGAATTGGTGCTGGACGACCTGGATCTCCGGCTCAAGGAGCAAGAGATCGCGCTCTTGCGGGCCCAGACGGCGCTAAGATCGGCAACCAAGCAAGCCGGCGACAAGAAGGACGAGGAGAGCCGGACCACGCTTCGGGTGGCTACGCTGCAGAGAGATGTCGAGCAAATGAAATTCGACCGTCTGCGCGAGCAGTACGACAGCAAGCTGCTCCGCTCGAAGATCGACGGGCAGGTCGTCTTCGTGGAGGAGCTTGAGCCCGGCGATTATGTGGATAGCTATCAGACGATCGTCAAGGTCGCGGATCAGTCGAAGCTGCAGCTCGTGACGTCGGGGGCGACCAGCGATCAGGCGCGCAAAGCCGAGATCGGCTTCAAGGCCGACGTCTCCATTAAAGGCGCGGACAACAAACAAGTCAAATTCGAAGCGAAGGTATCGCAGACACCCTCTACCGCGCCGCAGACGCCCAACAAGCAGCTGGCCGAGAAGTATGCGACGACCCTGTATTTCAGCGTCCCCAAACTGCCCGCAGGCATAGAGATCGGCCAGAGCGCCGACATCCGCATCGTGCTCCAACACAAAGACAATGTCATCAAAATTCCCCGCAGCGGGCTGCGCAACGCCATGGGCCGCAGCTACGTGCGCGTGCTGCGAGAGGGCAACCTTCGGGAGGTCGACGTCGAGCCGGGCATCTCCGCCTCGACAGAGGCCGAGATCGTCACCGGGCTGTCCGAAGGCGACGTCGTCGTACTGCAGTAGAAATCGTGCATCGGGAGGCTCGCACCATGGCTTTGTTCGTCATGCTCTTGCGCAAGATGGCGCAAAATATATGGCTAGTGATCAGTCTGTTCCTCGGCATTCTAATGTCCGTAGCGCTCGTCAGCAGCATGCCGATCTACAAGGAAGCTACGCTCTCGCGGATGCTGGTCAAGGATCTGCAGGCCGCCCAGCAGAAGACGCTCGTCTATCCCGGCTCCATCTGGTCGCGCGTGTCGTTCGACAGTCAGACGACGGCGCAGCGCGGCAAGATCATATCCGATCTCGATGCCTACGTCAGAAAAGAAGGCGCCCCCGGATTCGGACTGCCGATCATGAATGTGGCGAGGGAATCGAATACGGAAAGGTTCAACGTCTACCGCCAAGGGACACCCGAGAAGGAACGCAAAAACGCCAGCAGAAACGGCCGCTTCACAAGTCTGGAGGGACTGGGGCAGCATATCCGCCTGAAGGACGGCACCTTGCCTTCAACCGAAGCGAAGGACGGCATCTACGAAGCGCTCGTGACCGAAGCGGCATTGAACAACTTCAGAGCCGTACTCGGCACCGTGCTCGTCGTCGACAGCGACAAGCTGAAGCGCCAGATACTGATCAAGCCGGTCGGCGTCATCGAGCCGCTGCGCGAGGACGACCCCTACTATCGCAATCCCTCGCTCTCGTCGCTCTCGCAATCCTTTATCGTCGACGAGCAGCTGTTCGATCGCGACTTCGTGCAGGCGGGCATCGTCCCGGTGCTGACCGCGGGATGGTACGTCGTATTGGACTACGCCAAGCTGGAAGTGTCCGGCATCGGCAGATTCGAGGCGGCTGCCAAGCAGATAGAGAATACGACGAACAGCAAGGTCGCACGATTCAGAACCGAGTTTACCTTCCCTGCGGAGAAGACGATCGAACGCTATCAGGAACGTGCGGTGCAGATTCAGAAGCTCGTGTGGTCGCTCAACATGCCCGTATTGATCATGCTCGGCTTCTATATGTTCATGGTGTCCAATCTGATCGCCGGCCGGCAGAAAAACGAGATCGCCGTACTCCGTAGCCGCGGCGCGGCCCGCTGGCAGATCTTGTTCTCCTACGCCGTCGAGGGCCTGCTGCTAAGCGGACTGGCGCTCGCCGCAGGGCCGCCGCTCGGCCTGCTGCTCACCAAGCTCCTCGGCGCTTCGAACGGATTCCTGTCCTTCGTACAGCGCACCGGACTGCCGGTCCACCTGACGGCCGAGGCTTACCGATACGGCGCCTACGCTGCCGCCGCCTCGTTCCTCATGCTCATGCTGTCCGTCGCAGTGGCGACGCGAGCGAACATCGTCGGCCACAAGCAGCAGCTGGCCCGCCAGGGCAAGACACCGCTCTGGCACAAACTGTGCCTGGACGTGATCGCACTGGCGCTGGCCATTTACGGGCTGTATACGTTCCGTGCGAGACTGCAGGACATTCAGCGCCTCGGGCTGGGCACGGACGATCTGCGGATCGATCCGCTTCAGTTCGTCGTGCCCGCCCTGTTCATTCTCGGCGGCGGCCTCCTGCTGCTCAGGCTGTATCCGTACATTCTGAGGCTGATCTATGTCGCGGGCCGCAGATGGTGGAGCCCGTCCGTCTACTACACGCTCATTCAGGTCGGACGGTCGAACAGCCAATATCAGTTTCTGATGGTGTTCCTCATCCTGACCGTCGCCACGGGCCTGTTCGGCGCGAGCGCCGCCCGTACGATCAACGGCAATACGACCGACCGCATCCGCTACGCGGCCGGTTCGGACATCATCGTGACGGCCGAATGGCCCAACGACAAGCCTCCGCCTCCCACGCCCGGCGGCCCTTCGGCATTCGAGCAGCCCCAGACATCCGGTTCCCGCGTCATTCACTATCTGGAGCCGTCCTTCGAGCCGTACACCAAGCTGCCGGACGTCGAACAGGCGGCCAAAGTATTCAGGAAATCGGTAGGCTTCAGCGCGGCGAGCAGCTCCGACGGGGAGAGCAGCACGGGCAGCGCGACGCTGATCGGCATCGATACGGACGACTTCGGACGTGCCGCCTGGTTCAAGGACAGTCTCCTCGCGCATCCGTTCTATCAATATCTCAATCTGATCGCCGGGGATTCCAAGGCTGTGCTCATCTCAAGCTCGCTCGCGAAGCAAAAAAAGCTGAAGCCAGGCGATACGATCTGGATCGGATGGGACAACGTTCCGCAGCAGCCCTTTACCGTGTACGGCACGGTAGATTATTTCCCGACCTTCAATCCGTTGCCGCCGACCGGGTCCGTGACAGCCGGCGACGAAGAAACGCAGACCAATGCGCCGATGCTCATCGTCGGCCATCTGTCCCGCATCCAGTTCCAGCTTGCTCTTGAGCCTTATGAGGTGTGGCTCAGGATGAAGCCCGGCTTCGAGTCGTCCGCGCTGTACCAGGCGTTGAGGAAGAGCCCGATTGCGGTCACCTCCGTACGCAACGCGCAGACCGAGCTTATCGAGGCCAAAAACGACCCGTTCCTGCTCGCGCTGAACGGCATCCTGACGCTCGGCTTCATCTTGTCGATCCTCGTCAGCTTTGTCGGCTTCATGCTGTACTGGGTGCTGTCCCTCCGCGGACGCGCGCTCCAGAACGGCGTCATGCGCGCGCTCGGCCTGTCCGTCCGGCAGATGACCGGGATGCTGATCGTGGAGCAGCTGCTGACATCGGGCGTCGCTATCCTGATCGGCATCGTCGTCGGCAATCTGGCCGCGCGTCTGTACGTGCCTCATTTCCAGATCGCCTTCAACCCGAGCACGCTCGTACCGCCCTTCGAGGTTATATTCGCGCGCCTGGACTATATCAGGCTCTACTCGACAGTGTTCTTCATGCTGGCGGTCGGACTCGGCATACTCGGATTCATGCTGACGCGCATTCGGATTCATCAAGCGCTCAAGCTGGGGGAGGACTAATCGATGATCCAGTGCGACGGATTGGTGAAAATATACAAAGCCTCGGAGCTTGAGGTGTTCGCCCTGCAAGGGCTGGATCTGACAGTCGAGGACGGCGAGCTGATGGCGATCATCGGCAACAGCGGCAGCGGCAAGTCTACGCTCCTCAACATGCTCGGCGGACTGGACCGCCCTACGGCGGGCAGCCTCTCGGTCGACGGCAGGGACATGCTGAAGATGAAGGAGCGCGAGCTCGTGCGGTACAAACGCGAGAGCGTCGGCTTCGTCTGGCAGAACAACGCACGCAACCTCATTCCTTACCTGACGGCGCTGGAGAACGTGGAGCTGCCCATTCTGCTGTCCGGACGACGCAAGCGGCTGCGGGCGCTCGAGCTGCTGGAAGCGGTCGGACTCACGCATAGAGCGCACAGCAAGCTGCATCAGCTCTCGGGCGGCGAGCAGCAGCGCGTCGCCATCGCCATCGCACTCGCCAACCAGCCCCGGCTGCTGCTGGCCGACGAGCCGACCGGCTCGGTCGACTCGCGCATGGCCGAGCAGATCCTCGACCTGTTCCGCGACCTCAACCGGCAGTTGAACCTGACCATCGTCATCGTGACGCACGATCCGCTGCTCGCGAAGAAGGTCGACCGCGTCGTCGCGATCCGCGACGGCAAGATCAGCTCGGAGATGCTAAGGCGCAGGTCGTACGAGGAGGAATTGAGAGAGCTGGAGCTGGGCCTGGCGCAGGAAGAGTCGCATGTCGAATATGCGATATTGGACAAAGCCGGCCGATTGCAGGTGCCCGCGGACTATCTCCGCTCGATCGGCATCAAGGACACCAACAAGGTCAAGCTGGAGCTGGGCGATGCCAAGATTATATTATCGCCGCCCGACGAGGGGGCCTGATCGCTTGTCCGGCTTTGCGGGGGACGGCGTGCAGAGCGCCATCGGCTGGAGACTCCCCTGCATAAGTGCGGGGGAGCGCTGCAAAGTGCGGGGGAGCGCTGCATTTGGGCAAACCGCGGGCGACTATCGCACAAAAGTGCAGGATAAAGCGTCCGATCGGCGGCACTTTCCCAACCGGCGGTATCCATCATGCATTTTTGCGCGGTACACTCGGGCAGCGGCTATCCCTTGCTAATCGCGCCTCCCTCGATCGGCGTGTACCACTGACCATTTTTAATCAGTGAATCATTTTTTGTTTTCGTTTCTAAAAAAACGGCCTTTTCGCCTTTTCACACCTTCGAGTCGGTTAGGATTTCGCACAACAGTGCGCGATCAGACGATGCCTCCCGTGCGTGCGCTTCGCGCATTCGATAAAGACAAAACGAAAGCCTGCAATTTAACATCTTTTTTTAGTTCATGGCGTGCCTTGAACGATAAAAGATGCAAATCTGCAGGCTTTTGTCCCTTTTCTGTCGTGATTTCAAACTTCGCGGCTAAATTGATGCTGTTTTGCAGGCTTTTCTGCTGCGGCACATCGGGTCCGCTAAAAGCCTGCACGGATGCAGGCTTTGCACACTCCCTACTCCCTACTCCCCACTCTACACTCAACGCTCCCCACTCAACGCTCCACACCTCACACTCCCCGCCAGAGCCCTGATCCCATCGACGAGCTCCTTGGCCGATATCAGGCATTACGGGCAACAAGTGCCGCTTAATTTCAAATGTCGCTCCACCATGCCGGCGAAGCTCCGGGCTCCGCCTCGTCCACGGTCACCGTCTCCCCGATCCGGGGCGCGATCAGCCGCACGCCTCGCTTCGCCGCCTCGGCCGAGGCTCTGCGGATCGGATCGTTCCAATCGTGCAGCGCGAGCGTGAATGCGCCCCAGTGGATCGGCAGCAGCACCGCGCCGCGGACGTCGATATGCGCCTGCACCGTCTCCTCCGGCGTCATATGGATCGCCGCCCACCGGGGATCGTATTGGCCGCACTCGACGAGCGTCAGGTCGAACGGGCCGAACCGCTCGCCGATGTCCGCGAAATGCGGGCCGTAGCCGCTGTCGCCGCTGAAAAACACCTTGTGCCCGCCGCCCTCGATGATCCAGGAACACCAGAGCGTCGCATCCCTGCCGGTCAAGCCCCTGCCCGAGAAATGCCGCGCGGGCATGCAGGCGAGCCGGAAGCCCGCCCAGTCGAACGTCTCGTACCAGTCGTGCTCCTCGATCCGTTCCTCGTCCACGCCCCACCGGCGCAGATGCGCCCCCACGCCGAGCGGCACGATGAACCGGCCGACCTTGGGATGCAGTGTGCGGATCGTGCCGTAATCCAGATGATCGTAGTGATCGTGGGAGAAGATCACCGCGTCGATCGGCGGCAGCGCCGCGATCTCGAAGGGCGCGGAGTCCGCGTAGCGCTTGCCGCCGAAGCGGGGGAACGGCGAGGGCGCGCGGCCGAGCATCGGATCGAGCAGCAGCACGCGGCCGCCGATCTCGAGCAGCGCGGCGGAATGGCCCAGCCACGTCACGCGCAGCTGGTCCGGACGCCCGCCCAGCTGCGCCGTGTCGAGCTGGACGACAGGCACCCGTCCGGGGGCGGGCCGCGCATTCGGCCGCCGCTTGACGAAGTCGCGGAGCATGGACAGCTTGTCCGCCGTAGACGACACCATCGAGGTCGGGATCAGATTGCGGAACTTGCCCTCTCGAAAATGGAGGGAGCGGTGCAGACGATGCCCGGCATCCCGGTAGGCATGCGCCCCGAACACAGGATCAAAAGTAGTCACCGCGTATACAGTCGCAGCCAGCAGCAAGGCGGCGAGCACGACGATAAGCAGAATAAGCATAAAATGCATGACCTTCTCTCTGGCTGTTGGCCGGGCGATCGGCCGCCAGCCGATCCGCCCTGCGCTGCGGCGATCATGTCGCGCGGCGCGGGCTGCGGCCGACTGGCAGGCCGGTACCACGATGATATCATCACCGGGCCCGGTTCGCCATCGAGCGGCCCCGCGTCAGCGCTCCGGATTCACGGTCGCCATCCAGCCGTGCGCATCCGGCAGCTCGCCCCGCTGAATGCCGGCGAGCGCATCGTACAAGCTCGCCATCCGGCTCAGCGCTCCGGGTTCACGATCGCCATCCAGCTCAGCGATCCGGGTTCACGATCGCCATCCAGCTCAGCACTCCGGTTTCACGGTCGCCATCCAGCCGTGCGCATCCGGCAGCTCGCCCCGCTGAATGCCGGCGAGCGCATCGTACAAGCGCCGCGACAGCTCGCCTGTCCCGCCGCTGCCGACGGTCAGCCGCTCGCCCTGCCAATGCAGGCTGCCGATCGGAGAGACGACCGCGGCCGTCCCCGTGCCGAACGCCTCGACAAGCGCACCGCTCCGCAGCCCTTCGATCACCTCGCCGATGGCGATCGTACGCTCGCGCACGGCGACGCCCCAGTCCCGCAGCAGGCGTATGATCGAGTCGCGCGTCACGCCGGCCAGGATGCTGCCGCCAAGCGGCGGCGTGACGACCTCGTCGCCCAGCCGGAAAAACACGTTCATGCTTCCCACTTCCTCGACGTATCGGCGTTCGATGCCGTCCAGCCACATCACCTGGGAGCAGCCCAGGCGGCTTGCCGCCTCCTGCGCCTTCAGTCCGGCCGCATAATTGCCCGCCGTCTTGGCGTCCCCCACGCCGCCCGCTACCGCGCGCACATGCTCCGTCTCCACGTAGATCGATACGGGGTGCATGCCTTCCTCATAGTAAGCGCCCACGGGAGAGCAGATGACGACGAAGCGATACGTCCGCGAAGGCGCCACGCCGAGCAGCGGCTCCGTCGCGATGACGAACGGGCGGATATACAGCGCGGTCCCGGGGTCTTCGGGAATCCAGTCCCGCTCGAGCGCCACGAGCCGCTGCACGGCATCAAGCACCGTCGCCTCATCTAGCGGCGGCACGCACATGCGCTCGCACGAGCGGTTCAGCCTCCGAATGTGCTCCAGCGGCCTGAACAGCCTCGCCTGCCCGTCGCTCCCCCACTTGAACGCCTTCATCCCCTCGAACACCGTCTGCCCGTAGTGGAACACCTTGGCCGCCGGGTCCAGCTCCAGCGGTCCGTACGGCACGATGCGTGGCGGCTGCCATCCCGTCCCTTCCTCGCAATCCATGACCAGCATATGATCCGTAAAATATCGGCCGAAGCCAAGTCCGCCCGGACGCGCCTGCAGCTCGCGAAGCTTGGCGGAGCCTGTTGTGTCCCGTTCCATCGCTCCTTCTTCCTCCCTGTGTTTGAAGTTGTTGATTGTAGCATATCGACAATAGAGATATATTTGAAATATCTATTTTGGACGGACATCATACCTGCAAGGTATGTGGCGAGAAAAAGGGCGAGGTGATCCGGCATGGATATCCGGCAGCTGCGTTACTTTGTGACGGTGGCGGAAGAGGGCCAGATTACGGCTGCGGCCAAAAAGCTGCATATGGAACAGCCTCCGCTCAGCAGACAGATGAAGCAAATCGAGGACGAGCTGGGCGTGGTCCTCTTCGACCGGACCGGCAGGCGGCTGCGGCTGACCCCTGCCGGCGAGCGCCTGCGGGAACGGGCGATCCGTCTCCTGGGGCAGCTGGAGGAGACGGTCGCGGAGGTGCGCGAGCATGGCGACGGGGTGCGCGGCGTACTGTCGGTAGGCGCCGTCGTCTCCTGCACGTCGCTGCTCCCCGGACCGCTCGGCCGGTTCCGGGAGCGGCATCCGCAGGTCAGCTTCAAGCTGAGCGAGGGCGACCATCATCTGCTCGGCGAACGGCTCGACCGGCGCGAGATCGAGCTCGCGGTCGCCCGGCTGCCATTCGAGGCGCCGGGCGGCCCGGACCGTTATGCGGTGAAGCCGCTCCCCTCCGACCCGATCGTCGCCCTGCTGCCGGCGGGGCGCATCGGGAGCGGCCGGGACGGTAGCGACGAGCGCGAGGAGCGGGCGGCGGGGCAGATGGCGCAGGGCGATGAGGGCGGAGCATTCGGGCATCGCGCCGGGCGTGGGCCGGTCCCTTCCAACCTCACGCTGGCCGAGCTGGCCGCTTTTCCGCTCGTCTCGCTCAAGACGGACCGCACGGTCGTCATGCACGAGACGATCATGCGCGCGTTCGCGGACGCGGGACTGCATCCCCGCGTGCTGTGCGAATGCGCGAGCGTGGCGATCGCGCTCACGCTCGTCGCCCACGGCTTCGGCGCGGCGCTGCTGCCGAAGTCCGTCATGTCCACCTTCCCGCTGCAGGGAATCGATTGCTTCGAATTAAAGGACGCGAACCTGATGTCAGAGGTCGGGCTCGTCTGGCTCAAGGACCGCTATCTCACACGGGCGGCACGGAGCTTCATCGAATTGTTCGACACCGCCGATGGACAAAGCGCCGGCAGCGGTCTATCATGAGAAGGAATCGAATAGCCAAAATGACGGCAAGGCGCCCCGACGCGAAGCGCGAACGGGCTTAATAGGGAAGCCGGTGCGAATCCGGCGCGGTCCCGCCACTGTAATTGCGGAGCGAAGCGGCCACAGCCACTGTCCGGACGGACGGGAAGGCGCCGCGTCAGCGATGAGGCAAGAGCCAGGAGACCTGCCTTGAACGTCGGTTTTCTCTTTCTTCGGGGGCTTAAGGAAGAGATTGCGCCGCTGCGTTCCTACGCGTCTTCAGGTCACGCCGGACGCCTGCGGAACCGGCGTGTCAGCCGCCATCGAACATGCCAAGCCCCTGCTGAAGGGGCTTTTTTCGTATTTCAGAATTTATAACTTGGTGACGGCGGCAGGGTGTTCGTTCGAGGGCATCACGCAAAAGTGCGATATAGCCGACGAATGGCGAAGCCGTGTCTAGCAGTTCAGGCGAACAACCAAGAGCGGAGGGAACTTGAAGTGACATATATTCGCAAAAGCCGGCTGGCGGCGTTGTTGGTGCTGCTGGCGACGTTATTGGCCGTCGCCGGCTGCAGCGGGTCCGGCGCGGGTCCGGCGGCGGCTCCCGGGCAGTCCAGCGTCGCGGTGACGGCCGAGGTCACGGCGCAGCCGGCTAGCGGCAGCGCTGCGGCGACGGAGACGGTCGCCAGCCCGGCGGCCCCGTCCGAGAGCGCTTCGGCCGAGGTGCCGCCGGCAAGCGGAGCCGCCTCGGCAGCGCAGCCGACCGGCAGCAAGGCTCCAGGCTCCTCCGGGGCCGCCTCTCCGAAGCCAGGTGCGACCGCCGCGCCGACGAAGGGCGCCCCGGCAGCGCAGCCGAGCACCCAGCCGACCGCCACGCCGGCGGCCCAGTCGACGCCGAGCGCCTCCCCCGCAGTCACGCAGCCGCCGCAGGCAGCCGAGATCACGCTGTCGATCGTCGGCGACAGCGACACGGGCACGATCCTGGCGCCCGTGTCCGTCGAGCTCGAGGACGGCGACAGCGTGCTGGACGTGCTGAAGCGCGCGACGCGCAGCCGCGAGATTCAGATGGAGTACATGGGCAGAGGCGCGACGGCTTATGTAGAAGGCATCGATAATTTGTACGAGTTCGACAAGGGCTCGGAGAGCGGCTGGGTATTCCATGTGAACGGCCAGTCTCCCGGCAAGAGCGCGGGCGCGTACAAGCTGAAGGCGGGCGATGTCGTGGAGTGGCTGTATACGCTCGATATGGGCAAGGATGTCGGCACAAGCGCCGGCAAGGAGAGCGGCTCGTGAACGCCGGCGGCTTCGCCGGGCTCCATCCGCTCGTCTGCTTCGTCTACTATGCCGGCATGATCCTGCTCGGCCTGACGCTGTCCCATCCCATCTACCAGCTCGCGTCGCTTGGACTGCTCACCGCGCTGCTGCTCCTGCAGCGGCAGGGCCGCGCGCTCGCGCGGGCCCTCCCCTACTACCTTCTCGTCGGCGGCTTGTTCGCCCTCGTCAATCCGCTGCTGTCCCACCGCGGGCGGCATATTCTCTTCTATCTGTGGGATCAGCCGATCACGCTCGAAGCGGTGCTCTACGGGGCCATGATGATGATGACGATCTTCGCCGTGCTGCTGATGTTCGTCTCGTACCGGATCGTGATGACGACGGACAAGTTCATGTACCTGTTCTCCGCCGTCCTGCCGCAGACCGCGCTGCACGCGTGGATGACGCTGCGGTTCATCCCGCTGTTCGCCCGCAGGTTCAAGCAGATCGAGCTGATCCAGCGCTCGCGGGGCATCGACATGCGTACGGGGGGGCCGGTCCGCAGACTGCGCAATGGCGCGCTGCTCCTGCGCATTCTCATGACCTGGTCGCTCGAGGACGCGATGCGCACGGGCGATTCGATGAAGGCGCGCGGCTACGGCACCGCCGTACGCACCGCCTACTATCCGTACCGGATGGACCGGCGGGACCGGACGATGCTCGCGCTGCTCGGCGCGCTGCTGCTGCTCGCGCTCGCGGGCTGGCGCGAAGGCTGGGGCGTGCTGACGTTATACCCGCGCATGGAGCCGATCCGGCTGTCGTCATGGGAATGGGCTCACTTCGCCATATGCGCGCTGTTCGCAGGCTTGCCGATATTAATTGAAGCAAGGGAGAGATTCCGATGGAGATCGTCGCGGCCGAGCACCTGACCTTCCGCTACCCGGACGAGACGTTGCCTGCGCTGGACGGGATCGACCTGTCCGTGGCGCGGGGCGAATTCGTCGTGCTATGCGGCGCTTCGGGCTCGGGCAAGACGACGCTGCTCCGGCACTTCAAGCGCGAGCTGGCGCCCGTGGGAGAGCTGTCGGGCCTCGTGCGCTACGACGGCCAGCCGCTCTCTGGTCTGCCGGACGGACGCGCGGCCGAGGAGATCGGCTTCGTGTTCCAGCATCCGGAGAGTCAGATCGTCATGGACACGGTATGGCACGAGCTGGCATTCGCGATGGAAAACCGGGGCTATCCGGTCGTCGTCATGCGCCAGCGGCTGGCCGAGCTGTCCAGCTTCTTTGGCCTGGAGCCGCTCATGCAGCGGCCCGTTCACGAGCTGTCGGGCGGACAGACGCAGCTCGTCAATCTGGCGTCGGTGCTGCTGCTGCAGCCGCGCCTGCTGCTGCTCGACGAGCCGACGTCCCAGCTCGATCCCGTCGCGGCGCGCGAGTTCGTGTATTTGCTGCGCCGGCTGAATGAGGAGTTCGGCGTGACGATCGTCGCCAGCGAGCATCGCCTGGACGATATCCTGCCGCTGGCCGACCGGCTGGTGGTCATGGGCGAAGGCCGCATCCTCCGCGACGGCTCGCCCGGCGAGGTGTGCAGGCGGCTCTGGGCCGCGGGAGACGGCCGCGGGCGGCTGTACGTGCCCTCGGTCGCCAGGCTGCTGGCGGCGTTGGGGGATGGGGGCGCGGCGGCTGACGGGCCCGCGGAGGGCGACGGCGCGGCGGCGAGGACGGATGCGGCGGGAACCGCGGATGCGCCGCTGCCGCTGACGGTTCGCGAGGCGGTCGCCGCGATCGACCGGCTGGCAGCGGCGCGGGCGGCTGACGGGCGCGGCGCGGCCGGTCCGATTGCGGGCAGCGCGGCCGCAGGCAGGGCACCGGGCGATGCCGATGCCGCGCATGCCGGTGCCGCGTATGCCGATGCCGCGCATGCCGGGCCGGCCGGCCAGCCGGCAATCGCAGTCGACAGCCGCAAGCGCGGCCCGCTGCGCCTGCCGAAGCGGCCGGGCGCCGCCGGCTTGCCCGCCGAAGCGCTGTCCTGCCGCGAGCTGACCTACCGCTTCGAGCGCGACCTGCCCGACGTGCTGCGCAGCCTCGACCTGCGCGTCTACGAAGGCGAGCTGCTCGCGATTCTCGGCGGCAACGGCGCGGGCAAGTCCACGCTGCTGCAGCTCATGGCAGGCTTGCGCAAGCCGCAGCGCGGCAAGATCGCGGTCGCCGCGGGACGCAAGCTGGGCTATCTCGCGCAAAATCCGCTGCTGTACTTCAGCAGCGACACCGTGCGCGAGGAGTTCGCCCGCGCCGCCGAGCATGCCGGCTACAAGGGCGGCGCGGCGCAGGCGGAGATCGCGCACTGGTCGGACGCGTTCGGCCTCGCGGAGCTCGCGGACCGGCATCCGCACGATCTCAGCGGCGGCCAGCAGCAGAAGCTGGCGCTCGCGCTCGTCCTGCTGCCGCGGCCCGATATCCTGTGCATCGACGAGCCGACCAAGGGACTCGATCCGGATGCCAAGGAAGCGTTCGCCCGGCGTCTGCTCGGGCTGCGCGAGGAAGGCATGACGATCGTCATGGTGACGCACGACGCCGAGTTCGCGGCCCGCCACGCCGACCGCTGCGCGCTGCTCTACGACGGGTCCATTGCCGCCGAGGCGGAGCCCTCGCTCTTTTTCGGCGGCAACTACTTTTACACGACAGCCGTCAACCGGGCGGTCAGACACCGCTACCCGGACGCCGTCACGGCCGAGGAGGTCATGCGCAGATGGGCAAACGAAGAATAGCGCTCCTGATCGCCGCCGTCGTCCTGACGGCCTCGATCGCCGTCGCCTCGGCGGTCTGGGACGGCCACTATCTGCTGCTGTCCGCCGTCGTGATGACGCTCGCGATGGCGCCGCTGCTCATCCGCTTCGAGCGGCGGCGGCTGGAGCCGCGCGAGATCGCGATGCTGGCCGCGCTGGCGGCGGTGGCGGCGCTCGGGCGCATCGCCTTCGCGCCCCTGCCGAGCTTCAAGCCGACGACCTTCGTCGTCATCGTCGCGGCGCTCGTATTCGGCAGCGAGGCCGGCTTCATCGTGGGCGCGGTCGCGGCGCTCGCCTCGAATCTGTTCCTCGGCCAAGGGCCCTGGACGCCATGGCAGATGTTCGCCTGGGGCATGGCCGGCGCCTCCGCCGGCTGGCTGCGCCACACGCGCTTCATGCAGTCGCGGATCGGGCTATGCGCCTTCGGCCTCGTCTGGGGCTTCCTGTTCGGCTGGATCATGAACGTATGGTCGCTGCTCAGCCTCCCCGACGCCTTCGGCTGGCAGCTTGTCCTGATTACCTATGCCCAGAGCTTCTACTTCGATCTCGCGCACGCCGCGGCCAATGTCCTGTTCCTCGGCTTCTTCGGTCTCAGCTGGGTCAGGCTGCTGGATCGGATCCGCAAAAAATACGGGCTGCTGGAGAACACTCGCACACGGGGCTGACGATATCCCGGACGCGGCATACGGCGTTTAGCATCCAAGCCCCCCCGACGCGTGCGTCCGCTGCGTGCATCCGCCGCGAATTCGCCGGATGGCGTCCACGGCCGCTGCCGGCAGCTACGGCTTCGCACCTTAGCGCCGGGCCAGCAGCTCTTCATATCCGGCCAGCCGCTTCATGAGCAGCCCCCTGTTGGCGCAGCCCGTCTTGCGCAGGAGGCTCGACACATGCTTTTTGACCGCAATCTCGCTCACATACATACGGGCGGCGATGTCCGGATTCGTCAAGCCGTGCAGCAGATAGCCGGCGACCTCCCGCTCCCGGCCGGTGAAGTCATAGGGCAGGGACTGCGCAGCCGGCTGGCCCCCGCGCCTCTGGATCAGCTTGCGCATATGAGCCTGCAGCCCGCCCCTTCTCATGTCGGCGGCGTACGTGCCGGCCCTGTGCCCCGGCCCGTAATCGTCGTGCCCGGCCCCGTGGACTTCTTCCATGCCGATCGACAGCAGCAGCTCCCGATAAAAAGGATGCGGCGTCGAACACAGCACAAGGCCGCCCGATGCCAGATATCCCAGCGCTTCCTGAATCAGCTCGGACCGGGCGCGCGCGTCGGCCGTATCCTCCGCGTCAATCATGCGGATAAACCAGCCTGCGGGCGTCTCGGGCGGCACCGCGAGCGCGAGGCGCTCGGCTGGAGTCAGCGTGTGAAAGTACGCCCGGGTCACCGGCCGGCTCGACAGCATGCCGAGCGTATCCCGGTGGATCGGGATAACGGCGAGCAGGCCGATCATGCGTCCCTCGTCATCGCGCAGCAGCTGCACAGCATCCAATCCGAGCGCCAGCCAGTCCGCCGCTTCGGCAAGACGGCCGCGCTCGGCATCCTCCGCAGCGTTCATATCCAGCGTGTGGACCGCGTCGCGCTCATAGTCGACGAACGACTGCGCCTTGCGGCGGGGACGTGTCCGCCGCCGTTCGAGATAGGCCTCAACCTCCGGATAATTGCCCGCACCGAGCGCCTCCAGCCTATGGGCCCGGCGGTCCGACGACGCGCAGAGCACCGCGCGGAGCCGCGAGTCCGCCAATTGATAGAGCAGCTCCAGCAGCAGCCGGCTCGTCCGCTGCGGGTCGCGCTCCCGGCCGAGTCGCTCCGCGCATCCGGCGATGCAGCGTTCGCGGGCGGCGCGCCAAGCATCCGGGCGCTGCGCCCGGAATTCGGCCTGCAGCGCTTCCCGCGCGAGCTCGTGCAGATGCCATCCGCGCGCGTCTCTGATCGTGCACGGCAGGCGCAGCAGCTCCGCGAACGCGGCGGGGTCCGGCACATCTTCGCCGCACGCGGCGCAGAGCATGTCAAAGTCAAAAACACGCAGCAGGGACGCGTGCCATGCGGCCCGGCGCAGTGCCGGACTGCCGCTGCCGCCCAGCCAATCGTCCGCCAGCGGGGCCAGGTCCGGGAATCCCTCGCGGCCCGGGGGCTGTGCGGCGAACCGGCTCAGCAGCAGCGGGATGCCGCCCGACCATGCCGCGGCATGCCTGCGGAGGACCGGGTCCGCCATGCCGACGCGGTCCATGTATGCCGCGATCTCTTGCGGCGACAGCGCGCCAAGCTGCATCTCCAGGCCGAGGCTTCGCCACGCGGGCGAGTCGCGCCAGACGGCGTCGGGCGCATGACGGCCCGAGAGCACGACCAGCACCCGCCTGTCGAGCGCGGGCAGCAGCGCGCCGCGCAGCCATCCCGCGAGTGCGGCGCCGTGCTCCATCGCGTCAATCGCCAGGATGGCGCCCCGTTCGCCGGCCAGCGCATTCAGCGTGCGGACAATCGCGGCCGTCGCTTCCGACAGCTGACTATCTACTCCTCCCTGCTCAGCGGCCTTGTCCGCCTCGTCACACCCCGCCTCCCGATCGCGCAGCGCGTCTCCGATAGCGGCGGCCACGCCTGCCGGCGTCGGCACCGCGTATTGCAGATCGCATGCGATCCAGGGCACGCCGCGCTCGGCCGCAAGCAGACGGAGACGGCCCAGCAGCCAGGTTTTGCCGATGCCCGCCGGCCCGTAGAGATGCACGACCGCCTGTCTGCGCACCGGATCGTCCAGCAGCGCCGCGAATGTCTCCTGCTCCCGTCGCCTGCCCGCGAACAGTCTCGCCTCCATCCGCGCCAGTTCGTCCCCGATCCGCGTGCTTTCTATTCCGGCTTCCCGCTCCGTCATTTTATCCCCGCCCCGCTTTGCGTCTTGCCGCTCTCCTGCGCCCCATCGGGCGTTTATATACTATCGTATACTAGAATGCCGGTTCGTTCGATGATATCTTTTTGGGTAGCGACGTTAAGGGGGGAACCGCAAGATGATTGTCAGCGCATGGAGAGGCCATTACCGCATGACGACGAACGACGAGCACGCACGGCTGGCCGGCAGGCTGGCAAGAGCGCTCCGTGCAGAGCTGCTGCCCGCCGGGGGACGCACGGAGGAATTCGCCTTCGCCGCAGCGGAGCATGATCGGGGATGGATCGGTCTGGACGAGGTGCCGGTCTGGAACGACAGCTCCGACCGCCCGTTTTCCGTAACGGATTATCCGCTCGGACTGCGGCTGCCGTTCTACAAGCAGGGGGTTGCCGAAGTCGAAGCGCAGAGCGCATACGCCGCGTTGCTGTGCAGCATGCACTATACGAATCTTCCGCCCGAATTCATGACGCATATCGTCGGCGGCCCCGCCGCGGGCTTGTCTGCCGCCATCGCGACGGAGAAGGCGCGCCAGAACCGCATACGCAGCAGTCTCGGCCTCTCCTCCGCCGCAGACGAAGCGATGATCGCGCGGCATCTGGCGCTGCTGCAGCTTGCAGATACGCTATCGCTCTATCTATGTACGGCTGTCGGTGCGGATCAGGGCGATATGTCGGCGCCGTTCGCACAATTGTTCAGACGCGCGGCAGCCGCGGTTGTCGGCGGCGAGATCGCGCTGTCCAGGACGTCCGGCGACGTTGTCTCATTGTCCCCGGCCCTCTTCGGGGGGCCGCTGGAGGCTTCCTACCGGACACGCGACGTTCCGGTCGCGCTGATCGAGGAGAAAGGCATCGCAGCCGCGTATGCCCACACGGCATCGGCGGAGACGCACTGTACGATCGGCTGATATCGACGCCACGACGAACTAGAGCACCCGGTTAACAGCTGATAACCGAGTGCTCTAACGTTCCTGTTCGCTATTCAATTGTCTCATTACGCTCCCATCTTAAGTTTCAGGAAGATCACATGGTTCTGCTATTCTCGTGCTGGCAATCTTCGCGGACTTTATTTTTCATGCTCACTCGCTTTGTCGACCTCTGCGGGTCGCGCACGCCTTTCGATGCTGCGCGTGCCTTTCCTATCCTAGCTTGCGCGGAGAGCGTCTCTCCCGCTTTTTCGTGTTGCCGGCACTTATCCGGAAGATATTGCTTGTCCGATTACCTCGATCAGATTGGCCTGGCTGGTCTAACAGGTATAGCCGGTTGACTGAAGATCGTCCTTGCTCGTTCTCGCATGTTGGATTCCCGCATATCCGGACCGCCATGTTACCGAACTGCCGGGCGGCGATGCTTAGCGCATTCTTTGCTGCACGGATATGCTTCGCTTACCTGGCCCATTGGACTATCCCCTTTCCTTTTGGATGGCTTCATTATAAAACAGCGCATTCAGTTATTCAAATATTCTGAATATTGAAATTCGGGCAGAAATCCGCCTCAGCCGCTCTGGGCTCGCAATATCTGTCGAATGCCTAGTTTTTCTCGATTTTGCACCGAATTCCTGGGGTGCTCCTGCTCTTGTTCGAGCTAGTCTTAGTCGGTGGCTGCAGTGACGCGCGCTCAAAAAAAACCGCCTCGGACCATCAGAGTCCGAGGCGGCTGCCTCCACGCGTTCGGATATGAATCAGCGCGGCCTGACTTTAAATCAACTTCGACAAGCGCAACAGCCGTTCGACCAGCACCGCAACTTCGGCACGCGTCAGGTCGGCTTTGGGCGCCAGCATGCCGGCTCCGCGGCCTTGCAGCATCCCCGTCTCCAGCATGGTCTGCATGCTGTCCTGCGCATACAAGGATACTTGCGCAGCATCCGCATACGAGCTGAGCGGCGCTGCCGATACTGTCGCGTCCGTACCGTCGAACCCGGCGACCGCCATCGCCCTCACGAGCATGACCGCCGCCTGCTCGCGCGTCAGACGTTGATTCGGATGGAACTGCCCGGCGCCGACGCCGTCGACCAGATGCGCCTCATAGGCTGCAGAGACCGCTCCGCTATACCACGCGGATGTCGGGATATCCGAGAACGGCGTCTCGCCGGAGCCGGACTTCAGCCCGAGCGCTCTGACCAGGATGGCGGCGAATTCGGCGCGGGTGACGGAGCGGTCGGGCTTGTATGCCCCGCCGCCCGCTCCGGACACGATCAGCCGCGATCCCAGCGCGGTCACGGCATTCTCGGCCCAATGGCCGGACATATCCGCGAACGCCGCCGGATGCGAGACGACCGTATACCAACTGTTCGTGAGGCTGCTGACGACCGCGTAGAGCCGTCCGTTTTCCGCGACGATCTTGGTCGGTACGGAACGTACCGAACCGTCTTCTTCCAATATGACAGCAGTCAGGGAAGCACTGGCTTCCGTGCCTTCCGTCAGCGCGATCTTGCGGCTGACATATCCGCCGAAGCTGTGAATCTCGTATGTCCGTCCTGCGGCGACCGCTGTCACCGAGAAGCCGATTGTATGCGACACCGGCGTCAGTCCCATGTCCGTCAAAATGCTGCCAATGCCGACCGCGCGCGCTTGGCCGGGACGCTCCAGCGCGATATGAATATCGATGTCCGCCAGTTGGATGCCGCCGCCGATCTGTTCGACGATCGCTCCCAGATTCACCAGACTTGCCGGCAGCCGGTAGGCTGCGCCGTCCGTCCTCAGCTCGAGGATCGCATCGCGGTTCGCCAGCGACCGCATCGCCGTGCCGCTCAGCCGGCCTATGAACGTATCAGACGCGGCACGGTCCTCCAGCACGATGGATGGCGCAGATCCGGCCGATGCCAGCGCCGAACCGAGCTTGTCCTCGTCCAGCACGACCGTCGTGACGGTCCGCCCGTTCTCATGCCGGGACTGCACCTTGCCCAGCTTCTCCGGCTTTCCGTTGAAAAGAAGCTGGATCGCGCTGTCCGAATCGGCCTGCGCAGACTCGACCGGCGCGCCCCCTCCGCCGCCGCCCGGCAAACCTCCGGAGCTGCCGCCTGCCGGTTCCGCCGCCTTCGGCGTGACCGGCAGGGACGATGCCGAGACGGCGCCACGGCCGGCCGCGTTAATGGCTCTCACCGTGAACGTATATGCGGTGCCGTTGGTCAGCCCGGTGATGACGATCGGCCCGGAATTCCCGGTGGCGACAATCTGACCGGGCGAGGCCGTAACCTCATAGCCGACGATCGCGCTGCCGCCGTTGTCCGCAGGAGCCTCGAACGATATGATGACCCGGCTGTCTCCCGCAGTTGCTGTTACTGACGTCGGCGCAGACGGTACGGCGATCGGCACCGCCGACAATTCGTTGGAAAGCGCGCTCTCGCCATCCATATTGAGCGATTGCAGCGCAAAATAGTATGTTTTCCCGTTGACGAGTCCTGTCACCGTGTACCCGTACACAGCGGCGCTCACCGTCGCGACGGCATCGCCATATCGTCCAGGGGCCTCGCCTACGAAAATGCGGTAGCGCACCGCGCCTGCGCCGCCGCTCCAGCTGAGTGCGGCCTCCGCCGCCCCTCCTCTTGCCGCTACCAGCAATGGCGAGGCGGGCGCGCCCGCCGAGGCGACGCGGACGACGACCTGGTACGCCTGCGCGGTTCCGTCCGGCGCCGTCACGGTATACGTTACCGGGGAAGTAAAGTCCTGCTCCGTGCCCGACGGCGGCGATACACTCGCCCCGCTGTGCGTGATTGTCGGCACGAGCTTCGTTACATCCGTTCCGTAGGGAACCGTGAGCGAGATCGTCTTGGTTGACTCGTTAACCGTACCCATTACCGACAAGCCGCCGAACTCAAACGAAGTAATTGACTTGGCAGCACTCGGCGCGACGGTCACCGTCACGATGTATGTCCGCTTCGTTCCGTCCGCTGCCGTCACCGTGTATGTCACGGGCGACGTGAAGTCCTGCTCTGCGCCGGACGAAGGCGACACGCTCGCTCCGCTGTGCGTAATTGCAGGCATGAGCTTCGTCACGTCCGTTCCGGAAGGGACGGTCAGCGCGATTGTCTTTGCAGCTTCATCGATAGTGCCTGCGGCAGACAGATCGCCGAGCTCGAACGAGGTGATCGACTTGGAAGAACTTGATGCGACGGTTACTGTCACCATGTATGTCCGCTTCGTCCCGTCCGCTGCCGTCACCGTGTACGACACCGGTGACGTGAAGTCCCGCTCCGCGTCGGAAGATGGCGATACGCTCGCTCCACTGTGCGTAATTGTAGGCACAAGCTTCGTCACGTCCGTTCCGTACGGAACGGTCAGCGTGATTGTCTTCACAGCTTCGTCGATCGTCCCAGCGACAGACAGATCACCGAACTCGAACGATGTGATCGACTTCGCGGGGTTCAACGCAACAATTACCGTCACCACGTAGTCCCGCTTCGTTCCATCCGCCGCTGTCACCGTGTACGTCACCGGTGACGTGAAGTCCTGCTCCGCGTCGGAAGATGGCGATACGCTCGCTCCACTGTGCGTAATTGTCGGCACAAGCTTCGTCACGTTCGTTCCGTACGGAACGGTCAGCGTGATTGTCTTCGCAGCTTCGTCGATCGTCCCAGCGGCAGACAAGTCGCCCAACTCGAACGATGTGATCGACTTGGAAGAACTTGATGCGACGGTTACTGTCACCATGTATGTCCGCTTCGTTCCGTCCGCTGCCGTCACCGTGTATGTCGCAGGCAACGTGAAGTCCTGCTCCGCGCCGGATGAGGGCGATACGCTCGCTCCACTGTGCGTAATTGTAGGCACAAGCTTCGTCACGTCCGTTCCATAAGGAACGGACAACGCGATTGTCTTCGCAGCTTCATCGATCGTGCCTGCGATCGACAGGTCATCAAGCTCGAACGAAAGGATTGACTTGTCAGTGCTCGGCGCGACGGTCACCGTCACCATGTATATCCGCTTCGTTCCATCCGCAGCCGTCACCGTGTACGTCACCGGTGACGTGAAGTCCCGCTCCGCGCCGGATGACGGCGACACGCTCGCCCCGCTGTGCGCAATTGTCGGCACGAGCTTCGTCACGTCCGTTCCATACGGAACGGTCAGCGCGATTGTCTTTGCCGCTTCGTCGATCACGCCAGCTACAGACAGATCACCGAACTCAAACAAGGTGATCGACTTCGCAGGATTCAACGCAACATGCACCGTGACCACATACTCCTGCTTCGTTCCGTCCGCAGCCGTCACCGTGTACGTCACCGGTGACGTGAAGTCCCGCTCCGCGCCGGACAACGGAGATACGCTCCCTCCGCTGTGCGTGATCGTCGGCACGAGCTTCGTCACGTCCGTTCCATACGGAACGGTCAGTGCGATTGTCTTCACAGCTTCGTCGATCACGCCAGCTACAGACAGATCACCGAACTCAAACAAGGTGATCGACTTCGCAGGATTCAACACAACATGCACCGTGACCACATACTCCTGCTTCGTTCCATCCGCAGCCGTCACCGTGTACGTCACCGGTGACGTGAAGTCCCGCTCCGCACCAGACGACGGCGATACGCTCGCTCCGCTGTGCGTAATTGTCGGCACGAGCTTCGTCACGTCCGTTCCATAAGGAACGGACAACGCGATTGTCTTTGCAGCTTCATCGATCGTGCCTGCGACAGACAGATCACCGAACTCGAACGAGGTGATCGACTTCGCAGGATTCAACGCGATAGTCACCGTGACCACATACTCCTGCTTCGTTCCATCCGCCGCTGTCACCGTGTATGTCGCGGGCAACGTGAAGTCCTGCTCCGCGCCGGATGAGGGCGATACGCTCGCTCCACTGTGCGTAATTGTAGGCACAAACTTCGTCACGTCCGTTCCATAAGGAACGGAAAACGCGATTGTCTTTGCCGCTTCGTCGATCACGCCAGCTACAGACAGATCACCAAACTCGAACGATGTGATCGACTTCGCAGGATTCAACACGATAGTCACCGTGACCACATACTCCTGCTTCGTTCCATCCGCCGCTGTCACCGTGTACGTCACCGGTGACGTGAAGTCCTGCTCTGCACCGGACAATGGCGATACACTCGTTCCGTTGTGCGCAATTGTCGGCACGAGCTTCGTCACGTCCGTTCCGTACGGAACGGTCAGCGCGATTGTCTTTGCCGCTTCGTCGATCACGCCAGCTACAGACAGATCACCGAACTCAAACGAGGTGATCGACTTCGCAGGGTTCAACGCAACAATTACCGTCACCAAGTAGTCCCGCTTCGTTCCATCCGTCGCTGTCACCGTGTACGTCACCGGTGACGTGAAGTCCTGCTCCGCGTCGGAAGATGGCGATACGCTCGCTCCACTGTGCGTAATTGTAGGCACAAGCTTCGTCACGTCCGTTCCGTACGGAACGGTCAGCGTGATTGTCTTTGCCGCTTCGTCGATCGTCCCAGCGGCAGACAAGTCGTCCAACTCGAACGATGTGAGCGACTTGGAAGAACTTGATGCGACGGTTACTGTCACCATGTATGTCCGCTTCGTTCCGTCCGCTGCCGTCACCGTGTATGTCGCGGGCAACGTGAAGTCCTGCTCCGCGCCGGATGAGGGCGATACGCTCGCTCCGCTATAAGCGATCGTCGGCACAAGCTTCGTCACATCCGTTCCGTACGGAACGGTCTGCGTGATTGTCTTCGCAGCTTCGTCGATCGTCCCAGCGACAGACAGATCACCGAACTCGAACGATGTGATCGACTTCGCGGGGTTCAACGCAACAATTACCGTCACCACGTAGTCCCGCTTCGTTCCATCCGCCGCTGTCACCGTGTACGTCAGCGGTGATGTGAAGTCCTGCTCTGCACCGGACAAAGGCGATACGCTCGCCCCGCTGTGCGCGATCGTCGGCACGAGCTTCGTCACGTCCGTTCCATACGGAATGGTCAGCGCAATCGTCTTTGCCGCTTCGTCGATCGTGCCAGCTACAGACAGATCACCGAACTCAAACGAGGTGATCGACTTCGCAGGGTTCAACGCAACAGTCACCGTGACCACATACTCCTGCTTCGTTCCATCCACTGCCGTCACCGTGTATGTCACGGGCAGCGTGAAGTCCTGCTCCGTACTGGATGACGGCGATACGCTCCCTCCGCTGTGCGTGATCGTCGGCACGAGCTTCGTCACGTCCGTTCCGTACGGAATGGTCAGCGCAATCGTCTTTGCCGCTTCGTCGATCGTGCCAGCTACAGACAGATCACCGAACTCAAACGAGGTGATCGACTTCGCGGGATTCAACGCCACATGCACTGTCACCACGTAGTCCTGCTTCGTCCCATCCGCAGCTGTCACCGTGTACGTCATCGGCGATGTGAAGTCCTGCTCCGCGCCGGACAACGGCGATACTCTCGCTCCGCTGTGCGTGATCGTCGGCACGAGCTTCGTCACGTCCGTTCCATACGGAACGGTCAGTGCGATTGTCTTCGCAGCTTCATCGATCGTCCCATCGGCAGACAAGTCGTTGAGCTCGAACGAGGTGATCGACTTGGAAGAACTTGGTGAGACGGTTACTGTCACCATATATGTCCGCTTTGTTCCGTCCGCAGCCGTCACCGTGTATGTCACGGGCAGCGTAAAATCCTGCTCCGCGCCGGATGAGGGCGACACGCTCGCTCCGCTATGAGCGATCGTCGGCACAAGCTTTGTCACGTCCGTTCCGTACGGAACGATTAGTGCAATCTTCTTCGCAGCTTCGTCGATCATGCCAGCGACAGACAGATCACCAATCTCGAACAAGGTGATCGACTTCGCGGGATTCAACGCAACATGCACTGTCACCACGTAGTCCTGCTTGGTTCCGTCCATCGCCGTCACGGTGTATGTCAACGGCGATGTGAAGTCCTGCTCCGCGCCGGACAAGGGCGATACGCTCGCTCCGTTGTGCGCAATTGTCGGCATGAGCTTCGTCACGTCCGTTCCGTACGGAACGGTCAGCGCGATTGTCTTTGCCGCTTCGTCGATCATGCCAGCGACAGACAGATCACCAATCTCGAACGAGGTGATCGACTTCGCGGGATTCAACGCAACATGCACCGTCACCACATACTCCTGCGTCGTTCCATCGGCAGCCGTCAACGTGTATGTCACGGGCAACGTGAAGTCCTGCTCCGCGCCGGACAAGGGCGATACGCTCGCCCCGCTGTGCGCAATCGTCGGCGCGAGCTTCGTCACGTCCGTTCCATATGGAGCGGTCAGCGCAATCGTCTTCGCAGCTTCGTCAATCGTGCCAGCTACAGACAGATCACCGAACTCAAACGAGGTGATCGACTTCGCGGGATTCAACGCCACAGTCACCGTCACCACGTAGTCCTGCTTCGTTCCGTCCGCAGCCGTCACCGTGTACGTCACCGGTGACGTGAAGTCCCGCTCCGCGCCGGACAACGGAGATACGCTCCCTCCGCTGTGCGTGATCGTCGGCACGAGCTTCGTCACATCCGTTCCGTACGGAACGGTCAGCGCAATCGTCTTTGCCGCTTCGTCAATCGTGCCAGCTACAGACAGATCACCGAACTCAAACGAGGTGATCGACTTCGCGGGATTCAACGCAACATACACTGTCACCACGTAGTCTTGCTTGGTTCCGTCCATCGCCTCGACCGTGTACGTCACCGGTGATGTGAAGTCCTGCTCCGCGCCGGACAATGGCGATACACTCGTTCCGTTGTGCGCAATTGTCGGCACGAGCTTCGTCACGTCCGTTCCGTACGGAACGGTCAGCGCGATCGTCTTCGCAGCTTCATCGATCGTCCCATCGGCAGACAAGTCGTTGAGCTCGAACGAGGTGATCGACTTGGAAGAACTTGGTGAGACGGTTACTGTCACCATGTATGTCCGCTTTGTTCCGTCCGCAGCCGTCACCGTGTATGTCACGGGCAGCGTAAAATCCTGCTCCGCGCCGGATGAGGGCGACACGCTCGCTCCGCTATGAGCGATTGTCGGCACAAGCTTCGTCACGTCCGTTCCGTACGGAACGGTCAGCGCAATCGTCTTCGCGGTTTCGTCGATCATGCCAGCTACAGACAGATCACCAATCTCGAACAAGGTGATCGACTTCGCGGGGTTCAACGCAACAATTACCGTCACCACGTAGTCCTGCTTCGTCCCATCCGCCGCTTTCACCGTGTACGTCACCGGCGATGTGAAGTCCTGCTCCGCACCAGACGACGGCGACACGCTCGCCCCGCTATGCGTAATCGTCGGCACGAGCTTCGTTACATCCGTTCCATAAGGAACGGACAACGCGATTGTCTTCGCAGCTTCCTCGATCGTGCCTGCGGCAGACAAGTCGCCGAGCTCGAACGAGGTGATCGACTTCGCGGGATTCAACGCCACAGTCACCGTGACCACATACTCCTGCTTCGTCCCATCCGCAGCCGTCACGGTGTATGTCAACGGCGACGTAAAGTCTTGCTCTGCACCAGACGACGGCGATACGCTCGCCCCGCTGTGCGCGATCGTCGGCACGAGCTTCGTTACATCCGTTCCGTACGGAACGGACAACGCGATTGTCTTCGCAGCTTCATCGATCGTGCCAGCTACAGACAGATCACCGAACTCAAACGAGGTGATTGACTTCGCGGGATTCAACGCAACACTCACCGTGACCACATACTCTTGCGTCGTTCCATCCGCAGCCGTCACCGTGTACGTCACCGGCGACGTGAAGTCCCGCAACGCGCCGGATGACGGCGATACGCTCGCCCCGCTGTGCGTGATCGTCGGCGTGAGCTTCGTCACATCCGTTCCATACGGAACGGTCAGCGCAATCGTCATTGCCGCTTCGTCGACCGTGCCAATCACGGACAAGTCGCCGAACTTAAACAAGGTGATCGACTTCGCGGGATTCAACGCAACATGCACTGTCACCACGTAGTCCTGCTTGGTTCCGTCCATCGCCTCGACCGTGTACGTCACCGGTGACGTGAAGTCCTGCTCCGCGCCAGACAAAGGCGATACGCTCGCCCCGCTGTGCGTGATCGTCGGCATGAGCTTCGTCACATCCGTTCCATACGGAACGGTCAGCGCGATTGTCTTCGCCGGCTCGTCGATTGCGCCTGCCACAGACGGCGACAGCCCGTCGAATGCGAAGCTCGCGATCGTCTTGCGCGCGGCCTCGATGTTGGCGGCGTCGATGGCGGCCTGAAGCTCGGCCACATTCGCGAATCCGTCCGCAGCTTCGACCGCTGCCTTGTACGCCGGCAGATTGGTCGCCTTCAGACCGGTCGCGCCCGCCGCTTCGAGCTGTCCGAGCGTCAGTGCGCCGGCATCGTTCGCGGCGGCATAGCCTGAGATCGTGAGCAGCCGGGCGGCTCGCGCCTCCGTGTTAGCCCCATCAACGAGCGCCTGAAGCGCCGTCAGGCCGGCAATTTGACCGGCGCTCCCGACGGCAGTACGATAGTCCGCAAGATTGGCCTCATACAGCGACGTCACACCCGCAGCAGCCAATTCGGCCAGCGTCAGCGCCGAGGCGTCTCCCGCAGCCGCATAATCCTGAATGTGCGACAACGCGACCATCGGGTCCGGTACGAACAGCGTGTAATACTCGCCGCCGTCCGTACCATAGTAAGGACCGTAGACAAGCTTCGCCGAATCCAGATTCACGCTGGGGCGCACGCCGCTCTGCAAGTCCCGGTAATGTCTGTCGAAGCTGCCGTTGCCCGCCACATAGAACAAGGTCGGACTGTTGCTGTATGAAGGCGACCGTGTCCAGTACTCTGCCCCGGCCGCCCGGTACACATCCGCGCCTGCGACGGCCGTGCCGTGATCCTTGTACATCAATCCGGTATCCGTATAGCCCCATTCGGCCGCGGACAACAGGAATACCGTCTCGTCCGTCGTCGCCTGCCCGTACGTCATCGTCGTCGCCGGCTTGATCGCATCCTTGAAGCGAACCGACAGTGTCGTGTAAAAGTCCCCCCGCAGCCAGGCGCGCAAATCCGAGTTGTCCCAGCGCGACTCGGACGTGTAGGCCGTATAATACAGGCGGCTGCCCGAAGGATGGACGTCCCGGAGCGTCAGCAGCGTGCTGCCTGTACCGAAGTGTCCGTGCGACATGACGAGCCACGGCTGCGCAAAGCCCGCCGTATCGCGGACCGTCGCCCCGTCCGGCAGCTCGCCGAGCGGCTGCGGGATCAGCGCCGTCACGCGGTCCTGATCGGCATTGACGCCGTCGACCAGAGCCTGCAAGGCGGCCGGCGTCGGCACCGCAGCCGCCTTCGCGACCGCGGCCCGGTAGGCCGCGATGCGGCCGGCGCGCACACCGCCCGCGCCCGTCGCTTCCAGCGCCTGCGCCGTCAACGCCGTGGCGTCGCCCAGCGCGGCATAACCGTGGACGACGGCCAGCGCATTGGCCCGATCGACCAGCGTCTGCAGCGCCGCCCGATCGGGGATGCCGCCGACGCCTGCGGCGGCGACGTACGCCCGGTAGGCGTCGAGATTCGCCGCCGACAGCCGCACGGCATCCGCAGCCGCCAGCTCCGCGAGCGTCATCGCCGTGGCGTCGCCCGCCGCCGCATAAGCCTGCAGCCGCTGGAGCAGCGCTCCATAGGCCTCGTCATTCGCCTGGTCGATCAGCGCCTGCAAGGCGCCCAGCGAGGCAATCTCGTCAGCGCCTTCAATCGCGGTGCGGTACCTGGGCAGATTGCCATCCGCCAGTCCCGTGGCGCCGGCCGCCCGCAGCTGCTCCAGCGTCAGCGCCGAAGCGTCGTCCGCCGCGGCGTAGCCCGAGATTGCGGCGAGCCAGCTCGCGCGTGCCGCCGTATTGGCGCCGTCGATGAGCGCCTGCAGCGCAGCGGCGTCCGCAATCTGGCCCGCGCTCCCGACAGCCGCCCGATAGGCGTCCAGGTTGGCGTCCAGCAGGTCCGAGATGCCGACTGCCTGGAGCTGCGCGAGCGTCATCGCCGAAGCGTCGCCGGCAGCCGCGTATGTGCGCAGCGTGGACAGCACGGCGGCCGGATCAGGCGCGAACAGCGTATAATACGCGCTGCCGCCCGCGTCGTAATAAGGCCCGTACGCCCGGACTTCCGCTGTCAGATTGACGCTCGGCCGAACGCCGAGCACTGCGCCGTCGTAATAGCGCAGATTGAAGCCTCCGTTCGTAGCGACGAAAAACAGGCTCTGACTGTTGCTGTAGCCCGGAGACCGGGTCCAATAGGCATCGTTCAGCTTACGGTAGCCGGCCGCGCCCGCGACCGCCGTTCCGTGGCTTTTGTACATATCGTATGTGTCGCTGTAGCCCCATTCGGCGGCAGACAGCAGGAACACCGTCTCGCCCGTCACCTTCAGATCGTACGTTATTGTCGTCGTCGGCTCGACTGCGAGCTTGAACGCATCGGATAAGGTGTCGTAAAAGCTGCCGCGCAGCCAGGCCCGAATATTCGAGTTGTCCCAGCGGGTGTCGGTATTGTTCGCATAAGAGGTGTAATAAGCACGATAGCCGCCCGGGTGGACGCCCTTGAGCACGAGCAGCGTCTTGCCCGCGCCGAAATGTCCCTGCGACAGCACGAGCCACGGCTGCGCGAAGCCGCGCACGTCCCGTACGACGGTGCCCGCCGGCAGATCGCCGAGCTTCACGGAGACGAGCGCGGCGACCTGATCCTGGGCGGCATTGACCGTGTCGACCATCGCTTGCAGCGCCCCGAGACTCGCGAGCCCGCCGCCCGCGGCGATCGCCGAGCGGTAAGCGCCGATGTAGCTGCCGCTCACATCGGCCGCCCCGGTCGCGCGCAGCTGCGCAGCCGTCAGCGCGGAGGCGTCGCCTCCGGCGGCATAGCCGCGTACAATCGCCAGTGCATTGGCGCGGTCCACCAAGGTCTGCACGGCCGCCCGATCCGGAATGCCGCCCGCCCCTGCGGCGGCGATATACGCCTGATAGATGTCCAGGCGGTCTGGCTCCGCTCCCGTCGCGCCCGCAAGCGCCAGCTCCTCGAGCGTCAGCGCCGAGGCATCCCCGCTCGCCGCATAGTCTTGCAGCCGCTGCAGCAGCGCCGCGTCCGCCGCGGCATTGGCCTGATCGACGAGCGTCTGCAGCGCTGCCGTCGACGCGACCGCGTCAGCGCCGGCAATCGCGGTGCGGTACCGTCCGAGGTTCGACTCGGACAGCCGGATCGCACCGCCCGCGCGCAGCTGCGACAGCGTGAGCGCCGAAGCGTCGTCCGAGGCGGCATAGCCGGAGATGACGGCGAGCCAGGACGGCATTGCCGCCGCATCGGCGCTCTCGATCAGCGACCGCAGCGCCGCGGCGTCCGCAATGGCGCCTGCGCCGGCGACCGCTGTCCGATAACGGTCCAGATTGACATCCAGCGCGTCCGCGATGCCGACGGCCGCGAGCTGCGCAAGCGTGAGCCCGGCGGCGTCCCCCGCCGCGGCATAAGCGCGGATCTTGGCCAGCTCGACGGCAGGATCGGGCGCGAACAGCGTGTAATAGGGCTGGCCGCCGCCGTCGAAGTAAGGACCGTACGCATCGGCCGCCGCATCGAGGTTGACGCTCGGACGTACGGCGTATGTCCCCGAGTTATAGTACCGCGTGCCCACAGAGCCGTCGCTCCAGACGGTGAACAACGTCTGGCTGTTGTTGTAGGCCGGCGAGCGCGTCCAATACTCCGTCCCGAGCTTGCGGTAGCCCTGCGCACCGGAGACGGCCGTACCGTGGTTGTCGTACAGATTGGAGGCGTTCGTGTAGCCCCACTCCGCGGCGGACAGCAGGAACACCGTCTCGTTCACCGTTCGGTCGTACGTAGGCACCGCCGTCGTCCGCACTGCGCCGCGGAACCGCGCCGACAGCGACGCGTAGAAGTCGCTGCGCAGCCAGGCGCGCAGGTCCGACGTCTCCCACCGGCTCGCCGTGCCGTCCGTATAAGCCGAATAATAGCTCCGGCTGCCGGCCGGATGAACGCCTTGCAGGAGCAGCAGCGTCTTGTCCGCTCCGAAGTGGCCCTGCGACAGCACGAGCCACGGCTGCGCGAAGCCTGCAAGATCCTTCACGACGGCGCCCTGCGGCAGCGTGCCGAGCGGCACCGGGACGAGCGCGGCCGCGCGGTCCAGCGCGGCGTTCGCCCGATCGACGAGCGCCTGCACCGCCGCCGTATTCGCGAGCGCTCCCGCCTGCGCCAGCGCCGCCCTGTAGGCAGGCAAGGCGTCTGCGCGCACGCCCGACGCGCCTGCCGCCGTCAGCTCTGCGGCCGTCAATGGCGCCGCGTCCTGGAGCGACGCGTAGCCCTGCAGGACCGTCAGCGCATTCGCCCGGTCGATCAGCGTCTGCAGCGCCGGCACGTCCGCGATCGTCCCCGCCGAAGCGACCGCCGCCCGATAGGCGTCCAGATGGCTCGCAGTCAGTCGCTGCAGCCCCAGATCCGTCAGCTGCGCGAGCGTGAGTCCTGTTGCGTCGCCAGCGGCCGCATAGCCCTGAACGACCGCCATCTGCGCCTGTGAAGCTTGTCCGTTCACGGCGTCCGCAATGGCCTGCAAGGCAGGCGTGTCCGCAATGTCCGCCGCCGCCGCGATCGCCGCCTTGTAGGCGTCCAGGTTGGAGGCCAGCAGTCCGGAGGCGCCCGCCGCCTCCATCTGCTCCAGCGTCAGCGCCGAAGCGTCGTCCGAGGCGGCATAGCCCGACAAGACGGCGAGCCAGGTCGGCCTTCGCGCCGAATTGATGTCCGTCACGAGTGTCTGCACCGCCGCCGCATCCGCAATCGCCCCGGCCTGCGCGATCGCCGTCTTGTAGGCGTCCAGATTCACCGCATACGCCGGCGAGGCGCCCACCGCGCGCAGCTCCTCCATATATAGCCCGCTTGCGTCTCCCGCTGCCGCGTAGGCCTTGATGCGGGCAAGCGTCTGCGCGGGATCGGGGCTGAACAGGGCATAGTACGGCTTGCCCTGCGCATCCGTGAACGGCCCGTAGACCGGCGTGCCCGGCTCGATATTGAGGCTGGGTTTGACGCCGGAGGCGTTGGTGTAGTACAGCTCGTATATCGTACCGTTGGAATAAACGTAAAAGAGCGACGGACTGTTGTCATAGGCCGGCGAACGCGTCCAATACGACGCCCCGAGCGTCCGGTAGCTGGCGGCGCCGTCGATATAGGTGCCGTGATCCAGCTTCAGGTTCGCGCCCGAGTAGCCCCACTCGGCCGCCGACAGCAGGAACACCGTCTCGTCCGTCAGCGTCTCGCCGTAGGTCACGGTCGTCGTCGGCAAGATCGCCTGACGAAGCGCAGGAGACAGCGTGCTGTAAAAGTCGGCGCGCAGCCAGGCGCGAATGTCCGATGTCTCCCACTTGGTCGGCATCGAGACGTAATATTTGCGGTTGCCGCTGCCGTGCAGTCCCTTCAGCGTCAGCAGCGTCTTGCCGGCACCGAAGTGATCGTGGGACATGACGATCCACGGCGCGGTATATCCGCTCACGTCCCGGACGTTCGTGCCGATCGGCAGCTCGCCCACCGTCAAACCGGCCGCCACGGCCGTTCGGCCGTACGCGAGCCCGGCCGCGACCGACAGCGCCAGTGCGGCGCACAGCACCAGTCCGTATTTTTTCCACCAAGCCATATGTTCTTAACCTCCGTCGCTCTCTTGCATTGCAGATGGGAAGCCCCGGTCCGATCTTCGGACAGGCGGCGTCCAGCTTGACTACTAGCATAGCGGACGTCGTTTAAGTTCCGTTTAAGTCGAATCCGCTCGAAAATGCATCCTGAATGCGGCAGCGGCAGCTGTGCGCAATCACGCCGAACAGACCCTACCGGAGCGGTCGGGCCTGCCGAACTGCATAAAAAAACGGGACGCGGCGTCCCGTTCCCGATCGTGTTATTGTCCGGCCGGCGGCTGTGTCTCAGCGCCGGACGCTTCCGGCAGCGGGCGCGCCAGAATGCGCTTGATCTGCCGATTATCCATCTCCTCGACCTTGAACGCGTAAGCGTCCGCCGCCACCTCGGCGCCCTGCGCCGCCTCCTCCAGCTCGGACATGAGCCAGCCGCCGAGCGTGTACACGCCTTCGTCGTCCTCGATATCCGTCTTCAGGAGGCGGTTGGCCTCCTCGATCATAAGCGTGCCGCTCAGTCGGTACTGGCCGCCCGGCAGCTGCTCGATCAGCGGCCGGCCGTCATCGTCGAGCTGCTCCTGGCGCACCCCGACGATACGCGCGATGATATCGCGGATGGTCACGATGCCCGAAGTCCCGCCGTACTCGTCGATCAGCACCGCCATGTGAACGTCTTTCTTTTGCATCAGCAGCAGAATCTCTTGTACGGACACCGTGTCGAGCAAATGGAGCACCGGTTCGATAAGCGGCGCCACGGGCATGTCCGGCTCGCCGGGATGGCGGATGTAGGCGGTCAGCAGCTCCTTGTAGTCGATGAGGCCGACGATCGTATCCTTGTCGCCGCCCGCGGTGACGGGATACAGATCGAACGCGTCTGCGGCAGTCCGCGCCACGACGGCTTGTACGGTCTCGTCCTGGTCGATGAATGCGACGTCGCGCCGCGGGACCATGATCGCCTTGGCCACCATGTCGTCCAGCTCGAAGATGTTGGTGACATAGCGGAATTCCGAGGAATTGATGATGCCGCTCTTGTAGCCCTCCGACAGAATGAGCCGCAGCTCGGCCTCCGTGCGGGTGTTGTCGTGCTCGGAGAGCGGCTTCATGCCGAACATGCCGGTGAGCAGCCGTGCAGAGCGGTTCAGCAGCCAGCTGAACGGATAGGTGAGCTTGAAAAAAATCGTCAGCGGCTGCGCCAGCGCCAGCGCGAGCGACTCGGCCTTCTGAATCGCCACAATCTTGGGCAGCAGCTCTCCGACGACGACCTCGAGGAACGTCAGAATGAGGAACGCGATCGCAAACGACACGACCGTCTCCACCGATTCCGGCAGCGCGAACAGTCCGAACACGGGGCTGAGCAGATGCTCCACCGTCGATTCGCCCAGCCAGCCGAGCGCCAGGTTGGTCAGCGTATTCCCCAATTGGCAGGCGGACAGATACTCGTCCAATCTGCCCACGATCTGCTTGACGGCCAGCGCCTTTTTGTTGCCCTCCGCGACCATCTGCTCGATGCGGCTCATCCGCGCGCGGATGACGGCATATTCGGCAGCCACGAAGAAGGCCGTGCACGCGATCAGCGCGAGCACGATTATCGTATTGATCATCAGTTCCGCCACTTCCTCTCGTTGCTTGGCTCCATGGTTCGATGGTAATTCTGTACCCGGAACTTGAGGAAACGAAAGAAAGCGGCCGGACAGCCGAGACCGGGCAACGCATAACCGATCAAACGATGATGTGCATACGTGGCAGATTCGATTGGCGGGGGCGAGTGGCGGGGGCGAGTGGCAGGGGCGATTTGGCGCTGCCGGCCGTACAGGCGTATCATACAGGTTAATACCTATTATTGGATTGCCATTCGGGAGGAGAATAATCATGCGCTTTGTGATCGCGCCGGATTCGTACAAGGGCAGCTTGACATCGCGGGAGGTCGGCGCCATCATGGCTGCGGCTGTGCGTCGGGAAATCCCCGACGCGGAGATCGACGTCATCCCGATGGCGGACGGCGGCGAAGGCACCGTCGAGGCGCTCGTCGAGGCCAGCGGAGGCAGCTATGAAGAATTCGTCGTACACGGGCCGTTGGAACCGGGCACCGTCGCCCGGATGGGCTTGATCCGGGTGGGCGGCGAGCCGGTATATGTGATCGAGACGGCGAATATATGCGGCCTGCCGATGGTCACGGCAGAGGGACGCGATCCGTACGCGGCGACCTCGCGCGGACTCGGCGAGATGATCGTGCATGCGCTGGATAGCGGCGCCGCACGGTTGATCGTCGGACTCGGCGGCAGCGCCGTGAACGACGGCGGTATGGGGATGCTGGCCGCGCTCGGCGTGCTTTTCCGCGATGCGGAGGGGCGTCAGCTGCACGGCCGGGGCCGGGATTTGCTGCGGGTCGCCGGAGTCGACTGGAGCGGCCTGGACCCGCGGCTCGCGACATGCGAGATCACGGCGGCCAGCGACGTGACGAGTCCGCTGACAGGCCCGGCCGGCGCCACGTTCGTATATGGCCCGCAGAAGGGTGTGACTCCCGGGCAGGCAGCGGAGCTTGATGAGGCCATGCGCCGGTATGCGGATATGCTGGAGCCGGACGCCAGCGGGGACGGCCTGGCTGATTGTGCAGGGGCAGGGGCCGCTGGCGGGCTCGGCTATGCGTTGCTGCGGCTCGGCGCCCGCATCGAGTCGGGGGCGGAGGTGGTGGCCAGGGCGGCCGGACTTCAGGAGCGGATCAGGGGCGCCGACTGGGTGCTGACCGGCGAGGGGCGCACCGATGCGCAGACGCTGAGCGGCAAGCTGCCCTTCCGCGTAGCGGAATGGGCCGCCGGCGAAGGGGTTCCGGCGATTCTCGTATCCGGCGGCCTGGGCCCGGCGATCGAGCCGCTGTACGCGCGGTTCGCGGCGATCTTTCCGATCGTCGCCCGCCCCGCCACGCTGGACGAATGTGTGTCGGAGGCGGAGGATAACCTGATGCGATGCATGCGCAGTATCACCCGGCTGATCAAGACGGCACGCGGCTGAGGCCCTCAGGTACTCGTGTCACGCGGCGACGAGCAGCGGCAGAACCGCACACATTCGAGCGGTTCACCACCGCAGGTGCCGGCACTCAATCAAAGAAGCAGCCCCGCCGGGGCTGCTTCTTTGATTTCCGCTTCGCTTCCTTACACCTTCCGCGTCCAGTGCCGGTGCTCCGCGATCGCCTCGACGAACGACTTCGCGAAGGCGGCGTCCGGCTTGGCGGCGACGACGACGCCGGGCTCGTTCCAGGCCGGCTGGTTCACCGAGCCTGTCGCCTTGGCGCCTTCCGGCGTAGGCGCGCCCACGCCCGCCGCCGAGAGCAGGTCTGCGCCTTCGCCGATCGCGGCGATCGGCTTGTAGTGGCGGTACGCCTGGCGGACGAAGTCCACCGCCAGCGGCTGCGCCAGCAGCGCGTCCACGCTCTCGCGGCCGCCTGCGACGTAGACGGCGTCGAACAGGACGGAGTCCGCCGACTCCAGATGGTGCATGACCTCGACCTGCCCGTCGGCATCGGTCGGCAGGAAGCCGAGCTTGGTGCCCACGAGTTCGGCGGTGACGCCCTCCACGGCGAGCGGTGCGAGCACCTCTGTCAGCTCGGCGTCCGCGAACGCGACGGCCGTCAGCACGGCGACCTTGCGCGTCTTGGGCGACTTGGCCTTGTTCAGGATGCTGAGCGCGGGCGACTTCATCGTCACCTTCGGCTGCGCGCCCGATGCGGGCGGCATCGCGCCGATGGCGTCCGCGAGTTGGGTCGCGAGCCCGGGATCGACCTGCGAGAATACGTCGACCGTCCGCTGGCGCACCTCCTTGCTCTTTACCTTGCTCAGCTCGAACTGGAACGCCTTGATCAGGTGCAGCTGCTCAGGCTCGGACAGGCTCTGGTAGAACATGGCGGCCTGACTGAAGTGATCCTTGAAGCTCTCGCTGCGCGCGCGCACCTTGCGGCCCTCCACCTTCTCCTCGTAATGCTTGTAGCCGCCCTCCGCCTCCGAGGCCGGTGACGGGCTGTTGCCGGCCAGTCCGTTTTTGTGATAAGACACCTGTCCCGGATTGATCGTCATCCGCGCCATCCCGTCGCGCTGGTTGTTGTGCACCGGCGCCACCGGGCGGTTGATCGGCAGCTCGTGGAAGTTCGGGCCGCCGACGCGCTTGAGCTGGGTATCGGTGTAGGAGAACAGCCGGCCCTGGAGCAGCGGATCGTTCGAAAAGTCGATTCCCGGCACGACATGGCCCGGGTGGAAGGCGACCTGCTCGGTCTCCGCGAAGAAGTTGTCCGTGTTGCGGTTGAGCGTCATCTTGCCGATGAGCCGCACCGGCACGAGCTCCTCGGGCCACAGCTTGGTCGGGTCGAGAATGTCGAAGTCGAAGTTGAACTCCTCGTCCTCCTCGATCAGCTGCACGCCGAGCTCCCATTCCGGATAGCTGCCCATCTCGATCGCATCCCACAGGTCGCGGCGGTGGAAGTCGGGGTCCTTGCCCGCGATCTTCTGCGTCTCGTCCCAGACGGTCGAGTGGACGCCGAGCACCGGCTTCCAGTGGAACTTCACGAAGCGCGCCACGCCCTCCGCGTTGACGAGACGGAACGTATTGACGCCGAAGCCCTCCATCATGCGGAAGCTGCGCGGCAGCGCGCGGTCGCTCATCGCCCACATGACCATGTGCGCGGCCTCGGTGTTCGTCGTGACGAAGTCCCAGAACGTGTCGTGCGCCGACTGCGCCTGCGGCACCTCGTTGTGCGGCTCCGGCTTCACGGCGTGGATGAAGTCGGGGAACTTGATCGCATCCTGGATGAAGAACACCGGGATGTTGTTGCCGACCAGATCGTAGTTGCCTTCCTCGGTATAAAATTTAACGGCGAAGCCCCGCACGTCCCGCACCGTATCGGCGGAACCGCGCGAGCCCGCGACGGTGGAAAATCGGACGAATACCGGCGTTTTGACGGCCGGGTCCTGCAGGAAGCCCGCCTTGGTAATATCCGCCTGCGGCTCGTACACCTGGAAGAAGCCGTGCGCGCCGAAGCCTCTGGCATGCACGACCCGCTCCGGGATGCGCTCATGGTCGAAGTGGGTCATTTTCTCGCGGAAGTGAAAGTCCTCGAGGAGCGTCGGTCCGCGCTCGCCCGCCTTGAGGGAGAACTCGTCCTCCGCCATGCGAAGGCCCTGGTTCGTGGTGAGCTTCTGCCCGGTCGCGTCTACCGTGAACTGTTCCAACTGCTCGTCCTTCGCGGTCTTCTCGGACGCGGATTGTTCCGGCCGTCCGTTCTTCGTTGTCTTCCCTGGCCTGCCGTCCTGTTTTTTCGCCATGCGCTCGCTTCCTCCTCGATATTGACCGATATTCCGCGTTTCTTATGTAGCGGCGGTTAACCGGAATACTTTACCCAGGAGCTGCCATCATTAAGCATACTGCGGATCGGGAAAAGGAGCTCGGCGGCGGCGGTCTTTTGCGGACTGCTCCGAATTGCTATACTGGTGCAAACAAGGGGTAAAGGAGTCGACGGGATATGGAGTTTGAAGGCAAGCTCGCCGTGCTCAAGGCGCTGTCCAACGAGACCCGTCTCAACATTTTATGCTGGCTGCGGGAGCCCGAGCTGCAGTTCAGGGCGCAGCCGACGGACGTGCAGCGGGCATTTCCCGGCAGCGTCTGCGTGGGCAGCATTCAGGAAAAGGCCGGATTGACGCAGTCGGTCATCTCCTCCTATCTCGCATCCATGCAAAAAGCGGGCCTGCTGGAGTCTCGCCGGTACGGACAATGGACATACTACAGACGCAACGAGCAGGAGATTGCGGCGTTTTTGCAGGGGCTGACGGCGGACATGCAGGGCAAGGCTGAAGCGGAGCATGGCTGAGGCAGAGCATGGCTGAGGCTTGCGCTTGCAAGCATTAATCTATATATTCATATTTATAGATATATAAAAATAAGGGCGATTCGCCCGTCCAAGGAGAGAGACCGATGACCTTATCCCAAACGACAGCGGCACTGTTCGAACCTTTTGCAGGAGAAAAGCTGACGCTCGCCAGCCGGATCGTCATGGCGCCGATGACCCGCGGCTTCTCGCCCAATGGCGTACCGGGCCCGGATGTGGCCGGCTACTACCGCCGCAGAGCCGAGAACGGCGTCGGCCTGATCGTCACCGAAGGCACGGTGATCGACCATCCGGCGGCCGCAGCCGACCGCAATGTTCCGCATTTCTACGGTGAGGAGGCATTGGAGGGCTGGGCGCGCGTCGTACGCGAGGTGCATGAGGCGGGCGGCAAGATTATACCGCAGATCTGGCATGTCGGCACGGCGCGCCAGCGCGAGACGTTCCCCGAATCCGACGTCGCGCCGATCGGTCCGTCCGGTCTCAGTCTGACGGGCGAGCCGGTGTCCGAGCCGCTGACGAAGGAGGAGATCCGCGGGCTGGTGCAGGGCTATGCGCAGGCGGCCGCCGATGCGAAGCGGATCGGGTTCGACGGGGTGGAGATTCACGGCGCGCACGGCTACCTGATCGACCAGTTCTTCTGGGAGGTCACCAACAAGCGCACGGACGAGTACGGCGGCGATATGGTCGGGCGCACCCGGTTTGCGGTCGAGGTCATCGAGGCGGTCCGCGCGGCGGTCGGGCCTGACTTCCCGATCGTCTTCCGCTACTCCCAGTGGAAGCCGGTCGCCTACGGCGCCAAGCTGGCGCCGACGCCGGAGGAGCTGGAGCGATTCCTGTCTCCGCTGTCCGCGGCCGGCGTCGATATTTTCCACTGCTCCACGCGCCGCTTCTGGGAGCCGGAGTTCGCAGGCTCCGATCTGAACCTGGCGGGCTGGACCAAGAAGCTCACCGGCAAGCCGACCATCACCGTCGGCTCCGTCGGTCTCGACTCCGAGTTTACGAGCCTCTTCGCCGAAGGCAAGGGCGCCGATAACGTCGGCCTGGATGCGCTTGTCGAGCGCCTGGCGCGCGGGGAATTCGACCTTGTCGCCGTCGGACGGGCGCTGCTGAACGATCCCTCGTGGGCCAGGAAAATCCGCGAGGGCCGCACCGAAGAGCTCCGGGCGTTCACGCGCGAGGCGCTCGGCTCGCTCAGCTGATATAGACCGACCAAGGCGCGCGGAGCGATCCGCGCGCCTCTTGCATGCTATCGGGACAATCGTCGTGCTATAATTCGAAGACGCGCGGCCACTCCGCGGAACATCCGATCGACAAAGGAGCCCAACCCCTTGACGCAACCACGCAAGGTCATCATCGACGCCGATACCGGCATCGACGATGCATTAGCTATTCTGTACGCGCTCAAATCCCCCGTCCTTCGCGTAGAGGGCATCACCACCGTCTTCGGCAACGTGGACGTGCAGCAGGCGACGGACAACACGCTGCGCATCATCAAGCTGGCCGACGCCTCCTATGAGGTGCCGGTCGCGATCGGCTCCGACCGGCCGCTGAAGCGTCCGCCCACCGGCTTCACGCCCCATGTGCACGGGCACAACGGCATCGGCGACGTCGAACTGCCGGCCTCGGGCCAGCAGCCGCTCGACGAGCGCGCCGACGACTTCATCGTCCGCAAGGCGGGGGAGCTTGGCGGCGAGCTCGTCCTGATCACGCTCGGACGCCTGACCAACGTCGCCCAGGCGCTGGCCAAGGACCCTTCCCTGACGCGCAAGATCAAGCAGGTATATGTGATGGGCGGCGCCGTGCAGACGGCCGGCAACGTAACCCCGGTCGCCGAGGCGAACATCTGGGGCGACCCCGAAGCCGCGGACATCGTGTTCGCGTCGGGGCTCGACATCGTCATGGTCGGACTCGACGTCACGATGAAGACGAACCTCGGCATCGAGCACCTGGACTTCCTGGCGCGCCGGTGCCGTCCGGAGAACCGGCAGATCGTCGACTTCCTGCGGGCCTCGATGTCTTATTACTTCGAGTTCTATCGCCAGGCCAACCACTTCGTGGACGCCGCGCCGATGCACGATCCGCTCACCGTGCTCGCAGCCGAGGAGCCCGGGCTCGTGACCAACCGCACGATGCGCGTCACGGTCGAATGCGAGAGCGCGCTGTGCGCCGGCATGACGGTCGCCGACCTGCGGCCGAGCCCAAGCGTCGGCACGCCGATCCAGGTCAGTATCGACGTCGACGCCAAGACGGCGGTCGGCAAGCTGCTGTCGGCCTTCATCTGACGACGGCCTTCATCTGACGACGGCATTGAACCATACAAGTCACCGGTCCCGTCATGCACGCGCATGACAGATACGGTGACTTGTCTCACTTCTGGCGGGATTCGCATGACAACTACAATAGAGGGGATGGATCAAGCCGCAGAGGAGCAAATATATGACGGAATATCGGAAAATCGCGCTCGTCACCGGCGGCAACCAGGGCATCGGCTACGAGATCTGCCGCCAGCTCGGCGCAGCGGGCGTCAAGGTGCTCGTCGGCGCGCGCGACAGCGCCCGCGGGGCGGAGGCGGTCCGGCGGCTGAGCGCGGACGGCGCGGAGGCGGACGTCATCGAGATCGACGTCACGGATGAAGCTCAGGTGACGAAGGCTGCGGCAGCGATCGCGCAGCGGTACGGCAGACTGGACATTCTGGTCAACAATGCCGGGGTGCTGCTCCCCGAGGAGCGTCCGGGCAGCTCCAGCGCGGAGCTCGTCAGCCAGGTCTACGAGACCAATGTGCTGGGCGTCATCCGCGCCACGAAGGCGATGCTGCCTCTGCTGCGCAGATCGGCGGCCGGACGGATCGTGAACATGTCGAGCTCGCTCGCCTCCCTCCAGCTTCACGGAGACCCCTCGTTCGAGCTCGGTGCGTTCCTGATGCTCGGCTACAACTCCTCCAAGACGGCCGTCAACGCGCTGACCGTCCTGCTGGCCAAGGATCTCGCCGACGACGGGATCAAGGTCAATGCAGCGGATCCCGGCTATTGCGCGACCGGCATGACAGGCTACGCCTCGTCCCGGACGGCGGCGGAGGGAGCGCGCACGCCGGTCCGGCTGGCGCTGCTGCCGGACAACGGGCCGACCGGCGGCTTCTTCGCGGACAGCGGACCGGTCCCCTGGTGAGTGATCAGGCGCCCGGCCGCGTCAAGGTCGGGCCCACAATCTAGACGATAATCTCGACGACATGCAGCTGCCGCTCCTGCTTCAGATCGACGAACGTCGTCCCGACCCGGACCAGCGGATGCATGTCCTCGTGCGGATCGATATAGACGACCTCTCCCCAGCGGCCGTCGCTCAGCTTCACCCGGCGGCCGACGAGATGGCGGATGATCTGGTCGAGAAATACCGATACGATATACGGGTCCAGCTCGCCGAAGGCGCCCGCCCGCATCTCGTTGACGACTCTGTAGAACGGCATCGGCTCGTGGTAGGGACGCCGCGACGACATCGCATGAAAAATGTCGGCCACCGCCACGACCCGGCTCATAATGTCCATCTGGTCGCTCCGGATTCCCCGCGGATATCCGCCGCCGTCGCCCCGCTCATGATGCTGGAGCGCGACGAGTGCGACGCGCGGATGAATCCCGGCATTCGCCTTCAGTATCTCGTAGCCGTACTCGGTGTGCCGCTTCATCTCCGCGTACTCCTCGGCAGTGAGCTTGCCCGGCTTCAGCAGAATCTCGTCCGAGATTCTGACCTTCCCGACGTCGTGCAGCGAAGCCGCCAGCGACAGCAGCGCCACAGCCTCCTCGCTCCAGCCCAGCCAGCGTCCGATCAGCGTGGACAGCACGCTGACCCCGATGTTGTGCTGATGCGTATATTCGTCCTTCGCCCTGACCGTCTTGAATAGCTGGAACATGTCCTTGTTCTCCGAGATCTGCATGATCATCGGGACGAGCGTGTGCTCGATCTCCTCGGGGTCCAGCTGCCCGATCTCGCGTATGCGCTCGAACATCTCCCGCGTGAACCGGACGGCCTGGGCCATGGTGACCGCCGTCTCGCTCTCCGCCTCGGCAGACGGGATCGTCTCTCCCAACAGCAGGATCTCTTCCGGATCGATCCGATAATTCTCCAGCAATTGAATATGATGAAGGTCCAAAAGGACTCCCGCCGGTACGAGCACTAAGCCCTGGTGAACGATGTCATGCTTGACTTTTTTGCCTAGGAGCTCCGCATACCGCATCGGGGACCCTCCTGTCATTCGGGACTTTTGATATAGAGACAACTTCCAGTCTAATACATATTCCCTCATGCCTTAAAGAGAAAAAAATGATACCGGTATAAGAAAGACGTGTGGCGGTTGATTGGCGGGAATGGGACGCGGGTAATGGATGATATCCTTGGATCAATGCCCGCCGGAAGGAGGGAGATACGATGTCGATGCCTGAGCGATACCTGGAGCAGCCGGATCTGCTGGAAGAGACCTATGAGCGATCTGCGGAGAACGAGCCCGTCGCCGTCTCATTGATCGAGTATACGGCATACTTCGCAATTCTGCTTGGCCTGTTGTACTTCCTGACCCAATATGTGCTTCCGAGTCTTCAATAATAAAGGAGGGTTCGACCATGTCGATCGAGCAGCGCAATGTCGAGTACGAACAGCATCATGTGGAGAAAAAATACGATTCCAGCCTCGTCGCATCTACCTTTATCAAGTATACCGCTTACGTCCTGATCTTTTTCGGCGTCCTGTACTTCCTCGCCAAATATATTATTCCGAGGTTCTGATCGAAGCGGTGCGCTTCCAAAAAGCAGGCAAGGCAGACCGCCTCTGCATACGCAGGGACGTCCTGCCTTGCCTGCTTGTCGTTTATTCTTCCTCTGGCAGATGCGCCGCGCAGAAGGCGGACAGCTCGGCTAGCTCCTCGGGCTCGGCCGCGAGCGCCAAAAATCGGTTCGTCGACCGTTCCATCCAGTCGCATACGAGTATGCCCGACGCGTCGCCGTCTTCCTTGTAGACGATACGGGCGTAGACGCCCTGCTCGACGTACAGCTCGTCCTCCTCGTCGACCTCGATCTCCAGCTTGAATTCGTATCTCTGCCCCTGCAGAATGCCGAACGGGTCCTTGATCCGCTCGACCGTATAGGCGGTGATGTCCATGATTCGCCCTCCCGGAATGAATAGCCGCGCCGGTCGCCCGGCTGCTCTAACAGTATACAACGGATGACGCCGAATACAATCGGCGCGGGACGAGCGAATCGCCGGCCGGACAGCCGATCCGGGGGGACGGCCCGCGTCTAATCTCCCGCGTATCGGTCGATACTGTCACATAAAAGGAGGCTGGCGGCATGGGAGACGAATTTTTGCAGCGGCGGGAGAACGAGCGATTTTTCGAGGAAGTGAAGCGACAGTATCTGGCGGATATGAAAATACGGTTCGGGTTCACGGACCTGCAGGCAACGCAGGCGGAGAGCCTGGCGAATTGGGCGTTCGAGAGCGGGTTCGGCAGCGGCGTCAGCTATGCGCATTACGAAGAATCGGCTATTCGGCTGCGTCCCGGAAGAAGGGCTTAGGGAGGCGCCAATAGATAGAGTCTGGCGACGTCTGGGGAGGCCGAGGCCGCTAGACTCTCTTCTGTGCCGGGGAGCGGACGGGACGATGCTTGCGGGCGGCGGCTGCCGATGAGCGCCCGGCTTCGCGGAGCAGGCGCGCCACCTCCGCCTTGTCCGCCAGAATTCGTCCAACATCGAACAGGACGGGGATGAGCGCGGCGGTCGGCCCTTCCATGGCAGGCCCGCGCTGCTCGATGCCGAGTCCGAACACGATGCGGAGCATGCGGTACAGCCTGCGCTCGATCAACGCGATATAGTAGCGGGGGGCGTTGCTCGCCGCATGGTCGTAGAAGATCTCCAGGAATGTGCCGAAATGTCCCTGGCGCCGATACGCCTCGGCGATGCAGAGCTTGTCGATCTCCCAGATCCGGGAGGGGTCGTCCCGAATCTCCGGCTCCTCGAAGAAGCGATGCTTGTGCGGGCCTTCGACCGTGCTGCGGGGATTGTCCGGGCGATAGGGAATGAACTCGATCGTGCCTACCGTACGGCGGCGAAGCAGCGGCATGCGCCCGCCGCGCAACAGTACGTATCTGATTCCGTCCGGTGCGTAAGGATCGTTCGCCCAGCCGTACTTGGCGCAGCAGATCTCCCACGTCCGGCGGAATACGCGATCCTGCCGCTTGCTCGTGACCTTGGCGTACACCTTTCTCAGCTCCCTTCGGCTTGATGCCGCGGCGATCGGAGGCTTGCGGCTCCACGGCCGCTCAAGTGAAGCGTTTGCAGCCGTACAATTCGGAAACGAGCGCCTCAGATGCCGGCCTGCGCCGGCGTCTGAGGCGTTTTGCCTGAACGGCGACTAGCTGTCCGTGCCCGGATGTGGATGAGGGTGTCCGCCGCCGCCGGGAGGATGAACAGGAGGCCAGTACTTCATCGTCATCTTGATCTCGAGCACCTCGAGTACCGGAAGCGTCCATTCCTTCTTCATCGCAACCGCTCCTTTTTAATCGGATTGTAGGACTTCCTGATCAGATACAAATTGTATCATTGAGGACAAGCTCAGATTATCACCGCTCTGCCGGACTGTCAATAAAAATCTGGATCGGCCGGGGTCCCGCACGCGGCGAAGCGTCGCAGCTCGCACCTTCGGAAGAGCCGGAAGCCTTGCCCGGCCTCGTTCTCGCTCGCGGCCTTCTTCTGCAGGGGACGACAGCCGGCATGACACGCAGAGCCGCAGAGACCGGTTGAAAACCGCGAAAACGCATAAATGCACATTTCCAAACCATCAATCGCATGTGCATGACGACATATTTTTTCATTTCGATCAGCCTCGCTGCCCGGCGCTTACAGCCTTATTGGATAAGACTAATCTAGCTCTTTTGGGGCAGGACCGCAGTTATCTTTGGTTAATTCATGTCGTCAGGCAATCTGCGTCCCGGGGTCCAATGCTCCCGGGTGAGGCTGTAGATATGGTGATGCTCCCATCTGCCGTTAATCTTGAGGTAATATTCGGCCAAGCCTTCGTACCTGAAGCCATTCTTCTCGACGACGCGGATCGAGGGCAGGTTCCGGGGCATCACGGCAGCCTGCACCCGGTGCAAGCCCGCTTCACCAAACGCATATTCGAGCGCGAGCCCGAGCGCCTCTGTCATCAGACCCCGCCCGTTCATATCCTTGTCCAGATAGTAACCCACCGTGCAGCTCTCCCATGCGCCGCGCACCACATTGCTCAGATTGACGCGCCCGACCAGCTTGTCTTCTCCCCCCAGGAAGATGCCGAAGCCATACCCGCTCCCGCGCTCCCAATGAAGCGCATCCTGGGACAGCAGGTCCCGGATGCCCTCGGAGGCGAACTCCCGATCCGGCCGGATCGGCTCGAACGGCTCGAAGAAGGCGCGGTTGCGGCGCCTTAGATCGAGCAACCCAGTCGCATCGCTCCCCGTCAGCCTGCGTAAATATACTTGTGCCATATGCCATCCTCCAGGTTTGTTCATAATCGGCAACAAAAACGGCCCCGCCCCTCCGAAAAGAGGCGAAGCCGACAGAGCTCCCTGCGCTGCGTCTAATCCAAAACCGATTCCTCCGGCCCGAGCTCGCCGGTCGGCCAGGTCTCCTGCAGCCCGTGCACGACAATATCCAGTCCTTCCGGCCCGTGCTCGCGCACGGTCATCCGGACCCCCTCCGGCAGCGACTCGCCGGTCACCAGCCGGCAGGCCGTCTCCGGATCGCTCAGTACGAGCAGCCGATATGATTCATCCTCTGCGGCACGTTCCTTCATTTTGTTCACGCAGGCGTACGCCTGCTCCAATGCCCAGCTCATCGCCGTCACTCCTCGCTATCGGATTTCCGGTCCTGCTCATTATTTATCCAGAAATCCGCCCCGCATACCACCAACGGTCCGGCGGGTGAAGCGAAGCACCCTGCACAAGGGCGCTCGCGGCTGCAGCAGTCGGCGCCAAAAGTGCTGAAGAAGGGGAGCAGCTACTACGCCTTGATCTCCAGCAGCTCATATTGAATCGTACCCATTGGCGCATCGACGCTGACGCTCTCGCCGACCGCTTTGCCCATGAGCGCTTTGCCGAGCGGGCTCTCGTAGGAGATCTTGGACGCCATGACATCCGCCTCGGCCGGCCCTACGATCCGGTACTCGATCGTCTCGTCGAACTCCCGGTCCCGCAGCACGACGACCGAGCCGACCGAGACGGCGTCCGAGCTGGCGCTTTTCACAACGCGCGCCTTCTTCAGCATCCGATCGATCGTGAGGATCCGCGTCTCCATGAACGCCTGCTCCTCCTTGGCGGAGTGGTACTCGCTATTCTCCTTCAGGTCGCCGTAGCTGATCGCCGTCTTGATGCGGGCCGCCAGCTCCCTGCGCTTCACCGTCTTCAGTTCCTCGAGCTCCTGCTCCAATTGTGCTAATCCTTCCGCAGTCAAGATGACTTCATCGGATACCATCGGCACTACCTCCATTAATCGTGGTTTTATTTGCGTAGCTTTGCCCTGATCGGCAAAAAAACGGCTTGTTTTGTATGCGAGGTTACAGAAATGATCGGCCCGCTTCGCCAATAATGGGAGCAAGCCGTCCAAAGGAGAACCCGCCATGTACCGGACCCTCAAAAAATTGCTGCTCATCGGCATCTGCGGCGCGCTCGCACTCGTCGGCACGTGGCGCCTCGTCAACGAAGCCTTTTGGGACGGCCCTGCCGTTCGCCACGTGTTTTCCTCCACGCCCCAAGAGAGCCCTTGAGCCGGGAACAACTCATTATAGCATAGCCTAAACTTCGTTTCCCCGCTTGAATGAACCGTCTGCATGCGGCCCGTTGACAACCGGATCGATATGCTTTATTTTTGTTGTACATACAAATGAGTGGAGGGATAATCGATGACGGACGCCACGCCCGATGAAGGCTTTTTGCAAAGCTGTCTGTTCTTTACCGCGAATCGACTCGGCCGGGCCATCACGCGGATCGCCGAGGAGGAATTCGCGCCGACAGGCTTGACACCGATGTACGGCTATGCGATCCGCATCGTCAACGGCAGACCCGGCGTCACGCAGAAGGAGCTGGCGGAAAAGCTGAGCATCGCGCCTTCCACGCTGACGCGGTTCATCGACAAGCTCGAGACCAAACAGCTCGTCCGCCGCAGCGTGCAGGGCAAGACGGTCCTGCTCTATCCGACGCCCAAGGGGCAGGCGCTGGAAGGCGAGATTCGACTCGCTTCGGGCCGGCTTAAGGCAAGATATAAGGAGATCCTGGGCGATGCGGCCGCCGATGCGCTGTCCGACGGCATATTGAAGGCCGGCACCCGGCTGGAGAAGGGGGCGCCCGCCGATGAATGCGACGCCTGACCAGCATGATGCAGCTGGCGGGGACGAAGGTGTAGCGAGCGGCGCCGGGAACGGCGTGGCATCCGCACGCCGCAGCGCACGCCGCAGGAGATTTCACTACGGCTGGACCGTACTCGCCGTCACTTTCGCCACGCTGATCGTGTCTGCGGGCGTCCGCTCGATGCCCAGCATTTTCATGCTGCCTTTCGAACAGGAATACGGCTGGAGCCGCGGCGGCATCTCAAGCGTCATCTCCATCGGCATCTTGCTGTACGGCCTGACAGGCCCATTCTCCGCGGCGCTGCTGCTGCGCTTCGGGATTCGCCGCATGACCGTGCTCTCCCTGGCCATACTCGCAGCCGGCCTGCTGGCCACGCCGCATATGACGTCGCTGTGGCAATTCGAGCTGCTGTGGGGCGTCGTGTCGGGACTCGCCACCGGCATGATGGCCAACGTGCTGGGCGTTACCGTCGCCGGCCAATGGTTCGCGCATCGCCGCGGCCTCGTCGTCGGCATTCTGACGGCCAGCGCGGCGACCGGCCAGCTGCTGTTCCTGCCGCTGCTCGCCCGCATCACGGAGGAGGCCGGCTGGCGCTACGCCGTCTACGCGGCCGTCGGCGCGACGCTTGTCGTGCTCGCCGCCGTCGCGATCTGGATGCGCAACCACCCCTACGACGTGGGCGCCGCGCCTTACGGCGAGACGCGGATCGTGAAGCCCGCGCCGTTTCGCGGCAACTTGTTTCTCGCGCCGCTCGCGGCTCTGCGGGAGGGCGCGCGCACGAAGACGTTCTGGCTGCTCAGCGGCACGTTTTTCTTTTGCGGCTTCTCGACGAACGGCTTGATCGGCGCCCATCTGATCCCGGCGTGCGGCGACTACGGCATCCCCGAGGTGACGGCTGCGGGCATGCTCGCCTTGATGGGTATGTTCGACCTCGTCGGCACGACGCTCTCCGGCTGGCTGTCCGACCGCTTCGACAGCCGCAAGCTGCTGTTCTTTTATTACGGCCTGCGCGGCTTGTCCTTGCTTTTCCTGCCCTACGCCTTGGGCGCGGGTCAACCGCAGCTCATGCTGTTCACCGTGTTCTACGGACTCGATTGGATCGCGACCGTCCCGCCGACCGTCAAGCTGTCCCAGGACGCCTTCGGCAAGGAGCGGGCCGGCATGATCTTCGGCTGGATCGTCGTCACGCATCAGCTCGGCGCCTCCGTCGCCGCCTATGCGGCCGGCACCGTCCGGGAGTGGCTCGGCAGCTACCAGGTGCCGTTTTTTGCGGCGGGCTTCGTCTGCCTGATCGCGGCGCTCATGGCGCTTCGCGTCGCGAAGCAGCGTGCAGCGGTGCGCGGCGCGGCGGCGTGAGCGCGGCGGCACACTGCACCAAACAAAAGGCCTTTGCAGCCCGCATGCCGGCGTTGCCGGAAGTTGCTTGCCGCAAAGGCTTGTTCCCCATGCCGTGACTCGACCGACCGATATACCTGCATAAATGCATCTTTTTATCGGACAGCAGCCGTGTCTGCGCCAAATACCTGCAAATGTGCAGCTATTCCGGACATGAGCCGGCTTTTGAAGACAATTACGTTCAAAAACCTGCATATTCGCATCTATTCCGATTATAGGCCGCCTTTCTCGGAAATTTACCTGCACATATGCAGCTTTTTCATGCAGTCTTGGCCGGGCAGCTTAGTGCTCCGCCACAGGCAGCTTTTACCCGGAATCGGTCGGGACAAATATTCCCCTTGGGCGCAACGCCGTCGCTTATCCCGGACGCTTCGCCGCTCGCGGCGGTATTTCCACGCAACTCCCCTCTACCACTCTTTCTAGTCAGGAACTCTTGAAGGTACGGGGTGTGACACCGACCAAGCTTGTCTGGCCAGAATCGCTTGAGGGTACGTAGTGTGACACCGGCCAAGCTTGTCTGACCAGAGTCGCTTGAGGGTACGTAGTGTGACACCGGCCAAGTTTATCTAGCCAGAATCGCTTGAAGGTACGTAGTGTGAGACCGGCCAAGTTTGTCTGGCCAGAATCGCTTGAAGGTACGTAGTGTGACACCGACCAAGCTTGTCTGGCCAGAAACGCTCGGGAGCGCTTGGTGCGACGCCGGCCCAGGTTTGTTTCTGGCCAGAAACGCTGGAGGCGCTTGGTACGACGCGGGTCAAGCTTCTTGCTGGCCAGCAACTCTCGAGGACGCCTGGTGCGGCGCTGTCAGCCCAACATGCAAAAACGGGATGAAGCAGGAAACCGACCTGCCTCGTCCCGTTTTCCAGTTAGCTTTACAGATTGTCCACCGGCGCGGTGCCGGAGAACGGAATCTCGCCGAACAGGGCTCGCGCGAATGCTTCGTGGGACGCCGGCACGTTGCTGTAGGCGTTCACGGCGACCGGCGCCATGTCAAAGTAATCGGCGATGACGTACGGCGAGCCGAAGGCGGCGACGACCGACTTGTCCCTGCCTGCCGTCAAGGCGCTCCAGCAGGCGGACGCTTCCTCTGCGCTGAACGCGAGCGGTCCCATCGGACGATGTTGGCGCACAATCGGCGCATAGACGATCAGGTCGACCCCGGGCTCACGCGCAATCAGATCCTCGTACCAGACGTTGCGGATGAGCTCCGTCTCGATGCCGCGCCGCTCGAACGCTTCCTTCAGCGTGATCAGGTCCTCGTAGTCCACGGTTGACGGGCTGATGCCGATGATGAGCGCCTTGCGCACCGCGCCGGACGCTAGCGGCAGCAGGCCATTCTCGTCGCGGACGAGCGTCAGGCCGCGTTCAGCCACGCTCTGGGCCGTGCGCAACGCGAAGGCGGCGATCCCGGCCGGGTCCGGACGCTCGGATACGCCGCTCGCTGCACGTTGCAGCGCATAAGCGGGTTCCCGCCCGGCCGCTGCCTCCTGACCAGCGGCCTCCGCGTCGTCCGCCTCCCGCGCCAGCACGCCGAACCGTCGCTTCATCTGCAGCACGCGCTCGACCGCATCGTCCAGCCGCTCCATCGTCAGCGCCCCCGTCTCGAGCGCTCTTTCCGCCGCTTCGAAGTAGGTCAGCTCCGGCCACAGCAGCATGTCCGTCCCCGCGTTCAGCGTGTGCAGGTACGCCTCGTGACGCTCGTACCACTTCAAATACCCGCCCATGATGAGCGCATCGCTGACGATGGCGCCCTTGAACCCCATCTGCCGCTTCAACAGTCCGTCGCTCAGCTCCGCCGACAGCGTCGCGGGCAGGTAGCGGCCGCCGAGGGCAGTCTCCGACTGGAACGCGGGCAGCGAGATATGCCCCGTCATGATCGAGGCGAGCCCGTCGTCGACGAGCGCCTGGAACACCGCACCGTGCTGCGCGAGCCACGCCTCGCGGGACAGCGAGTTCACCGTCGTCGTCATATGCTGGTCGCGGTAATCGACGCCGTCGCCGGGAAAGTGCTTGGCCGTCGCAGCCAGCCCGTGATCCTGCATGCCGCGCACGAGCGCCTTGAGCAGCGGGATCGCCCAGGACGGCTTGTCGGAGATCGCCCGGATGGCCGTGATCGGGTTGAAGCGGTTGACGTTCAGGTCCGCGACCGGGGAGAACGTCCAGTTCACCCCGGCGAGGCCCGCCTCGAGCGCCGTCGCCTTGCCGTAGTCGTACGCGAGCTGCTCGCTGCGTGTCGCGCCGAGCGCCATCGGGAACGGCAGCTTCGTCAGACCGGGGATCATGCTGCCGCAGCCGTTCTCCAGATCCGAGGCGAAGATGAGCGGGATGCGGGTCGCCGACCGGTATTGTTCGGTCGCTTCCTTGACCTGCTCGAAGTTGTTGCTGGTCATGACGTCCTTGATGATCTCCGCGCCGACGAAGAAGCCGCCGACCGGATAGCGCTCCAGAAATGCCTCGAGGCTGCCTTCCTTCTCGATCTCCCGGTCTCGCCCCGACAGCAGGACGACGGTCTGGCCGATTTTCTCCCGCACAGACAAGTCCGCGAGCTTGATATCGCGCAGCTTGTGATCGTTGTTCGCAAGCATGATGCTCTCCCCTTCCCAAAGCAAGCCGGCGGTGCCGGCCGCTGCCGCTGTAATTGCGTTCACCGACCAGTATGAAGCCGGGAGAAGGGTGCGCCTACTGTAAAATATCCATTTTATTGCCCGACGGACTGTCCATATTTAACTTTACTGTACAGAAGCGGACAGAAAGAAAAAAACCGTCTCTGCCCGAAGGAAGAAACGGCTTGGCGGCGGGCGGCGGGCGCCGTATGGCGAAGCCGGATTACAAAATGACCCCGTCCTTGAAAATGGCAATCTCGCGGAATCCGTTGCGCTCGTTGTTCGTCTGCCGCTCGCCGGAAGCCAGGCCGACAATGAACGCGAGCAGTTCGTCCCGCAGCGCGTCCATGCCCATGCCCTCGATCAGGCGACCCGCGTCGAAGTCGATCCAGTTCTTCTTGCGTTGCGCAAGCTGGGAATTGGTCGCGATCTTCACGGTCGGCACCGGGCCGCCGAACGGCGTGCCGCGCCCCGTCGTGAACAGCACGACATGCGCGCCCGCGGCGGACAGCGCGGTGACGGACACCAGATCGTTGCCCGGCGCCTGCACGAGATTGAGCCCCGGCTTGCGCGACGGCTCGCCGTACGGCAGCACGTCGGTGACCGTCGCGTGGCCGCCCTTCTGCGTGCAGCCGAGCGACTTCTCCTCGAGCGTCGTGATGCCGCCGTCCTTGTTGCCCGGAGACGGGTTCTCGTAGATCTCCTGCCCGTGCCGGATAAAATAGTCCTTGAAGTCGTTGACGAGCTTCACGATGTCGTGGAATACGGCCTCGTCGGCCGCGCGCTCCATCAGGATCGTCTCCGCCCCGAACATCTCCGGCACCTCGGTCAGCAGCGCCGTCCCTCCGGCCGCCGTGATCGCGTCGGCCACCCGCCCGACGAGCGGGTTGGCGGTGATGCCGGAGAAGCCGTCGGAGCCGCCGCATTTGAGCCCGATGCGCAGCTTGGACAGCGGCACATCCTGCCGCTCGAACCGCTCCGCATAGTCGACGAGCTCGCCCAGCAGCGCGAGCCCTTCCTCCAGCTCGTCCTCGACCTCCTGCGCCTTCATGAACTTGACCCGGTCCGGGCTGTACTCCCCGATCGCGCGCTTGAACGCGTCGACCTGGTTGTTCTCGCAGCCAAGCCCGACGACGAGCACGCCGGCGGCGTTGCCGTGGCGCACGAGCGCGGCGAGCAGCCGCTGCGTGGCGGTCAGGTCGTCGCCGAGCTGGGAGCAGCCGTACGGATGGGCGAAGTGGTAGACGCCGTCGATGCCGCGGCCTTCGAACTGCCGCGATGCCAGACGGGCGAGCGTCTCGCACGTTTTGTTGATGCAGCCGACCGTATTGATGATCCAGATCTCGTTGCGGATGCCGATCTCGCCGTCGTCGCGCACGTAGCCCCGGAACGTGGTCTGCCCGCCGGGAAGCGGGTCGGTGGCCGCGCGGAACGCGATGCCGCCCTCATCCTGGGAACCGACATGCGCAGCCGGCGCCGCGGAGACGCTGCCGTCAGCGCCGGCTGCCGCGCGGAACGCGGTTCCGGATGCGCCTGCATCGTCCAGCCGCGGCTGGTATGCATAGTCCAGCACCGCCCCGAGCCCGGTCTTGAGGTTATGCGTATGCACCCAGCCGCCGAGTAGGATATCTGTCTTCGCTACACCGATCGAATAGCCGAACTTGTGCACATGCTGCCCGGCGGCGACCGGCCGGATGAGCACCTTGTGGCCGCGGGGCACGTCCTCCAGCGCCCGCACCGTGCCTGCGCCGCCCGAGCCGTCCGACCAGTCCACGGTCTCGCCGGCGCGGATGTCGCGCAGGGCGATCGCCACCTGGTCGCGCGGGTTCAGCACGACGGTATCGCCCACGCCCGCGGCCGTGGCCGCTGCGGAATCGGTGACCGCGGCGTCATCGCCGTCGGCAGCAGCCGCCTGTGTCGTATCCGTCTCGCTCATCATACGTTCGCCTCCATCTTGGTCATCGCTTCGGCCAGCGCAGCGCGCAGCCCTGCCATCTCGTTCAGATCCTGTCCCCACCAGTCCGTCCGGCCGAGTATGTCGGCGACCAGGCCGTCCAGTGCGAGCTCGCCCCGATCCAGTCGGCCCCACAGGGCGGCCAGCGCCGCCAGCGCCGCCGCATCGTCGCGCAGCTCGACCGGCGCTCCGTCCAGCCGGCTGCCGGCGTACCCGCCGCCAGCCGTCCCCCGTGCGCGGTACAGCCGCAGCAGCGAGGCGAACGCCCCCACGATCCGCGGCGGCAGCCCGCCGCCGGTCCGCTCGGTATAAGCCTCCAGCGTCGGCAACAGCCGCACCCTGAACTTGGACAGGCTGTTCAGCGCGATGTCGGCCAGCTTGTGCCGGACATGCGGGTTCGCGAAGCGCTCCAGCACTTCGTCGGCATAGCGGCGCATCTCCTCCTCCGGCAGCGGCACGGACGGCACGATCTCGTCCATGATCGCGCGCCGCACATACTCGCCGTACGAAGGATGCTCCACCGTCTCGCGCACCGTGTCCAGTCCGTTCAGCAGTCCGACGCTCGCCATCAGCGTGTGCGCGCCGTTCAGAATGCGCACCTTGCGCAGCTGGTACGGCCGCAGATCGTCCGTCCACAGCACGTTCAGTCCCGCCTGCGCGAGCGGCAGCCGTTCATCCAGCGCTGGTTCGCCCTCGATCGCCCACAGGTGATACGGCTCCGCCGCATTCAGCAGCCGGTCCTCCGTCCCCTGGGCCGCGAACACCGCCTCCGCCTCCTCGGCCGGGTAGCCGGTCACGATCCTGTCGACGAGATTGTTCAGGAACCGGTTGTGCCTGCGCACCCAGTCCGAGAATGCCTCCGGCAATCCCCAGTCCGCCGCGTGCCGCAGCACGATGTCGCGCAACCTGTCGCCGTTGCGCTCGACCAGCTCGCACGGCAGCAGCAGCAATCCCTTCGCGGGATCGCCGCCGAACGTCTCGAACCGCCGGTGCAGCAGCGCCGTCAGCTTGCCCGGATACGACAGTATCGGCTGCTCCGGCTGCCAGTCGGACGCCTCGTAGATCAATCCGGCCTCCGTCGTGTTCGAGACGACGATCTCCAGCGCCGGCTGCTCGCCCAGCGCCAGGAAGCTCTCCCACTGCGCGTACGGATCGACCATGCTCGCGAAGACCGCGACCAGCTCCAGCTCGTCGACAGGCCGCCCGTCCCGCAGGCCGCGAATCCACTGGTAATACAGACCGTCCTGCTCCCGCAGCTCGGCAAGCTTCGCCGCGCCCGTCGGCCGCGGCTGGCAGACGGCCACGCCGCCCTCGAACAAGCCCTGCCGGTTGCACCGGTCGATCATCCAGTCGGCGAAGCCGCGCAGGAAGTTGCCCTCACCGATCTGCAGCACCTTGACCGGATACGCCTTCAGCCGGTCGTAGCGCGCCGCGTCTTCGCCACCGAGCGCCGCCCGGTTCAGGCGGGGCGGCGCCCCGGCGTCCGCCACTGCCTCGTTCGCGCCATCCGCGCCCGCGCCCCCGCCTGACTTCGCCCCCGGCGCTCCCGCTGCCGTTATTTTCTCCCGGCTGCTCATTCGCCTGCCGACGCGAGCTTCATCCCGGCGTCGTCCGCGCCGAATCGAAAGTAGCGCTCCGCGTTGCGGTAGCAGACGCCCTCGACGATCTCGCCGAGCAGATCCATGTCGGCCGGCACCAGCCCCGACTCGACCCAGTCGCCGAGCAGATTGCACACAATGCGGCGGAAGTACTCATGCCGCGGATACGACAGGAAGCTGCGGGAATCCGTCAGCATGCCGACGAACCGGCTCAGCAGCCCCATGTTCGCGAGCGACTTCAGCTGGGCGAGCATGCCGTCGATCGTGTCGTTGAACCACCAGGCGGAGCCGAGCTGCATCTTGCCCGGGATGCCGTCCCCCTGGAAGCTGCCGATGATCGATGCCAGCACGTCGTTGTCCCCGGCGTTCAGCGAATACAGGATCGTGCGCGGCAGGCCGCCCTGACGTTCGATGCCGTCGAGCAGCTTGACGAGCGGACCTGCGAGCGGACCGGCATTGATGGAGTCGAAGCCGGTATCGGCCCCGAGGCGCTCGAATGCCGCCGTATTGTTGTTGCGGTGCGCGTGGATGTGCAGTTGCATCGTCCAGCCGTACTCGGCGTACAGACGGCCCAGATACTGCAGCGTGAACGTCTTGTACTGCGCCTCTTCGTCGGCGGAGACGCCTTCCCCACGCAGCGCTTTGGCGTAGACTGCGGCCGCCTGCTCAGCCGTCGCTTCGGCATACATGACATTGTCGATCGCATGGTCGGACAGCAGACAGCCGGTATCGTGGAAAAATTGCACGCGCTCCGCCAATGCCTTGAGCAGCAGACCGTAGTCGGCAAGCTCGTAGCCGCAAGCCTCGCGAAGGCGCACCAGCCAAGGCAGGAAGGTCGCCCGGTTGATCTCCAGCGCCCTGTCCGGCCGGAACGACGGGCGCACCTGGAAGCCGTGGCGGCCCTCCTCGCGCAGCTTGCGGTGGTACTCGAGCGTGTCCGCCGGATCGTCGGTCGTGCAGACGACGCGGACGTTCGAGCCGCGCACCAGGTCCTGCGGCGTGAAGCCGCCTTCCTTCAGCCTGGCGCCGGCCTTCTCCCAGATGACGGGCGCGTTTTTCTCATTAATCAGCTCTTCGATGCCGAACAACCGGCGCAGCTCGAGATGCGACCAGTGATAGAGCGGATTGCCGAGCGTCATCGGTACGGTTTTCGCATAGGCGAGGAACCGGTCGTAATCGGAGACGCCTTCGCCGCCCGTGATGTATTGCTCCTCGATGCCGTTCGCGCGCATCGCCCGCCATTTGTAGTGGTCCCCGTACAGCCATACCTCGGTCAAGTTCTCAAACGGTTTATTGTCATAAATCGCCTTCGGATCGAGATGGCAATGGTAGTCGATGATCGGCATCGGCGCGGCGAACCGCTCGTACAGCATCGCGGCCGTGTCGGTATTCAGCAGGAAGCGGTCGTCCATGAACGCTCTCACAGGTTATTCACCCTCCACAACATGATATGCAATCGCTTTCTGTCTCAGGTTATCGCAAAAAAGGTTGGAAGTCTCCGCGATTTTTGCTTATATTATAAAAAATCAACTTATTATGCTTCGAAAATAAAAGCAGGCGGACGGCGCCGCAGCGAGGAGAGAAGATCATGTACGATGAGCCTGGCGCCCTGACCTGCGGCGACGAGGAGGCGGATTTCTATTACCACCGCGTGCGCCGCACGCGGCCGTTCGAGCGGATGAACCACTATCACGGCACCTACGAGATTTATTACCTCGTATCGGGCGAGCGGCTGTACTTCATCAAGGACGAGACGCATCGCATCGCCGCCGGGACGCTCGTCTTCATTGACAAGCAACTCGTGCACAAGTCGTCGATGCAGAGCTCACACGCCCACGAGCGCGTCGTCATCAACTTCAGCGACGAATACCTCGGCATGGAGCAGCTGCCGCATTACGAGGCGCTGTTCGGCGTCTTCTGCGGCGGCTACCGCGTATTCCGCCTGGCCGACCGCGAGCAGGCCGCCGCACTCGGCCTGCTGAACCGGATGGGCGCCGAGATCGCCGACCGCCAGTCCGGCTACGAGACCGCGCTGCGCCTGCTGCTCGCCGAGCTGCTGCTGTTCGCCTCGCGGCTGCCGACCCCCGGCGACCAGGAGGCGCCGGCCGCGGCACACCCGCTGCACGACAAGATCGCGGACATCGTGAGGCATATCGACGCCCACTGCCGCGAGCCCTTCGCCTTGCCCGAGCTGGCGAGCCGCTTCTACATGAGCCCCTCGCATCTCAGCCGCACCTTCAAGGCAGTGACCGGCTTCACCGTCGTCGGCTACGTGAACCTGGCCCGCATCCGCGAGGCGCAGACGCTGCTGCGCGAGACGAGCGCCAAAATCATCGACATCGCCGCCGCCTGCGGCTTCGAGAGCGTCACCCACTTCGAGCGCATCTTCAAAAAAAACGCGCGCCTCACCCCGATGCAGTATCGCAAGCTGCACCGCTAGCCCCCGCTCCGCCGGACACACGCTCCACAATTCGCCCCCGGCGGCCCGCTCGCACCGCCTCTCCCGCGCTTCGTGCACATCAAATGTGCACCTTCGCCCCCTGCAGCCCGCTCCCGCCGCCGATCCGCGCTTCATGCACATCAAATGTGCACCTCCTCGACCGGCAGCCCGCTCACCCCGCCGCTCCCGCGCTTCATGCACATTAAATGTGCACCTTCTCACTCAGCAGCCCGCTCGCACCGCCACTCCCGCGCTTCATGCACATAAAATGTGCTTCTTCACACTCGGCGGCCCACTCACCCCGCCGCTCCCGCGCTTCATGCACATAAAATGTGCACCTTAACGCCTCGGCAGCCCACTCGCCACCGCCTCTCCCGCGCTTCATGCACATCAAATGTGCACCTTCACTCTCGGCGGCCCGCTCGAACCGCCTCCCCCGCCTCCCGGAGGAAAAAAGAGCCTGCGACTCCTATGGCGCGGAGCTGCCGGCTCTCTTTCGACTTAATGAAACTTCACGAGCTCATCGATCTTGACCGCCTGCCCCGTGCGAATCGACCTGTTCGCCGCGATGCCCGTCAGAATCGAGCGCGCGCCGTCGATATGGTCGGCCGCCCGGTTGAACGCGTCCGCGACCGGTATGCCAAATATATCGTTCAGCAGCACCGGATCGCCGCCGCCGTGTCCGCCTTCGCCCATCGCGAACTCGACCTTGTACGGCTCGCCGAACATCGGGAACACGAGGATCGTGACGCCCTGCACTGCGCCCTCGAGCGCCTTGTCCCCGCCCGAATTGACGTATGACTGCTCGACGATCTTCATCTCGATGCGGCCCTTCGTGCCGTTGAAGGCGATCTGGTAGCCCTCCCAGGGCAGATAGGCGTTCAGCGAATACGTCAGCTGCGCCTTGTTCTTGTACTTCACCAGCACGCTCATCGTGTCCTCGATCGAGATACCGTCGCCGAACACGCTCTGATCGCGGCGATAGCCGTCCTCATGCTCGGCGTCCAGGTACATCTCCTTCAGATGCGGATTGCCGTCCAGCGGCAGCGCGAACGGATCGCCCTCCGCGTTGGGATTGCCCGTCGCCCGCTCGTAGAACTTCGTGACGCCGCGCTTCTCCGCATTTTCCCGGCCGTAAAAAAGCAAGTCGCCCATCGCGAACACGGTATCCGGCTGCGAGCCGATCCAGAAGTTGACCAGGTCGAAGTGATGCGTCGACTTGTGCACGAGCAGACCGCCGCTGTTGCGCTTGTCCCGGTGCCAGCGGCGGAAGTAGTCCGCGCCGTGCTGCGTGTTCAGCAGCCATTCGAAGTGGATCGACGTGACGTCGCCGATGACGCCGCCCGCGATCAGCTCGCGCGCCTTCGTATGATGCGGCGCATAGCGGTAGTTGAACGTCACGCGCACGCTCCGTCCAGTGCGCTCTACGGCGTCGAGAATCGCCTGGCACTTCTCCTCGTCCACCGTCATCGGCTTCTCGGTAATGACGTCGCAGCCCAGCTCCAGCGCCCGGACAATGTACGCATGATGCGTGCGGTCGACGCTCGTCACGATGACGGCATCCGGTTTTTCAGCCTCGATCATCCGCTCGAATTCGTCGCTGCTGTAGGTGCGCACCGCGGGATAGCCGTATTTTTCCGACAGCAATTTGTTCGCATAGTCCATGCGGGTCCGGTTGATATCGCAGAAGGCGAGCAGCTCGCTCGTCTCCCTGAATGTCGTGGCGATTGCAGCGTAGAAGAACTCGGCCCGGCCTCCCGCGCCTACCTGTACGTACGTTTTTTTTGCCATCTTTGCCATCTCTCCTCGATATGATGATCTTATGAGGAAAATGTACCGCAAAATGTGCCTATTCGCTCCGCAATTTATGTTATTATTCATAAAATCCCGCATATTTTGTTCTCATGGAGGCGATCGCCCTTGAACTTGAGCAGCGAGCTCCGCTACGGACAATCCCATGATCCGTTCTACACCGAATACAACCGGAGAAAAGGCCACTTCTCCATGGCTGCCGACCATATGCACGGACACCATGAGCTCTACTATTTGTTCGGCGGCGAAAGGTTTTACTTTATCAAAGACCGCGCATATCTGGTGCAGGCCGGCGATCTCGTGATCGTCCCGGGCGACGAAGTGCACAAGACTTCCGATACCGGCGTGCCGCATCACGAGCGCGTCGTGCTCTATTATGACGAACGGTACTTCGCCATGTTCGACGAGACGGAGGCCGAGCTGCTGCGGTCGCCCTTCCGCGGCACCCGGCGCCTGCTGCGGCTGGATGCCCCGGAGCGGCTGCGCGTGGAGCAACTGCTGTACGGGATGCTGCGCGAGATCCAGGACAGGCCACCCGGCAGCGGCCTGCCGATCCGGCACGCGGCCGCGGAGCTGCTGCTGTTCGCGGCCAGGCGTACGCTGGGCGCCGCGTCCGAGAGCGCCGAGGAAGCCTCTTCGCCGACCGCCGCCAAGATGACCGAAGTCGCCAGGCATATCGCCGCTCATTTTCGAGAGCGGCTGACGCTGGACGAGCTGAGCGGACGCTTCTACCTGAGCCCGAGCTATTTGAGCCGTACGTTCAAGAGATGCACCGGCTTCGGCATCGCCGAATATGTCGGCATCACACGGATCAAGGAAGCGCAGCGGCTGCTGCGGGAGACGGACTTGCGGATCACCGAAGTGTCGGAGGATTCCGGATTCGACAATTTCTCCCACTTCGAGAAGGTGTTCAAGACACTTGCCCGCATGACGCCGCGGGATTACAGAGCCCAGTTCCGGCGCAAGCGGTAAGTTGCGGCAAAAAGCGCAAAACCGGTCCCGATACGGTCCGGCGGGACGCGCGCTCTATTTCTATCTGTAGGAACTACAGCTATAATTGACTACAGTAACTATCAAATTCGATATCTACTTGATCTATCACTTCGACGCAAAGGCGGTTTATATGAATATAAAAAGAAAGATCTGGAGCCTTGGCCTCGCGTTTCTGCTGCTCATCGGCGGCTTGACGGCGATCGCCTGCGTGTATGCCGAAGGCTCGGCGCTGGCGGTCGCGATTGCCATCGGAGCAGCCGGGCTGGCCGTCGGCGTTTACTTGATCGCATCGGTTCACCGCAGCATTTTTGTCGGCATGCGCAGCGTCTCCCGCATCGTGGACGACATGGCCGCGGGCAAGCAAGTCGAGGAGACCGAGACCGCCGCCAGCGGCGACGACGAATTCGCCCAGCTCGCGCGGCGCTTCAGAGGGCTCGCGGGGGATCTGCAGCATACGACGGAGCAGGAGCGGCTGCTGCGGCTGGACGCCGAGAACGAGATCTGGATCAATACGAACGTATCGGAGATGGCGATCCTGCTCCAGGGCTCGGTCAAGGTGCAGGAGGCGTCGCGCATCTTCATGGGCAAGCTTGCCAGCGCACTGGGCGCGAGCTACGGCGCGCTGTACGTGAAGCGCGGCGACGCGCTGCACTTCGCCGCCGGCTATGCCTACGCGCATGCGGACGAGGCCCCTGCGCCGATCCCGCTGGGCTCCGGGCTCGTGGGCCAAGTGGCGCTGGACCGGCAGCCGGTCGTCCTGCGAGACATCCCCGCGGACTATGTGAAGGTCAGCTCGGCGCTCGGAGATACGCCGCCGGCGTTCGTCACGATCGTGCCGATCTGCTATGAAGGCGAGGCCGTCGGCGTCGTGGAGCTGGCTTCACTCCGCGAATTCGCGCCCCGCGAGCGGGAGCTGATCGGCCGCGTGAGCACGAACATGGGCGTGCTGTTCAACACGCTGGCAGACATCGCCCGCATCGACGAGCTGCTGCGGCATACGCAGCGGCAGAAGGAGGAGCTCCAGGTCCAGACCGAGGAGCTCCAGTCGCAGACCGAGGAGCTGACGGTGCAGACCGAGGAGATGCGCGCCCAGACCGAGGAGCTCCAGACGCAGGCCCGGCAGATCAGCGAAGCCAACGAGACGCTGCGGCTGGAGATGCTGCGCACCGCGCAGCAGAAGACGGAGATCGAGCGGCAGGCGGATTCACTCGTGCAGCAAAAGGAAGAGATCCAGCAGCAGGCCGACTCGCTCGCACGGCAGACGGAGCAGCTCCGGGCGCAGGCCGACGAGCTGCTCGCCTCCAATGAGCAATTGCAGCAGGAGATGGCACTCACGAAGCAGCAGAAGGAAGAGATCCGGCAGCAGGCCGAGGAGATTTTCATGGCGGCGCAGTACAAGTCCGAATTTCTCGCCAACGTCTCCCACGAGCTGCGCACGCCGCTCAACAGCCTGCTCATCCTCTCCCAGATTCTCGCGGAGAACCGGGACGGCAACCTCCAGCCCAAGCAGCTTGAATACGTGCATACGATCTTCACGGCGGGCAAGGACCTGCTGCAGCTGATCGACGAGATTCTCGATCTGGCGAAGCTCGAGGTCGGCAAGATGAAGGTCGTGTTCGAGACAGTGCAGGTACAGGATATCGTCGATCACGCCTATCGCACGTTCGATCAGATCGCCCGCAGCAAAGGCGTGGAGCTGCGTATCCGCCGCGACGCCCGGCTGCCGGCAGCGCTGCGGACGGACGGCCACCGGCTGCAGCAGATTCTGTCGAACCTGCTATCCAATGCCTTCAAGTTTACGGAGAAAGGCGAGGTGTCGCTGACGATCGGCAGAAGCGAGACCGACCCCGAACAGATTTTCTTCACCGTAGCCGATACCGGCATCGGCATCCCGCCCGCCAAGCTCGAGAGCATCTTCGAGGCGTTCCAGCAGGCGGACGGCACGACGAGCCGCAAGTACGGCGGCACGGGCCTCGGCCTGACGATCTGCCGCGAGCTCGCCGCCCTGCTCGGCGGGAGAATCGAGGTCGCCTCGGAGCCGGGCCAGGGCAGCGCCTTCACCCTCGTCTTCTCCGAGCGGGCCGAGGCGCTGCTGCAGGAGCACGAGGAGGAGCGGACAACCGAGGAGGCTGCGGGGTCCGGGGAAGCCGCGGCGCCGAGGAATGCCATTCCGGCAGCGCCGCGGGATGCCTTCCCTGCGGCGGCAGACGCCCATATCGAGATCAAGACCACCTTGCAGCCCTCCAGGGACGCATCCGACTTTTACGAATCGTTCGTACCCGATATCTCGGTCTCCAATCCGAAGCTGCTGCAGTATGCCGTCATGGAGGACGACCGGAGCAACCTGCAGCCCGGCGATACGACGCTGCTCATCATCGAGGAGGAGGCTTCGTTCGCGGCCATCCTGCTCGAGCTCGCCCGCAAGCGCGGCTTCAAGGCGATCGTATCGCTGCAGGGCGATCAGGGACTCGCGCTCGCGCATGCCTACAAGCCGGACGCGATCGTCGTCGACGCCGATCTGCCGGTGCTCAACGGCTGGGCGATCATCAGCCGGCTCAAGAGCCGGCCCGAGCTGCGCCATATTCCCGTGCACATCGTCTCGACGGCCGACGACAGCAAGCAAGGGCTGTCCTTGGGCGCGCTGGACTTCTGGAAGAAGCCGACCGACCGCTCGGAGCTTGAGGCGGCGTTCCTGCGGATCGAGTCTTATATCCGGCGCCCGGTCAAAAATCTGCTGATCGTCGAGGACAATCCGGATTTGCGGAGCAGTCTGGTCGCCTTCATCGCCCATCCGGACGTCTCCGTGACCGCCGCCGCCTCCGGCAAGGAAGCGCTCGACCAGCTGAACGCGCAGCACTTCGACTGCATGGTGCTCGACCTCGGCCTGACGGACATCTCGGGCTTCGAGCTGCTGGAGCAGGTGAAGACGAACCGCAAGCTGCAGACGCTGCCGGTCATCATCTACACGGGGCGCGATCTGAGCAAGGAAGAGGAGCAGCGGCTCCGTCATTACGCAGAGAGCATCATCATCAAAAACGTGCAGTCGATGGAGCGCCTGTACGACGAGACCGCGCTGTACCTGCACCGCAAGCACGCCGATCTGCCCCCGGACAAGCAGCGTCTCATCGAGAAGCTGCACAATCCGGAAGCCGCGTTCGAAGGCAAGCAGATCCTGCTCGTCGATGACGATATGCGCAACATATACGCGCTCTCGAGTGTGCTTGAAGGGTACAATATGGAGATCAGCTTCGCTCAGAACGGCAAGGAGGCGCTCGCCTTCCTGGACGATCATCCGAACGTCGATCTCGTATTTATGGATATTATGATGCCGGAGATGGACGGCTACGAGACGATGCGGCACATTCGGAAAATACCGCGGTTCGAAAATCTGGTCATCATCGCGCTGACGGCCAGGGCTATGGAGGGAGATCGTGTAAAGTGTCTGCGGGCAGGGGCTTCGGACTATATCGCCAAGCCGATCAATACGACCCAACTCGTGACGCTGCTTAAGGCTTGGCTCATCAAATAGACTCAGCGGGGGAATGACAGCTTCATGGGAGATCAAGTCTGTATACTGCTCGTCGACGACCGCCCGGACGAATTCCTGTCCATCCAAGCCATTCTGGCCGAATCGCCGTACCGTCTCGTATCCGCCGCCTCGGGCGCCGAGGCGCTGAAGTGCTTGCTCAAGGACGACTTTGCGCTGATCGTCATGGACGTGCTCATGCCCGATATGAACGGCTTCGAGACGGCCCGGCGCATCAAGATGCGCAAAAAATCGCAGGACATCCCGATCATCTTCCTCACCTCGCTGACGTCGGAGCTGGACAATTACAAGCAAGCTTACTCGGCCGGCGCCATCGACTTCATGACCAAGCCCGTACACCCCGAGGTGCTCAAGAGCAAGATCGACGGCTTCGTGCGGCTGTATCAGACGCGTCTGGCGCTCGAGCGCCAAACCCGGGAGCTGGCATCCAAAACCCAGGAGCTTGAGGCAAAAACCATGCAGCTGGAAGCGCAGGCCCTTCAGATGGAGGAGTCGAATCGTGCGCTCACCCAGCTCAAGGACATGGCGGAGACAGCCTCGAAAATCAAGTCCGGCTTCCTGGCGACGATGAGCCATGAGCTGCGCACGCCGCTGAACGGCATCATCGCGATGTCGGAGCTGCTCATGGACTCGGAGCTGCAGCCGGGAGACCGCGATATGGTGGACATCATCCGGACGAGCGGCAACGCACTGCTCTCGATCATCAGCCATATCCTCGACTTCTCCAAGATCGAGTCGGGCAAGATGGAGCTGGAGCTCACTCCCTTCAACCTCGACAGCTGCATGAAGGAGACGACGGACCTGTTCATCGCGCTGCTCCGCGAGAAGGGCCTGACGCTGACGACGGAGATCGATCCGGCGATACCGCCGCTCCTGCTCGGCGATCCGAACCGGCTCCGCCAGGTGCTCAACAACTTGATTGGCAACGCCGTCAAGTTCACGGCCGCAGGCGGCGTCCATGTCGGCGTGCGACTCCTCGGACGGGACGGGGATCAACTGGAGCTGGAATTCTCCGTGGCGGACACGGGCATGGGCATCCCCGACGGGCAGCGCCACAAGCTGTTCGAGCCGTTCTCCCAGCTGATCGAGACGCGCGGCGGCAAGACCGGAGGCACCGGCCTGGGGCTGTCGATCTGCAAGACGCTCGTCGAGCTGATGGGCGGCCATATTTATGCGAAAGAAAACGTGGCGAACGGCGCCGTATTCGTATTCACGATGAAGGCGGAGCTGGCGGAGAGTTGAATCTTGCGGCGGCGGCTGCGACTGCGGCGGCGCTTGCAGCGGAACTTGGCCGGTCCTTGCCGCTTGACAGAGACGCCGATAACGGAGAAGATGGACTTGAATCGATCGGACGCGAAGCACGCGCCGGACGTCGATCCCGTGAATGGAACGGGAGCGCGGACGGGGTGTGCTTTTTGTTGTGCGCGGGCATGCGCAGCCCCGTTCGGCTTGGCGGGAGGCTATGTTATAATAGGAGGAGCGAACGCGATGCCCATGAGAAAACGACTGAATCCGAAAAACGATTATTTGTTCAAGCGACTGTTCGGCGAAGCGGACAGCAAGCCGCTGTTGATCGGGCTGCTCAATGCCGTGCTGCGCCGAAGCGGGCGAGATGCGATCACGGATCTCGCGATTTTGGACGGCAAGCTGCTGACCAAGCGCCTCGTCGAGGACAAGGAAGGCGTGCTCGACATCCGCTGCGAGACGGCGGACCGCGAGCAGGTTAATGTGGAGATGCAGGTCGGCCGTTATCGGCATATGGAAAAGCGAAGCTTGTTCTACATGGGACGACTGCTCGCCGACTCCATCCGGGAGGGCGAGGACTACAGCCAGCTCAAAAAGACGATCTGCGTCAACATTTTGGATTTTTCGTTTCTCCCGCTGGAAGGGTTCCATCATTCGTTCCATTTGTACGAGGACGGTGCGAGAATATACCGATTGACGGATCTGATGGAGCTGCATTTTATCGAATGCCCGAAGTTCCGTGCGGCGGCGTATATCGAGAGCGACCCGCTGCATCGCTGGCTAAGGTTTCTGGATGAACGCACGACCCATGAACAATTGGAGGAGCTGATTGCGATGGATCCTACGATTCGAACGGCGGAGGAGCGGCTGAATCACCTGAGCGAGGACGACATGACCCGCATGCTGTATGAAGCGCGGGAAAAGGCGCAGCGGGACCGCATCAGCTTTTTGAAGGATGCGCGGGAGCAGGGCTTGGAGGAGGGCCGGGAGATCGGCCTCCAGCAAGGCCGGGAGCTTGGCATCAGGCAAGGCATGGAGATCGGGATCGAGAAAGGCATCGAAAAAGGGATCGAGAAGGGCATCGAAAAAGGGATCGAGAAGGGCATCGAGAAGGGCATTGAGAAGGGCATCGAGAAGGTGGCTCTAAACATGCTCGCGACCGGTACGGATATCGCGACGATTAGCCGCATCACCGAGCTGCCCGAGGAACGGATACGGGCGCTTGCGGACTGCGCCGACGACCGATGACCCCTTTTAAAAGTTAAGAGGCGGTGCAGGATCAAATCCTGCGCCGCCTCTTTTGGTGTGCCGATCGTTATTTGGCGATAAGTCCCGCTTCCAGCAAATTCGCAGCGACGACTGCGGCCATCTCGCGGGTAACCTTGGACTTCGGATCGAACTTGCCGCCGGACGTGCCCTTCAGCAGTCCCTTGTCGGAGACCGCCCGAACCGATGCCAGCGCATAGCCCGAGATCCGGTCCTGGTCGGCGAACGCCGCGGTCGATGCCGTACCGTCCAGCTTGAACGCACGGGCCAGAATGACCGCCAGATCCTGCCTGGAGATCGCGTCGCCCGGCTTGAACGCCGTATCCGTCACGCCGCTCACCAGCCCTCGGGCCTTCGCGGTCATGACGGCGTCGTAATACCATGCGCCCGGCGCGGCGTCAGCGAACGTCTGCTTGGCGCCGGTCTGCGGCTGCTCGCCGAGAAGGCGAAGGATCAACGAAGCGAATTGGGCTCTGGAGACCTGCTGCTTCGGCGCGAACCTCAACTCGGTGGCGCTCACGCCCTGGAACCATCCGGCCGCATAGGATGCACTGACGGCTGCGCTGGCCCAGGCGGAGATATCGGCGGCATCGACAAACTTGACGCCTCCGGTCTGGCCCGTCCCGAGTTCAATGGTCCCCGAATACTTGAGCACGAGCGGAGCGGTTCCCGCGCGGTAGCCCGTCACGACATACGGATAGCTGCCCGCCGTCAGCCCCTGGAAGGTTGCCGTCCCCTTCGCATCGGTCACTGCCGTCTTTTCGCCGATCGCGACTTGTACGCCGGCCGCAGGTCCGGTGACTTCTTTATAGCTGGCGTCGTAGTAGTTGTACTGGACGTTCAGCGCGTAGGCGCCATCCGCCGCCGGCACGGCCGTCACCGACTTCACGAGCCCGGTATCGGCGCCGGAGAGGTATACATACAGCTCGTCTCCCTCCTGCAAGCGGAACTTGTCCAGAGAGGAGCCGATCGGCGCATAGGTCCCGCCGCGCTTGACGGCGTACAGCCAGTAGACGCTCTGATCGCCCTTGGCGTCGCCAATTGCGGACAGGAACTTGCCGTACTGCGGATCGTCCGTAGCCTCGAGCTTCAGCTTATTGCGCTCTGCGATATCGGCCAGCGCGTCCCAGGCGTAGACCGCCCGCTCGGCGCTGAGCGCTGCGACTGGACCGCTTAGCCCTTCGATCGCGACGGCGGTCTTCACCCACTGGCTGGACGCCTCCACATATACGGAGCGGTGCGAGGCTGCGAACAGCTCATAGGCCGCCAGGGCGCGCAGCGCCTGCTCGGTGGCGAATGCCTTGTCGGATGCGGCGTCGGCGAGCTCATGCTTGAAGCCGCCGTCCGTATTCTTGAACGCCCGCAGGCGTTCGATCAGGTTGTTGCCGCCCTTGGAGAAGCGCGAGTCCGTCGGATCGATGCCGTAGGCGGCGAGCCCGATGATCGCCTGCGAGAGCGCCTCGCTGTTGGCGTCGTTCAGATTGGCGGCCAGCCACTTGACGGCCTTGTCCGCGGCTGCGGCCACCTCCGGCCGATCCTGGTACTTGGCCAGCGCGCTGAGCCCCATAGCGTACAGATCCGGAACATCGGCGCCATCGATGCCCTTGACGATCGCCGCGATCAGATCGCTGCGCGTCCATGCCGTGCCGGCCGGCAGCGCATAGTTGCCCGAATCCAGCGCGAGCAATACGAAGATATGGGCGTATACGTTGGCAAAGGACGGGTAGCCCGCCAGCTTCGCGATCAGGTCATGTCCGCCGATGCTGCGCGGATCGAGACCTGCCGCGTTGGCGACCAGCACGAAACGGGCCAGCGTCGTCGCATTCGGCGACGGCTTGGACCACTCCGCTTCGACATCGGCCGCCAGCTTGAGCTTGAATGCATCCGTGACAGGCTGACCCGCCCTCGCGAAGCTGAATGCCAGCCAGTCCGTGTCGATGCCGCCGTTGGCGTTGACATAGGCGACAGCCGACGCGATATCCGGCTTGACGTTGACGGCCGCGACAGCGGCGGCGGTCGCTCGGTCCGCGCTCTCCGCGTAGCTCTTGCCGGCCGGCAGCGCGGCCGCGGATACGCCCGCGACGGCCAGCGACAACGACAATGCGAGCGCCGACAATGATTTGAAGCGTTTGAAGACTGACATGCGACAACCCCTTTTCCTCTCAAATGTGAATCTTCCTTGGCCGCATCCGGCTTGACCGCATCCAGGTACTGAACCGAAAAAAAACCACTCCGTAGTCGAAGTGGTCCGAGATGACCGGGCACGGTCCGCGCAGCGAGAAAAAGCCGCCCCTGGAGGCGTGCTGCTAGCGTAGCCGGTCCCGCCGCTCACTCCGCGAAGCGGACGGGATAAAGTCGTCTCAAGGCAGGTCTCCTGGCTCTGCTTCAACGCGGCTCCGATGCCTTCCCATTCATAGAACAGTGGCTGCGCTCGGATCGCTCGGCATATACAGTGGCGGGACCGCGCCGGAATCGCACCGGACTTCCCTATTAAGCGGCATGGTGGCATGCGCGCGCCTCGAACGAAAATATGCAGTATGAAGTTAATGATAGCGGGTCGGCAGCGCTTTGTCTATCAAATCGCATTCTATGAAGAGGGCGCCGCTCAATATAATCGGGCCGATAAACGCCGCATCGTCCGTCTCCGGACTCCATTTTGCCACGGCCGCCCCCGCCTAAGGTCCAGGATCGTTCTGAGCCCGGGAAGGATAACAGATCCCATTTCGCATGATATGCTTGTAAGCAACTAAGCCTGTTTATAAGGAGAGATCTGTCTCATGAGAATCCATCGCGGCACGCTGCTCGGCCCCATCCTGCTGCTGGTCGGCGTCTACCTGCTGCTTCGCGGCGATTTCCACATCGGCACGGGCTCGATTTTCACTTATTTTTGGCCCACGCTGTTCGTCCTGCCGCTCGGCGTTTTTTTCCACTGGCTGTACTTCTCCGTGCTCGGACGCAGAGGCGTCGGCGTACTCGTCCCCGGAGGCGTGCTGCTCACCGTGTTCGGCGTCTGCCAGATCGCGATGCTGCTGAATAATTGGGGCATGATGTGGCCCGGGTTCATCCTCGCGCCCGCCGTCGGCCTCTTCGAGCTGTACTGGTTCGGCGGACGCAACAAGTGGCTGCTGATCCCCATCAACATCCTGTCCTTCCTGTCGCTGCTCTTCTTCGCGATCTTCTCGATCGGCTACATGCTCGGCAAGCTGACGGGCGGCTCGTCCTTCATCGCCATCCTGCTCATCGGCGCAGGCGCGCTCGTCATGCTGTCGCGTCGGCGGGAGACGATCTGATTATCGTTAGCGGCTGCAAAATCAAACATAACGACAAAGGGGAGCCGTCATCGTGGCTCCCCTTTGTCGTTGTGTCAGCGCGATGCCGCGATCTGCTTGCTCCGCAGCTGACCGCAGGCCGCGTCGATGTCCGCGCCATGCTCGAGCCGCACGCTGACGCTCACGCCGCGCTTCTTGAGCGCGTCGTAGAAGCCGCGCACCGCCTCCTGCTCGCTGCGCTGGTATTGGCTGTGCTCGTCCACCGGATTGTACGGAATGAGGTTCACGTTCACCTGGCTCCGGCGCGCCTCGCCGATCAGATCGGCCAGCTCCTCGGCATGCTCCCGGCGGTCGTTCACATCCTTGAGCAGAATATATTCGAGCGTGAGCCGCCGATTCGTCCGCTCCAAATAATAATCGATCGCGTCCATCAGCTTCGCGATCGGAATCGCGCGATTGATCTTCATGATGCGCGTGCGCAACTCATCGTTCGGCGCATGCAGCGATACGGCCAGATTCGTCTGCAGATCCGAATCGGCGAACTCCCGCAGCTTGTTCGCGAGCCCGCTCGTAGACACGGTGATATGGCGCGGACCGATGGCCAGCCCTTTGTGGTCCTTCATCACGCGGATGAAGTCTGCCATATTGTCGTAGTTGTCGAACGGCTCCCCGATGCCCATCACGACGATATGGCTGACGCGGTCGTCCTCGCCGTCCGCGTCGAGGAACGCCTGCACCTGCATGATCTGCTCCGCGATCTCGCCCGCCGACAGATCGCGGCTCTTGGCGAGCAGGCCGCTCGCGCAGAAGCTGCAGCCGATATTGCAGCCGACCTGGGTCGTCACGCATACGGACAGACCGAACTTGTGCCGCATGAGCACCGTCTCGATCAGATTGCCGTCGCGCAGCCGGAACAGAAACTTCACGGTCCCGTCCGCGGACTGCTGCTTCACATGCTCCTCCATCGTCCGCAGCGCGAAGCTGTCCTCGAGCGCTCCCGCGCAGGCCGGATCGAGCTCCGCAGCCAACTCCTCGAAGCTTGAGATTCGGCTGCGGTAGAGCAGCTCCCATACCCGGTCCGCCCGGGACTTCCTGAAGCCGCGCTCGGCCAGCCAAGCGGCCAACCGATCATAAGGCAAGCCGTAAATAGATGGCTTGTTCATGTCGAATATCTCTCCTCTATTCCTTCTATCGGTTGAGCACGTTGTCTTCCAGCACCACGTACTTGTCTCCGGATTCCTTGATGATATGCTGCTCGCCCCAAGCGCACAGCGAGTCCAGAATCGACTTCAGACTCCATCCGTATGCGCTGAGCTCGTATTCGACGCGGGGAGGCACTTCGTTGTAAACGATCCGGTTGACGATGCCGTCGTCCTCCAGCTCCCGCAGTTGCTGCGTGAGCATCTTCTGCGTGATCGCGGGCATGAGACGCTTGAGCTCGCTCGTGCGCTTCTTGCCGTACGTCAGATGACACAGGATGACGCACTTCCATTTGCCGCCGATGACCTCGAGCGTCGCCTCCACGGAGATGTTGTATTTTTTAGCCAACGCGATGTCGCTCCTTCCGCATGCCGCCATGGGTACTTTTTAGCATCTATATCACTTCAAAGTACGTACTATCCATCCTGACGCCATTGATCCATAATAGCACTCACCGGCCGGGATATCTACTACAGGAGTGGGAGCTGCATCCCGCCTGCAGCAGCCCGCGCTGCGGGCATACGCCGCCGAGCGCGGCAATCCGAATCGAGGCGTGGTCCCCGCTCATGCAAGGGGGATTGCTGGACGACCCGGCGCTGAGCGGGATCGCGACCCGGCACGGCGAATCCGTCGTCCAGATCATCATCCGCTGGAATCTCGAGATCGGCGTGGCGACCGTCGCCAGGTCGACCCGGGCGCATCGGCTCGCGGAGAACGCCGACGTATTCGACTTCGCTCTGACTGAGGAGGATCATCTTCTGATCGCGGCGATGGACCGGGGCGAGAGGGAAGGTCCCGATCCGGATCATTTCGACTTTTAACCAAACAAACGGCGCCGCTCTCCATCGGGGAGCGGCGCCGTTCTATATTCGCCGGACGCCTGTCGCCTGACGCGCGATTGCGCCTGACGCTGCTAGGCGAGCGCTGACTTGCCGACGCCCCGCTCCCACAGCGCGGAGCTCTGGCGGGTGATCTCCGGGTCCGCCTCGCAGGCTCGCTCCCAGGCTTCTACGCATGCGGGCTCGAAGTGCGTCCCCTTGCTCTCCAGCAGGATGGCCATCGCCTCTCCGTGCGACATGGCCGGCCGATAGGCCCGCGTGCTCGTCAGCGCGTCGTATACGTCGGCGACCGCCACGATGCGCGCCATGAGCGGGATCTGCTCGCCGGCCAGGCGATCCGGGTAGCCTTCGCCGTTCCACTTCTCGTGATGCGATCTGACGATGCCCAGCTCCTCCTCCATGAACCCGAGGCTCCTGCACATCTCGTATCCCCGCACTGGGTGCTCCTCGATGATTGCCCGCTCCTCCGCCGTGAGCCGCCCCGGCTTGTTCAGGATGGCGTCTGGCGTCTCGATCTTGCCGACATCGTGCACGATCGTCCCGCCGACGAGCGCCCGGAGCTGGTCGGGACGCAGCTGCAGCTGCTCCGCGATCCTGAGCGCATACAGCGTGACGCGGAAGTTATGGCCCGCCGTATACGGGTCCTTGCTCTCCGTAGCGAGCATCAGCGCCTTGACGCTCGGCTGCAGCGCGTTCGTGATGCGCTCTACCGGATCCGTCGTGAACAGCCCCGTGATCGCGCCCGACAGCGAGCGCTTGGAGGCGTACTGGCGGTACAGCCCCGCCAGCATGACCAGCATCGAGGCCAGCAGCAAGAAGTGGTACAGCCACCAGCTGCTGCGCCACACCTCTCCCTGCGTCATGATGAGCTGGGCTGCGATGAGCCAGGCCGCGCCGTAGACGATCGCCAGCTCCAGCGGGAAGCGCGAATACAGGTAGGCGCGATAATAACGGTAGCCGGTGACGAGGTTGACGGCGATCACCATCAACGTCAGCGAGCCGTTCAACGGATAGACATCAAGCCGGACGAAGTCGACCAGCTCGGGATACAGCAATCCGGCCAGGCCCGCCAGCGACAGCAGCCCGGTCCACAGCGGCAGCAGATGACGTTCGTGGCGAGAAAAAAAACGAATAAGCGGATGGTCCGAATGCCAGGAGGACAGCCACAGCCAGAATGTGGCGAAGATGACGCTGAGCGGCGCGCTGATGCCGGGCAGATGCGAGACATGCAGCAATTGATTAGGCGTCGACAGCCCGTGTACCATGAACAGGACGGACAGCGACATAAACGACAGCGACAGGAAGCTTACTTTGATATTGCGTACCCGTCTGCCGGCTACGCCTACGATCGCGGCCATGACCAGCGACAGCAGCGAGACGATCGTCACGATATAAAAGTGCGCGCCGGGCAGCATGAATACGGTGTCCCAGCCAGGCTGTCTTCTTAAAATCTCAAACGCAAGGTAAGGGAGGATGGAGGCGGTGAGCGGGCCTGTCAGCGAGCGTGCTTTCATCTGCGGATTCTCCGTTTCCCCGAACCGGGACATTTGGCCTGTATCTATCCTCACTATAAATTATGCCGGCCGAAATGGAAATACTGGAATACGCATCTTGCCGCGCCTGGGTCTTGGCACCTATGAACGCCCGATCGCCCTTGCCTGCTCGTCCAGCTGGCGGGCAGCCTCGTCGATGCTGCGGAACGCCTCCGACGCTTCGCGGAGCATCCGCATGCCCTCCTCCATCGACGACTGCGAACGCTTCGTTCCCTTGCCGATCTCGGCCATCCGCTCGACGACCTCCTCCACTTCCCCGTTCGCATTTTTCGCCGCCTCCTGCACCTGGCCCGCGAGCTTGCGCACTTCGGTGGCGACGATGTCGAAGCCCCGGCCGTACTCCCCTGCATGAGCCGCTTCGATCGCCGCATTCAGCGCGAGCAGCTGCGTCTGCGACGACACTTCACGAATTGTCCGTACGATGCCGCGAATCGCGTCCGTCCGGCGCTCCAGCAGCTGCAGACGATCGAAGTTCGCCAGCGCATCCGACTGCAGCCTCGCGATTGCGGACTCGACCTGATCGCTTTTGGCAATGCCGTCATCCGCCCGGTTCAGCAGTACCTGCGCCATCTGCTTCAACCTGTCGGCCAGCATGAGCGCAGTCTGCTCGCGGAGAGTGATGTCCGTCGCAATCTTGATTACGGACCCATATTCGCCGTCTTTGCCCCGAACCGGCATATACGTCGCTTCCAGCCACAGCAGCCGTCCGTCCTTCGCGACCCGCTGAATTTTCTCCTGGAACATCTTCCCGGCTCGCAGATCGGCCCACAGCTGGCGATAGGCTTCGCTGGCGGCGAACGCCGGCGTGCAAAACCTTCGATGCGCCATGCCTCGCATCTCTGCCTCTGTATAGCCCATCGCCTCCGCAAAGTTGCGGTTGGCCCACAGCACCGTGCTGTCCATGTCGAACGCGATCATGGCGAGGGAGCGTTCCATCGCCTTCCATACGGCATCCAGTTCGAACGCTTGCTGATTTTCCTCGACGAGCGGCGTCTCATGCATCCCTTCATTGCCTACCTTCTATTCGCATTATGTGTATAATTTATGTATAGATATTAAACATTATTGTACATAATTTATACTCCTTTGCAACAAGACGCCGGATAATAATTTTGCAGTTCAATTTATGTGGATTTAAGAAGAAGTTCTGTATCAATTATGTATAATGTTCGGTGGAGGTGCTGCATGTACAGCATTCAGAAAGTGTCGGATATGCTGGGCATTCCCGGCGTCACGCTGCGCGCCTGGGAGACCCGCCACCATATCGTCAATCCGCTCAGGAGTGCGGGCGGACACCGCCTCTACAGCGAAGAGGACATCGCAAAACTAAGATGGGTCAAAAAGCGGATGGCTGAGCACGGCATGAAAATCGGGGAAATCGCGCAGCTGCTCAAGGAGGAGAAGAAGCCTTCCGGTTTGGCGTCCGCCTCCGACGGGGACGAGAACCGCAGAGCACTATGCGAAGCCCGCATTGACGAACGTCTGTATGCCGCGTTGATCGCGTTCAATACGGAGGAAGCCAACGAGATTATCGATCTTGCCCTTTCCCTGCACGGATACGAAAAAGCGTTTCATGAGATCATCGCGCCCCTGCTGGTTCGGATCGGCACCGACTGGGAAGCGGGAAAACTCGCGGTCGCGCAGGAGCATTTTGCGTCGCAGCTCGTCCTGCAGCGATTTTTGCAAATTTTCCGGCTGCTGCCGGTCGATCGGCGATTGCCCGTCGCCGTCGCTTTTTGCCCGCCCGGAGAGCATCATCATCTCGGGCTGCTGCTGTTCAGTCTTTTTCTGCGCAAGAAGGGCGTCGATGTGATCTACCTGGGACCCGACACTCCTTATGAAGGTCTGGACCAAATTATACGGCTCAAAAATGTGAGAGCGGCGGTCGTATCCGTCACCGATCCCCGTCTTGTCGGGGCGCTCATGGACTGGGTGGAGCAATCGCTCGCGCGGCATCCGGAGCTCGATGTGCTCCTCGGCGGAATGGGTTTGGCGGAGCCGTCCGTCAAGCGCCGACAACGCGATCGCGTTCATTACGAGGACAGCGTCAATTGGGAGACGTGGTATCGGCTTCATTTCATTTCGTAGATAGACCAAAAGCCCTATCGAAAAGCAAAGTTTCGGCCGGGAAATAGCGTTTCGTACAGGAATTTGATTCATACTGTCGAATTTTAGTAGAGCGCAGACCTTCTACTTCTTTTCCCTGGCTGCGACTGGCAGAATGATCACAAAAGTAAGACGAGGTGCGCGATGAAACCGGTTCGCTTAATCGCAGCGTTGTGGTATGCCGCAGCAATCGCAGCGCTGTTCATCATAGGGCCGAAGATCGGCTGGGCAGCGGCGCCGGAGGTAAAAATCGACCATTGGCAGGTCATGTGGATCGGCGAGCATGAGCAGCCTGGCGATGCCCCTCCCCGAGACCGTCCATGGAACAAAGTAGAGGCTTCCTCGCCGCAGGTCGACCTGCCCAAAGGAACCAAGGGCGCGTGGGTTCGCCTTCAGGTGCCGGCGACGATGTCCTGGCAGCGGCCCGGCTTGTTGGTCGGCCGGCTGTACGGCCTGGACCTGTCCGCCTACCGGGACGGCATGCTGCTGTACGAGTCGAAGCGCGACTTCGACTTCCAGCTGAATCGGCTGCTGCTGCCCTTGGGCAGCTACGAAGAGGAAGTCGCGATCGATATCCGCATCCTCACGACCGGGACGCGCGCAGGCTTCATCACGAACGCCCGCATCGGGGAATTCGGGCCGCTCGAAGAAAGCTACGTCCGCAAGGAGCTGCCCGACCTGCTGCTCGGGGGCTCGATCATATTCCTTGCGTTCATCATGCTGGTCTGTTCGAGCTATCTGAACCGACGTCAGCGAAGCTCCTGGATCTCGCTGTGCCTGATCGCGCTGACGATCGGGACGCTGATCGCCGTGTACTCGCCGATGCCGTACATTTATTACAAACCGTATGCCAATCTGTTTCTGTCCATGTTCGACTTGTCCATGTTCGTCCTGTTCCCCGCGCTCAGCTACTACGTCGACCAGGTGCTTGAGGGACGATTCCGGTTTTTCACAAGATTCGGCCGCTGGCAGGCGGGCTACTCGGTATTCGGCATCGCCGCGTTTATCGTCTACAAGCTGACGGACGGGCGCTTCTACGATCAGTATTATATCGTCTCCATCCTCGTGATGGGATCGATCATCCTCGTGCAAATGCTGCTGATCGCCGGATTGTCCGTCTCGCACGGCGTCCGCGGCGACAAGAACGCGCTGATCCTGTCGGCCGGCCTTTTCCTGCTGACGCTGTCCGGGGCCGCCGATCTGACGCTCTATTATATGAGCGGCAAGAGCTACGTCCTGTTCCTGTGGAAAATCGGAGTGATCTTGTTTATCGTCGTGATGGTGGTCATCCTCGCGCGGCGCATATCGGCGGATTATCGGACACTGCTCACCTACTCCAAGCAGCTGGAGCTGTTCAATCACCGGCTGGAGCGTACGGAGAAGCTGAAGATCATCAGCGATCTGGCCGCCTCCGTCGCCCACGAGGTTCGCAATCCGCTCCAGGTCACGCGAGGTTTCCTGCAGCTGCTGTCGGGAAGAGGCGACCACGAGAGCAAGAAGTACTTCAATATCGCCGTCAGCGAGCTGGATCGCGCCTCGGGCATCATTACGGACTTCCTGACCTTTGCGAAGCCGGAGCTGGATACCCTGTCCGTTCTGGATCTGGAGCATGAGCTTGCGCAGCTCGAGGTCATCATCGCGCCGCATGCGGCGCTGTACGGCGGACGGCTCAAGATTAACGCAGAGCCCGCTCTGACGGTCCTCGGCAGCTCCTCCAAGTTCAAGCAGGCGTTGATCAATCTGCTCAAAAACAGCATCGAGGCGTTCGGGGAAGACGGATATATCGAGATCAATGCCTATGCGGAGGATGGAGAGGCGGTGCTATGGATCAAGGATAACGGCGAAGGCATGGATGAGGCGCAAATCGCCAAGCTCGGCGTCCCTTACTTCTCAACCAAGTCCAAGGGAACGGGGCTGGGGACGATGGTCACATTCCGCATCATCGAGGTGATGAAGGGAACGATCGAATTCAAGAGCAAAAAGGGCGAGGGAACCGAAGTGTTGATCCGGCTCCCCTTAGCCAATGAGACCCTGCCCTTGGAAGCGGCTGCCGCCGCCGAATTACCAGACGAGTTGTAAGTTGTTCGGGTCGCCGGCGACATCCTCGGGATTCGGCGGAATGACCAGATAGTAGTGTGTGCCGGTCTCTTCGACGGCCGTCACCTCGATCTCCTGAGGCAGCTCAACCCCGAACGCCGCCTTGACGGCACCCTTCGGATCTGCCAGCAGCTGTTGCTTGAACGCAGCATCTTCCCACGCTTTTTTGATAATCTGCACTTTTAATGTTTCTAAAGACATATTTTCACTGCCTTTCGTAGGATAAATGGACCCTCCCATATCCTACCATAAAACTAGGCAGTTCGTCCCTATAAATCTTGCATTTTTGATAAAAAATACGAAAACCCGCCACCGCTCGCCAGCTTGTCCGTCGTCTCCTTCGCCGCCTGCCGGTCCTGCTCGATGCCGAGCAGAATCGAGCGCTGGAATCGGACGAGTCCCGGCGCGGCCTCCGGCAGCACGGCCAATCGTTCGCCGTATCCGCTCACGATGGATGCGAGGCGGTCCAGCGCCTCCTTGTGGTATATCGCCTGCAGAACTTGACGCTCCTCCAGAGGCGCATCCTCGGGCAGCTTCAGGCAATCTTGCCTGACGAGCGTGAGGAAGGCGTTGCAGCGCTCATCCGGCAGATCCTCGCGCCAGTCGGCCCAATCGTCTGCCAGCTGCAGCGACGCGAGCGCCAGGTCGACGGCTTCCTCCATACCGGCGATGCGCGCCGGAGCGCCGGACGACAGCAGCAAACCCGCGGCGCACAGCTTCACGGGCGCCGACTTGCGGGCGAGCGCCCGCGCCTCGCGGGGATCCGCGCGGCGGATGCCCTCCTCCGCGACAGCCGCCCCCCACTCCGCCAGGTAGACCCGGTAATGCTCCCACAGCGGGGAGTCCGGCGGATAGTGGCGCCCGTAGCGCTCCAGGAACAGCGCGTGCAGCAGCTGTCCGGCAGCCAGCGCCTGCCGCCTGCCGAGCCCCGCGTCGCTGCCGTCCATCAGATCGTCCAGCAGAAAAAAGTGCAGCATCGCATACACGTTGCCCGCCGCCAGATCGCGGCGCAGCTCGGCGGGCGCTTCCGTCCGCTCGCCCATCCACGTCGGCAGCAGGAAAGCGATATAGTTCGAGGCGCGGCCCTGCGCCGACGGATCGGCGCGAACGATCAGCGAACGGATCGACTCGCCCAGCGTCCCCGTATATCGCGCGGCGCCAGCCGCCGCATCCGCGAAGATTGCGGCAATCTCGCCGGCGTGTTCGCTTAAAGTCTGTTCCATCTCCCCGTGCAGCCTCCCTTGAAAGGTGAATGGTCTACTCCTGTGACCGGCCCGAGTCCTCCGGTTCGCCCGCCGCCCGATCATGCAGCACATAGCCCCGCTCAAGCCGAATGGGCTCGAAGTCCGGCGGGAGACTCGCATCCGCGATCCCGCCAGCGCCTGCCACCAATATCAGATTGGCGCCGTCCTCCCTGTCCTGCGTCCGATGCGCCAGCGCAGTCGTGCTGGCAAATGCGGCCTCCAGCGTGGCCAGCATCGAGGCGACCCGCTTGTCCCCTCTGCCGCGTCCGATGACGTTGATCAGCATCGCGCCACCTGTCCGCAGCTTGCCGCCCGCCATCTCATAGAACTCGAGCGTCGCCAGATGAGGCGGCGTGCCTTCGCTCGTGAAGGCGTCCACGACGATGTAATCCAGGCTCCCCGCTCCGGCCTGCGCCAGCAGCGCGCGGCCGTCGCCGACGGCCACATTGTCCTGCATATAGCCGAAGTATTCGCGGCTGAGCGCGACGACGCGCTCGTCAAGCTCGGCGACGTCGATCCGCCGGTCCCTGTAGTGACGGGCGAGCGTGCCCGCGCCATGGCCGATGACGAACGCCCGGTCGAACGACGGCCGGATCGTATCCATCAAGCGGATCATGGCCCGCTGATAAGGCAGCACGACGCGGGAGGGGGCCCGCAGGTCGATCGCGCCCTGCACCGCCCCGTCTGCGAATTGCAGCACGCGGAACTTGCCGAGCTCGCCGTACAGCTCGGTCGTGTCGCAGACCCTTAGCGTGTTGAACGGGCTCCGCTCAGACGTGAGCAGATGCATGCGGCACCGCCTCCTCGTCCTGCGCCGCCGCCCGCTTCGCTCCCGTCCGCGGCGGCAGGCCTGCGCTGCCGAGCGCCCTCGCGAGACGGGCCGCGCCCTCGCGGATCGCATCCTCCTGCAGATGCCCGTAGCCCAGCAGCAGGCAATCCGCTCCGATCAGCGCGGCCTCCACCCCGGCCTCGCGCAGCCTTGCCTGCAGATCGGCGGGCGGCGCGGCCAGCCGGACGGCGATATGCAGCCCGGCCGCTCTGCCGAGCACGCGCAGCCGGTCTCCCAGCCCCTCCCGGAGGCTGTCGACGAGCATCTGCCGGCGCCTGCGGTAGAGCTTGCGCATCCGATGCACATGCGCATGCAGCGTCCGGCGCTCCAGGAAGCCGGCCAGCGCGAGCTGCTCCGGCCGCGAATTCTCATAGTCGGCCAGCCGCTTCAGGCGGGTGCAGGCGGGCACCCAGGCCGCAGGCAGGACGATGTAGCCGAGGCGCAGCGCCGGCGACAGAATCTTGCTGAATGTGCCGATGTACAGCACCCGCTCCGGCGCCAGGCTATGCAGCGAGTGAACGGCAGGCGCATCGTAGATGAACTCGCTGTCGTAATCGTCCTCGAGCACATAGCCGCCGCTGCGCGCCGCGTAGGCGAGCAGCTCGATCCGGCGGGGGATCGGCATCGCGCCGCCGAGCGGGAATTGATGGGACGGCGTCACATAGATCAGCTTGGGACGGATGCCGTCCGGCAGCATGGACGTCCGGAGTCCGGCTTCGTCGACCGGCACGCCGTGCACGCGGGCGCCCGTCCGCCCGATCAGGCTGCGCACCTCCGCGATCGTCGGGCGCTCGACGATCGCGTCGTCTCCCGGCGACAGCAGCAGCTGCGCGGCGAGGCCGAGCGCCTGGATCGCGCCGCCGGTGACGACGATCCGATCCGGCGTCGTCTCCACGCCGCGGCTGTGCCGCAGGTACGCCGCCAATGCCGCGCGCAGCTCCGGCTCGCCCGCCGGGTCCCCGTAGCCGAACAGGCTGTCCGGCGCCTCCCGGCAGACGCGCCGCAGCGCGTCCGACCACGCGTTGCGGGGGAACCTGTCCATCGCGGGGCTCCCCGTGCGGAAGGAGATCGCGCCGCCGGGCTCCGTCTCGTCCAAGGGCACGGCCGGCCGTGCCCAGACCGGCGGCGGCGCCGGAGACGGCGAAGGCACGCTGTCCTCCGCCGGCAGCGCGGCCCCCTTCGCCACGAAGGTGCCCGCGCCCGTGCGCGCAACTACGATCCCTTCGGCCAGCAGCCGTTCGTAAGCTTCCAGCACGATATTGCGGGACACCCCGAGCTGCGAAGCCAGCGCCCTGGACGACGGCAGCTTGCATCCCGCCTCGAGCTCCCCGCTCAAGATGCGGCTCCGCAGGCTCTGATAGACCTGGCTCAGCATCGGCACCTTCGACGCTTTATCGATCGCCATCCACACCGTGCGCGCCTCCTCTCCGAATTGGCCCTATTGAATTTTCCCGTAATCGGATCTATGTCAGACCACTTGCGATGATTAGAGTATACAGCAAGGACATCAGGAGAGGTGAATCGATTGGCAAACAACAACGCGCCGGCCGCTCATGCCAGCATGCTGGCCGCCGTCTTCTTCATCGGCAGCGCCGTCGTCGTCGGCAAGTGGTCCGTGCAGGCCATGCCCGTCTTCCTGTCGCAGGCGGCCGCGCTGGCCGCGGCGCTGCTCATTCTCGTACCGCTGGCGCTGTTCAAATACAAAAAAGAAACCCGCGTCGGCCGGCGCGACCTGCTCCTCCTGCTGCTGCAGGCACTGCTCGGCATGTTCTTGTACCGCGTATTCATGCTGTACGGACTGAAGCATGCCGCCGCGACGGACTCGGCCATCGTCACCAGCCTCACCCCGGCGGCGGTGGCGCTGCTCTCCTGGCTGCTGCTGCGGGAGCGGCTCACCTCCCGGCTGGCGGCCGTGCTGTACTATGGCTGGTTCGTCACCGCGGTCGCCTACCTGCTCTACTTCAGAGGCGTCACACTGCTGCCGTCCGCGACGGTGGCCGCCTACACGGCTGTTGTGCCGGTGAGCGCGCTGCTGCTGTCGAGCCTGCTGCTGGGCGAGCGCCTCGCCTGGCCGCTGCTTGTCGGCTCGGTCCTCGTCGTGGCAGGCATGCTGCTCATCGCCGGCTGCCGGGGTCGAGCGCAGCCGACGCGGTCCGCCGTCGAAGCGAGTCCGTCCTGCGCCTGCCCGCCCGCCAAGGAAGCGGCCCCGTCCTAGCCCGGCTTAGGCCGATATTTCATCTTATTTTAAGGCTGACGCGTTATAATGGCGGGTATTATCCGACAATGCGAAGGTCAGTGACATCATGCATATAATTGCACCGCAAGTGCCCCCGATCCGCACGGATCGTCTCCTCCTGCGCCCCGTGGAGCCGGACGACGCCGAGGAGCTGTACGCGCTAAGCTCGGACCCGCAGGTAACCCGGCTGCAGGACTGGAACGGCCCTGCCTCGATCGAGGAGACGCAGGCGATCATCGAGAGCTGGCGGCAGGGCTATGCCGAGCGGCGGTTGATGGCTTGGGGCGTGACGCTCCGGGGACGGCCGCCGTTGATCGGGACGGTGACGCTCATGCCGACGCGCGGCAGCTTCGAGGATCTCCCGCGGTTCCCGCTCGCGCTCGGGTACGACCTGAAGCCGAGCTTCTGGAACCGGGGCATCGCCTCCGAGGCGGTACGGGCCGCGCTTGAGTTCAGCCGTTCGTTCATCGGACCGCACCGGGTTCAGGCGGAGGTCCATCCCGACAATACGGCATCGCTGAAAATGCTGAGGAAGCTGGGCTTCCAGGAGGAAGGGCTGCTGAAGCACTACCTGATGCACGAGGTCACCAAGAAGTTCATGGACGTGATCCTGCTCGCGCTGCTGTTTAACTGAAGGCCGTGGCGGGAAGCCGTGCATGACCGTCGTCCATCCCTGCCGGACGGGCCTGGCGAGCGCCGGGCCTTAAGGGCCGTTCACTGGTGCCAGACCGCGATCAGAATCCGGTTGACGGCCCATAGGAACGGCAGCGCGGCAGCCCAGCCGGGTTGACCCGACGCGTACAGCGCGGCAGCCGCCAAGCCGAACAGCAAGAGCTCGATCGCCAGCCGCAGCGGAGCCTCCAGCGGCAGCGACGCCTTCGGCGACAGGAACATCCCCCAGATCACAGCCGCCAGGAGCGGCACGCCGATGCCGAGCAGCCAGCGGGCCGGCAGTCTGCCGCCGGTCTTGAAGCCCCAGTAGCCGAACGCCGCGAGCAAGGCCAGTTCAAGCGCAAATCTTAAGACCAGATTCATCATTTTTATCGCTTCCATACGATCTTCGCCTCCAAAAACTAATGTTATTAGTTTTATAATAACTAACTATATTAGTTTTGTCAAAATAATAAATGCCGGCCGATGCGAGAAGGCAGCCCGCTCCCTTTTCTCGCATGACGACCGGCATCTCCGCCATCCGTTTACAGCCCCGGGTCCGTGCCGAACGTTCTGCCGCAGGCGGAGCAGAACTTCGCCTCCAGCGGCGCCGTTTTGCCGCAGACGCACTCCTTTTCATCGGACAGCGCATTGATCTGCGCCTTGTTCTCCTGAATCTCCAGCTCGAGCGCCACAATCCGGTCGTACTTCGGCTGCAGCTCGTCGATGCCCGCTTCGGGCCGCCTGCCGACCGCCGCCTCGAACACCAGCTGGCCGATCTGCTGCTGCAGCTCCTCGATCTCCTTGCGCTTCGTACTGTTCTGCAGCTTGAGCCGGTTCACGTCGACCAGAATTTTGGCCTTGTTGCCCGCATCGTTCAATCCGGATTTGACTTTGTCCAGGAATCCCATAGGCACAGCCTCCTCGCTCAGATTCGATCCATATCGACCCCAGTATACTATATTATGCGGCGGTACGGACGGTAGCACTACGCCCGCATCCTCATCGAACCGCCTGTCTGGCCCCGGCGGCCATGCACGTGATCGTTGATAAGTATCACAAATGCGGACCGATTATAAAAATTAACATATTGTATCCCTCAAGTGTAAAATTGTCCCTCTTCACCATTTTCCCGCGGCCCTCCATGATGAAGATAGCACACGCTTTCATAGCCTTTGATTACGGAGGGAAGGAGAACAAGCAAACGCTTCGAAAGCGGACTTTTCCAACTAACTCATTGAGGTGATCCAGGTGACTTTGCACAGAAAGCGTTCGAACCGGTGGCTGCTGGCGCTGCTCGCATTCGCCCTGCTAATCTCCCCGTTCCTGGGGCTGAGGACGGCGGCGGCGGAAGGCGAAGGCGGAAGCGGCGGACAGGCGGCACCGGCACCGCGGGCGGAGACGCCGCAGAACATACGAGTCGTGAGCGTCACGCACAACTCCGTCACGCTCGATTGGGACGACCCGACCAGCGGCAACAACGACGTATGGTTTTTCCTCGTGCCGGACGACTACAAGGACTTCGGCAACGGCAGCAAAAAAACGTTCGCCGGCGGCTTCAAGCCGGAGACGACATACCAGGCCGTGCTCTCCTGGGACGGCCAACGCGCCAAAAAGAGCGATGTCTTCACCTTTACGACCGCCAAGGATACGAGCCAATACAAGGACATCCCGCTCGCCCCTCCGAGCTACTTAAAAATCGCGAATGTGACCGCCGATACGGCCACCCTGAGCTGGGGCGCCAGCCCGGACGCGGACAACTACGATTTTTTTGTGAATGGCGGATGGAAGGCCACGTCCCCCCAGACCTCCTATACGGTAACCGGTCTGACGAAGGGAACGACCTATAAATTCATGGCCCGCGCGCAAAATTCCAAAAAGACGCCATTGGAGTCCTCCAAGGACAGCAATGTAGTCGAGGTGAAGTGGGGCGAGCTGGCCAAGCCCCAGGCGCTGCAGACCGTAACCGCCACGCGTACGGCGGCTGCGCTGGGCTGGGCTTCGGTAGCGGGCGCCACCTACTACGATGTCTACCAGGACGGCAGTCTGGTCGGCACGAGCGCCGACAACCGCTATGCCGCGCTCAACCTGACCGAGGGCCGCTCTTACCAGTACAAGGTCGTGGCGAGGAACGAACTGTGGACCTCTCCCGAGAGCGACGCGCTGACTGTCGTGCCGGGCGCCGAATATACGAATGTCACCTACTATATGTCATGGGCGTCCTCGAACACCGCGCGCAACTACCAGGTCGCCGATATGGACGTATCCCAGATCACGCACATCAACTACGCGTTCTCGGATGTATGCTGGAAGAAGTACGGCAGCAACGCCAAGCCATGTGAAGATGCGTCCGTCTCCGAACAGAACCGCTACGTTTATGACGGCGAGATTCTGATGGGCGACCCCGAGGCCGATCCGAACAACTTCGCGGAGCTGAGGAAGCTGCGCGACGCGCATCCGAGCCTGAAGCTGCTCATCTCCGTCGGCGGCTGGTCCTGGTCCAACAACTGGTCCAATGTCGCCGCTACGGAGGAGGGACGCCGCTCCTTCGCGAATTCGACCGTCAAGTTCATTCGCGACCATCAGCTGGACGGCGTCGACATCGACTGGGAGTATCCGGTCGAAGGCGGCGAGGACGACACCGTCCACAGCCCGAACGACCCGCAGTATTTCCCGCTGCTCATGAAGTCGATTCGCGAAGCGTTCGATGCGGCAGGACAGCAGGACGGCAAGTATTACCTGCTGACGATCGCTTCCGGTCAAGGCGACAACTTCGTCCGCAATGCGGATCTCGGCACCTCGTCCAAGTACTTCGACTTCGTCAACATGATGGCCTACGACTACAGCGGCAGCTGGGAGACGCTCGCGCATCACAATGCGCCGTTGTACTACGATCCGGCTCACCCGAGGGCGGCCACCTCCGCTCCCCGCAACAACGTGCGCGGCGGCCTGCAGGGCCACCTGAACGGCGGCGTGCCGACGTACAAGCTGGTGACGGGCGTGCCATACTACGGCAAGGCCTGGTCGGATTGCCCGGCGAACGGACAGTATCAGACCTGCGGCGGCATTATGGACGGCTCCTGGGAATCCGGCATTCTGGACTATACGGATATCGAGGACAAGTTCATCGGCAAAAACGGCTATGTGCGCTATTGGAACGACCAAGCCAAGGTGCCGTATCTGTACAGCCCGGTCACCAAGGGCTTCGTCACCTATAACGACAAGACGACGATGATGTACACGTCCTCGCTCGTCAAGTCGCTCGATATCGCGGGCGTCATGAGCTGGGACATCAGCGGCGACCGCCACAAGACGCTGACGACGCAGCTCGTGCAGGATCTGCCGATCGATGGAAAATTCGACGCTTCGCAGCTGAAGGCGCCTACCGGACTGACTGCCGCCAGCCAAGGCGGCGGTGTCGTCCAGCTCGCCTGGTATCCGTCGGCGGGCGCCAACGGCTACGAGGTTTACGTGAACGACACGATGGTCGCCTCGGTCGCGGGTACGACCTATGCCGTCTCCTCGCTTAAGCCGAATACGAGCTACAGCATTCATCTGCTGTCGCTCGCTAAGACAAAAGACGGCACAGTGACAGAAGTATCGCCCGCCTCCGCGAAGCTGACCGTATCGACGTCGGAGGACGTCGTCAATCCGGGACCCGGATCGTGGCCGGGCACGCCGACTGCTCCCGCAGTCGAAGGGCAGCTCGCAGCCAATGTCGCGCTGAACGGCGACAAGGCTTCGATCACGCTCCAGGCTGCAGCAGCCGTCAAGGCGATCGAAGCCTCAAGCGGTACCGGCTTCAAGGTTCAAGCCGGGACAGGCGCAAAGCAGGCGGAGCTGGACATTCCGCCGGAGGTCGCCGCGGCGCTCGCGAAGAAGGGCGCAACCGCCAGCCTGTCGCTGCTCGTCGGCGATCGGGAGTACCGCATTCCGGCGGCGCTGATCGCGACGTCGGACACGATCCGCGTATCGGTGCTGACCGCGCCGGCGGCCGACGCGGCTGCGATCAACACTGCGTTGAGCGGCAAGAAGCTGCTGTCCGAGCCGACCGTCTTCAAGCTCGAACGGATCGCCGCCGACAAGACCGCGACCGTGCTCAAGGCGTTCGGCAAGTCGCCCGTGCGCATCGCCGCCGCGCTGGACGCCAAGAGCGTCGGCGCCAGCATCACGATTGCAGGCGTCGTGTACGATTCCGCCGTCGTCGGCTACCGTCCCGTGCCGACGCTGACGAAGGTCAACGCCGACGGCAGCGTCGCCGTAGAGCAGATCGCGACGACCAGCGGCAGCTACGCGCTCGCAGCGTCCGGCGCTCCGTCATTCGCCGACGCGCCCGCCCTCTGGGCACAGGACGACGTCGCCCAGGCCGCCGCCAAGCTCATCCTGACGACGGACGGCTCCGGCAAGCTCGCCGGCAAACAGAACGTGACGCGCGGCGAGATCGTCTCGATGATCGTGCGCGGACTCGGTCTCATACCGGGCGCCGACGCATCCGTGTTCGCGGACGTGCCCGCGGCCTCGAAGTACGCGTATGATATCGCAGCGGCGTACGACGCGGGTCTGGTCAAGGGCAGGACGGGCACGACGTTCGATCCGGACGGGTTCGTGACCCGCCAGGAGCTGGCCGTCATGCTGGCCAATGCGCTGAGCTACGCAGGCAAGACAAACGCTTCATCCAGCGCTGCGCTGGGCGGCTTCAAGGACCGGCAGTCCGTCGCGGCGTATGCCCGGGATGCCGTCGCCTGGCTGGTCGACGAGCAGATCATCCGCGGCATGTCCAAGACGACGATCGCGCCTCAGGCGACCGTCACCCGCGAGCAGATCGTCGTCACCGTGATGCGGGCGCTGCGCGCATTGGGCTACGCGAACTGACGATAGCCCGCATTCGAGCCGTTAAATAGCCAAAAGGAGCTGTCCCGCATTTATATCGACGGGACGGCTCCTTTTTGGCGTATGTCAGCCTGCTGCCGGGATCTGCGGTCCGGCCGCGCGCGTGGCTAGAGCGGCAGATCCCTGCGCGCGAACAGCGCGATGCCGCAGCCCAGCGCAGCTAGCCCGATGGCCCCGAGCGCAGCGAGGCCAAGCGCCGGCGATGACCCGCCGCCCACGATGTCGCCCGGCCGGTACAGGGAGAAGATCGAGAGGTCGCGCATCCAGGAGACGCTGTCGCCGAGCTTGCCGAGCAGATCGAGACTGTAAAACCCGAAGACGATCATACCCGAGATGCCGAGCGCCTTCTTCTCGTCGTTCGACACCGCGGAGACAAGAAATGCGATGCCCGCTACGGCGAAAAACATCAGAAAGGCAGCGGCGTTGAGCAAGAGGAAGCGCCCGCCGTCGAAGACATAACGGTCGCCGAGCAGCCAGGCTTGGCCTGCGAAGCCCGCGAGCGTCGTCGCGCCCACGATGATGAACAGCCCGGACACCAGCACGCATGCCTGGGTCGCCGCCACCCGGACCCGCGTCGTCGGCGTGGAGAGCAGATAGGCCATCGAACCGCGGTCCACCATACGCGCCATGAGCTGCGTCGACAGCTGGACGCAGACGATCGCCAGAATAATCACGAGGACGAGTCCGTAGTACTCGCCCGAGATGAACGCCTCGGCGCTGTCGAACCCGCTCAGATTGAAGGCTTCGCCGACGCCCGCCGGCATCGTCGCGACGATATCGTCGAGCGCGCGGGTGTTTTTGGCGATACCGGGGTACAGCCAGAACATGAGGAGGATATAAAAGGCCGAGCCGACGGCGTAGTTCAGGAAGCCCTTCAAATTCACCTTCATCATCTGCTTGTACAGCGCCCCGCTCATGCCCTCGCCTCCTGCCGATCGTAATAATCCATGAATATGTCCTCGAGATTTTGCGTGAAAACGTCGATGTTGCGCACACGGCGCTTCGCCATCTCCGCTATGAAACGGCCGTAGTCGCCCTGCACCGCCACCCGCACGCGGCAGCCGTCGAGCGACTCTACCCGCTGATCGGATGCCGCGAAGGCGGCTGCCTCCGTCTCCGTCTCGAAGGCCACCTCGAACAGCTTGCGCTGCAGACGCTGCAGCTCGTGAATATCCGCGATCGTCACGATGACGCCGTCCTTGATGATTGCCGCGCGGTCGCATGTCCGCTCGATCTCGGGGAAGCTGTGCGAGGACATGAGAAATGTCTTGCCCCTCGCCTTTTCCTCCAGCACGAGCTCGACGAACACCTTTTGCATGAGCGGATCGAGCCCGGATGTCGGTTCGTCCAGAATGACAACCTCCGGATCGTGCATGAACGCGGCGACGATGCCCACCTTCTGCTTCATGCCCTTGGACATTTTGCGGATGGGCGTATTGGCGTCGAATTGCAGCCGCTCGATCAGCCGCTCCCTTCTCGCGCGGTCCTTCGTCCGCTGCATGCCGGCGAGAAATTCGAGGAAGCTGCGGCCGGTCATCCCTTCGATGAAGGCGATCTCCCCGGGGAGGTAGCCGATGCCCGACTGCACCTCTCCCTGCTGCAGCCACGCGTCCTTGCCGTCCACGACGACACGTCCCCTGTCCGGCTTCATGAAGCCCATGATATGCCGGATCGTCGTAGACTTTCCCGCCCCGTTCGGGCCCAGGAATCCGAACACCTCCCCGCGGCGAACTTCGAAGGATACGTTGGCGATCCCTTTCCCATTGGCAAACGTCTTGGTCAGATGCTCCACCGTCAGCATAACGGCGCCTCCAGTCGATGATTTATGAAATATAAAACCATCAATATTTCATATGTTATACTAGACCTCGACGATGCCATCGTCAACGGATTTATGAAATATTTATACGTATAAATTTCATTATTTTAAAATAGGAGCGGCTTGAAATGAACGGGTTTGAGAAACGGGCGCAGCAAATCAAACAGAAAATTATGCAGGCCACGACGGAGATGCTGCGCGAATCGGGCTCGGCCAAGCTGCGGATCGCAGATCTCGCGAAGCGTGCCGGCGTCTCGCAGGTCACGATCTACAATTACTTCGGCAGCAAGGAAGCGCTCGTCCGCGAGGTCTTCAAGTCGTATATCGATCGCGCGGTCGAAAGCTTCGAAGCCTACATGAACGAGGGCCATACGATGCGCGAGAAAATCGGGCATATACTGCGGCTGGAGAAGGAATCGTACCGGGAATTCCCGCCCGGACTCATCAAGGAGATGCTGGCGGAGGATGCGGAGATGGCCGCCTATATCGAACGGATGTACCGGGAAAAGACGATCCCTATGACCGTTCGCATCATCGAGGAAGGCAAGGCGGCAGGAGAAATCGCGGAGCGCGTCAGCGTGCGGCATGTGCTGACCTTTATCCAGCTGTACATGAACCAGTACCAGACGCTGCTGGAGATGGCCGAGCACAGCGAGGACAATGAAGATTTTCTTGAAGGGATGGTTCATATGTTTTTCTACGGCGTCTGCGGGAAGGCTTGAGGATGGCCGCGATTCATCCTGACAAAGGCGGAACCAATGGGCGGCAGTCGCGATTTTGACGAAAAAGGGAGCGGGGGCCCCCCCGCTTCCGCTTCGTATCTTATCCTGTATGCCGCTGAGCTGCGTCAGCTCGTGCAGGCGGAGGCAGCCGCCGAAGCTCCAGGGCAACGAAGCCTATCAGGTCCGGCTCATCAAGGGGCATGAGAAATTTAGCGCGGACAGATCGTGCTGGGCGCTTAAGACGCGAAGCGCATCTCGCAATTTCGAATGCAGATGCGCTTTTTTTGCGAAGAGCGGCATGCACGGTCCAATTGTGTGCCGCGAATTAAGTGCCCGCCCAGGTCAATGTCAGCTCGACCACACCTTCCCGGGAGGCCAGAGGAGAACCGATCAGCGACCAGCTTTCCTTGCCGTCCGCCGAGTCGCCTTGAATGATCAGGTTATTTTCGTCGATCGTCTGCGCCGCGTTGTCTCCGATGCGCGTCGCGAAGTAATTTTTGTAAGTCTCGCTGAGCGTGGACATCGACTGCTGCGTCGTGAATATAAGCAGCGCCGACTTCTTCCCTTCGTTGTGCTCCGAATGGGAGGTGCTCACCTTGGCGTCTGCCGGTATCGGGAAGTCCTTCGGCAAGTGCTCGGGCCGCTGATCGGCGGAGGCGGACGCATTGTGCGATGCCGACACCGATGTCGGTGCTGATGCCGAGGCCGATGACGGAGCCGGCGCACCCTCTTTTTTCTCCGCGCAGGCAGCGAGCGCCAGGCCCAGCGCCAATACGACGACAACAGGCTTTAACCCGCTTGGACGCAAATTTCACCCCTCCTTATTTAACGCATATTGCTCATTAATCCATAACCACCAGTAAAGTGGAAGAAACAAGCTTGCCTACTTTCGATCTTCTCACCTCCATAAACGCGTGTTCGCCTAGCGTAATCGGCAAGAAAGCGTTATGATATTAGCCGTAAGCGAAACTAGATAGCCAGGAGGAATGCTTGGTGAGAACGATTAAGCTCGGGACAAGCTCGCTTGAAGTACCCGTAATCGCGGTCGGCTGCATGCGTATCAATTCGCTGGAGAAGGCGGAGGCCGAACGCTTCGTACAAGCGTCTCTTGAGGCGGGCGCGAATTTCTTCGATCATGCCGATATTTACGGCGGAGGCGCATGCGAGGAGATTTTTGCCGAGGCCATTCATATGAACGACGACATTCGCGAGCAGATCATTCTGCAGTCCAAGTGCGGCATCCGCAAAGGCGCGTTCGACTTTTCCAAGGATCATATCCTGACCTCGGTCGACGGCATCCTGAAGCGCCTGAAGACCGACTATCTCGATATTCTGCTGCTCCACCGTCCTGACGCGCTCGTCGAGCCGGAGGAGGTCGCCGAGGCGTTCGACCTGCTGGCGTCCTCGGGCAAGGTGCGCCACTTCGGCGTGTCGAACCAGAAGCCGATGCAGATCGAGCTGCTGAAAAAGCACGTCAAGCAGCCGCTCGTGGCGAATCAGCTGCAGCTGAGCATCACGAACGCCAACATGATCTCGAACGGCGTCAATGTGAACATGGAGAATGAGTCCGCGATCGACCGCGACGGCAGCATCCTGGACTATTGCCGGCTGAACGACATCACCGTCCAACCGTGGTCGCCGTTCCAGTACGGGTTCTTCAAGGGCGTGTTCCTGGACAACGAGGAATTCCCGGAGCTGAATGCGAAGATCGACGAGATCGCGAAAAAATATGAGGTCAGCAATACGACGATCGCGATCGCCTGGCTGCTCCGCCATCCGGCACGCATGCAGCCGGTCACCGGCACGATGAACATCGAGCGCATCCGTGACTGCGTCAAGGCCAGCGACGTCCACCTGACACGCGAAGAATGGTATGAGATCTACCGCGCGGCCGGCAACATTCTGCCTTGATCCATCGATAGCCCGCTTAAAAAGCCTCCGTCCCGCCCAGGGATGGAGGCTTTTTATCCTTTTGTCATCCGGCTAACTGATCCCCAACCCTCCGCTCGCATACCCCACAGCAGAATTGATTAAGGTCACGCCGGCCGCCGTCGCCGAAAATACAAGCAGCAAGCGTGTGCCCGCCGTCACAGGGATCGCGAGTCCCGTCGTCAGCCCGCTCGAGATCGTGCCGAGCGCCAGAATGCCGCTCAAGGACGGCGCCAGCACGGCGGACGCGCCGGGCACGGCGGTGAAGGTATTGTCCGGCGTCGTGGAGCTGTACAGCTGCGCCGTGATGGTCAGCGTGGTGCCGACCAGCGACAAGGCCAAGGTCGTGCTGAAGTACGCGGCCAGCGAGGTGATCGTACCGTCCCGGGGGACGGAGAACGCAAAGTTCAGCAGCGTGCCTGCTGCACCGGTCAGATCGATGACGCCGCCCAGAATGCTCACGCCGTCGGATGAGCTGCCGAATCCGGTCAGGGCGGAGGTGCCGACCAGCCCGCCCGCGATCGTCGTGAGCACCACGGGCAAGCCGGACGCGAATGGAATGATTGCGCCGGCTCCTGTCGCTCCTGTCGCTCCCGTCGCTCCTGTCCCGCCAGTTGCGCCCGTAGCGCCCGTCGCCCCGGTGGCGCCGGTAGCGCCGGTAGCCCCGGTGGCGCCCGTGGCTCCTGTGACGCCAGCGGCACCTGCCGCTCCTGTCGCGCCCGTGGCCCCCGCTAAGCCCGTCGCCCCGGTCGGTCCCGGGTCCCCCATCGCACCTGCCGGTCCTGCGGCACCCGTCGCGCCCGCGGCTCCGGTCGCGCCCCGCGGCCCCGCAAGACCGGCGGCGCCCTGAAGCCCTTGCAGCCCTTGCGGCCCTTGCGGCCCCGGTGGTCCGGGCGGCCCCGGCGGCCCTTGCGGTCCTTGCGGACCCTGCGGACCCTGCGGACCCTGCGGCCCCTGCGGCCCCGGTGGTCCCGGTGGTCCTGGCTGTCTGCCCATTCGCCTCACCCGCCTTGACTAATTTGGCGGCGAACCGCCCGCGCCCCAGTGTCATTCGGGCCGAGCGGTTCATCCGCAAGACGCCGATCTATCCCATGTATACGCCCTTTTCCGGCCCGATATGCCATTGTCCCATGCGGGCAAGCCGCCTTGCGCATCTGCTAACACAAAGCATGGGACAGGAGGTGATCTCTGTGATAGCTCGCCCGCTCATTGGCATATTGGTTCCCGACAAGGCGGGACGCCAGCGCATCCTGCGCGCCTACGGACGCCAGTGCCCGCCGGATATGACGCTGTTCGCCTTCTGCCCCGGCGGCATTGACTGGGAGCGTCTGCGCATCGCCGGCGTGCTGTACGGACGCAATCGCTGCGACGAGTACTCCTTTCCTTTTCCGGACACGGTCTACAACCGGATCCACAACGCCAGCCCAGACCTGCTCCTGCGCCTGGAAGCGAACATGGGCGGCGGCATATGCTTCAACCGCATCAACTTCTTCGACAAATGGACGCTCTACGACTGGCTCAAGCCGACCACGCTCGGCCCGTCGATCCCGGACAGCCGTCTATATTCCCATTCCGCCCTCCAGGAGATGCTCGCCCGCCATCGGCTGCTGTACTTGAAGCCTTGCTACGGCGCGCGGGGCAACGGCGTGTACCGGGTCGAACGGACGGAGCGCGACGAAGTCAGGATCGGCGAACATCATCTGTCGCCGCGGTATATCGGACAGTCATTGGAGGAAGGCGGCGCGATGATCGCCCGGCTCCTCGAATCGAAGCGCTACCTCATTCAGCAGGGCATTCCGACCAGCACGGTCGATGGCAGGTACTTCGACATCCGCTCGCTGCTGCAAAAAGACGGGAACGGCGAATGGAAAGTCTCGACCCTCGCCTCGAGAATTGCCTACCCGGACTGCTTCAACACGTCGGTCTGCGAGGACGTATGCGACGCCGCCGAATTGCTGAGCCGATCGTTCGCGCCGCAGCTGAGCGAGCGGCTGCTGCGCGAGCTGCACGATTCGGGCATCCGTGCGGCAGCCGAAGTCGAAGCCCGCGTCGGACCGCTCGGGGAGATGAGCGTCGACTTCCTGCTGGACCCTCAGCAGCAGCTGTGGATGATCGAGCTGAACGGCAAACCGGACAAGGTGCTCTATAAACTGCTCGAGGACGAAGCGCTCGGCAGGCGTATCTACCGAAGGCCGATGGCGTACGCGCAGTACCTGGCAGCTGCGCGGCGGTAAGGACGGTAAAGAAAAAGCGGCGTGCTCCCGACATTGCCGGGGCCGCCGCTTTGGCTTACTTCATTTCTTGCAGACGATGTTCCAATCGATCCCAAGTCTCGGTGATGCCCTGCAGCATGCCCATGTCGATGACGGACTTGAGCCCTTCGGCATCGGCGTATTCGCTGCGGCTGATCAGCCTCGTCTTGCCGTCCAGCTCGACAAAAGCCAACGTGACCTCGGTCGCCGGCATCGACTCGTTAATCGTGCCTTCGGCATCCGAGAAGTAGTCGGTGTAGACGATCTTCTCGCCCTCGACGATCTCCTTGTAGATCCCCTTGCCCCACGATTCCATGCCGTAGAACTGCCCCTGGTTCGGGTCGGCGCACTTCATGCAGTAATGCCATACGCCGCCCGGACGGAAGTCCACGGTGCAGACCGGAATCTCCCAGCCCTTCGGTCCCCACCAATGCCTCAGATGCTCCGCTTCGCTGAACATCTTGAACACGAGCTCCCGCGGCGCGTCGAATACGCGCTCCAGCACCAGTATCCGATCGTTTTCCACGCTGGATTCCATGGCGTTATTAGACATTATATGATCCTCCTCAGCCTGTTATCGGCGTCTATGATCGATCTTTGCCCTGCAGCTTCCGCAAGTAATCGTCCAAGTTGTCGTATCTCTCCTCCATGACGCGCCGGAACGAGGCCAGCCATGCATCCAGCGCCTGAAACGGCTCCGGACGGAGCTTGTAAATCCGGCGGTTGGCTTCGGCCTTCGCCTCTACGACTCCGCTGTCCCCCAGCACCTTCAGGTGCTTGGAAGCTTGGGGCTGGCGCAATCCCAGCCGGTCGGCAATCTCCCCTACGGTCAGGGGACCTTCGCGCAGAAGCTCGACGATCTGCATGCGATTCGGCTCGGCCAGCGCGCTCAGCGCCGCCATGTCCATACCCGGGCGATTCCCCGACATGCCGCTCACCTCTTTGACGAGTGGTCTCTTTGGGTACCCATCTCCTTCGCCGCAAGGTCATCTTCCTGATGAACCAAATATACACCAAAGGGAATATTCCTGTAAAGGAATATTTAATAAAATCAAAACATATGCAAAAGCCGCCCCTGACAGGCGGCTTCGATCTGAACAATGCTCCACAGAAGATCGCCCTTGGCGGGCGGTCATATTCAGGCGCGGTGCGCGATGCAATCGATCTCGACGAGCGCGTTCTTCGGCAGCTTGCCGACCTGGACCGTCGCGCGGGCCGGCAGCACACCGCCGTCGAAGTAGCCCGCGTAGATCTCGTTGACCTTCGCGAAGTCGTCCATGCTGTCCAGGAAGATCGTCGTCTTCACGATGTCGCGGAGCGTCAGTCCCGCTTCCTCGACGACGGCCTTCAGGTTCTGCAGCACGCGATGCGTCTGCGCCTCGATGCCGCCTTCTACGATCGCGCCGGTCGCCGGATCGAGCGGGATCTGGCCCGACGCGAACAGGAATCCGCCGGCGAGCACGGCTTGCGAGTAGGGCCCGATCGCGGCGGGCGCCTGGGCGGTGGATACGGCTTGGTTCATGGCGTCATGCCCCTCTCATCATCTTGTCTCATTTATCCTAAGCGATGGGGGCCCGGCGTGCAACTGCACGCTCTGCAGCATTCGGCGGACAAGCCTCCACGCCGATCGGCGCGATCGACCGGCAGGCCCGCCCGCCGACGCCTTCATTGCGCCCGTCTTGCCCCAAGACAGCTTCGCCATCGGAGCGATTCGGCCAACGAGAAAAGGAAGGGCTCTGGGGCCCTTCCTTCGTCCATGCATATTCGATCAAGCGTTGCCGAGGAAACCTTCCTTGAAGATGTTCAGCAGGTAGTCGAGCGTCGTCGGATCGCTGTAGCTCGAAGCTTCGGTATCGATCTCGATGACATGTCCGGCTTTGACGGCCGGAATGTTTTTCCACGTCTCGGTCTTCAAGACCGCATTGTCGCCCGTGGCGCTGCGGCTGAGGATGATGTAGTCCCCCGCGTACTCGGGCAGCACCTCGTTCGACAGCGTGTAGTAGCCCGGTCCGAGCGCATCCTTCTTGACCTTCTCCGGCATGCCGAGTCCCATCGCCTGATACACGATCTCCGTGCCGCGCGCCCATGCGTTGCCGAACACGTAGAACTGCTTGTCGAACAGCTCGAACACCGTCACGGTCACGTCGGCGCCGACCTTTGCCTTGATCTCGGTGCCCGCATCGGCTGCGCGCTTCGAGAAGTCGTCGATCCATGCCTGCGCTTCCTGCTCTTTGTTCAGCAGCTTGCCGATCTCCAGATGCTGCTTCAGATAATCGAGCTTGCCCCATGTGTAGACGACAGTTGGCGCGATCTCCTTCAGCTTGTCGATGTTCTTCTCCGTGCTGCCGACGATGATGAGGTCCGGATTGAGCTCGATGATCTTCTCCAGATTCTCGGCGGTGACGACGGCGACGCCTTGAACCTTATCCTTGAAAAGCGGGTTGCCTGCCGTCCATTCGTCGACGCCGACGAGCGTGCCGCCGAGCGAGATGACGTTGGGCGCGCTGTTCAGCGCGATGATCCGCTTCGGTGCTGCAGGGACCTGTACGGTGCCGGTCTCGGATTCGTAAGCTACCGTACCGGATGCGTCCGCGGACGAGCTTGCCGAAGCGGTTGAGGATGCGCTCGCGGACGGTGAAGCGGATGTGCCGGCGTTATTGTTGTTGGCTTTGTTGCCGCATGCGCTGACGAGCGTCATGAGCAGCAGCAGTATCAGCGGGGCGATGAAGCTCTTTTTCATAGTCGACTCTCCCTTTTCTATATGCACGATAATGATTCTCAATATCACCGTTTTAACTATAAAGTCGCACCTGTCGATTGTCAATCTGCATTCACAGCGATCCGCCGGGTTCTCTGCGTTCTGTCTCAAAATAGTCATAATCCTGTCCGTTGGCCAGCGTCGTGCGCTGGAGCAGCCTGAAGCCCGCCTTCCGCAGCACGCTGCCGGAAGCGGCGTTGTGCGGCTTGACGATAGCCGCGACGCGTTCCAGCTCCGAATGCCGGAAGACGAAGGACACAATCGCCCGGACGGCGCTCGTGATGTAGCCGCGGTTGCGGTAATCCTTGGAGATGGCATAGGCGACCTCGCGCGCGGCAGGGTCCAGCAGATCGTTCGGGAAGACGCCGCACCAGCCGATGAGCCGTGCATCCGCCTGGTGCTCGACCGCGAGCAGGATGCGCACGTCCTGCGGATCGAACTTCGCGTAGCTGCCGATGACAAACTGCAGGAAATCCGCGAGCTGCGCCTCCGTCATCCTCCAGTCGGGCAGCAGGTCCGTGATCTCCGTCTGACGCGTGAGCGCATACAGCGCCTCATCGTCTTCAGCCGCGAACGGGCGCAGCCGGACCGAATCCATTTCCATCGTAAAGGAAAGGGTCATTTTAAACACTCCTATCGTGATTTGGGTGCGTGTACAAGGCGGTGCAGTGCAGCGCAGCGCAATAAAAAAACGGAGCGCCTGAATAAAGGCACTCCGCAAGTATCATCCGCATACTTGGCCGAAGTCCCTCGCAATGGATCATGAAGACGCACGTATCCCGTTTAGGATGCACGAGATTTGCAGTGCGCTTCGTCCATTACAAGGAAACTGGCATAAAGTATATATTCCCCTTTTTCGCAAACCGTATATGTCTATTTTATCCGGGCCTGGGGCCGGTGTAAATAAGCTCAGGCAGCTTCAATCGACGGCTGCGGCTGCGCCAGCGGCTTGACCCGCTTCCACGCTGCGGCGATCAGCAGCAGGAAGAACCCGCCGCCGACGCACCAGAGAACCGCCGCGTTCGCGGATACCGCCTCGAGTCCGCCGAAGTACATGACCTCGCGCATCCCGACGGCGGCGAAGCGCAGCGGCGTCCATGCGTAGATCCAGTCATGCGCGGCCGCAGACAGGAACTCGGGCGCCATGTTCAGCATCGGCATCGAGAAGAACATCAGCAGCACGAGGATCGCCATGGCCGGCATCCCGATCCAGTTCAGCAGCGCCGACTGGATCATGTAGAAGACCGAGCCGGCGAGCCACAGGAACAGCCAGGTCTGCGTCGCCTGCGCCAGCTCCATCCCGTACCAGGACGAGGCCATCCACACGAGGAAGCCAGAGGCGACGCCCACGATGATGACGCCCATGACCGGCTGCCAGACGACAGCGGACAGCCTGCGGGCGCCCGCCTTCATCGCGCCGCCGGCGGCAAAAAAGAGAATCAGCGCCGTCACCAGACTGCCCATCCACATAATCTGCGTCAGCAGGCCCGGCGCGTTGCCGGTCGCGTTGTTCGCGCCGACTGCATGCACGGCTTCATCCTGCACGACGATTGGAGAGAGCAGCGCCTCCGCGACGGACACCGGCACCTGCTGCGTCTGTGCGCCGATCCGCTCGATCATCGTCTTCGACAGCTCGGCGCCCGCCAGCTTCATCGCCTGCCCGAGCCCCTGCTTCACGACGGTCGCGGCCTGCGTATTCAGGCCGTCGTTCGAGACGATCTTCACGGTCGCCGGCTGCGGCGAGGCGCTCGTCAGGGAGACGATCCCCGCGCTGAGATTCTCCGGCACGATCAGCGCGCCATAGTACTTGCGATCGTCCAGCCCTGCACGGGCTTCGGCTTCGGAGCCGACGACTGTCCAGGCGATCGGCAGCTGCGTGTTCGAGGTCAGCTTCTGCTTCAGCATCTCCCCGACCGCCAGCGAATCGCCGCCCGGCAGCTCCGCCGGTTTGTCGAGCACGACGAGCGCGACCGGCACCTCCTTCGGCTTCGCGCCAAGCACCGAACCCATCATCGCTGCGCCGAATATGACCAGGACGGCCAGAACGATCAAGGTTCCGAGCCATAGCATTTTTTGTTTAAAAATAGCCATTGCATCCCACTCCTCATTTTCTGTTTATAATGAACATCGTGTTGAATAATGTCCATGATGTTCATTATAATAACGATAAAGAGGAGTTCAATCGTCAATATGAGGACGGTATGTTCATTTATCAACAATTGACCGCTTGAATGTTCAGCAACTTCATTAACAATTGGGAGCAACTATGATGACCGAGAAATTAGACAGGCGCAAAGCCAGAACCCGCCAGCTGCTCCACGATGCGCTCATGTCGCTTCTGCAGGAAAAAAACGCGGAGACGATCACGGTGACCGACGTCGCCGATCGCGCGGACGTGAACAGGGGCACCTTTTACTTGCACTACAAGGACGTGGCGGACATGCTCCAGCAGATGAAGGACTACGTCTTCGAGCGTGTGCAGGCGCGCGTCGAGCATCTCGACATCTCGGAGGCCATGAAGTATATCGATCGCAAGGAGCCGTACCCGGCCAGCGTCGGCATCTTCGAAGAGATCGGCCGCCATGCGGAATTTCTACGGATCATGCTCGGGCCTCGGGGCGATCTGGCCTTCGCCAGGCAGCTTCGGGAATTGATGTCCTCGCGCATGTACGCGAAGCTGCAGATTGTGGCGCCTCCGCATTGGTCGATGCCCGCCGATTATCTCGTCGCCTTCGTCGCCTCCGCCAACTTCGGGCTTGTCACGCATTGGCTTGATACCGGCATGCATCTGACGCCTGAGGAGATGGCCAAGATAATCGTAAGGCTCATGAACTACGGTCCGCTCGTCTCAAGCGGCATCCGGCAGGCGCCTGGACTGCTGGGCGAATAAGCAAGACAGACGGTTGTCTGGCAGCGCCAAGCAAACCGCCGCGGAGCGTCTCCGGGCAGTTCCTTCTTCTGCTCGGCGCGCGTGTACCGACAGTCCAGGTCGGACGGTTACTCCGCTTCGCCCACGACGGTGAAGCGCTCGCCCTCGTGCGCCCGCTGCTCGATCTCGTCGACGATCGCGATCGCATAATCGGCGTAGCTGATGTAGCTGTTGCCTTTGCTGTTAACGAGGAGGTTGTCCTTGCCTTGGCGATAGGCGCCAGTGCGTTTGCCGGCCGGATCGAAAAACGCGGACGGGCTGACGAATGTCCACCGGATGCCGGATGCCTTCAGCTCCTCCAGATTTTGCGCCTGGTTGGACGCCGTCCCCTTGAACATCTCGGGGAAGTCCGGCGAATCCACGAGCAGCACCGTCTTCGCTTCGTCGACGTAGAGACTGCCAGCTCCGCCGACGACGATGAGGCGGGTGTCCGGCGCCTCTTGCAGCGCCGCGATCAGCACGCGGCCCGCCTCCACATGCAGCTGCTCCTCACCGAGCGGCGCGGCGAATGCATTCACAACAACGTCGAACTCGCTCAAGTCCTCCGCCTTCAGGCTGAACGCGTCCTTTTCGAGCACGGCCCAGCCTTGACCCGCGACCTTGTCCGCATTGCGCACGAGCGCCGTCACTTGATGTCCTCTCCCCGCCGCCTCGAGCGCGATTGCCTGTCCTGCCTTGCCGCTCGCTCCGATAATTCCGATGTTCATATTCGTTGCCTCCCTAGGTATGTTATTCCGAAATGAAGTGCGCTTATGCACAATCAGATGTAACCGACACAGTTACAACACTGTCGGTAAAAAAGCGCCTATCCGTTCGCGGCGCCCTTCGTCCGAATCTCCATGGCCAGCACATCGACGAGCTCTCTCAACGTCACGGCCGCCAGTACACCCTCCAGTGCCGACTGCGCCTTGAGCATCAGGAGCCGCAGCACCTGCTCGATGTTGGCGCCCACCGGGCAATTCGGATTCGGCTGCTCGTGCATGTGAAAGAGATTGCCCGCCTCCACCACGTCGACTGCGCGATATACGTCGAGCAGCGTGATCTCGTCCAGCTCCCGTGCGAGCGTAGCGCCGCCGCTGCCGGCTCTGACGTTGGCGAGTCCCGCCTTTTTCAGAAGTCCCAGCACCCGGCGAATGACCACGGGATTCGTCCCCACACTGCCCGCCAGCCACTCCGATGTGTGATGATCCTGCGGGCGGATCGCCAGCAAAGCCAGAATGTGTACGCCAATGGAGAACCTGCTGCTGATTTGCATAAGCAACACCCTTTCCGATGTAACCATTATAGTTACAACTCTGCTGCTTAGTCAAGTGTACACAGTTACCGTCCTATAATGCGCAAGTTTGCGCGGCGCCCTCGTATGTGCATAATGCATCGCTGTCTGGACCATACAATAGGGGAAAACGCGAGGGAGAAGAGTGTGCTCCATAGAAATCGTGGATATGCGAGAGACGGCGTACACCCACGGAGCCTTCTTCGCCGTGAGGCGTTGCAGACGCAAAGTTTGCGCTTGGAGCGAGGCGACGGCGGCGGAGTGGGCGTGCAGGCGCAAAATTTGCGCTTAGGGCGGATTAATCAAAAAGACGCTTCGATCGCCGCCATGAAGGCAGCGGGAAGCGTCTTCGTTCATTAGACTAGCGGACAGGCGGCGCTCTACTCCGCGAGCGATTGCTTCACGGCATCGGCGGCACGGTCCAGCGCCTCGATCACCCGGTCGCACCAGCGGTCGAAGTCCGGGTCCTCCCGCTGCAGCTCCGGATGCGCCAGTAGGTTCGCGATCGTCCCCTTGACACCTTGATCGAAGCGCGTCGTCGCGACGAAGTCCGGCACAAGCCGTTTCAGCTTGGCATTGTCGAAGACGACGGAATTCGCCTTGTCGCCGATCAGCCCGCCCGTATAGTCCTCCCGGCTGCATGCCGCCAGAAATTCGGACGACACATGCACGGCCCGCAGCTTGACATCGAGCGCGTCCGCGATAGCCTCATAGATCTGATTCCAGGTGAGCGTCTCATCGGAGGTGATCTGGACGGATTCCCCGATCGCATGCAGATTGCCCATCAGGCCGATGAAGCCTCGGGCGAAGTCCTCATTGTGCGTCATCGTCCACAGGGAGGTACCGTCGCCGTGAATGATAACAGGCTTGCCTTCGAGCATCCGCTTGGCTACCTGCCACGAGCCCTTGCTCCCGTGCACGCCGAGCGGTATCGAACGCTCGTCGTACGTGTGGCTGGGCCGCACAATCGTAATTGGGAAGCTGCGCTCTCTGTATTGCTTGATCAAGTATTCCTCGCAGGCGATCTTGTTCCTGGAATACTCCCAATACGGATTGGCGAGCGGCGTGCTCTCCGTGACCCGATAATCGGACAGCGGCTTCTGGTATGCCGAGGCGGAGCTGATGAACATGAACTGCTTGGTCTTGCCCGCAAAAAGACGGTAATCTCTCTCCAGCTGCGCAGGCACAAAAGCGATGAAATCCGCCACCACGTCGAACGACAAGTCCCGAATAAGCTCCGCTACGCGCGCTTCGTCATTAATATCCGCTTCGAGCGTCTTCACGCTCGCTGGCAGATTGTCGTTGCGCGTGCCTCTGTTGAGTACATACAGCTCGCAGTCCTGCCGCTCCGCCAATTGTCTCGTGATGGCCGCACTGATCGTACCGGTGCCGCCGATGAATAGCGCTCTCATATACACACCTCCGCTTGGAATATATGCGTTAATTCAGAAGGTTCTCCGGCGACGGCGTAATCGTCGTAATCGTATAGCCATTGGTTCCCGAACCCCCAGGGCTGGAGGCGGTGCCGCCATTGCCGCCGCTGCCTCCCCCGGCCCCGCCTCCGCCTCCGGCATTCACGTTGAATGACGAACCTTGGTTGTAACCGCCCGCTCCGCCACTGACACTAATCGTGCCGGACACGGACACCGCAGGCGACAGCAAGTGAACGATACCGCCTCCACCTCCGCCCCCGCCGCCTTCTCCAGCGCCTCCGTTGCCATCGAATGCATTGGCGCCAGAGCCGCCGTCGGCGGACAGTCTGCCGTTTACAAGAATGCTTGATTTGGCGCCGATCACGATGATGCCCCCGCCCCCGCCGCCCGCGCCGACAATTCCTTGCCCCTCCGTCTGCGGATTAGTGCCGGCCAGCCCGTTGGCCAGGATCACGCTGCCGGACTGTACGCGCACATTGCCGCCTGCGATCAGCACGATGGAGCCTCCGCCGCTGCCTCCGCCGTTAGTGGCTTCCCGACTGCCGGCTCCGCCCGCCGCGGCTGGAGGGTTGGTCAGTTGAGCTGCCTGAAGCTTGGACAACCCGATGCCTCCGCTGCCGGGTCCGGCCGGCGCGAGGGAGATGCCGGGACTCGGCGCTCCGCTCCCGTTGTCTTGCGCGCCAGGCAATACGCTAATCGTACCGTTAATCGTGATGTCTCCGGTCGCTCGAATTGTGACACCGCTGGGTACGATTAGCGTACCGGTGATGGAAATATTCGTAAATTGCAGGTTAGTTATCGTCCCCGCGGACAAATCCAAGGTCTGGCCCGCACTGACATTTAATGTCCCACCGCTCCCGTCGCCATAGATGCCGGTGCTGCCGCTCGGTCCTTGTGGGCCTTGAGGCCCCGTCGCGCCGGTAGCGCCGGTCGCACCAGTAGCGCCCGTCGGGCCTTGCGGGCCTGCCGGGCCGATCGCGCCATCGGCGCCATTTGCGCCCGCAGGGCCCGCTGGACCCGCTGGGCCGATCGCGCCGTCGGCTCCGTTTGCGCCCGCAGGACCTGCCGGGCCGATCGCGCCGTCGGCGCCATTCGCACCCGCGGGGCCCGCAGGACCTGCCGGGCCGATCGCGCCATCGGCGCCATTTGCGCCCGCGGGGCCCGCAGGACCTGCCGGGCCAATCGCGCCATCGGCGCCATTCGCACCCGCGGGGCCGGCTGGGCCTGCCGGGCCGGTCGCGCCGTCGGCGCCATTCGCACCCGCGGGGCCGGCTGGGCCTGCCGGGCCGATCGCGCCATCGGCGCCATTCGCACCCGCGGGGCCCGCTGGGCCTGCCGGACCGGTCGCGCCGTCGGCGCCATTCGCACCCGCGGGGCCGGCTGGGCCTGCCGGGCCGGTCACGCCGTCGGCGCCCTTTGCACCCGCTGGGCCCGCGATCCCTTGCGGACCGATCGGGCCTTGATCGCCCTTGAGCATCAGCTTGTACATTCGCTGGCCGGCCTGACAACTGCCTGCCGGATCGATCAGATTCATTTTGCCGTCGTTGCTGATACATACATTGATCGAATTGAGCACCGTCGTCGCCGCCCACGATCCTTGAATATTAAAGCTTGCGAATGCCACGATAGCGATAGCCGCAATCTTCATTTTATAGCCTTTGAAGTCTAATTTGAATCCCTTGATCTTCATGTCGGACTCCTCCCGCAACCGCGTTTTTTCTAAATAAAGCGAATATTTTTGAGCATCCGGGCCAGCATCGCCACTGCTTCGGCGCGGGAGGTATCGCTCCCCGGCCTGAACGAGGATGCCGTCCGAATAATGCCTGCCGCCTGCGCTTCCTTGATGTCCGCCGCCGCCCAACGGGCTATGGCGGCTTCGTCACTATACGGAAGATAGGGGACGGACGTATCGCTCGTTGCTACGGCCGGGTATCGCATCGCCCTCATCATCATGACCGTGAGTTCCTCGCGTGTAATTTTTTGCTGAGGCTTGAAGGTACCGTCCCGATAGCCCGTGAGCAGCCCCGCCCGGTATGCCGTATTCACGGCGGCGCTGTACCATCCGCTCCGGACGTCCTTGAACGCGCCGGCCTCTGTCGACTCATTCAAGCCAAGCGCCCTGACCAGCAAGACTGCGATCTCCGCGCGCGTGATCGTCGCATCCGGATCGAACTTGTCCGGTGCCCGCCCCTGAACGAGCAGCTTCGAGGCCAGCAGCTCGATATCGGCGGAGGCCCAGTGGTCCCGAACATCCGCGAAGGTCGCCGGCCTGTCGATGACCGCATAGATGCTGGCGCCGGGGCGTACCATGTTGGCAACCCACTCGTCGTCCCGCTTTTCAAAAGAAGTCGGCACGAATGCAAAAGCATGGGAATCTTCCGACCAGCGCACACCGGTTGCAGTCTGCGGGACCGCCTCCTTGCCCACGGGCAGCGAGCGGATCACGTAGCGGTTGAATGCGCTCATGAATACGCTATTGCCGTTGCCCCCGGTCACTTGAACTTCAAATGCCATCGGTGCGACGAGCAGCCGTGCCTGCATATCCGCAGCGGCCTGCCGGATCGCTTGCTCGACGGGCTGCTCCGGCGGTCTGACGCTCACAGAGAAAAGAATTGAGGCCTCCGGCACGGCGAACCTCCGGCTGTAGGCTGCGGCGTCCAGCTCGGGCACAGGAACGCGAATCGTCGCCTCTCCGGCCGATACCAAGAGTATGGCTTGCGGATTGATGGCCCTGATCGCTCGCAGTCCGGCTTCGTTAATGTCAATATGACCGCCTGCGGCCGGCAATTGGAGGGCTATGCTTCCTTCTCTGATCGCCTGCGTCGTAATGCGATGCGCAAAGCCCGTGTCGTCCGGCAAAATCAACGCATCGTCCGTCGGGGACGGTGTCGATGTCGGTGTTGATGTTGGTGTTGGTGTCGGCGTCGGCGTCGGTGTCGGTGTCGGTGTCGGCGTCGGCGTCGATGTCGATGTCGATGTTGGTGTTGGTGTCGGTGTCGGCACCGTAGGGTCCGTAAAAGCAACATCCACGCTCGCGTCCATGCGTACGCCGTTCAGCTCCGCCGTAATCTTGGACATGCCGACCGTAAAGTCCGATGTCAGCGCGGCTTGGTAGACGCCTTCGGTTCGATACACGAGGGACAGCGCCACGGGCAGCTCGCTGCCGTCCGGCACATCCGCAGGAATCGCACCGCCTTCAAGCTGTAAATTAAGCTCGTCGATTGCACCGGGTTCGGCAGTCCAGCCGCCCAGGCGTCCGTACGCGGATGAGATCAGGTCCGCCTCGTAGCGGCCGTAGGTGGCGTGCGTCACGCTGCCCAGCGATCCGCCCGCAGCGAACAATTGCACCGAGTCGGCAGGCTCGGAGATCGCGTTGCCGTACTGGTCCTTGAGGCGGAGTGTGATCAGCGTCCGGCTGCTGCCGTCCGCCGGGATGGAGGAAGCGGCGGCCTCGATCGTCGAGGTTGCCGCCGACGGCGCTCCGGCTTCAAAGCTGATGCGCGCCACGTCCGTAAACGGCACATCGTCGGCCTCGGCCCCGATCACGGCGACGCCGGCCGTCGTCGGTGCGGTCAAGACCGCCTCGTACTGCCCGTAGACGGCCGCAGATACGGTGTCTCCCACGCTTCCGAGCGTTGTCGTGAACCGGATCCGCTCCGCGGGAAGCGATACCGGACGGCCCTCTGCATCCGCGAGCCGGAGCGTGACGTTCGTCCGGCTCGTCCCATCGGCGGGCAGCGACAGCCACTCGACGTCGACTGTGCCGACGAGCGCGTCGACGTCCGCTGCCCGGGCGGACCAGCCGTTCGGAACCGTGCTCAGCAGCAGCGCGAAGACGAGGAACAGCTTCCCCGGCAGAGCGAGTCTCTTTTCCCTATTAAATACTTGATTACCCGACATGAATGTCCCGCCTTTGCCTGATAGCGCTCTTCAGCCGCCATGCTCGGCGGCGTTAATATCATTATATGAGCGCGAACCTATATTTGGTATAAACTTTTCCCGAATGCTGTCGCCGCCGCCGGCACGCCCCCCCGAAGGTCACAATCCTGGCGGCAAAGGTCACCAGCCTGGTAGCCCGCCGGGAGACGGCGCTCCTACAATAGGTTCACGATGCGGGTTCAATCGTACTCGCACACACTCGGGAGGAGAGGAGGAGCAAGCGGACCTGCGTGAGGAACGAAGCAGTGCGACTTCCAATTCAGACGACAACGGAGGTAATCACATGTTAAATGGATTCAGGTTTAAAAAAGCCGCGGCTCTCATGCTTGCGCTGGCGATGACGCTCGCGCCGGTCATGATGCTGCCCGGACCGAGTATCGCATCCGCGGCGCCGACGGTATATGAGGCGGAGTCCGCCGCCAAGACGGGCGGAGTCGCCACGGCGACCGATCATACCGGGTATACCGGCAGCGGCTTTGTCGGCGGCTATACGGATGCGAACAAAGGCAGCGCCTCGACCGCCTTTTCTGTAAGCGCTTCAACTGCCGGCAGCTACACGGCGACGCTGCGGTACGCGAACGGTACGGGCTCGGCCAAGACGCTCAGCCTGTACGTGAACGGCGGCAAGCTGAAGCAAATCTCGCTGCCCGCCACTGCGAACTGGGACACATGGGGCACCGTGACGGAGACGGTCACGCTGAACGCGGGCGCCAATACGATCGCTTGCAAGTTCGATACGACGGACACCGGCAACGTCAACCTCGACAATCTCGCCGTCGAAGTGTCCCTCGGCGCCAACCTCGCGCTGAACAAGACGGCGACCGCGAACAACAGCTACAGCGGCTTCCCGGCCGCGAACGCCGTGGACGGCAATACGTCCAGCTACTATGAAGGCGCATCCGGCTCTTATCCGAACACGCTGACCGTGGATCTCGGCAGCGTGCAGAGCGTCGGCACCGTCGTCCTTAAGCTGCCCGCCTCCTGGGGCTCGCGGACGCAGACGCTGTCCGTATCCGGCAGCTCGGACAATGCAACGTACAACACGCTCAAAGCCTCTCAGTCCTATACGTTCAATCCCGGCTCCGGCAATACGGTGAGCATCTCGTTCACCGCGGCATCCGCCAGGTACGTGAGGCTCAGCTTCACGGCGAATACGGGCTCCACCGGCGGGCAGGTCGCCGAGTTCGAGGTGTACGGCTCCGGCACGTCACCCACTCCGACGCCCACCCCGACGACCACGCCTACGGCGACCCCGACTGCCACGCCTACTGCAACGCCGACCCCGACGCCGCCGCCTAGCGGCACCTACGAAGCCGAGTCCGCCGTCCGCTCGGGCGGTACGGTCGTGGCGACCGACCACACCGGCTACAGCGGCTCCGGCTTCGTCGGCGGCTTCACCGACGCCAACAAAGGCAACGCGGCGCTCCAGTTCAACGTGAACGTCGCCGCAGCGGGCAACTATACGCTTAGCCTGCGCTATGCCAACGGCTCTACGGTCACGCAGACGCTCAGCCTTTACACGAACGGCACCAAGCTGACGCAGACGGCGCTGCCCGCGACGGCCAACTGGGATACCTGGGCCGTGAAGACGGACACCGTCGCCCTGAACGCCGGCAGCAATACGATCGCTTACAAATACGATTCGACCGATACCGGCAACGTCAATCTCGACAAGCTCGAGCTCGCGATCGTCGTCGCTACGCCGACCCCGACGCCCACCCCGACGCCGCCGGCCGGCACGTATGGCGCGACGATGCCGTACGACACGTACGAGGCGGAGAGCATGACGCATACCGGGACGCTCGTCGGCCCGAACACCACGTTCGGCAACATCGCCTCCGAGGCTTCGGGACGCAAAGCCGTGCGGCTCACCTCGGCGGGGCAATACGTGCAATTCACGCTGTCCAAAGCCGCCAAGGGGCTGACGATCCGCTACTCCATCCCCGACAACGCGGCTGGCACCGGCATCGACTCCGCCATCAGTCTGTACGCCGGCAGCACGCTGATCAAGGACGTGCCGCTGACGTCCAAGTACAGCTGGATCTATGGCTCATGGGGGACGGAGGGCGGTCAGATCCGCTGGTCCAACAATCCGAACGCCTCGCCGAATACGCCGCACCACATGTACGACGAAGTCGCCGTCGTGCTGGACCAGCAGTATCCGGCAGGCACGGTCATCAAGCTCCAGCGCAACGCGTCCAACCTGAACTTCAGCTCCGTATCCGGCGTCACCGTCGATCTCGTCGAGGCGGAGCCGATCCCGGCCGCGCTCACGATGCCGGCGAACTATGTGTCCATCGCGAGCTACGGCGCAGTCGCGAACGACGGCGCGGACGATACGGCGGCCATCAACAGCGCGATCAATGCGGTCAAAAATTCGGGCGGCTCGCTCAAAGGCATCTGGATACCCGCAGGCATCTTCAATCTGAACAACGGCAATCGCGGCGCCGGCTTCGACGGGTCGGGCACGCGGCTGTACCTGGACAGCGGCATCTCCATCAAGGGCGCGGGCATCTGGTATTCGACGCTGGCGGGCAACTATGCGGGCATCTTCATGCGGGCCGGCAATGTCACGCTCTCCGACTTCAAGATCAGCGCGAACGACGTCATCCGCGACGACTATAACGGTGTGACGGCGATTGAAGGCATCGGCACCAACTCCACGCTGACCAATCTGTGGATCGAGCATGCCAAGGTCGGCGTCTGGCTCAAGGATCAGACGAACGGAGCGACCGTCTCGAACTCCCGCATCCGTCAGGTATGGGCCGACGGCCTCAATCTCAACCGGGGCACGACCAACACGACCGTGACCAACAACTCGGTCCGGGGCAGCGGCGACGACGGAATGGCGATGTGGTCGGAGGTGTATCTGGATACGAATAATACCTTCAGCTACAATACGGTCCAGATCCCGACGCTGGCGAACAATATCGCGATCTACGGCGGCCAGGGCAACAAGGTCATCGGGAATCTGCTGACGGATACGGTCGTGAACGGCGCAGGCATCTCGTTCGGCACGAACTTCGATCCGCCGTCGATGACGGGCACGCTGACGATCCAGAACAACATGCTGCTGCGGACCGGCTCTCAGCACAAAGACTACGGCTATCAGATCGGCGCTATATGGGCGTACTGGCTGAACAACAACGGAAGAGCGCAGAACCTGACCGTGACCGTATCGGGCAACACGATCCAGGACAGCACCTACTCCGGCATCTTTATCGAAGAACCGGCGCCCAATATCTCCGTTACGTACTCGGGCAACACCATCACCAACGCAGGCACGTACGGCGTCTATGTCCGGGGCACGGCGACGGGCAGCTCGACCTTCACGAACAACACGGTGAACGGCGCGCCGTCGGGCAAATTCCTGAACACCTCGTCGAGCTTCACGGTGTCGGGGTCGGGCAACAACTGGTAACCGGATAGCGGGAAGGCCGCCTTTATAAAAAACATTCGTGCGCTGTCACAAATCCCGACGCCTCGTTGTCTTAGATAGCAGGAACGACCAATACGAGCCAAACGGAGGAATCGACATGCAATTGCGAATGAACTATCAGGCGGCCAACCCGGCGGCCTTCCAGGCGCTGCTGAAGCTGGAGGATGCGGTCCAAAAGATGGGACTCGATCCGGTGCTCTACGAGCTGATCAAGATCCGGGCATCCCAAATTAACGGCTGCTCGTTCTGCCTCGATATGCATACGACCGACCTGCGCAAAATGGGCGAAACCGAGCAGCGCATGACCCTGATTCCCGTGTGGCGGGAGGCGCCGCAGTTCACCGCGAGGGAACGGGCCGCGCTGGCCCTGACCGAGGCGCTCGTGCGCATCCCCGAAGCAGGCGTGCCGCAGGCTATATACGACGAAGCACGCCGGCACTTCGACGAGAGCGAATTCGTCGCCGTCGTGATGGCGGTCAACGCCATCAACAGCTGGAACCGCATCGCGATCTCGACGGGCATGTACCCCGGCTGCTTCGACAAGCAGGCGACGCAGGCCTGATCCGGCGCCGGGACATGCCGGGCGGATGCGCCCCTGCCAAAGTGCACGGCAGCGCCGCATTTGGGCGAGCCGCAGGCTGCGATCGCGCAAAAGTGCTGGGTCGAGCGTCTGTTCAGCAACATGCAGCCGACCGGCGGCACCCGGCGTGCACTTTTGTACGGTATGCTCGGGCGACGCCTGTGCCCGCTCGGCTAGATCGTACTTTTGCGCGGCACCTCGGGAGCGGACGGGAGGCTTCATTTAGTGCGCGGCTAGTGCGCGGCGCTTTGCGGCATTGCGTTGTAGTTGTTGTAAGATGTGCCCGCCAGGTTACAATAGGCGAATCTCAACCAAGCCACCCCTCGGGGTGGCTTGGCCGTCTTGCTATGATAAGATGAAGTCATCCTGAATCGAAGGGGCGATCGCCCGTGAATGCCAGCGAAGACAAGCTTGCCGTCGAACGGCTCTATCGCGAATACAAGCCGCTGCTGACGTCGATCGCTTACCGGATGCTCGGGTCGATGAGCGAGGCCGAGGACGCGGTGCAGGACGTATTCGTCTCCTTCAGCCGCCTGCGCGGCGCAGAGATCGAACATCCGAAGGCCTACCTCGTCAAAATGGTCGCGAACCGCGCGCTCAACATGATGAAGGCCGCGCCGCGCAGGCGGGAGAGCTACCCCGGACCGTGGCTGCCCGAGCCGATCATCGAAGCCGACGACCCCCACGCGCCGCTCGGGCAGCTGATGCGGCGGGAACGGCTGGGCTACGCCCTGCTCGTCCTGCTGCAGACATGCACGCCGCCGGAACGCGCCGTATTCGTGCTGCGCGAGTCCTTCGGCTACGACTATGCCGACATCGCGGCCATGCTCGACAAGTCGGCAGCCGCCTGCCGCAAAATCTTCAGCCGCGCCTCCGCCAAGATCGGCCACCCGCAGCGCGAAGCGGCCGAAGAAGACGCGTCCGATCCCGCGATGGACCGCTTCGTCCGCTCGTTCGCCGACGCGCTGGAGAGCGGCCGGGCGGAAGCGTTCGTGCATCTGCTCGCCGACGACGCAATGCTGCTGAGCGACGGCGGCGGCATCGTACGCGCGGCGCTCAATCCGATCGAAGGCCGGGCGCGCATCGCCGCCTTCTTCGTCGGCATCGCGGGCAAGGGCGCGCTCGCCGGCCGCTGGCACCGCGTGCGGATCAGCGGCCAGCGCGGCCTGCTGCTCGAGCGCGACGGCCTGCCGCCGATCGCCTTCGCGCTCGCCCCGGACGATCGCCTGGACATGGTCCGCGAGATCTACCTGGTGTCCAACCCGCACAAGCTGACGCGAATCGCTCGCTAGGTCGCACGATACCGCCGGCGAAGCCGAACCTGGAGCTCCGTGGACGACTCCGGCCGGGCAGCTCCTTTCATCCCTGCGGCCGCTCTAGCCCCGGGCGATCCGGAATCGCACGCTTCCCTCGAGCCCGCCGCTCCGTTCTTCGAACCGGATGCGGTGCAGCCGCGTTCCCCACGTCTTGACGAGCTTCTCGTCCGCGACGCGGATCGGCTCGAGCCGGACCTCCAGCGCGGCTGCGTCGTATGCCAGCACCAGCCTGCGGTCGTCCCCCGGCTGATGCAGCACAATCGTCCCATCCTCACCCTGACTCGGCTCCCAGCAGGTCATGAAGGTCCAGCTATTGGCGCCGAGCTTCTCTATCAGCTTGTAGGTGTCCGTCACCTCGATGCATGCCGGCGCCCCCCGGTACAGGACGGCCTCGCGCTGCCACGAAGCGATGCCGGCTTGCTCGGGATAGGCCGTGGTCAGCTCCATCCGGACGCCCGCCCGGCGCTCGTCGATGGCGGCCGTCGCCCCCGACGCCCGGAACGCCGCTCCCGCCCGCTGCTCCAGGCCGTTGATGACCGGCACGTTGTGGTAGCCGGATTGCATCGTCCAGATCTCGTAGCGCTGCAGGCTGAACGTGCGGGCCGTGTACGTCTCCACGCCGACGTCGATCAGGCAGGGGAAGCCGTCCAGACTGACGGACACTTGACCGATATCGTTGTGATTGTGGCTCTCGTTGTTGTGACCGCCCTTGACGGCCATGTGCAGTCCCCGGGCCGTGCCCTCGCGTTCCCGTGCGGTCAGCACCTGGAGCTGCGGCAGCCAGGTCTCCCGCAGATAGAGCTCCGCCGGAGGCCGTCCCGCTTCGCTATGCGCTCTCCGCTCCAGCTCGCCCGCGGTGAACAGCGCCATCAGGTCTCTGTACAGAAACATCGCCGTGGCGCTGTCCTGGGCGGCGGCGGCGTGCTGCCTGTCGAGCCGGTATGCGCCCAGCGCCATCAGCGCCTCGCTGCCGGTCCCCCTGCCGAACCGGTACAGCAGCGAGGCATCCGGGTACGACTTCGCCGCCCCGTCCGCCGCGTTCACGACGTAATCTCCGTCGATGAACATGCCGACCACATATTCGCCCAGCCGGCGCAGCAGCGGCTCGTCATCCGTCCGCAATGCGCCGCCGGTCGCGAGCGACAGCAGCTCGAGGGCGTCATACAGACAGCCCGCCGCCACATGCCAATAGGACGCCCCTTCGTCGCAGCCGCCGTCCTCGTATTGGACGGCCCAATACCGGTCCAGACTGCGGACCGCCTTGTCCACGAACCGCAGCCGGCGCTCCGCATCGCCCTCCAGCAGCAGCATGGCGGCCAGACAGTTGGCGTTGCACCACGGATTCCAGTTGTTCGGCACGAGTTCCCCGAAGCCCATCCACCAGAAGTCGTCCCGCTCCAGGTACGGCGTCAGGATGCGCCGGTCCACCTCCTGCCGGATGCGCCGCGGCACCTGCACGCTGATCCGGGACAGCGGCGTCTCCAGCAGCGCCACCGTCAGCGCCAGCATCGCGCCCGTGCCGGACGCGAACAGATCGACCGTCGGCCGCTCCGTGCCGGGCAGCCCGCTCGCAGCCTCCTCCGGATCGGCCAGAGACAGATGCGCAGGCACGCACCAGCTGGTCTCCTCGGCGATGAGCCAGAGCCCGTCGGCGATGTCGGCCAGGAACCGGCCTCTCCCTTCCAGACATTCCGCCGCCGTCAGCGCCGCCAGCATGCCCCGCCGCCGGAAGTACAGACTCTCGAACTGCTTGCGGTCGCCGCTGTCGCGATATTGCAAGTATGCGCCCGCCGTCAGCGTCGGCCATTGAACCGGCTGACAACGCTCGGCCTCCTGCACCCACTTGTCTCTCAGCTGCGAAGGCACGGCCTCCCAGGCCGCCCGGTCCTCGTACCGGGGGAACGGGAGGAAGCGTTCCTCCGCCAACTTCCTTCGCCCTGCCTCCGGCAATGCCTGCCAACGCTCGCTCCACATGCGCTTCACCTCATGACCGACCCTTAGGTCATTCTTTTCCATCTATTCTAGCAGAAAAGAATAGGTTGCTATCGCCAAAATGAATGTAAACCTGCCTTTGCCGCAGCGTCAGCTGCGATACTTGTCCGTGCCCATCGCCCCGATCTGCGGCGTCCGGCCCGTCGGCTCATGCCGCGGCTGCGCCTTCACGACGGAGTCGTCCGCGAGCCGCAGCCATGTGTCGAAGCTGCGCTCGCCCTCGCGCAGCTCGATGACCCGCGCGCCGGGGAGGAAGGGCATGTCTATACAAGCGTTGCGCGTCGTACGGCCGTAGCAGAGGCGGATGCCGTGCCACTCGCCCCAATAATCGTGCGCGTGGTCATGCCCGACGAACGTCCCCATGACATCGCCCTGCTCGATCATGGCGGCGAACATGCCGGAGTTGATCCACGGCGCACAGCCGAAGTCGGCGTGGCGCTCCCCGTAGCAGACGCCGAAGTCCCATACGTCGTTGTATTCGGGCAGCGGGATATGGAAAAACGCGAGCGCGGGCAGCGGAACGCCGCCGTTGCCGCAGGCAAGCCGGTAGGACTCCCGCGCGTACCAATCGATCTGATCGCGGCGAATCCAATCGTAGAAGCCCATCCGGCTGTATTCGAGCGGCGAGTAGCTGCCGGAATCGAGAAAGTACAAGGCCGCCGCCGCGCCGCGCTCCCGGCCCTCCACCGCCAGCACGTAGTTGCCGGCGCCGTGCACGCCAGGCGCGTCCGGCTTGGCCGCATTGTGCGGGTATGTCAGCTGGATGGCATGCAGCTGCTCCCGCGTGACCGTCCCCTCCGAATCGTGATTGCCGAAGACGGCCGCCCATGCTGTCCGCGTCCGCTCCGGCACCTCGCAGGCGCGCCGGAACGCGGCCGCCGGATCGGCATGGCCGGCCGAAGCGATGACGTCGCCCGTATAGACGACCAGATCCGGCTGCTCCGCTTCGATGATCCGCTTCATCATCCCGGTCATCCGCGCTTCTTCTTCATCGGGATGCGAGAACTCCGGATCGGTGAATTGGACGATCCGGAACGTCCCGTCATTTTTAAATCGCATCGATCTCATCTGAGTGCACGCCCCCTCCGTCTCGGTTACGCCACTAGCATATGAGCCCCTTTCGACCGCGTCAATACGCGGTTCCGCCATCCTTGCAACAAGTCACGAGCGTACCAAGATCAAGTCATCATCCTAGTGGTGACGCCGATTGCCCCCTTGCTATAATCGATTCACCGCAACGGACGGACAGAAAGGATGAGCCATTTGGCAGCGCTACCAACGATAGAAACGGCCGCGACGCGGGCGGAGCTCCGCCGAGCCGTGCCCACGTCCCGAGCACGAACGTTATGGAGACAGATCAAGAAGTACAAGGCTCTGCTGCTCATGACGCTGCCCGGTGTCGTCTACTTGATCATCAACAACTACATCCCGATGTACGGGGTCATCCTCGCCTTCAAAAACCTGAACTACGTGCAGGGCATCTGGGGCAGTCCCTTCATCGGATTCGACAACTTCAAGTTCCTGTTCAATTCGCCGGACGCCTTCCTGATCACGCGCAACACAATCGCTTACAACGTGGCCTTCATCGTCGTCAACCTGATTCTGGCGCTGCTGACCGCGCTGCTCGTCAACGAGATCAAGGACAAGGTCGCCGCCCGCTTCTATCAGAGCACCTTCCTGCTGCCCCACATCATCTCGATGGTCGTGGTCGCGTACCTGGTATACAGCTTCCTCAACACGGACAGCGGCCTCGTGAACCGGCAGATCGTCAAGTGGTTCGGCACGGACGCGATCTCCTGGTACACCGAATCGAAGTACTGGCCCTATGTGCTTGTCATCGTCAACGCGTGGAAAAACGTAGGCTACCTGTCCATCATCTACTTCGCCGCCATCATCGGCATCGACAAGGAATATTACGAGGCGGCGACGATCGACGGCGCCAGCAAGTGGAGACAGATGACCCGCATCACGCTGCCGCTCATCTCGCCGGTCATCGTCGTCATGACGCTGCTCGCCATCAGCTCGATCATGCGCTCGGACTTCGGCCTGTTCTACCAGGTACCGATGAACTCGGGACCGCTGCTGCCGACGACCAACACGATCGATACGTTCGTCTACCGGGCGATGGTCGGGTTCGGAGATATCGGAATGTCCGCCGCGGCCGGTCTGTACCAGTCCGTCGTCTGCTTCTTCCTGATCCTCGGCGCCAACCTGCTCGTCCGCCGCATCAGCAAGCAAGACGCCCTATTCTAACGAGAGGAGGCATGATGCCGCATGCCCATCGCCACCCGCTTGCGCAATCCTTTAATACACTTGTTCTTCGTGCTGTTCGCCGTCGCATCGCTCCTGCCGTTTGCGCTTGTCTTCATCGTATCGATCACCGACGAGCAATCGATCGTGCAGCACGGCTACTCCTTGTTCCCGACCAAGATCAACTTTGCCGCCTACAGCTTCCTGTTCAACGACTTCGCGCAGATTGCCCGGTCGTACGGCGTCACCGTCATCTGCACCTTCGTCGGCACGATTCTGAGCGTACTGATCACCGCCCTGTTCGCCTACCCGCTGTCTCGTCCGGGACTGCCGCTGAGACGAACGCTGAGCTTCCTTCTGTTCTTCACGATGTTGTTCAGCGGCGGCATGGCGCCTTGGTACATCACCTACGTCACGATGTTCGGCATGAAAAATACGCTGATGTCCATGATCGTCCCGAACCTGCTGCTGAGCGCGTTCAACGTCCTGCTGATGCGCAGCTTCTTCGCCAATACGATACCCGAATCGATCGTCGAATCGGGCACGATCGACGGGGCGAGCGAATGGAAGATTTTTGTCAAGCTGATCATGCCGCTGTCGGCTCCCATCGTCGCGACGATCTCCCTTTTCAACCTGCTGTCCTACTGGAACGATTGGTACAACTGCATGCTGTTTATCGACAAGGCGGGACTGATGAACATCCAGTATCTGATGACGAAGATGCTGCTGAACGTTCAGTTCCTCATCGAAAAGTCGAGCTCCTCCAGCAATGCGGGCGAGCTGCTGTCCAAAATGCCGACCGAGACCATTCGCATGGCGCTGGCCATGATCGGCATCGCGCCTCTGCTCGTCGCATACCCGTTTTTCCAGAAATACTACATTAGCGGCATTACCAGCGGTGCGGTCAAAGGGTAATTCCCAGCGACCTGTCGTTGTCAAAGCTTCATAGATGCTTGATATTAGAAGGTAGAGAAGGGAATGGGACAAAAGATGAAGAAATCGCAAGCAGTCATCGCCCTGCTGGCGGGAGGCGCACTGCTCCTGTCCGCATGCGGCAACAATTCGGGCAGCGGCAGCAAGGCCGCCGGCTCGCCGTCGGCTTCGACCGGCTCGAGCGCGGAGTCTTCCGCAACCGCTTCCGCCGGCGGCGGCGGCGCGGCGGCGAACCTGAAGCCGTACAAGCTGACGCTGATCTATCCCGGCTCGGCGTCTGCCGATCTGCAGCTCGTCCAGGACGAGATGAGCAAGTATCTGACAGAGAAAATTAACGCCACGATCGAGCTGAAGCCGATCGACTGGGGCTCCTGGCTCGACAAGACCAATCTGATGAAAATATCCGGCGAGCAGTTCGACCTGATCTTCACGGCGAACTGGTACAACTACGCCATCGACGTATCGAAGGGTCAATTCCTCGAGCTGTCCGATCTGATGGCCAAAAACGGCAAGGACATCCCCGGCGTGCTCGGCGACGACTTCCTGAAGGGCGCGCAGATCAACGGCAAGCTGTTCGCCCTCCCGACCAAAAAGGAATTCGCCCAAGGCTTCGGCTTCCTGCTGAACAAGTCGCTCGTCGACAAGTACCAGTTCAATACCGAGGGCGTCAAGACGCTCGAAGACATGGAAGCGATGTTCAAGACGATCAAGGAGAAGGAGCCGGGCATCATCCCGATCGCCGGCAACAAGTTCTCGCAGACCTGGGGCGCCGCCAACTACGACGGCGATCTGCCGCGCGACAGCAAGGAACTGAAGGTGATCGACAGACTGACCGATCCCAAGTACATCGACTTCTTCAAGCGGATGCGCCAGTGGAACCAGAACGGCTGGTTCGACAAGGACGTCGTCACTTCCAACGACAGCGATCAGGCCCAGAATCTGATCAAGGCCGGCAAGGCGTTCGCCATCGGCCAATCGCTCAAGCCGGGCAAGGACAAGGAAATGACCGTGCAGCTCGGCATCCCGCTCGTTCAGGTGGAGACCGCCGTGCCGTACACGACGACCGGCGAAGCGCAGGGCGCCATGCTCGCCATCTCCCGCACCTCCGGCGATCCGGATCGGGCGATGATGCTCCTGAACCTGCTGTATACCGATCCGAAGCTGCTCAACATGCTCGATTGGGGCGTCGAGGGCAAGCATTACGTCAAAAAATCGGATAATGTCATCGACTATCCGGAAGGCGTGGACGGGCAGAACACGGGGTATCCGACGCCGGGCGGCTGGATGTTCGGCAACCAGTTCAACTCTTACCTGTGGGCCAACGAAGATCCGGACAAGTGGGCGCAATTCGAGAAGTTCAACGCGAGCTCCGAGAAGTCGCTCGCGCTCGGCTTCACCTTCGACCCGACGCCGGTCAAGTCGGAGAAGGCTGCGCTGGAGAACGTCGATAAAGAATTCATCAACGTGCTGAACTCCGGTGCGGTCGATGTCGACGCCACGGTGGCCAAGTACAAGTCGAAGCGGGATGCCGCGGGCTTCCAGAAGGTGCTCGCCGAGGAGCAGCGCCAGCTGGACGAGTGGGCGAAGTCACAAGGCAAATAATACGGACGGAGCTGGGGCTTGCCTCAGCTCCATTTTCCCTTTCTCTGTGCTGTCCCCCCGTGGGACGTTGTGCCATAATGTCTAGTAAAATGCCCGGGGGATGAAAATGAATCCGAAAAGATCGCTTCGATCGATGTTGGCCGTCGGCTTCGCCGCAATCGCGCTGCCGCTCGTCTGTCTGCTGCTCTACAGCAACCACACGGCCTCCGATGCGCTGCGCGGCCAGGCGGCCGAGGCCAACAAAAACATGATCACCCTCTATGCCAACCAGATTCAGGCCGTGCTGGGCAACGAGTCGAAATATTTATACGATCTGGCTTCCTACAATTCGGATATCTTGTCGCTGGACGGGCTGATCGACGACTCCACCGAGTATACGCTCGCCAAGGTGCGGATCCGGAACAGCCTGCAGCAGTATATCCGGTTCAACAGCGGCGTGGATATTCAATTCGCCTACCATGCCGCTTACCGGGACCTGATTGCAACGAACTACAACACCGGCTCCTATGACGAGACGGATGCGATTCAATCGTGCCTGAACCGCATGCTCGCGGCCGTGAAGCCCGGCGATCCGCGCTTCTCCGGGTGGAAGGAACTGCGCTGCGGCGATGTCGACAGCCTCGTCCGTCTCGTGGATACCGGCTACGGCGTGTATCTGGGCGGCTGGGCCCGCCTGGACCATCTGATGGTGCCGCTGGAGCTGATCCAGCTCGGCGGGGGCGGCTTCGCCGCGTTCGCGGACCGGCAGGGCCGGCTCATATCGGGCACGTACGACGCCGCACGTCTCGAAGACGCGCCCGTCGTCGATGCCCGGGCGGACTATCAGCGGATTCGCGGGAAGCACGAGACCTACATCGCGGTCAGCAATCCGGTCGCCACGACCGACGTCGGGCTGGCCGCGTTCATTCCCGAGAAGCGGATGCTCCAGAACTTGGCCTGGTTCCGCAAGTTCATCGCCTGGGTGCCCTTTTTTGCCTTCGCCCTGCTCCTGCTCTACCTGCTCTACTTGAACAACATCATCATCAGGCCGATGAACGGCCTGCTCAAGGGCATGCGCACGCTGACGCGGGGAGATTGGAAGATTCGGCTGGGCGACACCGCCTCCAGGGAGTTCAGCTCACTGAACGACGCGTTCAACGGCATGGCCAACGAGATCCAGGATCTGAAGATTCACGTCTACGAGGAGCAGATTCGGACGCACAAGGCCGAGCTGAAGCATCTGCAGCTGCAGATCAACCCGCATTTTCTGCTCAACAGTATCAATGTCGTCTACAACCTGGCGCAGCTCAAGAACTACGAGATCATCCAGTCGATGTGTCTCAACCTGGTCAAGTACTTCCGGTTCGCGACGCAGACGAATCAGCCGTTCGTGATGCTGTCCGAGGAGCTCGACCATATGGACAGCTACTTGCGCATTCAGCAGCACCGCTTCCCGGGCCGACTCACGTTCCGGATCGACCTGGCGGCAGACGCGCGCGGCGTTCGGATTCCGCCGCTGATCGTGCAGCCCTTCATCGAGAATGCGATCAAATACGGCTTCGACTTCATGGAGAAGCCCTTTCATATCGAGATTCAGGCGATGCCGATCGAGGGCGGGCAGCGCTGCCGCATCCGGATCGCCGACAACGGGAGCGGATTCCCCGAGGATGTGCTGCATGCGATGCAGAGCGGCGATTACTTCCGCCGGACCGACGGCAAGCATCTGGGCATCTGGAACTGCTATCACCGCCTGCAGCTGCTGTACGGGCCGGAGGCGAAGCTGGCTTGCGGCAACGCCGCGGAGGGCGGGGCGCTGATCGATCTGACGGTGCCCGCCGAGCTGTCCGACACATCCGCCAACCTATTGCATGCCTAAGAAGCGACGATCAACGGAGGGGATTCGATCGTGAACGTATTGATTGTCGACGATGAGATGTATGCCGTGCTGGGTATGAAGGACGCGATTGACTGGGAAGGTCTCGGCGTCACGGCCGTGTACGAGGCTTATAATATGAAGGGCGCCGTTCGGCACTTCGAGGAACAGACCATCCATATCATGATCTGCGATATCGAGATGCCGAAGGGAACCGGACTCGACCTGCTGGAGTGGGTGAACGGGCATTCCCCCGATACGGAGACGATCTTCCTGACAGCCCACGGGGACTTTCACTTCATGCAGCGGGCCATTCAGCTGAGCAGCTTCGACTATATGATGAAGCCGGTCGAATTTCCGGCCTTGGAGGCGACGATCAAGCGGGCAATGCAGACCGTGGAGGAACGCCGCAGCGAGCGGGCACGCAACGAGAGCTACAAGCCGTACTACGATCTGTGGAACCGGAAGAAGATGCTGCTGAGCGAGCGCTTCTGGTACGACCTGCTGGCACAGCGCGTCGTCATCGGCGCATCGTCCGCTACGGCGACGGCGGCCGAATACGGCGTACAGCTGCGCGAGGGCGACCGGCTGCTGCCGATACTGGTCAGCGTGGAAAATTGGATGCGGGAGCTCAGCACGCGCGACGAGGAGGTCATGGAGTACGCTGTCCGCCAGTCTGCGCTGGAGATGCTGGTCGCCGACGCCCGGGGGGAGGTCGTCCAGACGAAGCACGGCGTGACGGTCGCCCTGCTCTTCCTCTCGCCCGACGAAGTCGCGGCTCTGACGCCGGGTCGGCTGAGCGGCGCCTGCCAGGAGTATATCGCCGCCTGCCGGCAGTACTTGAACTGCCAGCTGTCGTGCTATATCGGCGAGCCCGCGGCGCTGCACGAGCTCGCCGCCATGTACAGGGCGCTGCTCGCCATGGAGTACAACAACCTGAGCGAAGCCAACCAGCTCAATTGGCTGGCCGAGCAATCGCATGAGCCGGCGGCGGCGAGCCCGCCGCTGCCCGACTTCGCCGTCTGGTCGCAGCTGCTCGAGCTCGGCAAGGCCGACGAGCTGATCCGCGAGCTGCGCGCCAGCCTGCGGGCGCTGGGGGCGGACCGGCGGTTCGGGGCGGACGCCCTCCAGGCGTACCACCAGGGGTTCCAGCAGATGATTCACTATCATCTGCAGAAGAAGGGACTGTCGGCCAGCCAGCTGCTGCAGGGGGACGACGGCCTCGCCCAAGGCGTCTCGCCTCCCCGGACGCTGGAGCAGATGGAGAAGTACGGCTCGGAGTGGATCGGCGCCATCCACCGCAGCCTGTTCCAGAACGAGTCGGTCGTCCAGCGTCTGCGCGCCTACATCGCCGATCATCTGGGCGAGAACGTCACCCGCGAGATGCTGGCCGAATACGTCCACCTGAACCCGGCTTATCTGTCCCGCCTGTTCAAGAAGGAGACGGGCCTCAGCATCACCGACTATCTGCTCGGCGAACGCATGCGGATGGCGAAGGAGCTCATCTCCCGCTCCGCGCTCCCGATCTCCGAGATCGCCCGCACGCTCGGGTACAACAACTTCTCCTACTTCTCCCGGATGTTCCGGAAGGTGTACCACGCCAATCCCCAGCAGTTCCGCAAGCAGGCGGGGGGTGCGGATAGCGGGGTGTGAGCGCGGCGTTGAGCTATCGTTCTCCGTTAGAAGTGTAATGAATTGAGTTTTCTGTGATACGGTTCTCCGTATTATCCATAGAGCGAAATTAAAAGGCACCCGGATGGGTGCCTTGATATGTCTGACCACTATCGCCGGATCATCTTGACGTTCCTGATTTCCCTCGAACAGCAAACGATCGGGTTGCGAAGTGAATCGTACACATGAATGTGTGGAAAATGATCAAACATTTGCGGCATAGAAGACCTCTTCAGGTATCAGTGTCGAATTCTCTTTCACGAATTCTTTCATCTGCTCTCTTGCGCCAGCATGTTCAGCAGCACCGTCACGGCCTCTGCTCTCGTTGCAGGGTTCCCAGGCGCATACCGGTTCGCGCCCTTGCCTTCGATGATGCCCAGCTGGCTCAGAGCCGCGACCGCTCCCTTGGCCCATGCCGGAATATCCTTGTCATCCGCGAAGCCGGTTGTCGTCGCTTGGACGGACTGTCCCAGCGCGCTCGAGATCATGACCGCCATCTCGGCACGCGTAATCTTCGCATTCGGACGGAAGGTGCCGTCTTCATATCCATGAATAATGCTGGCCTGTACGGCTTGTGCAACGGCTCGCTGCGCCCAGGCGCCGATCTGCTCCTTATCGGCGAATGCGAGCGCCGCTCCCTCTTGCTGCGGCTTCAACGCATTCATCAGCATGACCGCGAATTCCGCGCGCGTCACCGCGGCATTTGGCTTGAACGACCCGTCCGGATAGCCGCCGACGATATGCATGCCGACCGCTTCCTTGATATTCGTCTCCGCCCAGTGTCCCGAGATGTCGCCGAGGCTGATCGACGGCGTCGCGCCGTCCGTCGGGTCTGCCCCTTCGTCTACGCCGAATACCGCAAACTTCGTGAAGTGATTCACCTTGACGGTAATGGTATTCCCGTTCACTGTGCCTCCGACCTTGACCCAGGTCTTCTTTGCTTCGTCATAGAAAAATACGGCAGGAATCTGATTGCCTTTTAACACTTGCGGATCAAACGTGAAGATCAGCGTGATATCCTTCTCGAAGTTTTCCGTGAAGCTTTTCAGAATTTCATAGATCGGGGTGGCCAGCACGTCATTGCTCGTGAGCAGATTTTGCGTGTCCGTCACTTGTTGGATCGTGATTTTCAGCGCTTTGCCGGAAGCATCGGCGGGAATCACGACCCTGACCCGGTTCCCCAGGCTAACCTCGCCTGACTTGCCGACGGGAAGCGTGAGCGTACCGTCCGACGAGACGACGTTATTGCCGGCAGCCGCCGATCCCGTTGGTCCCGTCGATCCCGTGTCGCTGTCGCTGGATGTATTCGCCGTCAGCCACTTGGCGTACAGCGTCACGTCCGCCTTCCCCATCGTGAACGAAGCGCCCGCGGCATAATCCGTGCCGCTGCCGTCCGCTTGCGTGTTCCAGCCCGCGAACGTGTAGCCCGCCTTGGCCAAGCTGCCCGTGTTGCCCGGCACCGTCACCGTGTCGCCCTGCTTATACGAACCGCTATCCGCAGGCACGCTTCCGGACGCTGCTCCGTTGGCATCATAGCTCACGGCGTATGCCGGCACGGGCACGGGGTTCTTCGTCCACTTCGCATACAACGTCACATCCGCCGTTCCCATCGTGAACGCAGCGCCCGCAGCATAATCCGTGCCGCTGCCGTCCGCTTGCGTGTTCCAGCCCGCGAACGTGTAGCCTGTCCTCGCCAAGCCGCTGACGTTGCCGGACACCGACACCGCAGCGTTCTGCTCGTACAAACTGCTATCCGCAGGTACGCTTCCGGACGTAGCTCCGTTGGCATCATAACTCACAGTGTACGTAGGATTCTTCGTCCACTGCGCATACAGCGTCACATCCGCCGTCCCCATCGTGAACGCAGCGCCTGCGGCATAGTCCGTGCCGCTGCCGTCCGCTTGCGTATTCCAGCCCGCGAACGTGTAGCCTGTCTTGGCCAAGCTGCCTGTGTTGCCATACACCGATGCCGTGACACCCTGCTCATACGAGTTGCTATCTGCCGGTGTGACCCCGCTATCGCTGCCGTTACCATCGTAAGTCACAAATTTTTGTATCGCACGCAGATAAGGATATGCGTTATTGCCTGACGCGTTTATCCCCCATATGCTTGTAAAATCCCAGCCCGCATAGGTACTTTGCTTCCTCATATCTAAAGTCAATAAGCCAATGCCCTTACCTGTATCCGATTGGTTCGTTGTTTCCGAGTCATAGAAGCTATCGCTAACCGTAGCATAATTATAACCGACCAAACCGCCTGCTTCACTGCTTCCTGTTACACTTCCCGCAGCATAGCTCTTGTCAATCGGAGCATAATTTTCACCGACCAAGCCGCCGACATTGTTGGTCCCTGTTATACTCCCTGTATGATAGCTGTTGCTGATTGGAGCGTTATTTTCGCCGACCAAGCCGCCGACACTTTCGATCCCTGTTATACTTCCCGTATGATAGCTTTGGTCAATCGGACCATAATTTTGCCCTACGAAGCCGCCGGTAGTATAGCTTCCTGATATACTTCCTGCAACGTAACTGTTGGTAATTGCTCCTCCACTTCCACCTGCCAAACCGCCTGTCTTCGTAACGCCTGTTATACTTCCCGTAACATAGATGTTGCTCATCGTTCCGCTATTCCAACCCGCCAAACCACCAACGTAGTTAGATCCTTTAATATTCACATCCACTAGTTTCAGATTGGTCACGCTGGCATTTTCGTTGTTAATAAAGCCAAATAGCCCTGTAAAACCGGCTGACCGATCAATAAAGAGGTTTGTGATCTTGTGTCCATTGCCATCCAGATTCCCCCTAAATGGCGTATTTTCTCCCCCAATGGGCTCCCAGCCTGCTCCTGACTGATAATCGCTCAGGTCCAGATCGGCCGTGAGCTTGAAATACAAGTCACTCTCCAAGAAGTAGTTTCTGAGCTTATCTAATTGCAGGGGAGTTGCAATCTGAAACGGATCATTCGCTGTTCCCGTTCCACTATACACGGACGCTGCAGGCTCTCCCCACTTCCACCAGTCATACAACCTCAAGTTGGCATTCCCCATCGTGAAGGTAGTGCCTGCAGGATAGAGAGTCCCCGTTCCATCCCACATCGTATTCCAGCCCGCGAAGATAAAACCCGGTCTCTCCAGCCCCCCTTGGTCCGGAACCGTAACAGTTGCCCCCACTTCATATGAATTACTATCGGTTGGCGCACTCCCGGTTGCAGCGCCAGTGCTGTAATACTCCACACTCCCTTTGGCGACGTAACACGCTTTCTTTACACCATTGATGGGATCGCTGACATGGAGATAATCGATCATACATGTCACACCTGAGGTAAACGTAGCAGAATTATAGGCTCCGTTCGCGCCAAAATAGACAACCTGCGTCCCCGGAAACTTGCAATAGTCAAGCTCATCTGCACACTTAAACATCTTGCTCGTGTCAATGGAACCCGTATCGGCCGAAGCCGGCGACGCAAACGAAAATGAGGACCACACCATCAACGCCAGTAATAAAAGGATAGCGCCCTTCTTCAGCAACTTGTCATTCACTCCACTTCTTTATTCTGGTGACTGCTTACTCAGGTGACTTCTTGTCGATTCTTGAAACTTCAACCTACTATAAAACGATATGGTACAAAAAAAAATCCCCCGTCCGGGGGATGCGCGGGAGAATGAGCTCAGCCCAATATCCTTAATTCTCTGGCACGCTGAAGTGCCCGTACGCGGTTGTTTACCTCAAGCTTTCTGTACACGCTTTTGATATGCGTCTTGACGGTCTCCCCCGTAATATTCAGGCGAAGGGCGATCTCCTTATTCGGCAGGCCGTCCGCGATCAGCTGCAGGATCTTCGTCTCCTGCTCGGTCAGCACGCTTCTCATCGGTTCCGCCGCGGACTGCATCAATTGAAGCAGCCGCTTGGCATAGGCCCGGACATCTCCTGCCGGATCTCGAACGTGAGCCGCCGGCCTTGTATTCCCATAAGCGGACAACAGCAGCTCCATCTCCTTGCCCTCGTCGACGAAGCTCCGAATATAGCCTTCGGGCTCGGCCAGCCGGAGCGCGGTCTCCAGCTTGGCCAGCGCCTCCGCCGCCCGGCTCATGCGCTGCAAGGTCACGCTTTGCATGATGAGCACCTTGATTCGGTCCCGGAGACGATCCTCCCTGCGCAGCAACGCATCCAGCCGGTCCAACAGGCCCAGCGCTTCCTCCCACTGTCCGCCGGCTGAGAGCACCCTGGCATAGGCCATATACGCTTGAACCTGCAGCAGCGCGACCTCGTCCGTATGGGACAAACCGCAGCCTCGCAGCCATGCAAGCGCCTCTGCGACAGCGCCTTGACGCAGCGCCAGACAAGCTTGCTCGGCTTCGATCTTCAATATGAATAATCGATATTCGGGCGCGTCAAGCTGCGACTTCAAGTCCTCCAGCAGCTCGGCCGCCCGGCCCGGGCGGCCCAGGGCCTGTTGAATCCACGAAGCGCTGGTGGCGACCTGAATGAAGATCCGTACGTAGGGCTTGACATCTCTCCGTCCAAGCGCCAGATTGGCATACCGCTCCGCCTCCTCCAGCCGGTCCCACTCGTACAGCAATCGGCTATAAGCCGCGAGGAAGGTGCCCGCAAGCGGATACTGCGTCTTGTTCCCCAACGCATCGCCCCACCGGGATAAGAACAAATCGGCTGCATGCAGATCATTGATATGCGCCAAAAAATCCGTAAAGGGGTCATAGCCGACATATTGGTAGCGCCACATCGTTTGGAAGACGCTCCCCTCCGGCATATAGCGCTCACATCGCTCATAGTATTCGGAGGTTTTGACCAAGTCCTTTATCAGAAAAGCGTCGACCGCGCTGAAAAAGTAAATATTGCCCATCGCCTGCTTCCATTCCGGCTCATTCAGCTTCTCCTTCAGCGCTTGGAACCGAGCCCTGGCCTGTCCGATCCGAAGCGAAGCCGCTTCATGATCCCCTATGCCCGACAGCACCGTGATATAGAACAATTCGACCAGGGGCTTCTCGGCAAAAAAGGACTCCGGGATCGCCCTCATCCATCTGATAAACGCAATACTCTCGGACTGCACCAGCGCATCCAGATTTTTCTCGATTAATCGAACGGCATCCGCATAGTGATGTCCTGCCAGGTAATGCTCCATCGCATCCTCGTCCAGTCCATTGCGCTCCAACCAGCAAGCTGCATTCCCATGCGCTTGCACCCAGTCGTTCGTATCCGTCCTCGCCCCCATGCGCTGCAGAAAGTCCGAGAACAAATGATGATACCGATACCAGCTCCTCTGGTCGTCGAAGGGGATGATGAACAAGTTCAACTGCTCTAATCTCTCCAGATAGCGCCCGCTATCCGGCCGGCCGGTTACAGCCTGACATAGGGAATCATTCATTCGACTTAGTATAGACGTTGCCAGGAGAAAGGATCGCATATCTTCCGTTAGATGACGGAAGACTTCTTCCAGCAAATAATCCGATATATGATGCTGTCGCCCGTTGAATTGACGGATGGATTCAGCGATATTATCGCTGTTCCTTAGAGAGATCGCCGCCAGCTCCAGCCCGCTGATCCAGCCCTCGGTCTGATGAAGCAGCTCCGCCACTTGCTCTGAAGTTAACCCTAAATCGGTCATGTTCCGGAAGAAGACATGCCCTTCGTCCAGCAGGAAGCGCATGTCCTGCATCGTGATGAGATTGAACTCGCCCTTGGCCCTAAGTCTGGCGGTCGGTATCGCCAACTCGTTGCGGCTCGTGATATAGAGATGAACGTGGGAGGGCAGATGTTCAAGCAGATAAGCCAAAGAATCATGAATAATAGCGCTCTCGATGAAGTGATAGTCATCAAGAACAACCGCCAGCTCGTTCGTTATTCGATCCAGATCGTTCAGCAGCGAAGGCACCGCATACGCCTGGGACGCCCCAAGCCCCTTTTCAAGGAATGAGCGGATCTCCTCTCCAAAGCCTGGGACTACCTCCTGAATCGAAGCCGTAACGCCGTTCCAAAATTGAATATAATCGTTATCCCTCGCATCCAGTGAAAGCCAGGCGACAAGCGCGTCGCCTTGTTTCGCCCATTGGCCTAACGCGGTTGTTTTGCCATAGCCGGCTTGCGCGGAGATATGCGTCAGTTTGACTTGCATTCCCGCATTGAGCTTACGAGTCAGCCTCGGTCTAGCCACCACCTCGTGACGCATATGGGGGATATAGAGCTTCGTCCGCACGATCATGGGAGTCCTCCACATTTAACGTTACTATAGGCTACAATTCGACAAAACGCCCGCTTCTCCTGTAGCGGACTGCGCATTTTAAACGGTAGCTTGCCAATAACACTCCCGCTTCTTTCGCCCTACTTGTGGTACGGTTCTCCGCTCTGTCTGTACGGCAAGTTTGAAGAAAGGCCATCCTTTACTGAAGGCCTTTCACATCAAAACTTTACAAACATCCTTCGTTAAGTCCAGTTCGGTTACAAAGTAAGTAGTTCGGTCAGTTTTGTAATAACATAGTCAGGACGAACAAATTCCGGAATTTGTCTTCCTTTACGATTTACCCAAGCTACTGGAATTCCCATGCTATTAGCCCCACTCACATCACTCGTCAGAGAATCGCCCACATGTAAAACCTCATTCGGATTCAATCCTGAATCTTTAAGCGTTCTTTCGAACATTTCTGGTCTAGGCTTATAAGAACGGACATCTTCACTTGTAATAATATAATTAAATTCTAAATTGTTATACGCGATCGCACTCGTTATATCAGAGCGATCAATGTTGGAAAGAACATAAATAGGAATAGTATTTCTTTTTATGAATTCCTTACTATCCTCAAAAATTTCTGGCCGCATCCAATGTTCATACAAAATATCACTAATTTCATGTGGGTTCTCGGATGACCTAAAATATTGGATGGTGTCACTTAAAGATTCTAGTTCTAACTCTCTTTGCAATTTAAAATGATTGCCGTGTGAAGTCTTAAAATTGGATGACATTGATTTCCACCAATAATCACCGATTTCCTTGGGATTAGCTGAAACCGATGAAGAACTTAATAAACGTTTGCAAATGTCTTCAATGTAAACATCATCTTCATGAACAACTGTGCCATAAAAATCAAGAAAAATCGCTTTAAACAAAATGAATCCCCCCCTTTATGCTTCATCACACTACCACTTTACCACAATAAAGTAATTGTATGACCAAGTCCAGGATTTGTAAAGCGTTTAATGAACATAGAAAAGGTCCTGCTTTGCTGCGTTTCAGAAAATTCGAAAAGTCCCAACCAAAAAAACATATTTCATGATTATGAATACCCAAAGACCTCTTCTACGAGGGGTCTTCAACTTTTTCAGGAGGGATGTAAGAATGAGGATCATCAAGACACAGCAGGATTTCGACGTCCTGCGCGGCGCCGGAGCACTTCCGGCGGCACTTCTCGATCGTATCGAGGAATACTTCCATCAGCTAAGAGACGAACAAGAGGACGAAGATAGTAACGATTTTTGCCTGGACAAGTGCGGCTACATCGTCATTCTCGAAACGGGAGACAACGTGCTCAACCTCGGCAACGTCGGGCTGAACCGCGAAGACGGCGGACGTAGGGTGTGCAGTTCGAATTCCGTCCGCGCTGACCTGGTCGAGAGCATTGTTTTTGAAAGAATCGCCCAAGCCTTTCAGAAGCCGAAAGTGCTGGAGGATGTCGTGACCAAGATCAACAAGGATCGCGCCCTGAGCATCGTTCCGCTTGAGAGGGAACGTGCTTCGATCGACAAGGAACTCTCAAGCATCAAGAGCCAGCGGGATCGTTTCTTCAAGCTGTTCGAAGCAAGCAGTGTCGACGAAGATCTGTTTCTGGAGCGGCTTAGCGAGTTGAAGGAGTGGCAAGAGCGGCTACTGACCCGGAGAAGCGAGATCGAGGGCCGACTGGAGGACAACGTGTCGGAACCCGTTCCCCTACAGCAAGTGCGAAAAGCGTTGACCCAGTTCCACAAGCTGCTGAAGGACTCCCCTCCCGAGACGCAGAAGAAGCTGCTCCACACCCCAGCATGTTCACATGAAGGACCGGAAAAAGGTGTCCGGCATCGAGCTTGAGTTTAACCCGACCATCCAGAAACATTTTTTGAACTTACCCCTTCCACCAAACAGACGGAGGGGGCTTTTGCTTTCCGCAAGCAAAAGTCCCCCTCCAGATGCCGCATCGTTCTGTGACCTCAAAAAGCTCACAGAAGCCCGTTTGCGGCGACTTTGCCGTCAAACCAAACCATGCCCGGCAAAGCCCCTATTCACGTCCAATGCGAGTTTTTCCAAAAAAACTTGCCGTCACTTGTGGTACGGTTCTCCGTATTATCTATAAAGCGAAATTGAAAGGCACCATCTGTCCGGCTTCATGAGCTCAATGGACCTGCGTGTCTCATCGAAGACTTCTTTGCGGTTCTCCTCCAACATAGACACCGCAAGTACGCCCATGGGGATCTCCTCAAACTTTCTCCCTGCATTGAACAGACGCTTGCTGCGCGTACAGTTCCATTGACCACTCCTAGTGGCTTGATAAGAAGGAGGGTAGAATAGTTGATTATCAAAATATGAAGCGGAGGAGACTGTGATGTAAATTCAAAAGAAACTGTTTGTAACGATGATTGCAATCCTATTTATTGTTTTCTCGGCGAATGCAGCATTTGCAAACGGGGTGAGAGTCATGACGATTTTTGTACGAGATTTGAGCAGCGAAGAAGGGAATCGCTTGCTGCGAATCGCAAGGAAAGGCGCTGATCCGGTTGAGGTACGGCGAGCCCTTCTGATTTTGGCTTCGGCTCAAAAAATGAAGGTGCCGGAAATCAGCCTGTATCACATTTCCGGCGAACATATTCGGAAAACCATCCTTCGTTTTAACACGGAAGGGATGGCCTCGCTGAAACCGAATTACGGCGGCGGACGGCTGCCACCTCTACCGAAGAGCAGCGGGCTGACATCATTGAATTCCTCCCAAGGTGCTCGGCTACCCTTTTACCCATTGGTCCCTGGCCAAACTGAAAGAAGCGGTGGAGCAGAAGAAAATCGTGCCTGCGATTTCCGTTGAAACGGTACGCGTCATTCTGGACGAGGCTCATATCACGTACCAAAATACCAAGACGTGGAAAGAATCGCCCGATCGGAATTCGAAAGTAAAAAAAACGAATTGAAGCTTTATACGCGCGACCTATACACAGCCTCATTGCGTTAAGCATCTGCTCGCTGCACTTGGATATAAAGACGAACCAGTTGTATGGTCATTCGTCCCCGAGCAAAACAGGAGGACATGGCCTACAAGAATTTTGTGAATATCGGTTTCAACCGAGTAGTTATTGTATAGAGCAGTCGATGCAGCAACTGCTAGTGGAATTTCTTTATAGGCAGGACCGAACAAAAAATTTACGGATTTATCTACTTGAGTTTGAATACAATCAGCATAATATTCGCCTAGAATTGCAAGTTGTTTCGCAGTTTTAAAGTTCCCTGTATTTATCATGTAAAGTGTCTCTCTGCCGCTTTTAGTTTTACCTTCACTAATTCCTTAAGCGCAGCGACTCTAACTCTTGAAGAACTTCCTTTACATCGCAGTCGGGATTTAACGTATGGATCATCTCTTCCGTAATGGAGGCACCATCGTAAATCTGTGCAACAACCTCTAACGAGGGTGATAATTCAAAATAACCTGCTGCGAACTCTGCAAAATTTTCCGGCGTCTGGAATATACAGCCCACCAAAAAATCAGAGCCGTCGCTTGCCCCTTCCGGAATCTCAACGTTCCCCTGGTGCCAGTTCGTGTCACCGTTTTTACGCCACATACAAAAAGTCGCATCGTCCTGTTCAATTGCATCGTCTTCCAGCAAACCTAATAATTCCTTTGGAACATCATCATAAATTCCCGGCCATACTTGATGTTCATCTTGCGCGTAGGGGCTTAATTCGGATTCATGATCGAAGCCTTTTATGATGGACCCTTCGGGGGAAAACAAAATAATGAGATGATCCCCCGCGCCATTATCGATTTTGGCCATATCGATATCTGCGTCCCAATTCGGAACAAAGCTATGATAACGAAGCCATTCATCCTGGCAAAAAATAATGTTGAGCGACGCTTGGATTTTCATCAGCTTTTTTAAGCTTGCCGGGTCTGGCAGACGCTCCGTCACATTGACTTCCATCATTCCTCACCCGACTTTCCAAGTTGGAATCCGCGCAGCTTGCTCAGGTTGGCTTTGGTATTGCCGATTTTGGCCGGTGCGGTTGGGGATGCGTTTTTGTGGAGCAGCTCATATTCCAGATTCCGTATGCGGGCATTCGTATCTTCGACATACTCCATGATGATGGCGATCGCGAAGAACAAGATGCCGGCGATCACTCCGCCGATCCAATACGCAATGGCGAGGCCCCAGCCAAACCCGTCGGAGTCGTACAGTCCCAGGACGATGCCCGAGAAAATCCCCGCCGCGACGAAAAAGATGGCTAACCCGCTCAGCAGCTTTACCATTCGATTTCTCCTTTTATGGAGCGCTATGGCCCTGCATCAAATTCCAAAGTGTATCATGTGCTTATTTTCCGCTTTTGCCTGCACAATTTTCGATGCCAGTTCATGGAGCCCGGAGGACCTTTTAAAATACTTGGAAGCTGTGACTACATCGTAAAATAATGACAAGGACTCAGGCGGAATAATGGTAATTCCCCAATGAGCCAAACCATATTCAGGGCGATTAAATGAATGAAAATAGGTTCTCATCATCGATAAATTCGGAATCAAACTATTGATAATATCATCATCAACAGAAATACAGTTGTATTCGTGCGGCTCATAATCGATGTCTGCTGTCTGATGATCGAACGCTAATATCCCGAATTCATGAACGCAAGCCATGATAATCACCTCTGACGACAAATCCTCTCGTTGCAGCTCCTCCGGCTCTGCCACCTAGAACACTTGGCGCAATTCAATCCGGCCTTCTCCATACCCCTGCGGGTCCGGCATCCGCATGGCCCACGCGATGGCTTCTTCCCGCGACTTCACCTCGATCAGAATGAATCCGGCAACCAAATCATTCGACTCCGTAAACGGCCCTTCCGTAACCACAGGCTCCTCTCCCGGATTCGGAAACGAGATGCGGATGCCATTCGAACTTGGATGAAGCCCTTTCGCCAAAACCCGTACGCCCGCTGCTGCCAACTCCTCATTGTACTTCGACATCGCATCCATGAGCGCAGGGCTTGGGAGATTTCCGGCCTCCGAATTTTTCGAGGCTTTGACGATCAGCATGAAGAGCATCGTTGTTCCTCCTAACTTTGGGTGAGAGACACTAACTGCCGTGTTTGGCTATATAAAATTGCACGATACCGACTGTGACGATGAAGATGAGCAGGTAAATCACCACGCTAACCCAAAGCTTCGATTTGCCTCGTGAACGGCTTTTCGTTGTCGTATACTGCATGATCATCGTCCGGATGCGATCCTTCCCCGTCAGGAACCGTTGCGGAAAAAGATGCGCAGCATTGCTGGCGATGAACAGATAGATCCCCTTCTTGTTCACGATAACTCTCTGCACATCCGGCCATAGCACCTTGGCAGTCGTAGACTCGGATTCCATCCGGAAGCCTTCGGGCGTAAACTCGTAGCGTTTTTTCTCCTGCAGAAACTTGTTTTGATAGCTGCGGACCGCACTTCGGTAGATCGTGACCGGCAGCAAAACACTGAATATCACGAAGAACAAACTGAACGCATAAGATCCGAACGGTTTGCCGAGCGACAGTTGAGCAATGACATTAATGAGAAAAATAATGCCCAAAAAGGGGAAAATCCATATCGCTCCGTTGCGCTTCATATACGAAAAATTGAAATCTACCATATCGCGACTCGTAAGCTCAATCTCGATTTCCTCGCGTTCTCCCATCACAATTCTCCTCGAATATTTGATTGGTTAATGCTGGAATGCCACCGTCTGTAACTTTTCGATAAATCTATCGGATTAACCTGCATACTCTAATGGTTTTCTTACGTTCAAACTGTTTGTTATCGTTATTTACACCTATCCGGCAGTTCTCAACGACAAAGATCGCCATCCACTTGGCCAATAGACCTCGGGAATGGCGATCTTATGATGCTTAATGTGATGGCGCGCGATGGGACGCATCGCCTGCACTACGAGAGGCGATCGGCTCGACGGATATGTGAGCTGTCGCGAGAATGCCGCCTACGCGCGGTCGGACAAGCCCGACACGCTCGACTGAATCCGCTCGTTGATGCGTTCCCGCAGCGACCGCAGCCAGTTCGCGTCCCGCGGGTAGTCCTCGAACGTGATCGGCTGCGCCAGGCCCTCCTCGACGAGCCGCATCGTCTCTTCCTTGCCGATCATCGACTCCAGCAGCCGCAGCGCCCGGAGATCCTGCAGCGCCTCGTGCAGCACGACCAGGCGGAGCGACTCGATCGGTCCGTCCTCGCCGGGGTAGACGACGAACGCGTCGCCGGACGGGAATCCGCCGCCCGCATCGGTCACCTTGAACGGATCGATCGGATACAGGGAAAATTGCGAATTCCAGAAGTTGTAGCCCCAATGCAGGAAGCCGGCCGCATTGAACTTGTAGAGCTGGATGCCGAGTATGCGATTGCGGTAGGATGCCATATGGAAAAACCGGTTCGCCACCTTCTTGTTCTGCGAGACGCAATAATACGTCCACAGCGGCTCGACGCCCTGCTCGATGAACGGCTTCACGTGATCGCTCGCCGGTATCGGGATGTCGACCGCCCCCGTCGCATAGAAGTCATAGTCGGACAGCGCGTCGATGACCGGATAGCCGGCCAGATGACCGCGGATCATCCCGCTCGCCGCCCGGTAGGCATCCAGCGCCTCCATCGCCGGCTCGTCGGAGACGTGGAAGTAGCTGCGCTCCTTCAGACCATGGCGCTCGATGAAGGCGACCAGCTCGGGGAGGAACGCATCCAGGAAGCTGCGGTACTCCGCCCCGCCCGCATCCGTCTCCCAGCCGAACAGCCGCTTGTACGTCCCGTTTTCCGTCCCCATAATCTTGGGCGCATGCTTCGCTCCCCATTGTGTGAACAGATGGGAAAATTCGAAGTACTCGACGCCGCTTGTCAGGCACAGCTCCACCCAGCGCTGCAGCTTGTCGAAGCCGAACCGGTAGCCGTCCCCGGTCCGCTCGACGTCGACCAGCTGCGCCGTCGTCCGCTCGCCGCCGACCTTGGTGTCGAGCGGGGGCGTGAACAGCGGGGTCAGCAGCATGTTCATGCCGTTGCGAACGGCGGTCCGGATATATTGGCCGAGCAGCTCCCACAGTCTCTCGCTCCAGACCTCCTCGCGGTAATAAGCGGCGATGCAATCGACGTGGAACCATTCGGTATGGATGAGCTGCTGAGGAGGAAGCGCCGCGGCGATGACCTCCAGCTCGAACGTCTCGGCACCCGCGACTTCGCCGTCCTCCCGGAGGATGCGGATCTCGACCGGGTACGTACCCGGTTCGACCGAGTCGTCGAGCTCGATCGTCACCCAGAGCGAACGCCATTGACCCGGCATCGCGGCGAACACGCTGCCCCGCTCGAGCGGGTACAACGGATCGGGATACAGCCCCGGCGTCGTCCGCAGCACGTCGCTATCGTGATCGGCATGGCAAGGCAGCTCCGACGGGACGAGCCCGACGGTTCGGATGGAGATGCGCGGCGCCAGCTCGGATACGACGCTGACCTCCAACGGCTTAAGCAGCGCCTCCGAGCGGTAAGCCACCTGATAGGAGAAACGTTCGTTCCGGAGCGCGGACGCCCGGCCGACGGGCGCGTCCCGAAGCTCCTCGTCCGCGAACACCTTCGACAACGAGCTCAAGCATTGGGTTTGGAGCGCATATTGACTCATCTTGCGTTAGCCCACCTCTCGTTCAGTTTATGGCCTTCAGTTTAAGAACTTCCATGTACCGGCATCTCGAAGCCGGCCCGTTCCAGCAGCTGCCGCCACGTCCTCACAGCAGCGGCGCGCGGGCCGTAGAGAACGGAGTTCGTGAACGCCTGCAGCGCGCCGTCCGAACGAGGTGAATCGATTATAGCAACGGGAGCATGCTCCCCACCCGATACACAGCACCTCCGTCGTGCATAATTCCGCTTCTTGCCAGACAGTGATCTTCAATTGTAATGTAAGGATAACGCGATTTTATCATGTTGCCTGCGAGAACGATGTAGAGAAAGGAGTTCAATTTGTGGACGATTCCGACATCCGTATCCCCCGCCGCCGGATCGCTCCGTTTCACGAATGGTCGCCCAGCATTCATTACGCCCAAGTGCAGACGTTGCCGAAGTGCGAGCTTCTTGAGCGGCGCATTTACGACTTCGAATTTCTGTACGTCAAGCAAGGGGAGGCGGCGACGACGATCGACGGACAGCGCCACGTCTGCCGCGCCGGACAGATGATGTGCATCCCGCCCGGCGTCCGGCACCGGAACGAGATCGTCTCCCTTCCTCACGCGACGCTCATCGGCATTCACTTCGACTTTTTCGACGAGCTCGACATCAAGACCGACGTGCAGATGATCGTGCGGGAGACGGCTGCGCCGCCGGATAGATTCGCCGTCGAAGCGGTCGCCGAAGGCCATGCTCCGCTATTCGGCGAAGTGTCGGCGACGCCCCCGCCGGCGTTCGTCCAACTGATGGAAGACCTCGTGACGGAGTTCAATCAGAGAAATCCCGGGTATGAGCTTATCTGCAAGGCGTTGCTGCTTCAGATGCTCGGCCTGCTGCTCCGCAGCCGCACGGCGCTCCGGCCCGATGCCTTCGACTCGCAGCATGCCCATGGCATTCGGGATCTCTTGAAGCAGATCGAAGCGGCGCCAGACCAGCCGTGGACGAATCGGATGCTTGCCTCCAAGCTGAATCTAAGCGAGGATTATATGATTAAATTGTTCAAGAAGCTGGCCGGACAAGCCCCGGGCGCCTTCGTTCAGACTGTGCGGTTAAGGGAAGCGAGGAGGCTGCTCCGGGAGACGAGCTTGTCCGTTCAAGAGGTCGGGCAGCAGGTTGGCTACGCCGACGGACATTACTTCAGCCGGATATTCGGACAGGCAGAGGGCATCTCTCCCCGCCAATACCGCAAGCTGATGATGCAGTATTAAAAAGACCGCGCCGAGCGGTCCGGTGGGCGAATCATTCGCCGCGGCTAGACTTCGGCTTCAGCGCGGTTCGCGGTAGGCTGCGGATCGACGCTGCCGTCGTCCAGGCGAAGCCACGACTCGAAGCCGCGCACGCCCCGGGTCAGACGAATGACCCTCGCACCGCGCGGGAAGCCTTCTTTGCCGTACGTATTGTAGCCGGTGGCGCGGCCGTAGGCGAGGCGGATGCCGTGCAGCTCTCCCCAATAATCGTTGATATGATCGTGGCCGACGAACGTGCCCATGACGTCCCCCATCTCCACCATCGTCGTAAAAAAGCCCGAGTTGAGCTGCGGACTGCACACGCCTTCGTGCTTGGTACCGTAGCAGACGCTGCCTTCCCATACGGCGGCGTACTCCGGCAGCGGGATATGGAAGAAGGCGAGCGCCGGCAGCGGGCTCCCGCCGTTCATCGCCGCGAGCTTGCGGGATTCGGCCGCGTACCAGTCGATCTGGTCCTTGCGGATCCAGCCGTAGCCCCCGACTTGGGGAAGCGGGGAGTAGTCGCCGCTGTCCAGGAAGTACAGCGCGGCGGCGTCTGCCCCGTCCGGGCCCGCTACCGTCAAGACATAATTACCGAACCCGCTGATGCCCGGCGTGTGGCGCGCCAGACAACGGTCGTGCTCCAGGAGCACGTCCAGCAGCTGCTCCCGCGTCACCTTCGCCTCGGCATCGTGATTGCCGAACACGGCCGCCCACGGGATGCCGCTCTCGTCCGCAGTCTTGACCGCCTCGCGCAGAGACCGGCGGGGATCCTCGCAATGCTCGCTGTATACGATATCTCCCGTGAAGACGATCAGATCCGGCGCTTCCTCGCGCAGCACGAGACGCATCAGGTCTTCCGTCCGCCGGTCCTCGGCCTCCCCGTTCTGCCAGTGCACATCCGTGAATTGCACGATCTTAAAGGTCCCGTCTTCTCTGTAGCGCAGTCGGCTCGTCATTTGGGTTTCCTCCCTGAATATCTTCCTGCATGTTGGTGCAATTTGCGCCTGGAGCGAGGGGTGAGTCTCCTATCACCGTTCGTCGTACGGAGGCGATCCTGCAAAAGTACAAGGTAGCGCCGCAGTTGGGCGAGTCGCGGGCTGCTATCGCCCAAAAGTGCAGGGTCGAGCGTCTCGTCAGCGACATTTAAACCTGCCGGCGCTATCCATCGTGCACTTGTGCGCGGTGCCCACGAACGCACGACATGACACGCCATGCCATGCATGCCTTCACTGCGGCGAGAACAAGCCCTGCGGCAGCTTCGCTTCCCAAGCCGCAGGCGCCTCGAGCCCGAGCGCATGGACGACGACGGCCGCCGTGTCCCTGATCGAGAATTCAGCCCGAAGCGCGGCGCCTGCGGCGATGCCGGGACCGACGCAGCCCCAGTAGATCGTCTTGTCCATCGGGTGATCGCTGCCGTGACCGTACTTGTCCTCGCCCCCGCCGCCGTGGTCGGTGACGAAGATGAGCAGGCTGTCGCCGGACAGACCGGCTTCCTCGATCGCGCGCAGAATGACGCCGGTATTCGCATCCGTCTCCCCGATCGCCGCGAGCTGGCCGGGCGTATGGTAGCCGTGCTGGTGCCCGGCCGCATCCGGCAGGTCAAGCTCGATATAGAGCAGCTTCAAGTCCGGATTGGTCCGAATATAATCCGCTGCGGCCTGCGCCAGTCCGGCGTCGTCCATCGACGCCTTGTACACGCCGATCCCATCCTCGACGATGCCCGAATTGATCGGCCGCCAGGCGCTGAACGCCGCCAGCTTCGCCTCTGGCCACGCCTCCCGCGCGACCCGGAAGATCGAAGGATACGGAGAATCGGCCGGGTACGTCTCCCGGTCCGCCTTGTCGTTGTTCAGGCCGTGCTTGTCGGGAGACACGCCATGCATGAGCGACCCCCAGCACTCCGCGCTGATCGACGGCGACTCGGTCTGTGCCTCGAACGTGAATGTGCCCATGGACACATAGCGGTCCAGATTCGGCGTATTCGCATCCTGTACAAAAATCCCCGCGCCGTCCCAACCGATTACAATTACGCGTTCGATCTTCTCCATCGTTATACCCATTCCTTTCGCTACGCTCAAGGCACAAAACGGCATGAAATCCGTTGGCTTTGGGCGTGTTTTTTGTATGCTGGAGTTGCAGGGATACCCGTAAACTACAAATCACGCGGAGGTG